>NZ_JBEZDC010000015.1:0-95268 GCF_040647935.1 Micromonospora sp. NPDC049204 | reverse complement strand
GCCTGTGTCGCGCCCGCGCCTGTGTCGCGCCCGCGCCCGTGTCCGCCCAGCCCGTGCCCGCCCAGCCCGTGCCCGCCTGCGCCCGTGCCTGCCTGCGCCCGTGCGGCGCCCGTGGCTGCGCGCGCCCGTGCCCGTGGCTGTGCCGGGCCGCGCCTGTGCCTGCCTGCGCCTGTGCCTGCCCGCGCGCGTGCCGCGCCCGTCGCACTAGCCGTGCCATCTCAGGCAAGATCCACGCAACATCAGGGAAAGTGCTGCTCAGCGGGTCCGGAGGCAGCACTTTCCCTGATGTTGCGGGTGAGAGAAGGGACGGGCCCGGAGCGCGGGGCGGAGTGTCGAGGTCGGGTTGGGGCGTGGCCTCCCGGCGGAGCACCCAGCCGCAAGATCACGCAACATCCAGGATTTAGGGGTATCCGGCGCGCGACGACACCACTACATCCGGGATCGAGCACGATCTTGGGGTGCTCGAGGGCCGTCCGCCAGATGTGCGTGGTTGGTCGGCTGGGCTGGACGGAACCCGCCCCAGGCGGAGGCCGCCCCAGGCGGAGGCCGCCCCAGGCGGAGGCCGCCCCAGGCGGAGGCCGCCCCAGGCGGAGGCCGCCCCAGGCGGAGACCGCCCCAGGCGGGGCCGCCCCAGCGGAGGCCGCAGCGAAGGCGCCCAGGCGCGGCCTCCCCAGGAGGACCTTCCCCAGCGGGGGCCGTCTCGGTGGCACCCTCCCAGCGGAGGCCGGTGAGTCAGCTGGTGAGGTCGGCGGTGGGGAAGGACGGGCCGTCGCCGGCGAGGCGGAAGGAATCGGTGTCGGCCGGTTCGACGAGCCCGTCCTGCACCAGGCCGGCCAGGGCTCGGGCGCGCTGCACGTCGTCGGTCCAGACCTGGTCCAGCCGTTCGTGCGGCACCGGACCGGTGGCGTCCCGGAGCACCCCGAGCAGCAGGCCGCGTACCTGTCGGTCGGTGCCCGCGTACCGCTGGGGTCGGCGGGTTGGACCTGTTGGGGCCTCCCGGCCGGAAGCCCGCCACGCGCAGATCGACTCGACCGGGCAGGCCGTGCAGCGCGGCGACCGGGCGGTGCAGATGACCGCGCCCAGTTCCATGAACGCGGCGCTGGCCAGCGCCGCCGCGGCCGGTTCCGTCGGGAGTAGCTCTTCGGTGGCGACCAGGTCGGCTGGCCGGGTGACCGGCCCGGCGTCCGGCTCGCCGGCTACCGCCCGGCAGACCACCCGTCGCACGTTGGTGTCGACCACCGGGTGCCGCTGCCCGTACGCGAATGCGGCCACCGCCCGTGCCGTGTACGTCCCGACTCCCGGCAGGGCCAGCAGTTGCTCCAGGCGGTCCGGGACCTGGCCGCCGTGCCGGTCGACGATCGCCACCGCGCATTCTCGCAGCCGAATCGCCCGACGGGGGTAGCCGAGGCGTCCCCACATCCGGATCGCCTCGGCGGGGCTGTCCGCCGCCAACGCTGCCGGGTCCGGCCAGCGGGCCAGCCATGCCTGCCAGGCCGGCACCACCCGGACCACGGGTGTCTGTTGAAGCATGACCTCGCTGACCAGGATGGCCCACGGGCTGGTGTCCGGCGCACGCCAGGGGAGGTCGCGGGCGTGTTGCTGGAACCATCGGCTGACCAGGGTGGCGAAATCGGGCTGAGTCATGGCGACGTCGATGATGTCACGCGCCGGGGTCCCGCTGGTTGGGCGGCTCGGGCGGGGTGTCCCGGCGGCGCGCCCCGGATCGGAGAGAATGCGCGGATGAACGAGCTCGCGATCACCGTCATCGGTCGGGACCGGCCGGGCATCGTGGCCGACGTAGCCGAGGTGTTGGCTCGACTGGGCGCGAACCTCACCGACAGCACGATGACCCGGCTGCGGGGGCATTTCGCGATGACCCTGATCTGCACCGGGCCGGCCGCCGCCGAGGTTGAGGCCGCGCTGGCGCCGCTGGCCGCCGAGGGTCAACTACTGGCGACGGTACGCGCGGTCACCCCGGACGGTGAGGTGCCCGCGGTGGGTGAGCCGTACGTGCTGGCGGTGCACGGTTCGGATCGGATGGGCATCGTCGCGGCGATGACCCGGGTGCTTGTCGACGCGGGCGGGAATGTCACCGACCTGAGCACCCGGTTGGCGGGTGCGCTCTACGTGGTGCTGGCCGAGGTCGAGTTGCCGGCGGGCGTGGCCGACGCGCTTGTGGACCGGCTGCACCGGACGGCTGCTGACCTGGGCGTGGAGGTCACGCTCCGGCCGGCGGACCCGGATCTGTTGTGAGCGGCGCGGAGAGCGTGCCGTACGCCGGTCTGGGTGGCTGGACGCCGGAGGCGCTGGTCGCGTCGGGTGTGCTGCGGGCGGTGTTGTCCGCCCCGCATCCGGTGCTGAGTCGGGCCGCCGGAGAGGTCGATCCGACGGCGGACGAGACAGTCCAGCTCGCGGCCGACCTGGTGGCGACGATGCGGGTTTCGCCGGGTTGTGTCGGGTTGGCCGCCCCGCAGGTCGGGGTGGGTGCTCGTGTCTTCGCCGTCGACGTGACCGGGCACCCGAAGGCGGTGACGGTGCACGGGACCTTCGTGTTGTGCAACGCCCGTGTGGTGGAGGCGACCCGGTGGAAGCCGGGCCGGGAGGGTTGCATGTCGGTGCCGGATCTGACCGGTGACGTGAAGCGGGCCAGCCGGCTGGTGGTCGAGGGTGACCTGCCGGGCAGCGGGGAGCCGGTCCGGTTGGTGACCGACGGCTTCGAGGCGCGGGCGTTGCAGCACGAGATCGACCACTGCTCGGGGCTGCTTTTTCTGGATCGGGTGGCTGGTGCGCACGCCGTCTATCAGCGCAAGGTCTACCTCTGAGCGGGTGCCGGACGATCGGGGTGTCCATCCAGAGTGGAGGGTCGTGCCCCCGTCCCGACGGGGCTCCGGCGCGTCGCGCCACACTGGCGGGCGCAGCGCGGCTACGGTGGGGGGCATCATGCGTCTGACGGTCGGCCCCCTGCCACCCGCCGTGTACTGGCGGCGTCGCGTCGTCGTACTCGGAGCGGGGCTTCTCTTCCTGATTGTCCTGCTCTACTCCTGCACCGGCTCGGATCGTTCCGACCGCGACACGAAGGCTGCGGGGTCGCCGACGGCCACGCCCACCGGGGCGGCTGGTCCGGGCGCGCCGGTGCTGACGCCACAGACCGGCGCTCCGCCGCCGTCCGCCTCCGGCGATGCGGGCGCGACGACCCCGGACGCGACGACCCCGAGCCCCGCGATCACCAGCAACGACCCTCCGCCGGGCACGGTGGCCAATTCGGTGGACGACGGCACCTGCACCGATGCGGAGATCCGCGTGGTCTCGATGGCGAGTCCCACCTCGGTCCAGCGCGGAGCGGTGGCCGACCTGCAACTCAAGATCAAAAACACGTCGGACCGGACGTGCAGCCGCAACGTCGGCGCCGACCTGCAAGAGATCTTCATCAAGTCCGGTGCCGAGAAGGTCTGGTCCTCGGACACCTGCGGCAAGGTCCAGGGCTCGGACGTGCAGTCCTTCACCCCGAACTTCGAGCGCTCCTACCAGGTGGTGTGGAACGGGCGGGACACCAGCCGGTGTGACGGCAGTGGGTTGGCCGCCGGGCCGTTCCCGCCGCTCGGCACGTACGAGGTGTTCGCCCGGGTCGGCACGAAGCTCAGCGCACCGGTGAAGCTCACCGTGACCGGCTGAGCCGGATCAGACGTACCGCTCCAGGATCGACGCCTCGGCGAGCCGGGACAGCCCTTCACGGACACCGCGCGCCCGGGCGTCACCGACCCCCTCGACGGCCTGCAGGTCCTCCACGGTCGCGCCCAGCAGCCGTTGCAGGCTGCCGAAGTGCACCACCAGGCGGTCGACCACCGTCACCGGCAGCCTCGGCACCTTGGCCAGCAGTCGGAAGCCGCGCGGGCTGACCGCCGCGTCCAGCGCGTCCGACGCGGCCGGGTAGCCGATCGCCTTGGCCACCGACACCAGGTCGATCAACTCGGTGGCACCGAGCAGGTCCAGCTCGACAAGTGCCTCGTCGAGGGTGCGCGACTTGCGGCCGACCGGGAGGTAGTCCCGGATGACAAGCGTCCGATCGGCGTCCACGCCGGCCATCAGCTCGTCGAGCTGCAGGGCCAGCAGACGGCCGTCGGTGCCCAGCTCGACCACGTAACCGGCGATCTCGTCGGCGATCCGGCGGACCATCTCCAGGCGCTGCACCACGGCCACCGCGTCCCGTACGGTGACGAGATCCTCGATCTCCAGGGCGGAGAGCGTGCCGGAGACCTCGTCCAGCCGGAGCTTGTAGCGCTCCAGGGTGGCGAGCGCCTGGTTGGCCCGGGAGAGGATCGCCGCCGAGTCGTCGAGCACGTGCCGTTGGCCGTTGACGTAGAGGCTGATGATCCGCATGGACTGGCTGACCGAAATGACCGGATAGCCGGTCTGCCGGGCCACCCGCTCGGCGGTGCGGTGCCGGGTGCCGGACTCCTCGGTCGGGATGGACGGGTCGGGCATCAGGTGCACGGCGGCCCGGACGATCCTGGTGCCGTCGCTGGAGAGCACGACGGCGCCGTCCATCTTGCACAGCTCGCGGACCCGCGTCGCGGAGAACTCCACGTCCAGCGGGAAACCGCCGGTGCACAGGCCCTCGACGACCTTGTCGTAGCCGAGCACGATGAGCGCGCCCGTGCGGCCACGCAGGATGCGCTCCAAACCGTCGCGCAGGGCGGTGCCCGGGGCCATCAGGGCGAGGTTGGCGCGCAGTGGATCGCCGGCACTCCCGGTGGCTCCCGCGGTCACGCTCACGCTGATCGGGCGGGCGGGCGAGCCCACGGCGCCGGTGCGGGCCTGGGGCGGCGCGCCGGCTGGCTTGGTGGTATCGCGGTCGATCGGCACGGACACAGTCTACGGACTGCCGTGCGGTGGGTGCTGTCGTGGTTACTGTGATGTGTCACGATGCGGCCCTTCCAACCCGTTTCCCGCTTGCGGCGTGCTGTCCGGTTTTGCCGTCTCCGTCGGCACGCTGGGTCACTCGGCGGACGCGCGGGCCGCATGGTGCAGCGCCGAGCGGACGTCCGTGACCTCGGTCACCCGCATCTGCTGGGGGCCGGCGCCGGTGCTGGTCGGGCCGCAACCGGGCGGCACGAGGGCCACCTTGAACCCCAGCCGGGCCGCCTCGGCCAACCGGCGGGGCACCGCCCCGACCCGGCGCACCTCGCCGGTCAGACCCACCTCGCCGATCGCCACCAGGTGCGGTGCGATGGCCAGGTTGAGCCCGCCGGAGGCGACCGCCAACGCGACCGCGAGGTCCGCGGCCGGCTCCACCACCCGGATGCCGCCGACCGTGGCGGCGAAGACCTCCCGGTCGTGCAGGGTCAGCCGCTCGGTGCGTCGCTGAAGCACCGCGAGCACCATCGCCAGTCGCGCCGAGTCGAGGCCGGAGACGGTACGCCGGGGAGAGCCGGCCACCGTCGCGCCGATCAGCGCCTGCACCTCGGTGACCAGGGCGCGCCGCCCCTCCATGGCCACCGTGACGCAGGTGCCCGGGACCGGTTCCGCGTATCGGGTCAGGAACAGCCCGGACGGGTCCGCCAGGCTGCTGATGCCGCCCTCGTGCATCTCGAAGCAGCCGACCTCGTCGGCCGCGCCGAACCGGTTCTTCACACCGCGCACCAGGCGCAGCGAGGAGTGCTTGTCGCCCTCGAAGTGCAACACCACGTCGACCAGGTGCTCCAGCACCCGAGGCCCGGCCACCTGGCCGTCCTTGGTGACGTGCCCGACCAGCACGGTGGCGATGCCCCGCTCCTTGGCGACCGAGACCAGCGCGGCGGTGACCGCGCGTACCTGGGTGACCCCACCGGGCACCCCCTCGGTGCCGGTGGTCGAGATGGTCTGCACCGAGTCGAGCACCAGCAGGCCCGGCTTGACCGCGTCGAGGTGGCCGAGCACCGACCCCAGGTCGCTCTCCGCCGCGAGGTAGAGCTGGTCGTGCAGGGTGCCCATCCGTTCGGCACGCAAGCGCACCTGACTGACCGACTCTTCCCCGCTGACGACAAGCGAAGGGCTGCCGGCACCGGCTGCCCACTGCTGGGCCACGTCCAGCAGCAGTGTCGACTTGCCGACGCCGGGCTCGCCGGCGAGCAGCACCACGGCGCCGGGCACCAGACCGCCGCCGAGCACCCGGTCGAGCTCGCTCACCCCGGTGGGCACGGCCCGGGCCGGGGCGGCGCTGATGGTGGCGATCGGCCGGGCCGGCTCGGCCGGCATCCGGGAGCTGACCACCCGACCGGCCACGGTTGGGCCGGTCGTCGTGCTCTCGACCACCGCGCCCCACTCGCCGCACTCCGGGCAGCGCCCCACCCACTTGGGCGGCTGGTGCCCACAGGCGTCGCACTCGTACGCCGGGCGCGGCTCGCGGGCGGCGGACCGCCCACGCGCGGCACCGGCCGTGCCGCTACGCGAAGGAGTCGATCGGGAGGTGGTCACATCAGGACGCTAGCCCTCTCGTACGACGAAAACACCCCGGCGTGGTGGTCACCACGCCGGGGCGTCCGTCGATTCGGAGGTCGGGTCACTCGTGGGTCGTGCCGCCCTCGTTGCCCTCGTAGCCGCCCTCGCGCTCGATGAGCGGCGAGGGACGCGCCGCAGGGGTGAGCGGCACCGCGATCGGCGCCTGGCCGGTCACCGTGTTGCCGTTGCCGAAGTCGAAGGTCACCGAGACGTTCTGGCCGGAGCGCAGCGCCTCGGTCAGGCCGATCAGCCGGAGCTGCGAGGTGGCCTCGGAGTTGAGCTGGATGTAGCTGAGCGGAGCCAGCTCGATCCGGGCCAACTGGCCGGGGGCGGCCGGACTGGCCGAGCCCGACGCCCGCGCCGACTCCGGAGCGGACGGCGTGGCCGAGGACGAGCCGGTCTCGGACGGGGTCGCCGACGGGCTGGCCGAGCGGGACGTGGAGGTCGACGGGCTCTGCGAGCCCGACGGAGACGCGCTGCCCGACGGAGACGCGCTGCCCGACGGAGACGCGCTGGCCGAGGCGGACGCGCTGGTCGAGCCGCCGCCGATGCGCACCTCGCGGGCGCTCTCGGCGGTGACGGTGACGGTGACCGTCTGCTTCGAGTCGTTGTAGATCACGGCGCTCAGCGGAGCGTCCTGGCCGGCCCGGTAGCCCTCGGTGCCCGGGTACTCCACCAGCAGACCACGCACGGAGAAGGATCCGTTGTTGGTGGTGAGGTTGACGCCCTGGACCGACGGCTCCTTCAACGCGGTCTCGGCGATCTGACCGGTGCCGCATCCGGACGCCAGCAGGCCGGTTGCCGCAATCCCGGACAGCAACAGGGCCGCCCGCCGGGATCCCCTGATCGAGCGCGTCACGTCGGTCCTCCTCGTCACAATCCCCACCCGGGCCGCACGCCCGGGCACGGTGGCCATACCCGCGCAGACCGCGCTCCAGGGTAGTTGGGGCTGATCGAGGCCCGCACGCGGACCCGGCAATGCCACCTGGCCGGGTGGCGCTCACACCACCCGACCGCTCGCCACCAGCAGGACCACGTCGATCAGGGCCACCAGCATGACGGCGCGGAAGGCCGCCACCGGCCGCCGGCCGGCCCGGACCGCCGAGCGTCCGGCGTACCAGCTCAGTGCCGGCACCACGGCGGCCGTGCCGACCGCGGCCAGCCCGAGGGCCGACGGCGGCCCGGGTGGTCCGAGGACCAGGGTCGCGGTCGCCGCGAGGAGCAGACCGGCCGCCGCCGCCCGACTCCCGGCGGAGCCCAGCCGGTGCGGCAGGCCGCGCACCCCGGTCCGGGCGTCGTCGGCCAGGTCGGGCAGCACGTTGGCGAAGTGCGCGCCGGCCCCCAGGCAGGCCGCCGCGACGAGCAGCCAGGCGGGTGGGGTCGGCTGACCGGGCAGCGCGAGCACCACGAAGGCGGGCAGCGCGCCGAAGGAGACGGCGTACGGCACCACCGAGAAGGCGGTGGCCTTCAGCGGCCAGTCGTAGAGCAGCGCCGAGACGAGGGCCACGGTCAACCAGAACGCCGCCGTCGGGTTCGTGGTCAGCGCCAGCAGCGGACAGGCCACCGCGGCCGCCGCCGCAGCCCAGGCCGTGGTGCGCCGGCCGACCGCGCCGGCGGCGACAGGTTTGTCGGTACGCCCCACCGTGGCGTCCCGCTCGGCGTCCAGCGCGTCGTTGGTCCAGCCCACGGCGAGCTGGCTGGCCAGCACGGCGAGCACCACCGAGACGATTCCGGACGGTCGATGACCCACTCCCCAGGCCAGTAGGCCGGAAACCGCGGTGACCGCTGCGGCCGGTTCCGGATGGCTCGCTCTGACCAGCCCTAACACCCTCGACGACATAAGGGAAGTCTGGTCGTTACCGAGCAGTCGTGCCACGCTCGTGCCATGCGAGACGTGGCTGCGTCCGCGGCGTCCACCGGCCCCCGGGTGCTGCCGCGAAACGACCCGCGCCAGTACGACGACCTGGCCGCCGAGTGGTGGCGGCCGGATGGCGCGTTTGCGATGCTGCACTGGCTGGCCGCGGCCCGCGCGGCGCTGGTGCCACCGGCGACCCGTCCCGACGAGCTGCTGGTGGACCTGGGTTGCGGTGCCGGTCTGCTCGCGCCGCACCTGGCCGGCAAGGGCTACCGCCACGTCGGTGTGGATCTGACCCGCTCGGCGTTGCTCCAGGCAGCCGAGCACGGGGTGCGCGTTGTGCAGGGTGATGCGACAGCGGTCCCGCTTCCGGACGGATGCGCCGACGTGGTCTCCGCGGGCGAGTTGCTGGAGCATGTGCCGGCCTGGCCGCGGGTGGTTGCCGAGGCGTGCCGCCTGCTGCGTCCGGGTGGCCTGCTGGTCCTGGACACCCTGAACGACACGGCCCTGGCCCGGCTCGTCGCGGTACGGATCGCCGAGCGGTTGCCGACGGTGCCGCGCGGAATCCACGATCCACGGTTGTTCGTGGACGCGCGGGCCCTGGTGGCCGAGTGCGCTCGGCACGGCGTGGACCTGCGAGTGCGCGGCATCCGTCCGCAGGTCGGGGGCATGCTTGCCTGGTTGCTGCGCCGGGCCCGCGCGACCGGTGCGACGTCCACCGTCCGCGCGCCGCGCATCGTGCCGACCCGGTCCACCGCCGTGCTCTACCAGGGCCGGGGGGTCCGCAAAGGATAGTCCGGCCGTGGCGGGGTATGGGACGCCGAGGAGGAGACGATATGACGGTGCAGGCGTTTGAGGCGGCCCGCCGGTTGGCGCCGCGGTTCGCCGCGCGCGCGGCGGAGCACGACCGGGACGGTTCCTTCCCCATCGAGGACTTCCGTGACCTGCGGGAGGCTGGCCTTTTCGGGTTGATGGTGCCCCGGGCGCTGGGAGGCATGGGGGCCAGCTTCGCCGAGTACGCCGCGGTGGCCACCGAGCTTGCCCGAGGCAACGGCGCGACGGCCCTGGTGTTCAACATGCACGCCTCGGTGACCGGTGCCCTGGGCGCGGTCACCGAGGAGCTGGCCGAGGCGTTGGGCGTGCCGGACGAGGCGTTGGCAGCTCGGGACCGCCTGCTCACCGCCGCCGCCCAGGGCTCCTGGTACGCGGTCGCGATGAGCGAGCGCGGCGCCGGTGCCCGGCTGTCCCAGCTCACCACGGCGTACGAGGAGACCGACGAGGGTTGGCATCTCAAGGGCAGCAAGACGTTCTGTTCCGGCGCCGGTCACGCCGACGGCTACCTGGTGGCGGCACGCAGCGCGGCCGACCAGTCGGTGGTCTCGCAGTTCCTGGTGCCGGCCGGTGACGGGTTGACCGTGGAGCCGACCTGGGATTCGCTCGGCATGCGCGCCACCTCCTCGCACGACCTGCACCTGGATGTGACGGTGCCCACGGACCGACTGCTCGGCGGCGTGGAGGGGTTGGCGCTCGTGGTCGCCCAGTTGATGCCGCACTGGCTGGTGGCCAGTTACGCGGCCGTCTACGTGGGGGTGGCCCGGGCGGCGATCGACGCGGCGGCCGAGCACCTGAACGCCCGCAACCTGGCCGGCCTGCCGGCGGTGCGGGCCCGGCTGGGGCGGGCGGACGCCACGACCGCCGCCGCGCAGCTGGTGGTCGCCGAGGCGGCCCGTCGGGTGGACGACGCGCCGGGCGACGAGGAGACCAACCGCTGGGTGTGGCGGGCGAAGCTGCTCGCCGGCACCACGGCCGCGGAGGTGGCGGCGTCGGTGTTGGAGGCCGCGGGCACCTCGGCGACCCGACGTGGTCATCCGTTGGAGCGGCTCTACCGCGACGCCCGCTGCGGCTCGCTGCACCCGGCCACGTCGGACGTCTGCGCCGACTGGCTGGGCATCGCCGCTCTGGGCGGCGACCCGGACCGCGACGGATCGGCACCGCGTTGGTGAGGCGGCTCCGCGGGTTCGGCACGGAAGATGGGCCAGCCGAGGCGGCTGGTGGGACGGCCAGGGGGAGGACAGCATCCGACGAGAGGTGGGGATCGTGTCCGTACCAGTGATCGCGGGGCTCGGGACTGCGCAGCCGCCGTCCGCTTCGCAGGACGAGTTGTGGGAGGGCTTCTTCTCCCGGCACTTCACCGGCACCACCCGGTCGTTGGCCCAGCGGATCTTCGCGAACTCCGGGGTGACCCGGCGTCAGGCCGCGGTCAACCCGCTGTTGGAGGACGTGTCGGACTGGCCGACCGAGCGCCGGATGCGCCGCTACCAGGTGGAGGCGCTGCCGCTGGGCAAGGAGGCGGTGGGTCGCGCGTTGACCGCCGCCGGGTTGGACGCCGGCGACATCGGCATGTTCATCGTCTGCTCCTGCACGGGCTACGCCACCCCCGGGCTGGACATCCTGCTCGCCCGGGACCTCGGTATGGCGGCGGACACCCAGCGGATGTTCATCGGCCACATGGGCTGTTACGCGGCGCTGCCGGGGCTCGGCGCGGCGAGTGACTTCGTCACCGCGCGGGGGCGGCCGGCGCTGCTGCTCTGCGCAGAGCTGACCAGCCTGCACATCCAGCCGTCCAGTGCCAGGGTGGACACCCAGCAGATCGTCTCGCACGCGCTCTTCTCGGACGCCGCGGTCGCCGCCGTGGTCGTGCCGGGTGGTCCGGGGTACGCGTTACGCGAGGTCACCTCGGTCACCGACACCTCGACCGCCGATCACATGACCTGGGACGTCACCGATGCCGGCTTCCGGATGGGGTTGTCGCCGAAGGTGCCGCAGGTGCTGTCGAGGCACGTACGCGGGTTGGTCGACGACCTGTTGGCCCGGCACGGCGTCACCAGTTCCGACGTGGACGGTTGGGCCGTGCACCCGGGTGGGCCGCGGATCCTCAACGTGGTGGAACGGGAGCTGGCCCTCCCTCCGGAGGGGTTGGCGGCGTCCTGGGCGACGCTCGACGAGCACGGCAACTGCTCGTCGCCGACCGTGTTGCTGATCCTGGACCGGTTGGGCCGTTCCACGCCGGCGGCTCGACGCATCGTCATGCTCGCGTTCGGCCCCGGCCTCACCCTGTACGCCGCCCTGCTCGATCGACAGGAGTAAAAATCCGCCCCTGGCGGCGTTACGCTCGATGGATGGATGCGACGGCGGAGGGGCGGCTGCGCTCGGCGGTGCTGTTCGGCGCGACGGCGGCCCTCCTGGTCGCCGGTGGCTGGTGGTGGCGCTCCGCCGCGCCCGCTCCGGTGGCTCGGCCGCCCGGGACGGCGGCGACGCCTGTCGCGGGGCCCAGCGTCAGCACGCCGTTGGAGCGCGCCCTGGTCCGGGGTATTGGGGCGACCGCGCGGGTTGATGGAGAGACGGGGGCGGTCGTCCGGGCGGTGGATGCCCCGCGGGCGGTACTCGACCCGGCCAGCGGTGAGATCATCGACATCGAGGGTGATCCGAGCTGGCTCTTCTTCCAGGGCGAGCTGCCCGCGTTCCGCGAGACGATCTGGCAGGAGCGGACGGTGCTCGTGCCGAGGCAGCGCATCGTCCGGCAGGCGGGCGGCGGCGACTCCCGCTACCTGCTGCAGTACCGGTGCACCAGGCCGGGCACCCTGTCGGTGACGGTCTTCGAGGCCGAGTCGGCCGGGCCGTCCGAGATCGACTGCGATGGCGTGATCACCAGCGCCGAGGTGCTCTCGGACGGCAGGCCGTTCCGGGTGTCGCTGTCGACCGGCGGGGTGCGCGAGATCGATATCGAGGCGCAACTCGTCGGCCTGCCCCGCTAGGGCTGTTCAAAGCCCCTGGCCCGCCTCGGCTCGACCGAGGACTTTGAACAGACCCTGGGCCGGTGTCGAACCACCTGGCCCGGCGGGGTCACCGGCCCTCGTGGGGTCAGCCGGCGAGGGCGCTCAGGTCGTTGCGGTAGGAGTCGACAGTCCCCAGTTCGGGCAGCACCCGGGTCACCGTGCCGGTGCGGTCGACCAGCAGTGCGGTCAGGGTGCCGGGGTGGACCGGTTGGCCCAGGAACGACCGCAGTCCGCCAGCGGGGTCGGCGAGTGCCCGGACGCCCGTGCTCGCCGATGGCGAGGTCGCGACCCTCCGCCCTCCGGCCACGGTGATCACCGCGATCCCCGGGGGCGCCGCCGCCGCGGCCTCGTCGATCCGCTCGGGGCAGGGGCAGCCGTCCACCAGGATGATCATGGCGGGCAGCAGGCCGCGCAGCGGCACCGGCGCCTGGGCGGCGTCGACCAGGTCCAGCGCGGGCAGTGCCCGGCCGGCGACGGTCGCGGGAGGCGCGTACGGGGCCGGGGTCGGTCGGTCGGTGCCCCGGCTGGCGCGGGGCCAGGCGACGGCGAGCAGGCCGGCCATCGTGGTGAGCAGTGCGACCACCAGCACCAGCAGTGGTAGGGCCAGGCGGCCGGGGCGGTCGCCGGCGGCACGGCGCAGCTCGCGACGAAGCTGGGCGGCCTCGTCGGCGAGCGCCGAGGCGTCGTCCGGGACCACGATGCGGCCCCACTCGGGCGGTAGGCCGGGTAGGCCGTCGGCTGGCCCGTGACCCTCGGCATCCGGCTTGCCCATCGGACCTCCTGGAAGGGGCTCGAGAGCGGTGTGCGGCTCGGTCTCCAGGGTCCCGCACCAGGGGCACCTCCCGCTACACCTGGGCGCATTCCCGCCAGCCGCGATACCATGGGAGAAGCGCATAGCCCTTGATCTCGACGTTCTGTTCACTAGTGCCGGGCAGTCATCCGCACGTTACGGAGCGTGTTCGAACCATTGGTTTGACCGCCTGTCAAGCTGAAGCAAGACCTCTCACAGGGCCCCTGAGCTGCGCCAACGGTCAGGACATCGGTGAGACATCGGTGCCTGAGCGTGTTACCCTAGACACAGCGAAAGGGGTTTCGAACCTATGGTTTTCAGTGTCGGCGAGACCGTTGTCTACCCCCACCACGGGGCCGCACTCATCGAGGCAATCGAGACTCGGGTCATCAAGGGCGAGCCTAAGCAATACCTCGTCCTGAGGGTCGCGCAGGGTGACCTGACGGTCCGGGTGCCGGCCGAGAACGCCGAGATCGTGGGCGTCCGTGAGGTGGTCGGCGAAGAGGGCCTCGGTAAGGTCTTCGACGTTCTGCGGGCTCCGCACACCGAGGAGCCGACCAACTGGTCGCGGCGTTACAAGGCCAACTTGGAAAAGCTGGCCTCCGGCAATCCGCTGAAGGTCGCCGAGGTCGTGCGCGACCTGTGGCGCCGGGAGCGGGAGCGGGGCCTCTCCGCTGGCGAGAAGCGGATGCTGGCCAAGGCCCGCGACATTCTCGTTGGTGAGGTCGCGCTGGCTGAGAAGAGCACCAAGGATGAGGCGGAGACGCTGCTCGACAAGGTCCTCACCGAGGCCTAGTCCGCAGAGCATCGTCGTCCCACCAAGTAGCGAAGAAACCACCGAGGACCGCGACGTGACCGCGCAGCTCAATCCGCGCGGTGACGTCGCGGTCCTCGTGCCTGCGGCGGGTGCCGGCGTACGGCTCGGCCCCGGCCGACCCAAGGCGCTGCGCCTGCTCGCCGGCGAGCCACTGTTGGTGCATGCCGTGCGTCGACTGGCCGCCGCACCGTCGGTGCACACGATCGTGGTGGCCGCGCCGGTCGCCGACGTGCAGGCCGTCCGCGAGCTGTTGGCCCCGGTCGCACCGGTGATCGTGGTGGCCGGCGGTGCGGAACGACAGGCATCGGTGGCCGCCGCGCTGGCCGCGGTGCCCACCGGCCCGACGATCGTGCTGGTGCACGACGCCGCCCGCGCGCTCACCCCACCCGAACTCGTCGAATCCGTCGCGGCGGCGGTTCGTGACGGGCGGGACGCGGTGATCCCGGTGCTGCCGGTCGTCGACACGATCAAAGAGGTGGATGCCGACGAGGTGGTGCTCGGCACCGTCGACCGTTCCTCCCTGCGCGCGGTGCAGACCCCGCAGGGTTTCCGCCGGGCCGTGCTCAGCGCCGCGCACGCCGTGGCCTGCGATCCCCTCACCGACGACGCTGGGCTGGTCGAGAAGCAGGGTGTCGTGGTGAGCTGCGTGCCGGGCTCCGAGTACGCCCTGAAGATCACCAGGCCGTTCGACCTGGCGCTGGCCGAGCACCTGCTTGCCGCCTCCGGTTGACGCGTACTCTCGGATCATGATCGTTCCCCGGGTCGCCATCGGCACCGACGTGCACGCGTTCGAGCCCGGCCGGCCCTGCTGGGTCGCGGGCCTGCTCTGGCCCGACCAGGACGGCCTCGCCGGGCACTCGGACGCCGACGTGGTCGCGCACGCCGCCTGCAACGCGCTGCTCTCCGCCGCCGGCCTCGGTGACCTCGGCGCCGCCTTCGGGGTGGGTCAGCCGGAGTGGGCCGGCGCGTCCGGGGTGGCGCTGCTGACCGAGACGGCCCGCCGGGTACGCGCCAGCGGCCTGGAGATCGGCAATGTGTCGGTGCAGGTGGTCGGCAACCGACCCAAGATCGGCCGGCGTCGGGCAGAGGCCCAGGAGGTGCTGTCCGCTGCCGTCGGTGCCCCGGTCACCCTCTCCGCCGCGACCACCGACGGCCTTGGCTTCACCGGCCGCGAGGAAGGGCTGGCCGGTGTCGCGGTGGCCCTGGTGTACGACGCGCCGGCCGCCTAAGCTCGCCGCGATGTCCAGCGACCCAGCCCCCGACCAGTCCGCCGCCGACGGCTATCTCCAGCGGGCCCAACTTCTCGCCGAGCTCGGGCGCCACGACGAGGCGGCCGGTGAGCTGGCCTACGGGCTGGCCCTGCAACCGGATGACGTGGAAGCCCTCACCACGCTGGCTCGGGTGCACCTGGCCGCCGGTCGCCCGACCGAGGCGCTCGCCGCCGCCGACACGGCCGTGGCCGCCGCACCGGAGGCCCTACCGCCGTTGGTCGCCAGGGGCATGGCGTTGGCCGACCTGGAGCGCTACGGCGAGTCGGCGGCCACCGCCGACCGGCTCCTCGCCCTCGGCCCGGCCGACGCGTACGCCCAGCGGAGCGCGGCGGCGCTCCTGGCCGACGCCCGCAACGGCCAGCCGGCGCTGAACGCGGCCTGGCGTGGTGTCGAACTGGCACCGGAGGAGCCGCAGGCGCACCTGGTGCTCAGCCTGGTCGCCGCCCGGCTGAACCTGTTCGACCTGGCCGAGCGGGCCTACCGGGAGGCGTTGCGGCTCGACCCGCGCGTCGCCGAGGCTGGGCACGACGTGGGGGTCCTGAGGTTGGAGCAGCGTCGGTGGTCGGAGGCGTTGGCGCACGTCGCCGAGACCGTCGCCATCAGCCCGAGTCGCATCGAATCGCCACGGACGCTCGCGCACGGCCTGCACCGCCTGGTGCTCTACGGCGCGGGTTGGTCGCTGGTGGCGGCGGTGCTGGTGGCCTTCGCGGCGTCGGCGAGCGACGGGTTGTCCCGCGCCCTGGCGGTGCTCGCCGCGCTCAGCGGGGGGATCGTGGTCTGGCAGCTCGCGGCCCGGTTGCCGGGGCTGACCCGGACCGTCCTGCCGGCCCTGCTGCGCTCGGACCGGGCGATCGCGCTGGCCGTCTACGCGGTGGCGGCCGCGCCGCTGCTGCTGCTGGTGTACGCCGTGGTCGGTTCCCCGTGGCCCCTGGTGCTGGCCATCGCCGTCACGGCGGTGGCCGAGTTCGCCATCTTCACCAGAACCGCGCTCCGCTAGCCGCGACGCGCCCAGGTCCAGGCGTACCCCTCGTCCTCGCAGCCGCTGGCGGCGTCGCAGAGATCGAGGGGGCGGAAGGTGTCGACCATGACGGCCAGCTCGTCGAAGTAGTCGGCGCCGATGGAACGTTCGGCGGCACCGGGCTGGGGGCCGTGGGTGAAGCCGGACGGGTGCAGGGAGATCGAGCCCTGCTCGATGCCGGAGCCGCGGCGGGCCTCGTAGTTGCCGCCGGTGTAGAAGAGCATCTCGTCGGAGTCGACGTTGTGGTGGTTGTACGGCACCGGGATCGACTGCGGGTGGTAGTCGACCTTGCGGGGCACGAACGAGCAGATGACGAAGTTGGGACCCTGGAAGGTCTGGTGCACCGGCGGGGGCTGGTGGATGCGCCCGGTGATCGGCTCGAAGTCGTGGATGGAGAACGCCCACGGGTAGAGGTGCCCGTCCCAGCCGACCACGTCGAACGGGTGGTTCGCGTAGACGTAGCGGGTCCAACCACGGCGGTGGCGGACCAGCACCTCGACCTCCTCGCCGTCGACGAGCAGCGGGGCGTCGGGGCCGCGGACGTCGCGCTCGCAGTACGGCGAGTGCTCCAGGAACTGACCGCGGACGGAGAGGTAGCGCTTGGGCGGGCCGATGTGCCCGGACGCCTCGACGGCGAGCAGCCGGACGGGCTGGTCGCCGGTGGGCACCAGCCGGTGGATGGTCGAGGTGGGAATGACGACGTAGTCGCCCGCGACCGCGTCCAGCACGCCGAACGGGGACTCGACCCGCAGGGTGCCCGACTCGACGTAGAGGCAGTGGTCGCCGGTGGCGTCGCGGAACAGCGGCGAGGGCCGGTCGGCGAGCACGTACCCGATCCGGACGTCGTCGTTGGCGAGTAGGTACTGCCGGCCGAGGATGGGGTCGGACCCGCCGGTGTCCAGCTTGTGGGTGCGCAGGTGGCGGGGCTTGAGCGGCAGGTTCGGTGCCCGGGTGAACCTGGGCGGGGTGAACTCGTCGGCGGCCAGGATCGCGGTGGGTGCGTGCCGGTGGTAGAGCAGAGACGAGTCGGAGGAGAAGCCCTCCTGGCCCATCAACTCCTCGGCGTAGAGGCTGCCGTCGGGTTGCCGGAACTGGGTGTGGCGCTTGCGCGGCACCTCGCCGACGCTGCGGTAATACGGCATGTCGCCTCCCGGGATGTCCCGTCCACCGGCCAGGTGTGTCCGATAATCGGACGTTGTTGTCCGTTCCTCGTAGCGTCCCGTACATTCTTGTTCCGTGTCAACGCAGGTGCCCGCACTCCTCCACGGCCTGGTGGACGACGCCGCCGTCTTCCCGCCGGGCAGCGCCACGCTGCACGACGCCCTGGTCGCCCACCGCCAACACCGCGCCGCCTGGTACGCCGACCTGGTCGGCCCCCTGCTGATTCCCGCCTCGACCGTCTCGGCGGGCGAGCTGAGTGGTCTGGCCGACCCGGGCGAGGGCCTGGTGCTCGGCGTGATCGGTGACACCGGGGTCGGCAATCTGCCGTTCGCGCTCTCGTTCCTCGCCCCGGACGGCGTGACCGCACGGCAGGTCGAGGTGGCGGTCGCCAAGCGGGGCGAGGACCCGCTGCCCGGCATCGTCGAGCTGCTGCGACTGGCCGACACCATGCCGGGCGTCGAGGCCGTGTACGCCGAGCTTCCGTTGACCTTCGGCCTGATGGGCGCGCTTGACGCGATCGCCGCCGCCCGCGCCGGCGGCGTGCCGATCGCCGCCAAGTTCCGCACCGGCGGACTGGCCGCCGAACTCTTCCCCACCCCGGCCGAGCTGGCCGCCGTGATCTGCGCCTGCCGGGACCGGGACCTGCCGTTCAAGCTCACCGCGGGGCTGCACCAGGCGGTCCGGCACCTCGACCCGGAGACCGGCTTCACCCACCACGGGTACGCCAACGTGCTGGCCGCGACGCTTGCCGCCGCCGACGGCGAGAGCGTGGGCCGGGTCGCCGAGCTGCTGACCGCGCTCGACCCGCGCCCCCTGTTGGAGCGCGCCACCGTACGGCTGCACGAACCCCGCCCGCTCTGGGTCGGCTTCGGTTCGTGCAGCATCCTGGAACCACTTACCGATCTGATCCGGCTGGGGCTGGTGAACGGGGGCTACGACGCATGACCTGGGTGACCGGCGTTGACGGTTCGCCGTACGGGGTGACGAACCTGCCGTACGGGGTCTTCCGGCGCGACGGGGGTCGGCCGCGGATCGGCGTACGGATCGGGTCCTGGGTGTTCGACCTGGCCGCGGCGGAGGCCGCAGAACTGGTGCTGGCCGCCGGCGCGCTGTGCCGACCCACCCTCAACGAGTTCATGGCGCTGGGCCGTCCGCAGTGGATCGCGGTACGGCAGCGGATCACCGAGTTGTTGACCGACCCGGCGCACCGGGCCGACGTCGAGCCGATGCTGGTGCCCCTGGACGACGTGGAGCTGTTGCTCCCGATCGAGGTCGCTGACTACGTCGATTTCTACTCCTCCGAGCACCACGCGTCGAACGTCGGGCAGATCTTCCGCCCCGGTCAGCCGCCGCTGCTGCCGAACTGGAAGCACCTGCCGATCGGCTACCACGGGCGGGCCGGCACGGTCGTCGTCTCCGGCACGTCGGTGACCCGGCCGACCGGCCAGCGGGCGTCCGCCGAAGGCCCGGTCACCGGCCCGTCGGTACGCCTGGACATCGAGGCCGAGGTCGGCTTCGTGGTGGGCGTACCCAGCCGGTTGGGCGATCGGGTGTCGGTCGACGACTTCGCCGACCACGTCTTCGGAGTGGTGCTCGTCAACGACTGGTCCGCCCGGGACATCCAGGCCTGGGAGTACCAGCCGCTCGGCCCGTTCCTCGGCAAGTCGTTCGCCACCTCGGTCTCGGCCTGGGTCACGCCGCTGGACGCGCTCGGCGATGCCTTCGTCCCCGCCCCCGACCAGGACCCGCCGGTGGTCGACTACCTGCGCGACGTGCCGCACCTGGGTCTGGACCTCCGGCTGGCGGTGGAGTGGAACGGCACGCTGGTCAGCGAGCCGCCGTTCGCCACCATGTACTGGACGCCGGCACAGCAGTTGGCCCACCTCACCGTCAACGGCGCGGCACTGCGCACCGGCGACCTGTACGCCTCCGGCACCGTCTCCGGCCCCGACCGTACGCAGGTCGGTTCGTTCCTGGAGCTGACCTGGGGTGGGGCGGAGCCGGTGACGGTGGGCGACGAGAGCCGCACCTTCCTCACCGACGGCGACACGGTGACCATCACCGCCACCGCGCCCGGCCCGGACGGCACGACCATCGCCCTGGGCGAGGTCAGCGGCACCATTCGTCCGGCCAACTGAGCGGTCGCATTACCTCCGTCTCGTGCACGGGACCGGTTATCGCACAGCCGGTGCGATAACCCGGCCGGGTTGACCCGTTGATCGTCCGGATCCCGTTGCCTCGCCGCGCGATCCGAGCCGGGTTCAACCCGGCTGCCAGCGGTGGGGCGTCCATCGCACACGGAGGTAACGACGATGCACGATCTTGCGGGCGCGGTCTGGCGTACCAGCAGCCGTTCCAACGACCAGGGGCTCTGCGTGGAAGTGGCGGACAACCTGGTCGATGTCCATGGTCTGGTTGCGGTCCGCGATTCCAAGGACCAGGCCGGCCCCACCCTCGCGGTCAGCCCGCCTGGGTGGACGGCGTTCATCGGCGCGATCCGGGCGGGTCGCTTCGAACACTGACCGGAGCATCGGCACCTGTCGACGACGTCTGGTGCCGAGCAATGGTCCAATCGGACAGCGTGGCCTCCGGGAGGTGGAAAATCCGTCCCGGGGGCCCCGGCCGGCCCCTACTCCGCGTACCGTCGGGGACACGGGAGGCGGGCATGTCGACGGTGGCGGTTACCAGGTTCATCGAGGCGCACGCTGTCGATGTCTGGGGTCTGCTGACCGACCTGCCCGGCCGTACGGCCCGGCTGACCGCCGCGGGCTCGATCGAGGTGCTCACCCCGGGTCCGTTCGGGCCGGGCACCGCCTGGCGTGAGGAGCGAGCCCAGCCCGACGGCGGCACGCTCACCGAAGAGTTCCTGGTGGTGGAGGCAGTCGCCCCACACCGGTTGGTGCTCTGTTCCTCAGGTGCTGGCGTGGACTACCGAATCACCTGGAGTCTGCGACAGGTCCGGCGTCGCCGTCGGGGTTGCACGGCGGTCACCGTCACCCACGAGGCCGTGCCGACGGCTCCGTACGGCCGGGTGATGGCGCTGCTGCTCGGCGGCCTCGCCGCGCGGGCGGTCGAGGTGGCGCTCGGCCGCGACCTCGCCGACCTGGCCGTGGCGGCCGGTGCCGGCGCCGTCGAAGCCGCCTGAGCGCCGGCCGGTCACCTCCGCATCCGCGCGTGGTCGCCCTGACCTGCGCGGGGTCCGGCAGGTTCCGCTGGGTAGGGTGCCGGGCGGAGGTGCGGCATGGGGATCCCGAGGGGCCGACGACGGCTCGCGATGGCGGTCGCGGCGCTGCTCGCGACCGTGGTCGTCGTGGTCATCGGTTACCGGGTGCTCGCGCCGGCCGAGGTGAGCACGGTGGCCCAGGCGGACTATCCGCAGGCGGCCCGACCAGCTGCCGGTGTGGTGGGTCGACTGCCGGTCGCACCGTTGATCGTGGACGGGAGGCTGCGGGTGTACGCGGCGCACCGCCAGGTGTACGCCGACCGGCCGGTCGACGGTCGGCACCGGACCACCCCGTACTGGTCGTACCGGCGCTGGCCGGCGGAGTTGACCGGGGTGGTGGCCAGCGGCCGTACGGTGGTCAGCCGCTGGTCCGACGGGCAACTGGTCGCGCTCGACGCGCCGACCGGGCGGGTGCTCTGGAAGGCTGACGGCCCGGAGCCCGCCGAGAGCGATGCGGTGGTACGCCGTACCGGTGCGGCAATCGTCTGGGATCCGCGCGGGCTGCACCTCACCGACCTCACGGACGGCCGCACGGTGGTGGTGGTCAGCGGGGACACCGAGGCGCGCGGGGTCGAGGTGAGCGGCGGCCGGCAACTCTGGCGGGTCGAGCTGCCCGGCCGGTGCCGCAGCGACGTCGGCACCACGGTCGGCGGACAGCTGATCGGTCTGGACCGGTGTGCCGGACCCGCGACTGTCGAGTTCCGGGACGCGGCGACCGGTGCGGTGCGGGAACGCTGGCGACCGCCGGGTGGGTCCGACGAGTTGGTGGTGACTCCGCTCGGTTGTCGTAGCGGTCGGTCGGACTGCCCGGCCTTGCGCACCGCGGGACCGGGCGACGCGGCCGGCCGGGGCTGGCTGGTGGGCGTCGGCGAGCCGGTCGCTGCCCCCGCGCTCGATCCGGCCGGGGCAACCGTGGTGGGTGAGCAGGCCGTGGTGGTGCTCGACGGGGTGGTGGTGGGTCGGTCGGCGCGTACGGGCGCGGAGTTGTGGCGGTCCGCTGATCTGGGTACGGCACGGGTCCTGGCCGCGCAGCCTGGCCGGGTGCACCTGCTGACCGACGCCAACGAACTGGTGACGCTGGACCCGGCGACCGGTAGGCGACTGTCCCGCTTCTCGCTCAACGTCGGACGGGACGGGACGGGCTGGGTGCCCGGGGCGGTGGGGGCCGGGGGCGGCTATGTCGCGGTGGAACGACTCCGCAGGCCGGTCGACCCCGCCGGCGACGACCGGCGCTACTACCTGACGGCGGAAGCGGTGATCCTGGCCGCCACCTGATCGTGGTGTCTCCGGCACCCGCAGAGCTGAACCCTGCATACCTTTTGGCGGTAAAAGGTATGTTTTTCACGGTTCAGGTTTCCTCGGGAAGGGGTCGGCGCATGGGCAGGACAGCAGCCAACTATCTCGTGGGTGGCGCACTCGCCGCCGCGGCGAGCCTCGCACTGGCGGTTCCGCCGGTGCTCGACGCCGATCCCGCGTCGGCGCGCGGGTTTGCTGCCGTCCGGGTCGCGCCGTCGGCGGACACGGGCGTCACCTTCGAGATCCTGCCGGCGTCGCCGACACCCACGCCAACGCAACCCGCGTCACCCACGCCCACCCCCACGCAACCCGCGCCGCCGACGCCCACGCAACCCACGCCGGCGCCACCGCAGCCCACGCCCAGCCACGGTCAACTGCCGGTCACCGGTTCCGGCGGGTCGACGTTGCTGCTCGTCGGACTGGGCGTGCTCCTGCTGATCGTCGGTGGCCTCGCCGCCCGTCGCTGGCGGCGCGTGTGATGTACGCCGGCCGTCGGCGGTTGGCGCGAGCCCGCCGCCGGTGGCTGGTCCATCGTGTGCACCTCGTCGATGGCCGGTGCGGAACCCGCCACCGGCGGCCGATGCGCTGTGCGGCCGCCGGCGTGGCGTCAACGTCCGGCCGGAACCCGCTCCCGTGGCCTGCCGGTGGGGGGCCGAGGGGACTTGCGGGAGCGGCGGATCAGCACCGCGAGTCCGGCGAGGAGCAGGAGGCCCGCGACGGCCGCCGCCACGGTCCAGCCGGACACCATCCGGGAGATGACGTTGCCCCGCTTGCCGACCTGACCCGGGTCGGGAAACTCGATCTGCGCGCTGACGCTGCGCTTCACCAGCCCGCTCTCCAGGTTCACCTCGATCTTCCAGGGTCCGTTCGGCAACGCGGCCGGTAGCCGGGCGATGACCTGCCCGGAGCCGCCCGGCGCCAGCGTGACGCCCTGCACCACGGGGAACGGGCCAGCGCGGCTGTCGGCCGGTCCGTCGCTGAGGGTGACCGAGCCGGTCAGGTCGATGGCACGACCGCCGGTGTTGGTGACCTGGGCGGTCACCGAGGGCTCGCCCTCGGGGCCGCGGGCCGGGCGAAGCTCACCGATGGAGAAGTCGGAGACCGGTTCGCCGCCGGGTCCGATGTCGAGGTACATCCGGACACCGACCCGGTGGATCTGGGTGACCTCTCCGCCGGCCCGGGGCGCGGAGGTGGCGGACGCCCAGATCACGCCGTACCGCTCGCCGCGCGAGGCGGGCGGCGGCACCGTGATGGTCGCCAGGACCCGGGCCTCGCCCCACGCTTCCACCTCGACAGCCGAGGTGTCGAGGGTGACCCAGGACGTCAGCTCGTTGGCCGCGCGGCCCTCGCCGAACCTGAACTCCGAACCCTCCACGCTCGCCGCCGCCGGATACACGTCGATGCGGCGGGCCTCGTCGGTGCGATTGGTGATCAGCAGTTGCCGCTTGATGGTGGTGCCCGGCGGCAGGTGATCGACGATGTAGCGCAACGCCCGGGGGTCGTCGCGCCGGTTGGTGGGTGCCTCCAGCAGCCGGATTCCGAGGCGGTCGTCGGCGTCTGGCTCGGCCGCGCCGGCCCGGGTCGTCAGACCCGGACCGGCGAGGGAGAGCAGCGCCAGTGCGACCGCGACGGTCGACCGGCCGTGGCGGCTAGGCCACCGAATGCGTCACCGTCCCGGTGTAGACGCCCGCGATGCTGTCCAGCGGCACGTTGACGATCAGGGTCGGGTTCCAGGTCGCGGTGTTGCCGCCGGTGCCACCGGCGTGGGTGAACGCCGTGAGCGGGGTGACGCTGTCCAGCGGCGCGGCGGCGCCGGCGTTGGCCTGGCCCGGCGTGAAGGTGCCGGTGCCGGTGGTCGCCGTGGCCGGGCCGGACCAGTAGTCGATCTCCCCCGGGAGGACCGTCTCGGCGGGGGTGCCGCCGCCGGTCTGGAAGACGCTGGCCGTCACTGAGGCGACCCAGGAGGCGTCCGCCGCACCCCGGGAGTCGGTGACCGTGACCGGGCCGAGCTGGCCGGTGATGGTGCTACCGGGCGCGCCGCTGCCCAGGTCGGCGGTGGCCGGCGCGTCGATGTCGAGGGTGCCCGCCGCCACCTCGAAGGTGACGTCGGTGGTGTCGGTGGGAGCGGCGGCGGCCGGTGCGGCGAGGAAGCCCACCATCGCGGCGGCGGCCGCTCCGGCGAGGCAGATCTTGGCAGTACGCACTGTTTGTTACCCCGTTCTCGAAGTGAGCCGGCGTGATTCCTCGATACAGCCGGCTACTTCGGAAGATAGGGCAGGCAGCGGGGCACAAGCGGACAAACAGCGCTTATGACCCTTTCTGGGTCAGATCAGTGCGGACTCCGCAGCGGCCAGGAACGCGTCGTTCTCGGCAGGGGTGCCGATGGTGACCCGGACCCCGTCCCCGGCGAACGGCCGCACGATCACCCCGCGTGACTCGCACGCCTTGCCGAACGCCACGGCCCGCTCGCCCAGCGGCAGCCAGACGAAGTTGGCCTGGCTCGTCGGCAGTTCGGGCACGAACTTGCGCAGCGCCTCGGTGACCCGGTCCCGCTCGGCGACGACCAGGGCGCAGCGACGCGCCATCTCCGTCGCCTGGGTCAGCGCGGCGAGCGCCCCGGCCTGGGCCGCCGTGCTGCTGGAGAACGGGGTCGCCACCTTGCGGATGGCCGCGGCCACCACCGGCTGGGCAACCAGCCAGCCCATCCGCAGCCCGGCCAGACCCCACGCCTTGGACAGGGTGCGCAACACCGCCACGTTCGGCCGGTCCAGGTAGTCGAGACCGTCCGGCACCTCCGCGTCGGTGACGAACTCCCGGTACGCCTCGTCGATCACCACCAGCACGTCGTCCGGCACCGCGTCGAGGAACCGGTCCAACTCTCCCCGGCGCACGGCCGTACCGGTGGGGTTGTTCGGGTTGCAGACGAAGATCACCCGAGTCCGTTCGGTCACCGCCGCGGCCATCGCCGCCAGGTCGTGCCCGTGCCCGGCGTCGTTGGGCACCCGCACGCTCGTCGCGCCGCTGGTCGCCACGATGATCGGGTACGCCTCGAAGGACCGCCACGAGTACAGCACCTCGTCGCCGGGCAGGCAGGTGGCCCGCACCAGGTGCTCGGCGAGCGCCACGGACCCGCAGCCGGTGGCGATCCGGTCGGCGTGCACCCCGTACCGCTCGGCCAGCGCGTCCCGCAGCGCGACCACGCCCATGTCCGGGTAGCGGTGCGAGGTGGTGATCGCCTCGGTGACCGCCTCCACCACGCCCGGCAGCGGCCCGTACGGCACCTCGTTGCTGGCCAGCTTGATGGCCTCCGGCAGGCCCAACTCACGGGCCAGGTCGGCGGGACTGCGACCCGGCACGTAGTTGGGTAGCGCGTCCAGGTCGGCGCGGGTCAGCCGCAGCGCCGGCTGATGACGTCCGGAGTCGGTCATGGGGTGTCTCCCGGGGGCTGGTTGCGGTCGTTCGAGGGGGTGGAAGCGAAGCCGTGCGGAACTTCGACGACGACTGTCTGCGCGCGCTTGTCGTGCAGCGCCTGGCGCAGCGGGTGGTCGAAGAGCGGGGAGAGGGCGTCGACGAGTTGCAGCACCAGACCGATCCCGGCGCAGTACCAGAACAGCGTCGGCAGACCCAGCAGACTCCACCGGCTCAGCGACCGAACCATGCCCAGCGGCTGGTCGGCGGCGATCGGCACCGCCCGGATCCGCATCAGCCGCTTGCCGACGGTCTGCCCGTTGGCGGCCATGGCCGGCACCTCGTACGCCAGCCAGAGCGCCGCGGCGATCAGCAGGATCACCAGCAGGAGCGAGTTGGCCTGCTCGCCGGGCAACGGCAGGCCCTCGGCGGAGGTCTCGCCCCGCTCGGCCCGCCGGAAGATCTCCCGCCAGTACGGGGCCCACTCCTGCGCCCAACGCCAGACGAACCAGCCGTTGGCCACGATGTTCAGCGCGAAGACGAGGCCGAAGTCGATCAGCCGAGCAACGAACCGGCGGCCGTAGCCGGCCAGCACGAAGCCGTGCGGACGCGGCTCGGGCGGTCGCATCGACCAACCGGGGTGCCCGGGCGGGGGCGCCCAGCCAGGTTGGCCACCCGGAGGCACCCAGCCCGGCGGACCGCCCTGCGGACCCCAACCGGGAGGGCCGGCAGCCGGTCCCGAGACTGGGCCGTGGCCCGACTGCGGGCCGTACCCCGGTGGTGGGCCGTACCCCGGTGGTGGACCCGGATGCGGCGGCCCGCCGGGGACGACGGTCGCCGGGTCCGGGGTGCCCGACGCCGCGGGCGCGACCGGGGCGACCGGCGCGGGCGGCGGCTCGACCGGCGGAGGGCCGTCCGGCGGAATGGCGTCGACGGGAATGGGCGCGCCGAGCCACCCCTCGCCGTCCCAGTAACGCCTGGTGTCGGTGTCGGCCGGGTCCACGTACCAGCCGGGTTGAACGCTCACGCCGCCGCTCCGCTTCGCTGCGCGCCGGCGCGAGGCGCCACGCTCCTGAGCCTGCTGGTTCGCTCACTGCGCTCGCTCACGCCACCGCTCCGCTTCGCTGCCTGCTGTTTCGGTCGTTGCGCTCGCTCACGAGGACACCTTAACGACGACCGTGTCGGCGAACTTGTCGTGGAGGCACTGCTGCCACGGCTTGTCCCAGAGCTGCCACAACCCGTCGACGTAGGCGCCCCCCGGGACCAACGAAGCTCCCAGGTACTGCACGAGCCAGCGCCGGCCGGCCATCCGCCGGTCCAACGTGCGGCTCGGGTCGATCGGCACCACGCGCAGATTCAGCACCTTCTTGCCGACCGTCTGACCACCGCGCTTGAGGTACTCCACGTGGTAGAGCCAGTAGAACCCGAGCATCACGACGAGGAGCCCGAGCTGTAGCAGCAGGATCGGCAGGAAGAACTCGACGAAGAGGGTGGGCAGATCGGCTTCCACCAGCGGGCCGTCCGTGTGGGTCCGGGTCATCTCGGTGAACATCCGCCACCAGAGGATGAGGAAGAACGGCAGGAACAGCACCAGCGACACGGCGCTGGCCAGCGCCGTGTCGATCAACCAGGCCAGCAGCCGGTCGGCGAAACTCGCGAGCGGCTGACCGCCCGGGCTCAGCGGCGGAGGCGGCGGGCCGGGTGGTCCGGCGTGCCACGGTGGCGGTGCGTACCCGGGTGGGGCGTACTGCGGCGGCACCGCGTACCCGTGGGGGTGTGGTCCGGGCGGCGGCGCCACGCCGCCGGCGGCGGGCTGGGGCCCACCGGCCGGCGGCGTCGGGTACGACGGAGGCTGCGTCACGCCCGCAAGTGTTACAGGTTGCCGCGGGCTTCCTGCTCCCGCTCGATAGCCTGGAACAGCGCCTTGAAGTTGCCCTTGCCGAAACCGAGCGAGCCGTGCCGCTCGATCAGCTCGAAGAAGACCGTGGGGCGGTCCTGCACCGGCTTGGTGAAGATCTGGAGCAGGTAGCCGTCCTCGTCCCGGTCGACCAGGATCTTGCGGGCCTTCAGCTCCTCGATCGGCACCCGCACCTTGCCGATGCGGGCGCGCAACTCGGGGTCCTCGTAGTACGAGTCCGGGGTGTCCAGGAACTCCACCCCGGCGGCCCGCATCGCGTCGACGCTGGCCAGGATGTCGTTGGTGGCGACGGCGATGTGCTGCGCCCCGGGGCCCTGGTAGAACTCCAGGTACTCGTCGATCTGGGACTTCTTGCGGGCGATCGCCGGCTCGTTGAGCGGGAACTTCACCTTGCGGGTGCCGTTCGCGACGACCTTGCTCATCAGCGCCGAGTAGTCCGTGGCGATGTCGTCGCCGACGAACTCCGCCATGTTGGAGAAGCCCATCACCCGCTTGTAGAACTCGACCCACTCGTCCATCCGGCCCAACTCCACGTTGCCGACCACGTGGTCGACGGCCTGGAAGAAGCGCTTCGGCTGGATGCCGGCGGCGATCATCGGCTGCCGGTCCACGATCGGGCCGCGAGCGGCGAAGCCGGGCAGGAACGGGCCGGTGTAGCGGGACCTGTCGACGAGCGTGTGCCGGGTGTCGCCGTACGCGGCGATGGCGGCCATCCGGACCGTGCCGTGCTCGTCGGTCACCTCGTGCGGCTCCACGACGCTGGCGGCGCCCTGCGCGATGGCGTGCGCGTACGCGGCGTCGACGTCCGGGACCTCCAGCGCGATGTCGCTGATCCCGTCGCTGTGCTTCGCCACGTGCTCGGCGCCGTCGGCGTCCGGGCGCACCGCGCCGGTCAGCACGAACCGGGCCGAGCCGCTGGTCAGCACGTACTGGGCGTGGTCCCGGTAACCCTGCTCCGGGCCTCGGTACGCCACGCAGGTCATGCCGAACGCGGTGGAGTAGTAGTGCGCGGCCTGCTTGGCGTTGCCGACCAGGAAGTGCACGTGGTCGAGGCCCCGGACCGGGAACGGGTCGTGGCTGATGTCGTGGTCGACAGCGCCGACGAGCCGGTCGACGTCGACGTCCTCGGTCGACTGGGGTCGGTCGATCGCCTGGGTCATGATGGCCTCCCTCGCGTACCGGCCGGCCTCGTGGGCCGGTTGTTGACCGAAGGATCGCGGTGCGGGCATCGGCTGGGCAACTGTCCGGGTAAATGCTGGTCAGGTTGCGCATTCGGTATGGTCTGGGTCCATGAATGGTGAGCAGAATGTACAGCTCGACGTCCTCGACGTGCGCTTGATCGAACTGCTCGCCGAGGAGCCGCGGATCGGGGTGCTGGAGTGCTCCCGCCGGCTCGGCGTGGCCCGCGGCACCGTGCAGGCCCGGCTGGACAAGCTCGTCGAGCGGCGGGTCATCGTGGGCTTCGGCCCGGAGATCGCACCGGCCGCGATCGGGTTCGGGGTGACCAGCTTCGTCACCCTGGAGATCAGCCAGCGGCACGGCCACGACCCGGTCACCGCCCACCTCGCCGCCATCCCCGAGGTGCTGGAGGCGCACACCATCACCGGCTCCAGCGACCTGCTCTGCCGGATCGTGGCCCGCTCCAACACCGACCTGCAACGGGTCATCGACCAGATCGTCTCGTCCGCCGGCATCACCCGGGCCTCGACGATCATCGCGTTGGCCGAGCAGATCCCCTATCGCACGCTGCCGCTGGTGCGCAGCGCCGTGCGGGCGTCCTCGTAACACCTTCGCGCGCAGAAAGCGCGGCGACACGGCGGCGCGGGCGTACGGAAGATCCGTGATCGTGGCTACGGTGTGCGGGTGGCGAAGGGGAGCGTGCGCGGCGGGCTGCTGCTCGGCCTCGCCGTGGTCGTCGCGCTCGCCGCGACCGGCGTGTGGAATCCCTTCCCCGGCCTGTGGGACTGGGTGGACCGCAGCGAACCCATCTCCGAGCCGGACGTGGTCTGGCAGCAACGGATCGGCGGCACACCGCGCAGCGTGACCATCGCCGGCGACGCCGTCGTGGTCGAACAGCGCACCCGGGTGGAGGCCCGCAGCCTCGCCACCGGGGCGCAGCTCTGGGAGCGCAAGGCGGACTGGGCGGCGGTCGCCGGCGGCGACCGGGACGCGGTCGTCGCCGTGGGCAAGCTCCTGGTCAAGGGGTACGAGCTGCTCGACCCGGCGACCGGGGCGACCCGGCGACGCGACGACGACGCGGTGGCCGTCTGGACGTACCGCAACCTGCTCCTCGACGCCCGCTGCACGGAAGCCACCGACTGCACCCTGAGTGCCTGGGACCCGCGCGGCACCACGCCACTCTGGACAGCGTTCCTGCCCGGGGTGCACAGCGGCCTGCTCGCCGACAACCCGGGTCTGCGCGGCACCCGCCGGCTCACCGCCACCCGGGTCGACGACGGGGTGGCCGGGGCGGAACCAGCGCCACCGCTGCTCGGCTTCCCGGTGGACGGTCGGGTGCACGTCGTCGACACCGCCACCGGTCGCGTCTTGCAGAACGTCGAACCCGGGCGGGACGAGCGGCTGTCCGTGGTGGGCGGCCGGATGCTGCGGATCGCCGCCCGCTCCCAGGACGGCACCTGCTACTTCGCCATCTCCGCCCGGGACCCGGCGACCGGGCAGGAGGCCTGGCAGCGGGCCGGGGTCAACCTGCGGACCGCCGACAGCGCCGGCTGCGTGCAGCGCGAAGACCCGCAGGGTGCGCGGAACGTGCTGATCGGTGTCGGCCCAGACAGCCGCGAGGCGGTCGTCGACGGGTACGACGGCCGACTGCTCTGGGTCGGCGAACCGGGCACCAAGCTGATCGCCGTCGACGACCGCTACGCGGTGTTCCGCGCCGCCGACAAACGTTCCGTGGTCGCCCGTCAGCTCGGCACCGACCGGGTGCTGTGGACGCGTCCCGCCAGCGGCAAGGCCGGTGCCGCGCTGACCCCGTACGCGGCGGTGGTCGCGGACGAGAAGCCGTCCCGGTTGGCCGCGGTCGACCCGCGCAACGGCCGGGAGTTGGCAGTGCTGCGCACCTCGGCGAACGCCCTCGCGGTCGGGTCGCAGGGCATGATCATTGGTGAGGGGCGCGAGATCGGCTACGTCCGCTTCGGCGCTGGCGGGGGCTCGCCGGCCCGCCCGCCCGGCGACGGCGGGACCCCCGGCCCGGGCGGCACCGGCCCCGGTGCGCCGAACAACGGCGACTGCGGGCCGAAGGGGGAACTCTGCCCCGAACCGGACGGCGGCAAGGACGGCTGAGGGGCTGGTCGCCGATCGCTGAGCGGGCGGCGGGACCGCGGGATGAGAGCGGCGTCCCAGGACCCGCCCGGCGGGTGGGAGTGATCGACCGGTCTGCCCTAGGCTTGCCGCTCATGAGCAGTGCCGCCGCATTCTCGTACGCCCCCCTGCTGCCGACCGGCCCCGACCAGACGGACTATCGCCTGGTCACCGACGAGGGCGTCGACGTCGTACACGGCCCGGGAGGCCGCCGGTTCCTCACCGTGGAGCCGTCCGCGCTCACCGCGCTGACCGCCGAGGCGATGCACGACATCGCGCACTACCTCCGCCCCGCGCACCTGGCCCAGCTCCGGGCGATCATCGACGACCCGGCCGCCTCGCCGAACGATCGGTTCGTCGCACTGGACCTGCTGCGCAACGCCAACATCGCCGCCGGCGGGGTGCTGCCGATGTGCCAGGACACCGGCACCGCGATCGTGATGGGCAAGCGCGGCCGGCACGTGCTCACCGACGGCGCCGACGCCGAGGCCATCTCCCGGGGCGTCTACCAGGCCTACACGAAGCTCAACCTGCGGTACTCCCAGCTCGCCCCGCTGACCATGTGGGACGAACGCAACACCGGCAGCAACCTGCCGGCCCAGGTCGAGTTGTACGCCGAGGACCCGGACGGGCACCCCGACGCGTACAAGTTCCTGTTCATGGCCAAGGGTGGCGGCTCGGCCAACAAGTCGTACCTCTACCAGGAGACCAAGGCGCTGCTCAACCCGACGCGGATGATGCAGTTCCTGGAGGAGAAGCTGCGGCTGATCGGCACCGCCGCCTGCCCGCCGTACCACCTGGCCATCGTCATCGGCGGCACCTCCGCCGAGTACGCCCTGAAGACCGCGAAGTACGCCAGCGCGAAGTATCTCGACGCGCTGCCCACCTCCGGCTCGATGAGCGCGCACGGCTTCCGCGACCTGGAGCTGGAGGCGGAGGTGCTGGAGCTGACCCGCAACTTCGGCATCGGCGCGCAGTTCGGCGGCCGGTACTTCTGCCACGACGTGCGGGTGGTCCGGCTGCCCCGGCACGGCGCGTCCTGCCCGGTGGCGATCGCCGTCTCCTGTTCGGCGGACCGGCAGGCGGTTGCCAAGATCACCCCGTCCGGCGTGTGGCTGGAGCGACTCGAGACCGACCCGGCGCGGTTCCTGCCCGACGTCACCGACGACGCGCTCGACGCCGAGCTGGTCGTCCGGGTCGACCTGAACCGGCCGATGGACGAGATCCGCGCCGAGCTGTCCAAGTACCCGGTGAAGACCCGACTGTCGCTGTCCGGCCCGCTCGTGGTGGCCCGGGACATCGCGCACGCGAAGATCGCCGAGCGGCTGGACGCCGGTGAGCCGATGCCGCAGTACCTACGCGACCACGCGGTCTACTACGCCGGGCCGGCGAAGACCCCCGAGGGCTACGCCTCCGGCTCCTTTGGGCCGACCACCGCCGGCCGGATGGACGCCTACGTGGAGAAGTTCCAGGCTGCCGGCGGCTCCCACGTGATGCTCGCCAAGGGCAACCGGTCCGGCCAGGTGACCCGTTCCTGCCAGCAGCACGGCGGGTTCTACCTCGGCTCGATCGGCGGCCCCGCGGCCCGCCTCGCCCAGGACTGCATCAAGCACGTCGAGGTCCTCGAATACGCGGAGCTGGGCATGGAGGCGGTCTGGAAGATCGAGGTGGAGGACTTTCCCGCCTTCATCGTGGTCGACGACAAGGGCAACGACTTCTTCGCCGAGGTGACCAAGCCGGTGCTCACCGTCGGTCGCCGCTGACCCCACCGGCACGGCAAGGGGCGTCGAGCGAATCCGCCCGACGCCCCTTCTGTCGCCCGTGCTGTACCGACATCGGTGCGCCCACCCCACCGGAGGCGGCGGGCGTGCGCACCGCCCCCGTCGGATGCCGTCACCGACAACTCGGGAGTGAGTGTCCGATGGACCGCTGCCGATCCACTCTCACATCGCTATCGCCTGACTGAGCCAATCTGTCACCGCCGGACTACGCTGCTGAAAGTCGGGCCATTGAGGCGGGGGAGCAGATGCGGTTCGGGATCCTGGGGCCTCTGCGGGTCGGCGGTGGCGAGAGCACTGTCACCGCTGGTCGAGACCGGATCGTGCTCGCCATGCTGCTGTTGCGGGCCGGCCGGCTCGTGCCTGTCGAAGAGCTGGTCGACGCGGTGTGGGAGGAACGCCCGCCGGCCACCGCCCGGGCCCAGTTGCAGACCTGTGTGTCGCGGTTGCGACGCCGGTTCGCCGAGCTTGGGCTGGCACCGGAGGCCATCGTCACCGATCCGGCGGGGTACGGCGTCCGCACCGGGCCGGACGACCTGGACGTCGAGGTCTTCGCGCGGGGTGTGGAGACGGCCCGGGCCAGCGCGGAGGCCGGTCGGCTGGACGACGCGCGGACGGCATACCGCGGTGCCCTGGCGCTCTGGCGAGGGCCGGCGCTCGGCGGTATCCCGAGCCGGAGCATCCGCCGCCGCGCGCAGGCCCTCGACGAGCAGCGCCTGACCGCGGTGGAGGAGTGCGTCGACGTCGAGCTGCGTCTCGGCCGAGGCGCCGAGTTGATCGACGAACTCGCCGAGAGCATCGACCAGCATCCGCTGCGAGAGCGACTGCGCGGCCAACTGATGCTCGCCCTGTCCTCGGTCGGTCGGCAGGCCGACGCGCTCGCGGTCTACCGGGAGGGTCGGCGGTTCTACGCCGACGAACTGGGCATCGAGCCGGGCGCCGAGCTCCAGAAGCTGCATCAACGCGTACTCGCCGGCGATCTTGTCCTGGCCGGTCGGGCGTCGTCGCCGATCCAGCCGGTCCGCTCGCTGCCCCGGGCGATCGGCGACTTCACCGGTCGGCAGCAGACGCTGGCCCGCCTCCGGAAGGACGTGGAGGCCGGCGCACGAATCCAACTCATCGACGGAATGGCCGGCAGCGGCAAGACCACCCTCGCGGTGCACGTCGCCACCGCCCTGGCCGGCGACTACCCGGACGCCCAGCTCTACATCGACCTGCACGGGCACAGTGAGCGCACCCCACTGACTCCGGCCGCTGCGGTGGCCACGCTGCTGCGGCAACTCGGCCTGCCCGCCGAGCGGGTGCCGACCAACCAGGACGACCGGTTGGCGCTCTGGCGCAACGAGCTGGCCGGCCGGCGGGCCCTGCTGGTGCTGGACAACGCGGCCACCGCCGACCAGGTGACGCCCCTGCTGCCCAACGGTCCGCGCTGCCTGGTCCTGATCACCAGCCGTCGCCGGCTGGTCGGGGTGGACGAGGGGCGGCCGTCGTCACTGCCCGTGCTCGACACGGACGAGGCGATCGAGTTGCTCGGCCACGTGGTCGGCGTCGACCGGGTGGCGGCCGAACCGGAGGCGGCCACCGAGGTCGTCCGCCGTTGCGGTCACCTGCCCCTCGCCATCCGGCTGGCCGGCGCCCGACTGGCGCACCGCCCCCGTTGGCGCATCGCCGACCTGGCCGAGCGGCTGACGAGTCGACCCGACCCGTTGGCCGAGTTCGAGGCGGGCGACAGGTCCGTCGGGCGGGCCTTCGCCCTGTCGTACGCCCAGGTGCCGCCGGCGGCGCAGCGTGCGTTCCGGCTGCTCGGCCTGCACCCGGGGGTTCGGTTCGACAACTCGGTCGCCGCCGTCCTCGCCGAGCTTTCCCTGCCCGACGCCCAGGACCTGCTGGACGAGTTGGTCGACGCGAACCTGGTGGAAGAGGCCGAGCCGGGTCGGTACCGGTTGCACGACCTGGTCCGGGAGTACGCGCGGACCCTGGTGTCCGAGCCGGGCCGAGAGGTCGAGCGGCGGGACGGCATCGAACGTCTCCTCGACCACCATCTGCACGTCGCCACGGCGATCGCGCGCAAGACGGAACTCTCCTCGCTGCACTCGCTGATCGTGGTGGCGGAACCGCTCCGCCCGGACCTGGTCGCGCTCGTCGCCGAGCAGGGCCAGGCCTGGCTCGACGAGAACCTGGCCGTGTGGACCGCCCTGGTCCGACTGGCGGAGACCGAGGCATTCCTCAACTACTGCTGGCAGTTGGCGAGGGCGTGCTGGTACGCCCAGTTCGAGGGCGGTCGGCTGGATGAGCTGATCGAGACCCACACGATCGGCCTGCGCGCCGCCGAGGCGTTGGGCAACGACCGGGCAGTGGCGACGATGCTCAACTATCTGGCCTCGGCCCACTACCGGCTGGGTGATTTTCCCGAGTCGATCCGGGTCATGGAGAGGTCACTCGAAATCTTCCGCGAGCTGGGTCTGCGCAGCGGCTTCCGCAACACCCTCGGCAACCTGGGCAGCTCGTACGCCGGCAACTTCGAGTTCCGCCGCGCCCGGGAGTGCTTCGACGAGGCCCGCGCGGTGGCGACGCGGATGCGCGACAAGGAAGCGCTGACGAACGAACTCAACAACCTGTCGATGACCCTGCTGCTGTGGGGACGGCTCGACGAGGCGCTGCTCGTTGCCCGACGGCACCTGAGCATTGCCCGCGAGGTCGGCGGCCCGCGCCGGATCGGCAACGCCCTCGGGCATCTCGGGATGATCCGGCATCGGATGGGTGATGTGGGACCGGCCAGCCGGTTGCTGCGGGTGGCACTGCGTTTCAAGCGGGAGATGGGCACCCGGTTCGGTGAGGGTGAGGTGTTGAACGAGATCGGGATGATGGAACGGGAGGCCGGGCGTCCGGAACAGGCCGCCGACCTGCACCGTGCGGCACTCGTCGCGATGACCGAGGTGGGGGACCGCGTCGCCCAGTGCGGTTCGCGCAACCTGCTGGCCCGAGCCATCCTGGACCAGGGGGACGTGACGAGCGCACTTGACCTGCATCGCCGGGTGCTCGCCGACGCCACCGGGCTGGGCGCCAGAAACGAGCAGGGTCGGGCCCTGGAAGGCATGGCCCGCTGCCTGCTGCCGACTGACCCGGCGGCGGCGCGAGCGCATCTGACCCGGGCGCTGTTCCTGCTCCGTCAGATCGAGTCGCCGGACCAGCGCGAGGTGGAACGCCTGCTCGCCGAGTTGGGCTGACGGATCATCTGCGAGTCGGCGGCGGGCGCGGCAGGATGGTACGTGTGACGACTCCAGAGGCGACCGGATACCGGATCGAACGCGACTCGATGGGCGAGGTGGAGGTGCCCGCCGAGGCGCTGTGGCGGGCACAGACCCAGCGTGCGGTGCAGAACTTCCCGATCTCCGGCCGCGGCATCGAGCCGGCCCAGATCAAGGCCCTCGCCCAGATCAAGGGCGCGGCGGCCGAGGTCAACGGCGAGTTGGGCGTGATCGAGGCCAACGTGGCCGCCGCCATCGCCGCGGCCGCCGCGCACGTGGCCGACGGCGGTTACGACGACCAGTTCCCGGTGGACGTGTTCCAGACCGGCTCGGGCACCTCGTCGAACATGAACGCCAACGAGGTGATCGCCACGCTCGCGGGCCGGGAGCTGGGCTCACCGGTGCACCCGAACGATCACGTCAACGCCTCCCAGTCGAGCAACGACGTCTTCCCATCGTCGATCCACCTGGCCGCCACGCAGTTCATCGTGGAGGATCTGCTGCCGTCGCTGGGCCACCTGGCCTCGGCACTGGAGGCCAAGGCGGCGGAGTTCGAGACCGTGGTCAAGGCCGGGCGCACCCACCTGATGGACGCCACCCCGGTCACCCTGGGCCAGGAGTTCGGCGGGTACGCCGCCCAGGTTCGCTACGGCATGGACCGGCTGGAGGGCGCGTTGCCCCGACTGGCCGAGCTGCCACTGGGTGGCACCGCCGTCGGCACCGGGATCAACACCCCGCTCGGCTTCGCCGCCGCCGTGATCGGCAAGCTACGTGAGTCGACGGGGTTGCCGCTGTCCGAGGCGCGTAACCACTTCGAGGCGCAGGGTGCCCGGGACGCCCTGGTGGAGACGTCGGGGCAACTGCGGACCGTGGCGGTCGGTCTTTACAAGATCGCCAACGACATCCGGTGGATGGGCTCCGGGCCGCGTGCCGGACTCCGCGAACTGCGTATCCCCGACCTCCAGCCCGGCTCGTCGATCATGCCCGGCAAGGTCAACCCGGTGGTCGCCGAGGCGATGCGACAGGTGTGCGCACAGGTGATCGGCAACGACGCGACGGTCGGCTTCGCCGGCTCCCAGGGCGACTTCGAGCTGAACGTGATGCTCCCCGTGATGGGCCGCAACCTGCTGGAGTCGATCCGGCTGCTCTCCGCGGTGAGCCGGCTGTTCGCCGACCGGCTGGTGGCCGGCCTTGTCGCGGACGCCGAGGTCTGCCTGGCGTACGCCGAGGGTTCACCGTCGATCGTCACCCCGCTCAACCGCTACCTGGGGTACGACGAGGCCGCCTCGATCGCCAAGGAGGCGCTGGCCAAGCAGACCTCCATCCGCGAGGTGGTGATCTCCCGGGGGCACGTCGACTCCGGCAAGCTCACTGAGACCCAACTGGACGAGACGCTGGACCTGCTCCGGATGACCCACCCCTGACCTCCGGTCGGCGGGGAGCGCGCCGTGCGGGGTGATCGCGCTCGATCCAGGAATTAGTGGCCTCCACACGCCCGGACCCCACTATTTCCAGGATCGAGCACGATCTTGCGTGGTCGGTCGGGTGGTGAGCGGGTGTTCTCCCACGCAACTTCCTCGATGTTGCGCAGATCTTGGGCTTGGGCGGAGCGGGTAAACGGCTCGACGGTGGTGACGGGCGGCGGGATGATCCCGTCATGGGTGACCTGCCTCGGACCGGGCGGTTGTGGTTTCGGCGATTGACCATGGCCGACGTCGACCTGTTGGTCGAGTTGGACAGTGATCCCGAGGTGATGCGGTTTCTCAGCGGTGGTGTCGCCACGCCGCTGGCCACGGTCCGCGACGAGCAGTTGCCCAGGCTCCTCGGCCAGTACGAGCGGCATCCCGGGCTGGGTCGTTGGGCGGCGCTCGACCGGGAGAGTGGCGACTTCCTGGGCTGGTTCGCGCTCGACCCTTCGGCGGACGGCACCGAGGCCGAGTTGGGCTACCGGCTGCGGCGCTCGACGTGGGGTCGGGGGCTGGCTACCGAGGGGTCGCGGGCGTTGGTCCGGTACGCCTTCGACACCGTCGGGGTGCGGCGGGTCTGGGCCGAGACGATGGCCGTCAACGAACGCTCGCGGCGGGTGCTGGCCAAGGCGGGTCTGCGCTATGTGCGGACCTTCCACCTCCAGTGGGACGACCCGATTCCGGGGACCGAGCAGGGCGAGGTGGAGTACGAGTTGCGGGCCGAGGAGTGGGCGGCCGCCGCTCAGGAGCGACCGGTGGCCCGACGGGCGCGGTAGGCGGTCACCGCGGCGCGGTTGCCGCAGCCGGCCTCGCAGAACCGCCGGGACCGGTTGCGGGACAGGTCGACGACGACGTTGTCGCAGTCCGGGTACTCGCAGACTCGCAGTCGGCTCAGCTCGCCCATCCGGACCAGGTCGGCGATCGCCATCGCCGCCTCCACCGCGATCCGGGTGGCCAGTGGCGCGTCGCGGGGCACGGCGTGCAGATGGTACGGCTCGTCGTCGTGCTCGATGAGCTGCGGCAGCGCCCGGTGTTCCAACAGCAGGCCGTTGACGATGGCGACGATCTCGGGCGGCTCGGCGTCCCAGATGCGGCGCAGCCCGGGCCGCAACCGCTGGACGGCGCGTAGCTCGGCGTCGGTGTGCTCGTGCCGCCCACTGTAGGAGTGGCGGACGAAGAACGCGTCCAGCGCGGCAACGTCAGGCAGCAGTTCGCCGGACCGACCTGCCGTATTCACAAGCGCGGCGGCAGCAATCAGGGAACACTCGGTGTCATGAGCAAAGAGCATCTTGACTCCTGTCAGAGCTTCCGCCTAGCGTCATCAGCACAAGGATAGTTTGCTCATGACACGGTGCCGACCCGAGGAGCGCGACATGCACTCACGACCTGCCGCCGGCGTCGCGTTGGCGCTGCTCTCCGCAATCACCTTCGCCACCTCGGGCACCTTCGCGCGATCACTCATCGAGGCCGGCTGGTCGGCCGAGTCGGCAGTGATCGCCCGGGTCGGCATCGCCGCCCTGGTGCTGGCGATCCCCGCCGTGCTCGCGATGCGGGGGAGGTGGGCCGTCCTGCGGAGCAACGCCACGTCCATCGGGCTGTTCGGGCTCCTCGGGGTGGCGCTGGCCCAGGTCTGCTATTTCAATGCCGTGCGCTACCTGCCGGTCGGTGTCGCGCTGTTGCTCGAATACCTGGGCATCATCCTCGTCGTGGGCTGGATGTGGCTGCGGCACGGGCAACGACCCCGCCAGCTCACCGTGGCCGGGTCGGTAGCCGCCCTGATCGGACTGGCGTTCGTGCTCGACCTTGCTGGCACCGCCGACTTCCACCCGGTAGGGGTGCTCTGGGGGCTGGGCGCGGCATTCGGCCTAGCCGGGTACTTCGTGCTCGCCGGACGGGTCGACCCCCGGTTGCCCTCGGTCGCCATGGCCAGCGGCGGAATGGCCATCGGTGCCGTCGTGCTGCTCCTCCTCGGGCTGACCGGTCTGCTGCCGCTGCACGCCACCTTCGGCGAGGTCACCTTCGCCGGGCAGCCCACCAGTTGGCTGCTGCCCATCGCCGGGCTCTCGCTGGTGGCCGCCGTCATCGCGTACCTGGCCGGCATCGCCGGCAACCGGATCCTCGGCCCCCGGCTGTCGTCGTTCGTCGGGTTGACCGAGGTGCTCTTCGCGGTGCTGATCGCCTGGCTGTTCCTGGACGAGTTGCCCACCGGCTGGCAGCTCCTCGGCGGCGCGATGATCGTCGCCGGGGTCGCGCTGGTCCGACTCGACGAGCTGCGCAGGACTCCATCAGCGTCCGCGTCCGACCCAACCGAGCCGGCGCTGGCGCTCGACGGTCGGTGAGACAGTGGGCAGCGTGCTGACCACAGTGGTGTTCGACGCCGACGAAACTCTGCTCGATCTGCGCCCCGCGGTGACCGGCGGGCTGGAGGCCGTCCTCGACGAGATGCGACGGCGTACCCCTGCGGCGACCGAGGTGACGCTCGCCGAACTCGAATCGGACTGGGACGCGGTCTTCGGTGACCTGTCGGCCGCCCCGGTCATGGAGATCCGCCGCGCCGCACTGGCCCGGTCGCTGGCCCGCGCCGGCCTGAACGACGACCTGGACGACATCGCCGACCTCTTCTTCGCCCGCCGGTTCGCCCTCACCAGACCCTTTCCGGACGTGCCAGCGGCGCTGGCCACGCTGCGCTCCCGGTATGCCCTGGGCTTCGCCACCAACGGCAACAGCCGCGCCGAGCGCTGCGGGCTCACCGGAGAGTTCGCCTTCGAGGTGTACGCCCACCAGAACGGCCTGCCCAAGAAGCCGGCCCCGGACTTCTACGCGGCGGTGGTCGCCGCAGCCGGGGTGCCGGCCGGGCAGATCGTGTACGTCGGGGACTCGTGGGAGCACGATGTGGTGGCACCCCGGCGGGCGGGCCTGCGGTCGGTGTGGTTGAACCGGCACGGGCTGCCTCGTCCACACGGTCACCCGCCCGACGCCGAGGTGTCCAGCCTGGCCGACCTGCCAGCCGCGCTGGCCAGCCTGCCCGCCGGGCTGACCGACGTGCCGGCCGAGCCGGCCGGTCTGCGGGCCTGACCGACCGTCGAACGGTGCGGGCTTGCGGTGCGGGCTGGCCGTGCGGGTCGGCGGGCTTGATCCACTCGGGTTTCCTGAGGGTGGGGTGTCGACGTCCGGTGGACGGCGCGGTTTCCAGGAATCTGAGTTGATCGTGGTCCGGTGGAGGGTCACCGTCGCCACCCGCGGGAGGCCAGCGCGGCGCGCACCTCGCCGAGCACCGCCGGGAACTCGCCGTGCAGCCGTCGACTGGTCACGTGCAGGACCAGCCAACCCGCGCCGACCAGCAGGTTCAGTCGACGGCGGTCGCGGTGCAGCTGGTCTGCGTCAGAGCGCCACTGCCCGTCGTAGTCGACAGCAACCCGAAACTCGGGCCACGCCAGATCGGGATGCAGGACAACGCCATTGGCCAGGTACACCGGAAGTTGGACGACTGGGCGTGGCAGCCCACCGAGCACCAGCCGTACGCGTAGGTGCGACTCCGGTGGGGACTGGGCTGAGCCGTCGGCCAGGTCGAAGAGCCACCGCGCTCGTCGCCCACCGGGCCGGTCCGCGTTTCCGGCCGCCAGAGCGCCAAGCGTGTCGCGATCGGTCAGTCCCTGACCGAGCAGCGAGTCGACGATGGCGACGGCACGGACCGGGTCGAGCCAGACGGCGGTCTCCCAGGCGGACCGTCCCGGGTCGGAACGGGGAATCCTGCCGCCCGGCTCCCAGGGTGGCCCGGGCGTGTCGACTCGTCGATCGTCGTCGCATCTGGGCAGTGCCACGCTGCCCGTTTCGACCGACAATGCGGCTGGCCCGGGCATTTGCCGTGTGCGGCCGGGTGGCATTCCGACGGCGGTCTGACGCCCGACTCTCCGGAGAGAGTCCGCGTCTGGTGTTCGGCTCGGGCCTGGCGGGCGTCCGGCGACCGCTGCTCGCCCGGGGTGCGTCAGTCGACGTGCGTGGTCCGGTGTTCGATTGTCGTTCGTTGCACGACACGGGTTCGGCATGCTCCCGGCCCGCCCCGGTGACTCGATGGTTGACAGTGGGGTGCTGGCGTTGACGTGCACGCGGAGGCCGCGTTGGGGACCGATCCGCAGGGGTCGGGGCACGAGGACGTGGACGTCGTCGGTGAAGGCGGCGGCGTGTTCGACACCGTGCAGGTAGGCGGCCGACGGGCCAGCGATCATCACCCCGGACGGCAGCCGGAGGAGGGCCGCGCGACAGGCCAGGGCGTGGTCCCGGTCCAGCCGCGCGTCGGCGTACACGTCGTGGCGCAGCCGCACCCAGGCGGAGCTGCGTAGCTGATGCTCGGTGAGCAGGCCATCCCGGACAGCGTCGGAGCCGCGGAAGACCTGCCAGGTCAGGGCGTCGGGGCGATGCGGACGTGGTGGCATGCCGAGCAGCCTGCCGACCACCGGTCGGCCGCCGAAACCCCTGTGGACAACCTGACCCACGCCCGCCCTCGCGCCCTGTGGACAACCACGAGCCCGCCCGCCGATCGTGGTATGGCGCGCCCGCCTGGTCAGATCCCGGCCCGTTGGCGGACGTCTTCTGTCCAGGCCACTTCGTGCGGGGTGATCCGGGCCGTGGGACGTGGCGGTGCTGCCGGTGGCGATGTGTGCCGGGCGGCGCCTGTCGCGGGCAGGATCCGGGCCGTGGGTCGGCAGTGATCGACTCGCGTTTCTGGAAGGTGGGCCATCGCAGGCCTTGGGATACCGCGCCATCCTTGAACCCGAGTCGATCAATGGCAGTGCCGGGCCGGGCGCGAGGTGGTGGGGCGGCGGTCGGGATCAGCTGAGGGCGGTGGTGATGGCTGTGGCGGCGGCCAGCACCTGGGGTCCGATCGTGTCGACGTCCAGTGGAGCGAGCGCGACCACGCCGACGCTGGCCTCCAACCCGGGCACGCCGAGCACCGGTGCGGCCACCCCGTACGCCCCGGCCTGCAACTCCCCGCTGCTGCTCACCGGCGTCGCCTCTCCGGCTCGGCCGGCCAGGATGGCTCGGCCCGCCGCCCCTCGATCCAGCGGGTGCCGTGCCCCGGCGCGGTACGCGACGTGGAACGACGTCCAGGTTGGCTCGACCACGGCCATCGCGACGCCCTCGCCACCCTCGACGACGGTCAGATGTGCGGTTGCGCCGGCCTGCTCGGCGAGGCGGCGTAGCGCGGGCAGGGCACCTTCGGCGAGCAGCGGCTGGGCCCGTCGGGCCAGGTGCAGCAGCCCGGCGCCGAGGCGCAGCCGACCGTCGCCGTCGCGGCGCAGCATGCCGTGCCCGGTCAGTGGGCCGACCAACCGGTAGACGGCGGCCCGGCCGATGCCGAGCCGGTTGGCGGCCTCGGTGACGGTCAGGCCGCCTGCGGCGTCGGCAACCAGGTGCAGCAGCCGTAACCCTCGGTCGAGGGTCTGCGACATCTCTCCGGGACGTCCCGCCACGGCATCGGCACGCCCGACCGCGCTGGCTTGTCCGACCGGGCCGGCTTGTCCGATCGGGCTGGCCTGCCCCGGCACCGCGTCGGTGGGGGCTGGAGTATCGCCGGAGCGTGCGGTCGCGTCCACGCCTGGCAGCGTACGACCCGGCACCGGCAGGTCCGGACAGGCACGGACAGCTACCCTTGTACGGTGACACTACGCCTGTATGACACCGCCACCCGATCGGTGCGGGACTTCGTCCCCCGGGAAGCCGGCAAGGTGGGGGTCTACCTGTGTGGTCTCACCCTCCAGTCTCCGCCGCACATCGGTCACCTTCGCTCCGGCGTCAACTATGACGTGCTGCGACGGTGGCTGCTGGCCGCCGGCTACGAGGTCACCTTCATCCGCAACCTGACCGACATCGACGACAAGCTCCTGGTCAAGGCGGGCGAGCAGGGGCGACCGTTCTGGTCGATCGCGTACGCGAACGAACTGCTCCTCGCCGAGTCGTACCGGGCGTTGAACGTACTGCCGCCCACCTATGAGCCGCGCGCCACCGGGCACATCCCGGAGATGCACGAGCTGATCACCAAGTTGATCGCCGACGGGCACGCGTACCCGGCCACCGACGGCTCCGGCGACGTCTACTTCGACGTGGCGTCGTGGCCGGCGTACGGGTCGCTGTCGGGCCAGTCTCCGGACGCGATGCAGTCGGCCGGGGACGCCCCCGACCGGGGCAAGCGGGACCCGCGCGACTTCGCGCTCTGGAAGGGCGCTAAACCGGACGAGCCGGCGGACGCCTACTGGCCGTCGCCGTGGGGGCTCGGCCGCCCGGGTTGGCACATCGAGTGCTCGGCGATGTGCTGGCGGTATCTCGGCCCGGAGTTCGACATCCACGGCGGCGGGCTGGACCTGACGTTCCCGCACCACGAGAACGAGATCGCCCAGTCCAAGGCCGCCGGTCTGCCGTTCGCCCGCCACTGGGTGCACCACGGTCTGCTGAGCATCGGCGGGGCCAAGATGGGCAAGTCGGCCGGCAACGCGCTCGACCTGGCGTACGTGGACTCGCTCGGGGTGCGGCCGGTCGAGCTGCGTTACTACTATGCCGCCGCGCACTACCGCTCGGTGATCGACTACTCGGAGGACTCGCTCCGCGACGCCGCGACCGCGTACCGCCGGATCGAGGGTTTCGTGCAGCGGGCGGCCGAGCGGGTCGGCGTCGGTCAGCCCGGCGAGCTGCCCGGCGGCTTCGTCGCGGCGATGGACGACGACCTCAACACGTCCGCCGCGCTGGCTGTGCTGCAACAGCACATTCGGGACGGCAACACCGCGCTGAGCGTCGGCGACGATGTGACCGTCCGCACCACCCTGGCCGCGGCACGGGCGATGCTGGATATCCTCGGGGTCGACCCTCTCAGCCCGGCCTGGACCGGCGGTGGCCGCACGGATGATCTACGTGCCGTGGTGGACTCCCTGATCGCGTTGGCCCTGGAGCAGCGCGCGCAGGCCCGGGGCCGCAAGGACTGGGCTGCCGCCGACGCGGTACGGGACCAGCTCAAGCTGGCCGGTGTGGTGGTCGAGGACACCCCCCAGGGCCCCCGTTGGACTATTGGAGAGCAGGACTGATGGCCGGCAACTCGCAGCGCCGTGGCCGGCGACTGACGTCGAAGGCAGGCGCCCCCAAGGGCACCGGCGGCAAGAACAAGGACTCGTTGGCCGGGAGGGGGCGCACCCTGCCCGCCGACGAGCGGCCGTGGCACAAGGGCTACTCGGGCACCGAGAAGCTGCCCCAGCGCACCGCCTGGAAGCAGGACAAGGAGCGTCGCGCGGCGGCTGAGGAGGGGCGCGCCCCCAAGATCGGTCAGCCGGGCAGCAAGGACACCACCTGGGGCCGGGGCGGCGGTCGGGGCGTACCGGGCGGCCGGGGTGCCGCCACCGGTAGAGGTGCAACCGGCGGCCGGGGTGCCACCGGTGGCCGAGGCGGCCCTCGGGTCGCGCCGGGGCGCAAGTCCAACCCGAGCAAGGACACGCCGGAGCTGCTGGTCGGGCGCAACCCGGTGCTGGAGGCGCTGCGCGCCCAGGTGCCGGCGACTGCGCTCTACACCGCGCAGGGCATCGACATGGACGACCGGATCAACGAGATCATCCGGACTGCCGCCGACCGGGGCATCGCCAACCTGGAGATCAGCCGGGCCGAGCTGGACCGGATGACCGGCGGGGTGCTGCACCAGGGCGTCGGGTTGCAGGTGCCGCCGTTCGCGTACCAGCCGTTCGAGGACATGGTCGCCGCCGCCCTGGAGCAGCAGGCCCCGCTGCTTGTGGCGCTGGACGGTGTCACCGACCCGCGCAACCTGGGCGCCGTGATCCGCTCGGCTGCCGCGTTCGGCGCGCAGGGTGTCTTCGTACCCGAGCGTCGTGCCGCTGGGATCACCGCGACCGCCTGGCGGACCAGCGCCGGCGCGGCCGCGCGGGTGCCCGTGGCGCAGGTGACCAACCTGACCCGGTCGCTGAAGGCGTGCCGCGACGCCGGCTTCATGGTGGTCGGCCTGGACGCCGACGGTGACACCGACCTGTACGACCTGGAGGCCGCCGTCGGCCCCCTGGTGGTCGTGGTCGGTTCCGAGGGGCGCGGGCTGTCCCGCCTGGTCGGGGAGACCTGCGACCTCACCGTCAGCATCCCGATGATCTCCGAGGTCGAGTCGCTGAACGCCAGCGTGGCCGCCGCGGTCACCCTCGCCGAGGTCGCCCGCCGCCGTTCGGTCGAGCTGTAACGACGTCGACGAGGCCCCTTCCGCCCGGTGCGGGAGGGGGCCTCGCCGTCAGATCTGCCGGGTCCAGGAGACGAAGAGCAGCGCCCCGGCGAGCGCCATCAGCAGGGTGGCCGGGAGTAACCAGCGCGGACCTCGCTCCCCGTCCAGGCGCCGGGTCAGCCGTTGGTGCACGGCGGCGATGCCGATCAGCGCAGCCAGGCCGGCCGCGGCGATCGGCAGGCCGATGAGGAAGTGCGCCAGCCACGCGCCGGCCCGGGTCGGACCACCCCAGGCGTCGTCGTAGGGCCCGGAGACCACCAGGCCGTAGAGCACGCCGCGCAGCACCAGCAGCAGTTGGACGCCGAGCGGCAGCAGGGCCACCGCGCCGAGGAGCAGGCTGAGCAGCGCGTGGCCCAGCACCGCGACCGGGCCGGGTCGTCGGCCGGGCACGGGCGTCGGGGGCGCGCCGAGCAGTCCGGTACGCAGGGACCGCCACCGCGCGACGGCGGCATCGGCCCCGCCCCACGGGGTCGTCACCAGCGCGAACAGGGCGACCGGCACCAGCGTCGCGCAGTAGACGAGGCTGCGGCCGGCCAGGCGGACCACCAGGTACGACCGGGGACTGTTGATCGGTTGAGCGGTGGCGGACACGGCGTCTCCTCGGGTTGGGCGTGCCACGAGGCTAGGAGCGCGGCCCGCCGTGCCGAGTCACCCCAGAGAGCCACATCCGCGCTGGCTCCGCGGGGTGAAGAGCCACCACCGGTACGACGACAGGGGCGGCCCGCCGAAGCGGACCGCCCCTGTCGGTTGCGCGTTACGTCAGATCCGGCCGCCGGTGGCGGCGTGGAAGACGTGGCTACGACCGGTACGCGGCTTGACGAACACGGTGTCACCCATGTTCGGCATGGTGCGCCGGTCGGTGCGGACGACGAAGCGCTCCGAGCTGCCACCCAGCGCGGCGTGCCCGTAGACGTTGGCGTCCGAGCCGAGGTCCTCGACCAGCTCGACCACGACCGGCATGCCACCCTCGGTCGGGCTGACCAGGTCGCAGTCCTCCGGACGGAAGCCCACGGTCACCTTGCCGTTGCCACCCTCGGCGCGGGCCGCCGCGACCTGCTCGCGGGTCAGCGGGATGTTCAACTCGGCGAACTCGGCGCCCTGCTCGTTGAGCGCGACGGTCTTGATGTTCATGGCGGGGGAGCCCATGAAGCCGGCGACGAACACGTTCGCCGGGGTGTCGTAGAGCGCGCGGGGGGTGTCCACCTGCTGGAGGACACCGTCGAGCAGCACGGCTACGCGGTGACCCATGGTCATGGCCTCGACCTGGTCGTGCGTGACGTAGACCGTGGTGACGCCCAGCTTGGCCTGCAGGGACGCGATCTGGGTACGGGTCTGCACACGCAGCTTGGCGTCGAGGTTCGACAGCGGCTCGTCCATGAGGAAGACCTGCGGCTCGCGGACGATCGCGCGGCCCATCGCGACACGCTGACGCTGACCACCGGAGAGCGCCTTCGGCTTACGGCTGAGGTATTCCTCCAGCTGCAGCAGGGCTGCCGCTTCCTTGACCCGCCGGTCGATCTCCGACTTGGAGGTCTTGCGCAGCTTGAGGGCGAACGCCATGTTCTCGTACACCGTCATGTGCGGGTAGAGGGCGTAGTTCTGGAAGACCATCGCGATGTCGCGGGCCTTCGGGGGCAGGTGGGTGACGTCACGCTGGTCGATGTAGATCGACCCGGCGTCCACGTCCTCCAGGCCGGCGAGCATCCGCAGGCTCGTGGACTTGCCGCAACCGGAGGGGCCGACCAGGACGAGGAACTCGCCGTCGCCGATCTCGAGGTTGAGCTCGTTGACGGCGGGACGCTCTTGGCCCGGGTAGACCCGGGATGCCTTGGAATAGGTGACCGTAGCCATGGTGAAGCGCTTCCTTTCACCGGCAGGAACGTGCCGGACGATCCGAGTGAAGGAGCGACCGGCACGTATCCGTGCCGGTCAGCGGACGGCGGCTCGGCGCGCGGGGGCACCGGGCTGTCTCCCGTGTCAGTGAACCGTAAACGGGTTTCCCCCTGCTGCCAAGGCAGGGCGGCACCCAACCTGGCCCACGGCCTACGCATTCCGGTCACTCGGGCACGCTCAACCATCAATCGACACGCCCGTGCACCCTTGCGCGTCGGGTTGTTGACGTTTCCAATGCCCGGGAGGCCTCGCGAGCGGGATATCCGGACGTCACTCGCTATGCTGACCTCGACGCACGCGCCCCTGTAGCTCAGCTGGCCAGAGCACTCGCCTTGTAAGCGAGATGTCGCCGGTTCGATCCCGGCCGGGGGCTCCAATTTCACAAGGCGTTTCGGGGCGGTGCCGCCGCCGGGGCGTCAAGTTTCACTCCGGCGCTGCGGCGTGCGGCCCATGCGTGAGGGCTGGGGTTCGGTCCTGATGAGGTCATGAAGCTCATCCGCCGGTGATCGTTTGCCGTGGGATGAGGGCGTCAGCGTCACCGGCAGTGCCGTAGCGACCTCCCCGGTTGGCGGTAATCTGCTCAGCAAGGGCGAGCGCCGCCGCGACCTGACCTTGCGCCCCAGCTACACCGTCTACCGTCGAGATCCGTGCGTGCAGCGCTTCGTCGCCGCGGACTATCCCGACAGAGCTGCCGTCGCCGGAGATTGTGCCCGCCAAGACGGTCCGTCCGATCAGGGCGATCTGTGCGGCCATGGTCACGATCGCGGCGTTCCGCTCGGCTGAGTTTCGCTCCACGTATGGTGCCCCGGTCACCAGGACCGCCCCATCCGAGGGGCCGTCGAGCTGTTTGGGTGCGGCGAGGTACCCGGCGTTCGCGAAGGCGGGCAGCACCGTCGGATGGTGGGCGCTGGCCGGTCCGAGCAGAGTCGTGGCCAGGAGGGCGCTAGCGGTTTCGACTCCGTTACTGTTGCCCGGCAGAGTGATCGGCGGAGGGCTGCTACGGCGGGTCAGCCCAAGCAGGTCCAGACTGTTCTTCGGGTCGAAGAATGCTTCCTGGATGTGGATGGGCCCGGACACGGCGGCGCCGGCCAGTTCAAGCTTTTCGATCACGCCCTCGGCACGGTCGCGTCCGGACGGTGTCGTCAGTACCACGATTCGGCGGTTGGCCAGCGTCCCGCGCAGCACTGCGGGCGCCGTGTCGTTGATGTAGTCGTCCTTACGGCTCGCCTCCTCTTGGAGGTCGTCGGTCGTCTGACGAAGCTGATCGTTGGTCTTGTGCGCTGCATCGATCGAGCCCCGGAGCACGTCGGTGGCGTAACCGTTCGCTGCGGCGGTGCCGAATACCGCACCGACCGCCAAGGCGACAAACACCGCGGCAAGCGAGATGACGTGGTAGCGAAAATTGATCATCGGCGCACCTTAGTGACGAGGTCCGTGCGAGTCACTGGGACAACCCGCGCGGTGCGAGCCCGCCCGCCGCCGGCAAGAAAGCGGCGGTAACCTGGATGATCATACGGCGGCTGACGGCAGTCGATTGGCCCTGAACGGGATTCCAGTTCCATCAGGCATTCCCGATGGTCGCTGCCACGAGATGGTCACCGCCACGAGTCGACCGGACCACGGCAACGGCCCACGGGTTCCGTCACGGCACCAGGATGATCTTGCCGCGGGTGCGGCCGGACTCGGCGTCGTCGTGCACCGCGGCCAGATCGGCGAACGGGCGGGACGCGGCGATGTCCAGATGGACTGCGCCGGCGTCGACGAGCTTCACCAGCGCGCCCAGGTGATTCACGTCGTTTCGGGCGACCATGTGCACCGCGCGCAGTGGGACGTCGGGAGGTGGTTCGATCGGGGTGGTGACGGAGACGATGACACCGTCGGGCCGAACCAACGGCACCAGGGCCGCAGCCTCCACGGGGCCGATGGCGACCAGGTTGAGGACGGTGTCGACCGGTTCCTCCACCGCATCGCCGACCGGCGTGGCCGTGTAGTCGATGATCTGGTCAGCGCCGGACCGGCGGACGGCGGCGGCACTGCGCGGGCTTGCCGTGGCGATGACCTGCGCTCCGGCGTGCCTGGCGAGTTGGACGACGAACCCGCCGACGCCGCCACCCGCGCCGTTGACCAGGACCCGCTGCCCGGACGTGACGCGGCCATGCTCGAACACCGCCTGCCACGCGGTGAGGCCGGCAACAGGCATGGCGGCGGCGTTGGCGAGCGGGATGGCGGCGGGTGCCGGGACAAGGGTGTCGGCTGGGGCGGCTACGTACTCAGCTGCGGCGCCGCCGCCGTCGAGCCGGCCGATGACTCGGTCGCCGACGGAGAGAGTGTGCACGCCACCACCGATCTCGACCACGGTGCCTGCGACGTCCCAGCCGAGCGTGTACGGCAGGTCGACCGGGAGTATCGACCGCAGAAGCCCGGACCGCAGCGCCGTTTCGGTGGGATTGAACGAGGATGCGGCGACCCGGAGGAGTACCTCACCCGGGCCGGGCACCGCGCGCGGGACGGTTTCGTAACGGATGACGGTCGGATCGCCGTACTCGTGGAATCGGGCTGCTTTCATACCTCGAACCTATGGAGCAAGCCGAGGACGGACCATCTGCCTCGATCCTTGATTCATGCTCGATCGTCTCGACGTCGATACTCTCGCCGAGTGGATGTGCTCAGCGACGTGATAGCGGTCATGCGTACCGGCCAGCCACGATCAGCGCGGGTGGAATGGCAGGCGCCGTGGGCGCAACGATTCGCCTCCGTGCCGGGATCCGCGGGCTTCCAGATGATCCTGCAGGGGCCGTGCTGGCTCATCCCGCCGGACACCGACCCGGTGTCACTGGCCACCGGGGATGTGGTGTTCCTACCGCACGGCAGGGGACACGCCCTTGCCGACAGTCCGTCGACCCCACTGGTCGCGCCCGCCTGCGACCCGAACGACGGACGGTTCCTTCAGCGCTACGCCACCGCCACCGTAGGCGAACCTGTCGGCACCGGCGGTCCTACCGCGGTGACGCTCTGCGGTGCCTACCAGCTCGATCGGGCCCGCACTCATCCGCTGCTGGACGACCTGCCCGGCCTCATCCACCTCCCCGCCCACCTCGGGCGTCAGCCCGAACTGCGCGCCACGGTGGCCCTGCTCGCCGCTGAGTTGCAAAGACCCCGCCTCGGCACGGATGCCATAGTGCCCGCCCTGCTGGACACGCTGTTGCTCTATATCCTGCGCGCCTGGTTCGACGAGCAGGCCACCAGCGGTGTCGCCACCGGCTGGGCTGCGGCGCTCAACGACCCGGCCATCACCGCCGCCCTGCGGTCCATGCACCGTGACCCTGCGTGGCCCTGGACGGTCGCGACGCTGGCCTCCGAGGCAGGGCTGTCCCGAGCGCCGTTCGCGCGTCGCTTCACCACCCTCATCGGCGAACCGCCGCTCAGCTATCTGACGTGGTGGCGGATGACCATCGCGGCCCGGCTCCTTCGGGAGTCCGATGCCCCACTGAGCGCCGTCGCGCACCAGGTCGGCTACCGGTCGGAGTTCGCCTTTGCCAGCGCGTTCAAGCGTCGATACGGGGTCGCCCCCGGCAGATACCGCTGCGCCGGTCCGCCGAGGGCGACGACTGCCCGTGTCGGTTGGTCGGCCCGATAGCCTGGAGCCTGGCAGTGAGCGAAAGCGGGACGGGGGCCGATGAGTCGCGCGGTGGAGGAGTCGAACCGGGCGATGCTGCGTGCTCGGGACGCGATGGACCGGGCGTACGCCGAGCCGCTGGACATCCCCGCGCTGGCGCGGATCGCGTACGTCTCCGAGTCGCACTTCATCCGCACCTTCCGGGCCACGTTCGGTGAGACACCGCACCGTTACCTGCAACGCCGCCGGGTGGAGCGGGCGATGATGTTGCTGGTGGAGACCGATCGGGACGTGACGGACATCTGCTATGCCGTCGGCTTCAGCAGCCTGGGCACGTTCAGCCGGACGTTCCGCCAGATCGTCGGCGAGTCACCCTCGGATTTCCGGCGGCACCGCGTCGCGCCGAGCAACGTGCCGTCGTGCTTCGCCAAGGCTTGGACCCGACCAAGTAGTTTTGGATAAGCAGCAGGTCACGGGCGCCCTCTAACGTCATGGGCATGACGATGAACGCGATCAGCCGCTCCCAGATCTACGTCCTCGACCAGGACGAGGCGCTCGACTTCTACGTGAACAAGCTCGGCATGGAGGTCAACACCGACCAGGATCTCGGCTTCATGCGGTGGCTGACGGTCAACCTGCCCGGCGACCCGGAGCGGGAGATCCTGCTGGAGAAGCCGGGCGCACCGGCGCTGGACCCGGCCACCGCCGAGCAGGTCCGCGAGCTGCTCACCAAGGGCGCCCTGGGTGGGTACCTCTTCATGACGACCGACGACGCCCACAAGACGCACGAGGAACTCGTGGCGAAGGGCGTCGAGATCACCGACGAGCCGACCGAGCGCCCGTACGGGATCGACTTCGGCATCCGGGACCCGTTCGGCAACCGGATCCGCATCGGCCAGATGTTCCCGCGGGCGTAGGGGAGCGGACGGCGTCGGCCGGGCCGACTGAGCTGACGGCCGCAGGACCGGGAGGTGCGGGGTGGAGCCCGTGCCTCCCGGTGTGTTGGGGTGGGCGGCATGCTGACTCGCCTGCTGTACCTCGCCCGACACGCCGAGCAGGACCTGACCGCCGTGCGGGAGTCGGACGACGGCGAGCCGGACACGGGCCTGACGGAGCGCGGCCGGCAGCAGGCCGCGCTGCTCGGCGAGCGCCTGCGGGGCCGCCGGTTCGCCGCCGTCCACCACGGACCGTTGCGCCGGGCCGCGCAGACCGCCGAGCTGGTCGCCGGGTCGCTGCCCGAGAGCCCGGTGTACGCGTCGGAGTTGGCCGGCGACCACCTCCCACACGACACGGACCCGGCCGGCCTGCCACCCGCGTACGCCAAGTTCCTGGCGCAGTTTTCGGCGGCCGAACGGGTCGACGGGCCGCGGGTGACGGCGGCGGCCGTGCGGCGGTTCGCCGGCCCGGTTCCCGGGGAGGCCCCCGACGGCGAGCCGGTCCGCGAGCTGGTCGTGACGCACAGCTTCCTGATCGCCTGGCTGGTGCGGCACGCGCTCGACGCGCCGGAGCGGCGTTGGCTGGGTTTGAATCTGCACAACGCGGGCCTGACCGTGATCCGGTACGGCCCGGCCGGCCCGCCGAATCTGATCGCCGTCAACGACGTGGCCCACCTTCCGCCGGAGTTGCGGGGTACCGGCCTGCCCCCGGACTACCTGGTCTGAGTGCCGGTTGCCCGCAGCAGCAGCTTGACCAGGGCCTGGGTGGCCGGCGGTGGGCTGGCGTCGGCCGGGCAGTCGACGTAGCCGGTCTCGATGCCGCCCACGGTGAGCCGGTAGCTGAACGCGTCCGAGCAGGTGGTCGAGCGGGTCGGCTGCCGTGCCTCGGCGGCCAGCCGGGGGTCGGCGGCCAGTCCCGTCAGGCGGCCGAGGTCGGCGGGGGTGAGCTGGCCGGTACGTCGACTGCCGGCCCGGTCCACCGCGGTCCACCGACCGTCCGGCTCGACGGTCACGGCGTCACCGCGGCCGGCGAAGCCGCCGGAGGTGCGCAACATGACCTGGGTTGGCGTGCCGCTGGTCGCGGGGCCGCCGGTAGGCGGCGGGGTGGCGGTGTCGGCCGGGCCGGGAGCGGCGCTGGCCGAGGGTTGGGTCGGGGTGGTGGGAGCTCGGTCGACGCCTGTGCAACCGGTCAGGACGGCGGTCAGGAGCGCGATCGTGACGGCGGTCGTCGATGCGGGTCTCATGTCCGTCGGACGAACGATTCCAACCGCTGGTTCCCCCCCGAGATTGCTTGGGCAGCGCGCCTGCGCCGGGCTTGGCCGATCGTCTTCGCTATGGTCGCCGCACCGGCGTGCGACGCCGGCGGTCAGATTGGCGGCGTCGCTCAGATTTGGCGGCGCCGCTCCACGGTGGCGCGGAAGGAGCGGACGTGTCGGACGCGGAGTTGACCGTCGAGGTGACCGGTCCGGTCGCGACGGTGGTGATCCACAACCCGGCCCGGCGCAACGCGATGACCGCCGCCATGTGGCGTCGGCTCCCGGAGCTGCTCGACCGGCTGGAACCCGACCCCGATGTGCGGGCGCTGGTGCTCACCGGCGCGGGCGACGCCTTCTGCGCCGGGGCGGACCTGGGTGATCTGACCGAGCTGCTGGACGCCGGCGACGCCAGCATCGCGGTGGCCGCCGAGGAACGGCTGGCCGGCTTCGCGAAGCCGACCGTCGCGGCCATCCGGGGTGCCTGCGTCGGCGGTGGTGCGCAGCTCGCGGTCGCCTGCGACCTGCGGATCGCGGCGCAGGACGCCCGTTTCGGCGTACCCCCGGCCCGGCTCGGTCTGGTCTATCCGGCACCGACGACCCGCCGGCTGGCCCGGCTTGTCGGCCCGTCCGCCGCCAAGCATCTGCTGTTCACCGCCGAGCTGATCGACGCCGAGCGGGCACTGCGGGTCGGCCTGGTCGACGAGGTGCTGCCACCGGACCGGCTCGCCGCGCGGGTGGACGAGTTGACCGCGACGATCGCCCAACGGTCGGCGCTGAGCATCGCCGCGGCGAAGGAGATCATCGACGACCGGGCCGGGGCGGCCCGGATCGCCTGGTGGCATCGAAAGGTGCTGACCACCGGCGAGGCCCGCGAGGGGGTCGCGGCGATGGCCGAGCGGCGTGCGCCGCGCTTCGCCTGGCGGCCGCCGAGCGACGACTGAGTGCGCGGGCTGCCGGCGGGGAGGGGGTGGCCCGCTGCCGGCCGGTACGGCAGGCTGTCCGTCGTGCAGCGTGATCAGTTGCTTGCGGGCCGCTATCGGCTCCTGGAGCGTCTCGGCAGTGGCGGCATGTCGGCGGTGCACCGGGCGTACGACGAGGTGCTCGAACGAGATGTCGCGGTGAAGGTGCTCGTCGCCTCGGACACCTTCGCTCGGCAGCGGATCCGGGCCGAGGCCAAGGCGGCTGCCCGACTGTCGCATCCGCACGTCACCGGCGTGTACGACTACGGCGAGTCGCCGGTGGACGGTTCGCCGGTCCCGTTCGTGGTGATGGAGTTGCTCGACGGTCTCACTCTCGAACAACGGCTGGCGGCCGGGCCGATGCCGCCGCGCGACGGTCTACGGGTCTGCGCCGAGGTGGCTGCTGCTCTCACGGCCGCGCACGCTCAGGGGTTGGTGCACCGCGACATCAAGCCGAGCAACGTGATGCTCACGCCGACCGGCGCCAAGGTGCTCGACTTCGGCATCGCGGCCGTCGCCGGCGAGTCGGAGATCGACTTCGAGGGGCGGCTGCTGGGCACTCCGGCCTATCTCGCCCCGGAGCGACTGGAGGCCGGCGAGGTGCTGCCGGCCTGCGACGTGTACGCCCTGGGCCTCCTGCTGCACCGGGTGCTCACCGGCCGGCTGCCGTGGGCGGCCGAGACGCAGACCGGGATGCTCCGCGCGCACACGCACGTCGAGCCGGACCCGCTGCCGGAGATCGACGGTGTGCCGCCCGAGGTCCACCGGCTCTACCGCTGGTGTCTGGCCCGCGACCCCGCCGATCGGCCGCCGGCCGCGGAGGCGGCCCGCATCCTGCTCGCCGCCATCAGCGGAGCGACGTCCGAGGGGACGGGCGTCACCGCGACACCGGAGGCCGGCCCAGCCGAGCCGACCGACACCGCGACCGCCGACTCGGCCGCTCCGACGAGACGCCTGTCGTGGCGTCGGCGTCGTCATCGGGCCATCCTGGCGGTCGGCGGCGCGGTGCTCACCGCGATCACCATGGCCGGGTCGCTCGGCGACTTCGGCAATCGTCGACCGGAGGAGGGTCCTCCCCCGACCGGCCGGGGCCCGGGCACCACCGCCGTGGGGATGCCACACGCCGCGGAGCCGGCCGACGAGATCACGACCGGGCCGTCCGCCGTCCCGCCGGCCCAGGACACCGCGCCTGCTGCCCGGACCGGCCCCCCGACCGGTCCGGACCCGACGGCGACCCCCGCCCCGACAGCGGCCCCGACCGCCACCGCGCCCGGTCCCACGCCGACCACGCCCGGCCCGGCCGCGTCGACGCCCACCCTTTCCGCGGACATGCCAGTGCAGGCCCAAGGAGGGACGATCACCGTCCGCTGCGTGGGGAAGTCCGCCGAGGTGCTCGCGGTGGCACTCGCGCCCGGATTTCGGGCGGAGGCCTACGACCCGGGCCCGGCGAAGCAGATCCGGGTCGAGTTGACCTCCACCGAGCACCGCAGCGAGATCCGGGTGAACTGCCCCAACGGCCGCCCGAACCCGCAGGTGAAGGAACGCGCCGCCTGACCCGGGGGCCGGCGGGTGCCGCGCCCCGGGACGCGGCCCCCCGTTCCCGCCGGCCGGTCCGTCACCGCCCGGCGAGCGCTCCCCAGCCCGGGTTCACCGGCTCCCGGCGCAGCGGCATGCCCGCCTCCGCTGGCGTCCGGTCACCCTTGCGCTGGTTGCAGCCGTAGCAGGCGGCGGTGGTGTTCCGCCAGGTGTTCCGGCCGCCGCGCGAGCGGGGCAGGATGTGGTCGATGGTGGAGGCCGGCCCACCGCAGTACGCGCAGCAGCGGTCGTCGCGGCGCATGACCCCGGCGCGGGACCAGGCCGGCCCGCCGCTGAACCTCCACCTGGTGACGACGTAGCGGACCAGCCGCACCACCCGGGGCATCGGGAAGACGCCGATCACCTGGTCCGGCTCGGCCTCGTGGATCTCGGCGACCCGGCGGCAGAGCATCCGCACGGCATGTTGAACGGTGACCCGGTGCAGCGGGCCGAGGTCGGCGTTGATGACGAGGACGGCGTCCACCGGGGCTTCCTTTCACGATGGTGACGGACAGCGAAGAGCCGCCCGGTCCGGTTGGTGGACGGGGCGGCTCGGCGCGTACGGGTACGCGTCAGTCGGGCCGGCCCGCCCGGGGACCTTCCGCTCGGCAGCCGTCGCCGGGCAGCGTCGACGGCACGGTGCTGACGTGCGACATCGTCATGATCTGCTCCCGCGGCGGTGGTTGACCTTGCCTGATCACGGTAGGTCGGGGTGGGTGAGGGGGGCAACGTATTTCGATCGACCGCCCGGCTCCTCCGGGCGGCGTGGACGGCGGGTCCGGGGTGCGACGACCGCCGTGCGCCGGGCGGCGGTCAGCGGCCGGTCCAGCCGCAGGGCCATGCGCGCGGTGAGTTCGCTGTCCAGCAGGGGCCGGTTGACCTCGCCGGCGACCGCCAGCGCCGGCCCGGAGACCGACCGCCAGATCGCGGCCAGGCCGGCGCCGAGACCCACCAGGGCGACGGTGGCCCGAGTGGTCGGTGAGCCGGCGGCCGCGGCGGCGCTCACGCCGACCACCGCGAAGAGCACCAGCAGCAGGGGTACGAGCACGGGCCAGAAGATGCCCCGCGCCGCCTGCGCCACCAGCCGCCGATCCCGAATGATCAGGTTCCGGGCGATCACCGCGTAGTCCTCCTCGTCGAGCAGGTCGCGGGGGTGCAGGCCGCCGGTGAGCACGTCCCGCCAGAGGTCACCCTGGCCCCGCAGCGCGCGGCTCAGCTCGGCGGGCGCCGGTTCGGCCGGGTCCCCGTGGCCGGCCCGGTCCACCGCGGTCGCCCAGGCGGCCAGCGACCGGCGCACCACCGCGGCCGAGTACGGCGGCAGCACGCTGGCCAACTCGTCCAGCCAGCGGCTGATCTGGATCTGCCGACCCCCGAACTGCTTCAGCAACTGGGTGGCGTCGCCGGCTCGGACGGTGTCGGCCACTGATCGGCCCAGCCGGTAGGCCAGCCCGACCCGGTGGTTGGTGGCCATCGCCCAGCGCAGCACCTCGACGTTGAGGTCGTCGAGGGCGAGCAGCAGCGGCACCGGGTCGGCCGGGTCGGGCCGACCCGGGTCGGGCAGCAGGGTCCGGGCGGCGGACGTGTCGGGCACCGGCCCGGTGTGCCGGGTGAGTTCGGCGATCTGGGCCAGCGCGACGTCCACCCCGTCGAGGTACATGCGCATCCGCCGGTGGGCGGACATCTCGGTGAGGTTGGAGAGCTTGGCCGGCGGTACGGGTGGTCGGGCCTCGACGGGGGCGCCGAACTCGGTGTGCTGCCCGTGGTGGTAGGCGTCCGCCATCCACCAGCCCAGGCGCAGTGCGGTGACGATGCAGGCGCGTTCGTCGTGGATCAGTGGGTACGCGTCGTCGCGGCCGATCTCGCCGATTGGTGGGCGGTTCTCCGCGCCGGCGCGGTGCAGTGGTGACATCCCCCGCTGCCCTCCCGCCCGGTCGATCGACGGTTGATCAACCAAGCGTACGGCAGCGTACCGATGCTTATGTTGTGTTTTGTTGGTTTGGGCTGGCGCGACGGGCCAGCAGCCCCCGGGGCCGGATCGACCGCACCGGCTCCGCCGCGCCGCCCTCCGCGCGCAGGATGTGGTTCGCGGCGATGATCCCGGTCGCCGCGGAGCGTTCCATCAACGCGCTCGGGAAGTCCGTGGCGATGCCGTCGCCGGCCAGGTAGAGGCCGGACGCGTCGGTGCGTACCCCCGGTCGCCAGGCGTGGCTGCCCGGCGTGAACGCCGGCGCCTGCGCCTCCACCCGGGCCCGCAGCTCGCGGACCCGCAGGTCGCCGGCCTCCGGCCAGAGCGCGACCAGCTCGCGGCGCATCCGCTCGGCCAACTCCTCGGCCGGCACCCCCGGCTCGCAGGCGTACGCGTGCAGCTCGATGATCGACCCACCGGTCTGCCGCGCCCAACGCCGCGACTCGTTCTCCAGCCGGTGGTAGAGCGTCACCGAGTCCAGCGTGGGCTGGCGGGACACCCCGCTGAACACCGCCCGCTCGGCGGCCACGTCCCCGTCGCACCAGTACCGGGCCACCGCGTACGGCGGGCCGGGCTGGCCGAAGGCGGGCATCCGGGCGGTCAGCTCCGGTGCCTGCTCGACCAGGTCGGGGGAGGCCGCGACAAGCGCGGCGAGCGCCGGCGGGTCGACGGCCAGCACGACGTGACCCGCCGGATGACTGCCGCCGTCGGTGGTCGTCACCCGCCAGCCCTCGGCGTCCCGGTGCACCCCGGTCGCGGCGCAACCGGTGCGGACCCGACCGCCGTGCTTCTCGACGTGCCGGGTCAGCGGCTCCCAGATCGCCGTGGCGTAGTCCTCGTCCGGGCAGTCGAACGCCAACCCCTCCGGGTTGCCGAGCAGATAGAAGTGGAACTGGGCGACCATCTCGGCGGCCGACATCTCCGCCTCGTGGTTGAAGAACGAGTGCGAGAAGACCTCGAACAGCATCGCCCGCGCCCGGTCCGGCAGCCGCAGCGACGCCAACAGGTCGTCGGCCGTGGTGTCGTCCAACTCGGCGTAGGTGCGCACCGGGTCGTAGCTGAGCAGCGGCAGCGCGGCGTCCCGGTTGATCAGGCGCAGGTCGCCCAGGCGCAGACTGGGGCTGCGCAACAGCAGCGCGAGCAGGTTCGCCGGTGGTGCGGGCGGCAGCCTGCCGAACTCCTCGGTCGGCCACTGCGTACTGAGGACCGGGTAACCCGGAATGGGCTTGAGGAAGCCCAGGTCGGGATCGATCCGGCGGAGGATGGACCGCCAGTTGTAGTACTGCCGGAAGAACGCGTGGAAACCGTGCTCGTTCTGCTGGCTGCCCTCGGCGAGCGCCTCCGGCCAGGCGCCCAGTCGACCGCCGAGCGTCGGTGCCGCCTCCAGCACCGTGACCGCCACGCCCCGCTCGGCAAGCACCACCGCCGCCGACATGCCGGCGATGCCGCCGCCCACCACCACCGCCGCGCTCGGTCGCGGCACGCGGTCCGCGCCACCGCCGCCCGGGTCGACCAGATGTTGGCGTACGCCGATGAGCCGACCCGCCACTTGCGACAGCGCCATGGGCACCTACCTCTCTCCGGCAGTCTCCTCTACGCGAGGCACCGGCGCGCGCGGTCCGAGGCAGGCCAGACGTACTCCAGATCCGTCGGAACGTCGTCACCGAAGAGGGGTCGGTAGTGCTCCGGGTCCTTGCGGACCAGCGACGAGCGGTGGCTCAGGTGCAGGTCGTCGCGACCCAGCCAGGGCGGCAACTCACCAGCCTCGGCCAGCTCGTCCTGGGTCCGTACGACGCCGGCCCCGCAGGCGGCCGCGAGGTCCACGGTCATCGTGGTGGCGCAGGTGTCCGCCCGCCCCGGCTCGGTCCACACCGCGCACATGTCCAGCCCGTAGCGGACGAGCGCCTCCTCGTACCCGGCCCACATCTTCACCGCCGGGTGGTTGCGCCAGCCGTACCCGGGTCGGGTGAGCCCCCGCAGCACCTGGATGGCCTCCACCCGCTGTTTGCCCAGCCGCTTCTGGTCCAGCGTGCGGGCGCTGGCCAGGAAGTCCGGGTACGGGAGGAACGTCTGCATGCGGCTGCACTACCCGTCGCGGGAGCCGGCATGCCTGGCCGCGGGATGATCCGGACGGGGTCGCCCACGGTGGCCGTGCTGATTACGATCCGGGCATGGCGGAGCCGTGGCGGGACCGGGCGCGACGGGCGGTCGAGTGGAACTGGCGGCTGCGGTCGGTAGGTGATCCCCGCCCGCACTACGTGATCTGCGGTAAGGACGCGCTCGCCTACTACGTGGCCCGGGCGATGCTCGAATCCGAGCTGCCGGCGGGCGGAGCCCGGGTGACGGTCGTGGTGCCGGAGCGTTACCGCAGCAACGGCCCGGACGTGGCGGGGTTGCGCGGACTCCGGGTGGTCCGCTCGGATCGGCTGGACGTGGCCACCTTCGAGGCCGCCGGCCTGGCCGGGGCGACCGGATTGGCCCTGCTGCACCAGGACGACGTCGGCAACCTGCACGCGGCGCTCTGCGCGCAGGCCGTCGACCAGCAGGTCCGCCAGGTGCTGCGGATGTTCAACGGCACTCTCGCCGACGGCGTACGCAAGCTGATCAGGGCGCCGGTCGAGGTGCTCTCCGACGCCGAGATGGCCGCGCCGGCCTTCGTGGCCGCCGCGCTCGGCGAGGTCGACCCCAGTTCCTTCCAACATCGGGACAAGACGCTCCGGGTGGCGCGGCGCGCCGACGTCCGCCCGCAGGACGTGGTCTGCGCCCTGGCCCACCTCACCGAGGCGCAGGGGGTGGAACTGCTGCCGGCCGAACAGGTTGGCGCGGACCTGGTGCTCGCCGAGGCGACCGGTCAGCCGCCGGGCACCGAGGTCGCCGCCCGTCGGCTCGTCCGGGCCCGCCAGCGACGCCGTCCGGTCTCGGTGCTGCTGGGAGCGGTACGCGGCTTCGCCACCCGCAAGATCGGCGTCGCGGTGATGCTGGTGCTCGCGGTGATCGCGGTCCTGGGGGCGCTGATCTCCCGCACCGAGGAAGCCTCCCCACTGGAAGCCCTGTACCTGACCCTGGTCACCACGCTCAGCGGCGCCGACCCGGACACCACCAAGTCGGCCGGCGCGCAGATCATGCAGGTGGTGCTCAACCTGGCCGGGTTGGCGCTGATCCCGCTGATCACCGCCGCCGTGGTGGACGGCATCGTCAACGCTCGACTGGCCCTGCACACCGGCCGGTTGCAGCCCGCGCGGGCCGGGCACGTCGTACTGGTCGGCCTGGGCAACGTCGGCACCCGCGTCATGGCGCAGCTCCGCGAGTACGACGTCGAGGTGGTGGCGATCGACAAGGATCCGGAGCCGCGCGGTGGTGCCCTGGCCCGTCAGCTGGGGGTGCCGCTGATCGTCGGTGACGCCGCGCTGCCGGAGACGCTGGCCGCCGCGTCGGTTGTCGACTGTCAGGCGCTGGTGGTGGCGTCCACCGACGACGTGGCCAACCTGGAGGCGGCGCTCGCCGCCCGCGACCTCCGCGCCGACCTGCGCGTGGTGCTTCGGCTCTTCGACGGTGACTTCGCCGAACGGGTGGAGGAGACCTTCGCCCTCGGGGTGTCCCGCTCGGTCTCGTACCTGGCCGCGCCGGCCTTCATCGGGGCGCTCACCGAGCGCGCGGTGATCACCACGATCCCGGTCGACCGGCACGCGTTGCCGGTCGCCGAGGTGCCGGTCGCGGCCGGCTCCGAGTTGGACGGCCGGCCGCTGGGTGTGGTCAACCGGGACGGGCAGGTCCGGCTGATCGCCCGCACCCCGGCGGGTGGCACCAAGACGATCTGGTGGAAGGACCTCGACCCCCGCCAGGTGATCTTCGCGGGCGACCGGCTGACAGTGGTCGCCCGTCGGCGCGGCCTGGACTGGCTGACGCACCAGTCCGCCCCCCCGGCCCGGCCAGGCCCGGCCTCCCGGCCGGCCGGATCGGTCCACGGCGGAGTGCCCACCCCGGTGGCGGCGTCTCCCCCGGTGCCGGGCCAGACGGACTCGGGGGCCGGCGGGGCCAATCCCGTTCCTCCCGGCGGCGGTGCTCCCTCGACATCCACCGGCGGCCCAGAAGACGAATTCGAACTGACCCGCCGGCAGGACGGGACCGCCGAGGTGAGCTGAGGCTTCCTCGTCAACTGCTTACCTCTCCGACGATCAAGGCCGCGCGGTACCGCGTGGTACAGTTCGTGCATGGAGAGGATCACGCTGCGGGAATTCCGCGACGGCGCGGGGCGGGTGCTGGATGGTGTCGAGCGCACCGGCGAGCCGGTCATCATCACGAAGTACGAGCGGCCCGTCGCCGTGCTCATCGGCATTGACGAGTGGGAGGAGATCGAGGCGTTCCGGGATCGCCGGGACTCAGCGGTGATCGCCCGATCTCGTGCCGAAGGCGAGTTCGTGCCGCTGTCGGCGGCGCTGGAGTCGCTCGGTGTCGATCCACGTGAGGTGGAGGCGCTTCTGGCCGAGCGGGCCAACGGCGAGGCGGCGTGAAGGTTCAGATCGACCGAGACGTGCTGGTCTGGCTGCACAAGCAGCCGCGCAACGTGTTCCTGACCGTCCACGACGTCGGTCATCGTAAGGATGTCTACTCATGACCCGTCTGGCTGTGCGCCCTATCTGCGCGCGACGAAGTTGACGAGCGGCTGACCGAGTTCACCGGCCGGCACTGAGTGACAATCAGTGCCATGCGTTTCCGCGTCCTGGGGCCGACCCAGGTGTTGCTGGCCGACGGGCGTGAGATTCCCGTCGGCGGTCCGCGGCTGCGCGCGCTACTGGCGCTGCTGCTGCTCGACGCGGGCCGGGTGGTGTCCGCCGAGCGGCTGATCGACGGTCTGTACGGCGAGCACCCGCCGCGGGGTGCCGCCAACGCGCTCCAGTCCCTGGTGTCGCGCCTGCGTCAGGCGCTGCCCGCCGAGCACACCCCCGTCGAGTTCCACCCGGCCGGTTACCGCCTCGCCGTGGATCCCGCGGACGTCGACGCGTACCGGTTCGAGCGGCTCGCCGAGGCCGGGCGTCGCGCGCTCGCCGGCGGTGACCAGCCGCGCGCGGCGGCCGTGTTGCGCGAGGCGCTGGAGCTGTGGCGCGGTCCCGCCCTGGCCGACGTCATCGACGTGGCTGGCGTACCCGCGCAGGCGGCCCGGCTGGACGAGCTGCGGCTGGCCGCCACCGAAGACCGGATCGAGGCGGAGTTGGCGCTGGGCGGGCACGCCGAGCTGGTCCCGGAGCTGCGGCAGCTCGTCGTGGCGCAACCGCTGCGGGAGCGGCCGCGAGGCCAACTCATGCGCGCCCTGTCCGCGCAGGGCAGGCCGGCAGAGGCGCTGGCCGAGTTCGAGGACGCCAGACGCAGCCTGGCCGAGCAGCTCGGGGTCGACCCGTCGGCGGCGCTGGCCGCGATCCACCTGGCCGTGCTGCGCGGCGACGACAGCTCTGCCGTGCTGCGCGGCGACGACAGCTCTGCCGTGCTGGGCGGCGACGAGAGTTCCGCCGTGCGTCCGACGACCGAGCAGGCGCTGCCGAGCCAGCTCACCACGTTCGTCGGGCGCGAGGAGGAGCTCAAGCGCGTGGGGGAGCTGCTCGGCGAGCGCAGGCTGGTCACCCTCACCGGCCCCGGGGGAGCGGGCAAGACCCGGCTGGCCATCGAGGCGGCGGGCCGCGCGGACGGTGAGGTCTGCTTCGTCGAACTGGCCGGGCTGGCCGACGGGTCGGACGTACCGCAGGCGGTGTTGAGCGGGCTCGGTCTGCGGGACGCGGGCCTGCGGGCACCGGCCGAGCCGGGCCGACAGTCCACCGACCGACTGGTCGAGGCGCTTGCCGAGCGGCGGTTGCTGCTCGTCCTCGACAACTGCGAGCACGTCATCGCCGCCGCGGCCCGGCTCGCCGCACGTCTGCTGGGCGCGTGCCCGGCGCTGCGGGTGCTCGCCACGAGTCGCGAACCGCTCGGGCTGGCCGGCGAGGCGTTGTGCCAGTTGTCCGGGCTGACCCTGCCGTCACCGGACGCGTCGACGGAGGATGCCGACGACTACGCGGCGGTCAGCCTCTTCGTGCAACGGGCAGCTGACGTCGCACCCGACTTCACCGTCACACCGGCCAACGTCGACGTGGTGCTGCGGATCTGTCGTACCCTCGACGGCCTGCCGTTGGCGATCGAGCTGGCCGCCGCGCGGCTGCGGGCGTTGCCCGTCGCCGAGGTGGCCGCCCGACTCGACGACCGGTTCCGGTTGTTGTCCATGGGCAGCCGGGCCGCGTCGCCCCGACACCGCACCCTCCGGGCCGTGGTCGAGTGGAGCTGGGACCTGCTCGACGACGCCGAACGCACACTGGCCCGCCGCCTGACCGTCTTCGCCGGCGGCGCGACGCTGGAGGCCGCCGAGCGGGTCACGGGCCTTCCCAGCGCCGAGTTCGTCGACGCGCTCAGCGGTCTGGCCGACAAGTCCTTCGTGGAGTTGAGCGGCGGCCGGTACCGGATGCTGGAAACGGTGCGCGCCTTCTGCGCCGAACGTCTCGCCGAGGCCGGCGAGGCCGACCAGCTACGTCGTGCCCACACCGCGTACTTCCTGGAGTTCGCCTGGACCGCCAGCGACCACCTCCGGCAGGTCGAACAGTTGCACTGGTTGCGGCGGCTCGACGCCGAGCGGGACAACCTGCACGCCGCGCTGCGCCGTGCCACCGCGGCCGGTGACGCACCCGACGCGGCCGGGCTGGTCGCGGCCCTGTCGTTCTACTGGTGGCTGCGTGGCATGCGCGGGGAAGCGGCCCGGTTGGCCGCCGACGTCCTCGACCTGCTGGGGGACGAAGCGCCGTCCGGGCTGCACGAGGAGTTCGCGCTCTGCGTCTACAACGCCTCGCTCGCCGGAGTCGGCCACCTGCCGTCGCTCGGCACGCAGCGGTCCGTGATCCGCAGCCTCGACCGGCCACCTCGACAACCGTTCCTGCTGTACCTGTCGGGGATCTCGACCGGGCCGCCGTCCGGCGGCGCCGACCACGTCGAGGAGCTGATGCGGGAGCTGCGGCGGCTGGTCGGCCCGGACGCCTGGATCAACGCGCTCGGCGCGATGGGTAGCGGCTCGGCACTGATGTGGAGTGGCGACTGGGACCGGGCCGGGAGCGCGTTGGCCACCGCGCTCGACGGCTTCCGGAGCACCGGCGACCGGTGGGGCTGCATGATCACGCTCGGTGCGCTCGGCGAACTGGCTGCCTGGCAGGGTGACCCGGAGACGGCGAGCGCCCACATGGACGAGGCCATGGGACTGGTCGAGGAGCTCGGGTCGGCCGTCGACCAGGCCGACATGCTGCGGACCAGGGGCGAGATCCGGCTGCGGGCCGATGACCTCACCGGGGCACGGGACGACTTCGCCGGTGCGCTGCTCCTGGCGCAGCGCAGCGGCGCGCCCGAGTTCGTGGCCAGTGCCCGCCTCGGCCTCGCCCAGGTGGCCCGGCTGCGCGGCGATCTGGTCGAGGCGAGACGGTTCTGCGAGGAGGCCCTGGTGGGTGGGCTCACCGGGTGGTACGTCGGCGAGGCCACCCGCGCGGAGATCATCTTGGCTCTCGACGAGATCACCAAGGCGGAGCGGGCCGAAGCCGCGAGCCGGCCCGGTGCGCCGCCGTCAGCGGACGGTGCGTGACCCGTCAGCGCCCGACCGCACCCTGGCGGCATGACGACATTCGACGTGACAGCGGAGGGGCTGGGCAAGCGGTACGGCCCGACCCGCGCACTGGACACCTTCGACCTGACCGTACCGACCGGCACGGTGTACGGGCTGCTGGGGCCGAACGGCGCCGGGAAGACGACTGCCGTACGGATCCTCACCACGCTGCTGCGCTTCGACGCCGGCCGGGCCACCGTTGCCGGGTTCGACGTGGGGCGTCAGCCGGACGAGGTGCGCGCCCGGATCGCGTTGACCGGTCAGTACGCCGCGGTCGACGAGATCCTCAGTGGCCGGCAGAACCTGGAGTTGTTCGGCCGGCTGTTCCGGCTGGGTCGGCGGGCGGCCCGCCAACGCGCCGACGAACTGCTGGAACGGTTCGGGCTGGAGGGGGCGGCGAGTCGGTCGGCCGGTGAGTACTCGGGTGGGATGCGCCGCCGGTTGGACCTCGCGGCCAGCCTGATCCGTACACCGCGGGTGCTCTTCCTCGACGAGCCGACCACCGGCCTGGACCCGCGTAGCCGCAACCAGGTGTGGGACCTGGTCCGTGGCCTGGTCGCGGACGGGACCACGGTGCTGCTCACCACGCAGTACCTGGAGGAGGCCGATCAGCTCGCCGACCGGATCTCGGTGATCGACGCCGGTCGGGTGGTGGCCGAGGGCTCGCCGGACGAGCTGAAGTCGAGGACCGGCGGCGACCGGATCGAGGTGGTGGTGCGGGATGCGGCCGACCTGACCCGGGCTGCCCGCATCGTCGCATCGATCTGTGCCGCGGAGCCGGAGCGCGACCCGGAGGTGCGGCGGCTCAGCGTGCCGGTGGCCGACCGGGTCGCCGGGCTGGTCGACGTGGTGCGGGCGTTGGACGAGGCCGGTGTCGCGGTGGAGGACATCGGCCTGCGGCGCGCGACGTTGGACGAGGCGTTCCTGTATCTGACCGGGCACCGACCGGACGAGGCCCGCGAGCCCGTCGGCGTTGGAGGAAAGGCGGACGTGGCATGACGGCTGCGGTGACCGACGGCTGGACGATGACCAGGCGGAACATGATCCACGTGATCCGCGCACCGGAGGAGCTGATCCTGTACTTCTCGCTGCCGATCATGTTCGTGCTGGTCTTCGGGTACGTGTTCGGTAGCGGCATGCAGGTGGCGGGTGGTGGCAACTACCGCGAGTTCCTGCTGCCCGGGGTCTTCGTGATGACGATGCTCTACGGCCTCGGCGCCACCGCGACCGGCGTGGCGCTGGATCTCAGCCGGGGTGTCGTCGACCGGTTCCGGTCGATGCCGATGGCCCGGTCCGCCCTGATGACCGGCCGCAGTGCCGCCGACCTGCTCCGCGCCCTGCTGGAGATGTCCACCCTGCTGGTCTGCGGGCTGCTCGTCGGGTGGCAGTGGCGGCAGGGTGTCGGCAAGGCGTTGCTCGCGGTCGGGCTCCTCCTGCTGCTCCGGATCGCGATCACCTGGGTCGGGATCTACCTGGCGCTGCTGGTTCGCAATCCGGACACGGTCGGCGTGATCGTCTTCCCGGCGGCGTTTCCGTTGAGCGCGATCTCGAATGTTTTCGTGTCGCCCGAGCTGATGCCGTCGTTCATCGGGACGATCTCGGAGTGGAACCCGTTGTCGGCCACCGTCGCGGCGATCCGCGAACTGTTCGGCAACCCGGGCCTGGGTGGCGACTCCTGGCCGGCGGAGCACGCCGTGCTGTTGGCGGTGCTGTGGCCGGTGCTGCTGATCGCGACGTTCGCGCCGCTGGCGGTGCGCCGCTACCGGCGGCTGAGCCGCTGACCCCTACCCGCCGGTGGCCTGCCGCCGCTGACCCCTGGCCGCCGGTGGCCTGCTCAGGTCACCGGCGGGCGGGGCGCAGCGCGTACCAGGCGGCACCGGCGGCGAGCACACCGAAGCCGGCGAGGACGCTGCCCGTGGGCAGGTTGACCGCGAGCAGCAGACAGCCGACCAGCCCCAGGCCGGCGAGCACCCGCACCGGCAACCGCCGACCGGGTTCCCGCCCCAACGTGAGCGCCGCCGCGTTGGTGATCGCGTAGTAGACCAGCACCGTGCAACTGGAGAAGCCGATGGCACCGCGCACGTCGCCGAGCAGCACCACCACGATCACCACGGCGGCGACCGCCAACTCGGCCCGGTGCGGCACCCGGTGCACCTGGTGCACGGCGGCCAGCGCGCCGGGCAGGTCACGACGGCGGGCCATCGCCAGGGTGGTCCGGCCGATCCCGGCGACCAGGGAGAGCAGGACACCGACGACCGCGATGGTGGCCCCGGCGCGGACCACCCAGGCCAGGCCGGGCAGCCCGGCGGCGGTCACCACGTCGACCAGGGGCGCCGCGGAACCGGCCAGCCGGTCGGCGCCGAGCACGCCGAGCGCGATCACGGCCAGCACCAGGTAGATCGCGAGCACCACCCCGAGCGCCAGCGGCACCGCCCGGGGAATGGTCCGCTGCGGGTCGCGAACCTCCTCGCCGAGCGTGGCGATCCGGGCGTACCCGGCGAACGCGAAGAACAGCAGCCCGGCGGCGGTGAGCACACCTCGGGCGGAGCCGCCGGGCTCGCCGAGTCGCTCCAGGTGCACCGGCCCGCCCACCAGGCCGACGGTCGCGACCAGGGCCAGCACCGCGAGCACCAGCGCGACCAGGACTCGGGTCACGGTGGCCGTCTTGCCGATGCCGCGCAGGTTCACCGCGGTCACCGCGAGCACCGCGCCGACGGCGACCAGCCGGGCCTGCCCCGGCCACAGGTACGCCCCGATGGTCAACGCCATCGCCGCGCAGCTCGCCGTCTTGCCGACCACGAAACCCCAGCCGGCCAGGAACCCGGCGAACGGCCCGAGGCGCTCCCGCCCGTAGACGTAGGTGCCGCCGGACTCCGGGTAACGGGCCGCGAGCCGCGCCGAGCTGGTCGCGTTGCAGAAGGCGATGAACCCGGCCAGCACCAGCGCGGGCAGCAACCCGGAGCCACCGGCCGCCGCCGCGGCCGGGCCGAACACCACGAAGACGCCCGCACCGAGCATCGAGCCCAGACCGATGACAACCGCATCGGGTACGCCGAGCCGCCGCGACAGTCGATCCACAGACTGAAACCTAGGGGTACGAGGTGAACGGCCGGTCCCAGGCGCGTAGCCGGCCGGGGAGCGGGAGGTCGTCCCACGGCACCCGGTGCAGCACCCGGTCCAGGAACAGCCCGATCAGCAGGGCTGCCACGCCGTCGGTGAGCCAGTGGAAGTTCAGGTAGGTCGTGGTGACCAGCAGGATGGCCGGCGGGGCGAACCGGATCAGCCGGTGCACCCTCGGGTGCAGTCGCCCGGCCGTCAGCGCGGTCAGCAGGACGGCTATCACCCCGTACCAGAGGATCGCGTTGACGACGTGCCCGGACGGGTAGGACAGGTCGTACTCGGTGGGCGGCAGGTCGTTGAAGATCCGAACCGACTGGGTCGGCGGCAGATCGGAGCTGGGCGCGGCCCGGTCGGTCAGGACCTTGAGCGGCCCGACCGTCAGGTAGAGCAGCACGAAGGCCCCCGCCACCAGCAGCAACGGCCGTACGGTGCGGCCCCGCCAGGCCACCGCCACGGCGAGCGCCCCGGCGAGGGGCGTCAACAGCCAGCCCCCCTGGCCGATGAGGTTGAACGCCCGTGCCGTCCAGTAGATCGGAGCCGGGTGGTGGGCATACGCCCACTCCCGGACCGCCAGGTCCAGCCCGAGCAACGCACCTGTGGCGAGGGCCACGGTCACCGCACCGAATCCGACCAGCAGCAGGGCGTCGAACCACCAGCCGGCCGGGCGGACGGGCCGTAGCCGCAGGTCACGTCGTACCGCCGTGGGTTTGAGCACGCGACCACGCTACCGGCCCGGCGCGAGGCCGGGGTGTTCGGCGCTGTGTGCCCAACCACGATGTGCGGCGGATGTGGGGGGCGAGGCGTCATGCTTGTGCCCGTGCGGATCACGTCTGCCCTCGTGGACCCGGCGCTGCTCGACCTGCCCTGGTCGACACCGCTGGAGGAGTGGCCTGCCCAACACCTGGTGGCCCTGCCGCAGGGCATCTCCCGACACGTCGTCCGGTTCGTCCGGCTCGGCGACTACGTCTACGCGTTCAAGGAGACCCGCGAACGGATCGCCGAGCGGGAGTACGACCTGCTCCGGGCGCTGGAACGGATCGACTTCCCATCGGTCGAGGCGGTGGCGGTCGTCGCCGACCGGCAGGCCGAGGACGGGGAACCCCTCGAATCGGTGCTGATCACCCGGCACCTGCAGTTCTCCCTGCCGTACCGGGCGCTGTTCTCGCACACCCTGCGGCCGGAGACGATGAGCCGGCTGCTCGACGCGCTGGCCGCGCTGATCGTGCGGATGCACCTCACCGGCTTCTTCTGGGGTGACTGCTCACTGTCGAACACGCTGTTCCGCCGGGACGCGGGCGCGTTCGCCGCCTACCTGGTGGACGCGGAGACGGGCGCGTTGCACACCTCGCTCTCCAACGGTCAGCGCGGTGAGGACCTGGAGATCGCTCGGGTGAACATCTTCGGCGAGGCGCTGGACCTCCAGGCCGCCGGACTGCTGCACGAGTCCATCGACCCCGAGGTGGTCTGCGAGGAGGTCGTGCAGCGCTACGAGCGGCTCTGGCACGAGATCACCTACGAGCAGGCGGTCGAGCGGGAGGCCCGGCACGACATCGAGGGTCGGATCCGCCGCCTCAACGAGTTGGGCTTCGACGTGGCCGAGGTGGCCATGTCCTCCATCGACGACGGGCGTTACCTGGTCCGGCCGAAGGTCGTGGACGCCGGCTACCACACCCGGCGGCTGCTGCGGCTGACCGGTCTCGACGCCGAGGAGAACCAGGCGCGCAAGCTGCTCAACGACCTGGACGCCTACCGGGCGGAGAGCGACCTGGTCGACGAGCAGCAGGCCGCGCACCGCTGGCTCACCGAGGTCTTCGAGCCGGTGGTCCGGGCCGTTCCCGCGCACCTGCGCCGCAAGTTGGAGCCGCAGGAGCTGTTCGCGCAGATCATCGAGCACAAGTGGCTGCTGTCCGAGCAGGCCGGTCGGGACGTCGGGATGCGCCACGCGGTCCAGTCCTACCTGGCCGACGTGCTTGTGCACCGCCCCGACGAGCAGGCCGTGCTCGGAGTCGACGTCCCCGCCCTGAGCTGACCCGGCCTCCCCCTGGCCGGGACCGCCGGCCCGGACGCTTCACTCCACCCAGGTACCGCCGCGGAGGACCCGGACCACGTTGAGGTCGGCATCCAGCACCACCAGGTCGGCGCGGAGGCCAACCTGGAGGGAGCCCACCCGGTTGCCCAGGCCGATAGCGCGTGCCGGGGTGGTGGCCACCATCCGCGTCGCGTCGGCGATCGGGATTCCGGCGTTCACCGCGTGCCGCAGCGCGGCGTCCATGGTCAGCGTGCTGCCGGCGATGGCACCGTCGCGGGCGAGTCGAGCCACCCCGTCGGTCACGGTGACGGCCTGGCCGCCCAACTCGTACTCGCCGTCGGGCATTCCGGCGGCGGCCATCGCGTCGGTGATCAGCGCCGCACGGTCCGGACCCGCGGTCGCGGCAACGAAGGTCAGCATGCCGTCGTGCAGGTGCACCCCGTCGGCGACCATCTCGCAGATGACGGTGGGCGCGTCGAGCAGGGCCACCACCGGCCCCGGCTCACGGTGGTGCACCGGGCGCATGCCGTTGAACAGATGGGTGCCGACACTCGCGCCGGCGGCGACCGCGGCGCGGGTCTGCTCGTACGTCGCGTCGGTGTGACCTACCGCCGCCACCACCTTCTGTGCGGTGAGCAGCTTGATCGCCTCCAGCGCGCCGTCGCGTTCCGGGGCGAGGGTGACCATCCGGACAGCGCCCCGGCCCAGCTCGATCAGCTCGGTCAACTCGTCGGTCGACGGGTCGCGGAGATACTCCGGGTTCTGTGCCCCACAACGGGCCGCGGACAGGTACGGGCCTTCGAAGTGGACTCCCGCCAGCACACCCTCGTCGACCAGCGGGGCGAACGCCTCGGTGGCCGTGCGCATCAGCGGGAAGGGCGCGCTGACCAGGCTTGCCAACAGGGTGGTCGTGCCGTGCGCGAGGTGGAAGCCGGCCGCCGCTCGGGCCTCGTCGGCGTCCCCGGTGGTGAAGGTGTGCCCACCGCCGCCGTGGGTGTGCATGTCGACGAAGCCGGGCAGGATCCAGTTGCCGTCCCGGACCGACGGATATTCGGCGACCGCGGTGATCCGATCCCCGTCCCACTCGACGCAGCCCTGTCGGATGACACCGTTCGGGGTCACCACTCGGCCGTCCACCCGCACGGTCATCGCTCCTCCTGATTGTCACGGACGCGTACCGCGTCACGGTCACGGACGCGTACCGCGTCCAGGGCGAGCAGGGCGGCGCCGAGGCAGCCGGCCTCGTCGCCGAGGGCTGCCGCGACCAGCCGCGGCTCCCGGTGGAAGGTCATCCGCTCGTGCAGCGCCGCCCGCAGTGGGACGAGCAGCCGGTCCCCGGCCTGGGCCAGGCCGCCGCCGAGCACGATCGTCGCCACGTCGAACAGAGCCTGCCCGGTGGCGAGGCCGTCGGCGAGCGCCTCGATCGCCTCCTGCCAGACCTGCCCGGCGAGCTGTTCCCCGGCTGCGGCCCGTTCGGCGACATCGGCCGCCGTCACGGGAGCGCCCGCCGCCTCGCCCGCCAGGTCGGCGTAGCGGCGGCCGATGGCGGCGGCCGAGGCGATCGTTTCCAGGCAGCCGGGCCGACCGCAACCGCAGCGCGGGCCGTCGGGCCGGACCAGGATGTGGCCGATCTCCCCGGCGGCGCCGTGCGCGCCGACGGACGCCGAGCCGTCGACCACGTGGGCGGCGGCGATGCCGGTGCCGATCGCCACGAACAGCACGTGCCCGGTGCCGCGCCCGGCACCGAGCCGTGCTTCGGCGAGGCCACCGACGCGCACGTCGTGGCCGAGTGCCGTGGGCAGGCCGAGCCGTGTCACCGCCAGGTCCCGCAGGGGTACGTCCCGGAAGCCCACGTTCGCCGACCAGACCGCCACGCCGCGCGCCTCGTCCACCACACCGGGTACGGCGATGCCGACCGCGATCGGCGTGAGCCCGTCGGCGCGGGCCTTGTCGGCCAGCCCGGCAGCCACGTCCAGGATCGTGTCGACCACGGCCGCCGGGCCGCGCGCGGCCTGGGTGGGGTGCCGCTCGGTGCGTACCGCGACGCCGTCCGGTCGGACCAGGGCGCACTTCATGCCGGTGCCGCCCACATCCAGCGCGACGACGACCTGGCCGGTGGCCCCGGCGTCGCCGCTGGTCACGCCAGCACCACCGACCGGGACAGGTGTCGGGGCGCGTCCGGGTCGAGGCCCCGGCTGGTCGCCAGCGCGACCGCGAAGCGTTGCGCCAGGATCAGGTCGGCCATCGGGTCGACCGGGGTACGACCGGCGGACCAACTGCCCAGCACCGTGCGCCAACCGTGCGTGCGGCTGTGCACGAAGGCCGCCCCGGTGGCGGCCACGTCCTCGGGCAGTCCGTCGGGTAGCTCGCCGAACGCCCAGACCAGTCTGCCGGGCGCACCGACCGAGATGGGGCCGTGCCGGTAGTCCATCGCCGGGTACGCCTCGGCCCAGAAGGTGGCCGCCTCACGGCACTTCAGCGCCGCCTCCTGAGCCAGCCCGATCGTCCACCCCCGACCGAGGAAGGTGACCTGCTCGATGGTTGCCGGGTCGATCGGCAGTGGGGATCGCACCGCCACTTCGGCGTCGGCGGCGAGCGCGGTCACCGGGTCACCGAGGTGAGCCCGGAGCAGGGCGAGTGCGGTGGTCGCGAAGCGGGTCTGTACCACCGACCGCTCGTCGGCGAAGGGCATGGTCACCGCGGCGGTGGCCAACTCGACCGCCGGGGACGCCGGGTCGCCGACGATCACCGTGGTGGGGGTGTGCCCGCGCAGCGCGGCGAGAAGCTCCAGCACCTCGGTGGTGGTGCCGGAGCGGGTGATCGCGATCAACCGGTCGTAGCGGCGCCCGGTGGGGAACTCGGACGCCTGGAACGCGTCGGTCTCGCCCTGGCCGGCCTGCTCGCGGCGGCCCGCGTACGCCATCGCCATGAACCACGACGTGCCGCAACCGACGACGGCCACCCGCTCGCCGGGGCGGGGCAGGTCACCGTGGACGACGCCGGCCAGCGCGGCCGCCTCCCGCCAGCAGTCGGGCTGGCTCGCGATCTCCGCGTCCACGTACGCCATGGGAACTCCTCGCCGGTGCGCAATACGGCTCGTTAGGCACGCATTTCGCGCGTCATTCTGCGCGAACGGCGGTGGTCGTGGCAACTGGCCGACCGATCGCGCAGACCAGCCTTTTGCGTAAGCCTAGTTTCGCGCACTAGTGTGCACGCAATCAATCACCGTCCGTGCTGTCACTGGGAGGACCCCCGCGGTGGACCGGTACGCCAGATGGAACGCCCTGCTCGAGATGCTGACCGACAACGGCCGGGTCAGCGTCGAGGCGGCAGCCGAGCGGCTGGACGTCTCCCAGGCCACCATCCGGCGTGACTTCGACCAGCTCGCCCAGCAGCAGATGATCACCAGGACCCGGGGCGGCGCGGTTGCCAACGGCGTGTCGTACGACCTGCCGCTGCGCTACAAGACGGCCAAGCACTCGGCCGAGAAGCAGCGGATCGGCGCCGCCGCCGCCGCGCTCGTCACGCCGGGCACCGTGGTCGGTCTGAACGGCGGCACCACCAGCACCGAGGTGGCGAGGGCACTCGCCGTGCGTCCGGACCTGAACACCAGCGCCGAGGGCGCCCAGCTCACCGTGGTGACCAACGCCCTGAACATCGCCAACGAGCTGCTGGTCCGGTCGCGGATGAAGGTCGTGGTGGCCGGCGGGGTGGTGCGCCCGAAGTCGTTCGAACTCGTCGGCCCGCTGGGCGGGGCGCTGCTGCGCGAGGTCACCCTGGACGTCGCCCTGCTCGGCGTGGACGCCATCGACCCGCAGCTCGGCGCGGCCGCCCACCACGAGGGGGAGGCCGCGATGAACAACCTGATGGTGGCCCGGGCCAAACGCGTGGTGATCATTGCGGACTCGTCCAAGCTGGGCGGTCACGCCTTCGCCCGGATCTGTCCGGTCGAGCGGGTCGAGACCCTGGTGACCGACTCCGGCGCCGCCCCGGAGGTCGTGGAGGCGTTCCGCGCCGTCGGCGTACAGGTCATCTGCGCCTGAGTGCTCACGCTCCGTCGATGAAGTGACCCGTTCGGCGCGTCGATGCATACCCCGTATTGAACGTGTCTGCATACCGCGTATGGTGTCGGCTGTCACGCCCACCCATCGGGGGAGGTGCAGCTTTGCCGGCTGTCCTGGAGATCGAAGGTCTACGTAAGACGTACAAGAGTCGTCGACGCGGTTCCCGAAACGCGCTCGACGGCTTCGACATGCGGGTCGACGCAGGGCAGGTGCACGGCTTCCTGGGCCCCAACGGGTCCGGCAAGACGACCACGCTGCGTACCCTGCTCGGCCTGATCCGACCCGACGGCGGCCGGATGTCGCTGCTCGGGCACGAGGTCCCCGACGCGCTGCCCACGGTCGTCCGCCAGGTCGGCGCGATCGTGGAGAGCCCGCAGTTCTTCCCGCACTTCACGGCACGGGACACGCTGTCCCTGCTGGCCGGGGCGGGCGAGGTGCCGGCCGTCCGGGTCGACGAGGTGCTGGAACTCGTCGGGCTGCGCGACCGGGCCGACGAGCGGGTCAAGACGTACTCGTTGGGCATGAAGCAGCGCCTCGCCGTGGCCTCGGCCCTGCTGAAGAACCCGAAGCTGCTCATCCTCGACGAGCCGGCCAACGGCCTCGACCCGGGCGGCATCCGGGAGATGCGCACGCTGATGCGCGGTCTCGCGGAATCCGGGATGACAGTGCTGCTGTCCAGCCACATCCTCGGTGAGATCCAGTTGATCTGCGACTCGGTCACCATCATCTCGCTGGGCCGGCGGGTCGCGTTCGGCCCGGTCGACGAGGTGCTCGCGCAACACTCGTCCGGTGCGGTCCGGGTCCGGCTGGAAGCGGTGAGCGACCTGCCGGCGGCCACCGAGGCGCTCACCGCGGCCGGCATCGGGGTCACCGGTCACCACGACCACCTGATGTTGACAGGCGTCGACAAGCCGGCCTCGGTGACCCGCCTGCTCGCCGAGCGCAACCTCTACGTCAGCGAGTTGGCGCCGATCGCCGTCGATCTGGAGAGCGTGTTCCTCGAACTGACGTCCACCGCACCGGTCCCCGGTCAGCACCGGCAGGTCGACGAGTCCATGAAGGTCGGTGGGACGGGTCAGCCCGGCGCCGCCGGGGGAGGGTGGGGCGCGTGAGCCTCTTTCGTACGGAGCTGCGCCGACTCACCAAGCGACGCTTCACCAGGTACATGACGCTGCTCGGCCTGCTGGTGCTGGCCGCGGTGGTCGTCGGGGTGTTCTTCACCAATCAGAAGATCGACGCCGGCCAGCTCGCCAAGGCCGAGCGGCAGGCCGACCAGCAGTACCAGGACCAGGTGCGCTGGAGCGAGCAGGCGCGGGTCGACTGCGAGCGGGCCAAGGCGGCCGGTACGTCGAACGACGACCGCTACCCCGACGACTGCTCGCAGATCTCGCCGCCGCCCCGCGAGGAGATCCGGGCGCAGTGGTTCCTGCCCTCGACGTTCGACTTCCGGGAGACGTTCGACGAGACGCTGATCCCGTTCGCGGCGATCCTCGCCCTGGTCGGGTTCGTGGTCGGCGCATCCTTCATCGGTGCCGAGTGGAGCAACGGCGGCATGATGAACCTGCTGCTCTGGCGGCCGAAGCGACTCACCGTACTGCTCACCAAGCTGGCCGCGCTGCTCACCGGCATGCTGGCGGTGACGCTGCCCGCCGCGGTGCTCTGGTTCGCCGGGTTCTGGGGGGTCGCCACGTTCCGCGGCAGCACCGAGAAGATGACCTCCGGCGCCTGGCAGTCGTTCGTGCTGACCGGAGTGCGGGGTGTGGTCCTGGTGTTGGTGGTCACCACCATCGGCTTCGCCCTGGCGTCGTTGGGTCGGCACACCGCGATGGCCCTGGGTGGCGTGGTGGCGGTGATGGTGGTCGGCCAGTTCGGTCTGGGCATCCTGCTGGGGTTGGCGAACGTGCGCTGGCCCGAGGCGTACCTGCTGCCCACGTACCTGCTGGCCTGGATGGTCAAGACGGTCAAGCTGCAGGACTGGGACTCCTGTGAGGCGACCTTCAACGGGTCGTGTGAGGCAGCGACCATGGACATCACCTGGCAGCAGTCCTCGGTGCTGCTCTCGGTCGCGGTGGTGGTGATCCTCGGGGCGGCGCTCTGGGCGATGCGTCGCCGCGACATCTCCTGACCGGATCGTTCTGACGCGGCGCGGCCGGCCCGGCCGTCGGGATTCCCGACGGCGCAGGGTCGGCCGCGCCGGCTAATGCGACCCAGGTCGCCACCGCACTAGGCTGGGGAGCATGTCCACCGACGCCACCCCGGCCGCCCCCGAGCCGTCCACTGACGCTCGTCGGGGTGACGTCGCGGGTGGGGTCACGCCGTCGGTGCCGACTCCGCGGCCGGTGCCGCCCATCGAGAGCACCGATGATCCCGAGCCGGACGACGGGCTCGCCGTCGCGCCCAGCGCGCCGACGGCCGTCGGGCTGACCGAACGGGAACGCGCCATCCTCGCCTTCGAGCAGCAGTGGTGGCGGCACGCCGGCGCCAAGGAACAGGCCGTCCGGGACACCTTCGGGCTCTCCTCGACCCGCTACTACCAGTTGCTCAACGGGCTGCTCGACAACCCGGCCGCGTTGGCCGCGGACCCCGTGCTGATCGCCCGGCTCCGCCGGTTGCGCTCGTCGCGCGCCCGCAACCGTCGCCGCTGACCGGCACCGCCCGGCAGGAATGTAGCCGGGTCCACGGGGTACGCGGGGAGCGCTCCGGGGCCGCCGCTGGGCGGGTGGCCGGAGGTTGACGGAGGGGGCGGACTATGGCGGGCACCAATCCGACGTGGGAGTGCCGGTGATGCGGGTGCGCTCCGCGTCCGCACCGGCCCCCGGCCGGCCGGTGAACGAGGACCTGGTCTTCCAGATCGGTCCGCTGGTCGGCGTCCTGGACGGCGCGACGGTGCCGGAGGGCTTCGACACCGGCTGCGTGCACGGGCCGGAGTGGTACGTCCGGCACCTGGCCGCCCGCCTCGGCGTCGCCGAAGCGGCACGCCCGGCGGCACGGCTGACCAGCAACCTGGCGGCGGCCATCCTCGCCGTGCGCGCCGACCACGGTGGGCAGTGCGACCTCGACCATCCCGGCACCCCGTCCAGCACCGTGTGCCTGCTGCGGGACTGCGGCGACCAGGTGGACTACCTGGTGCTCTGCGACAGCCCCCTGGTCCTGGACGCCGGCGGTCAGGTCAGCGTGGTCACCGACAACCGACTGGACGCGGCGATGGTCGAGCTGCGGGAGACGGTGGCCGCCCTGCCCGGCGGCGCGGCGGATCCGGTCACCCGGTTCCGGCACGCCGTGAGCGTGCAGCGGGAGCGGATGAACCGTACCCACGGCTACTGGGTGGCGGCCGCCGACCCGGACGCGGCCTTCCACGCGGTGACCGGGACGATGCCTCGGCGAGGCCCGACGGCGATCCGCCGGGCGGCGCTGCTCAGTGACGGCGCGTCCAGCGCGGTGGAGCAGTTCGAGCTGACCGACTGGGCCGGACTGTTGGACCTGTTGAGCGCCGACGGGCCGGGTGCGTTGCTCGACCGGGTCCGGGCGGCCGAGCGCGACCACCCGGACCGGTTGCGCCGGCACAAGCCCACCGACGACGCGTCGGTGGTGTTCTGCGAGTTCGCGCCGGCGGTTTGAGACCGTTACACCCGGTCGGGTGACAACAGAGCGTGATGTGGAACACCCTGCCCGCCCGACCGGCCGGTACCGCTGTCCGGACCGCCAGTGGATGGCCAATGGGGTGGACTTCGGCCGATGAGCGCGGCAGACTGCGGCACGTGGCGGGTGCGGTCCGGCTGGAGCCGGTGGACGAACAGAACCTGGAGCCGTTGCTCTCCGTAGCGGCTGCCGAGGCGGAGCCCAGCGATGTGATGCCTCCGGTCGAGGCCCCCGCCGGCTGGTCGCTCGCCCGTCGCGAGGCGTTCCGGGAGTTCCATCGGGCCAGCTTCGGCGGGCTGGACGGCCCCACCCGCTCGCAGATGTACGCGATCCTCGTGGGCGGCGAGGTACTGGGTATGGTTCGGATGACTCGCTGTGACGAGCCCGGCACGGTGGAGGCCGGCATGTGGCTCGGTCGCTCGGCGCGCGGGCAGGGGATCGGCGCGGCCGCCCTGCGGGAGTTGCTGAACGCCGCCGCTCGGGCGGGCATGCGGGTGGTGGTCGCCGAGACGACTCCGGACAACTTCGGCGCGGTCGCCGTGCTGCACCGGTCCGGCGCCAAACTGTACGAGGAAGACGGCAAGGTGCGTGCCGAGATCTGCCTGGACTCGACCCCGCCGGCGCTCTGAGGCGGTCCGGCGTGCCCGGGCGGGTCGGCGGCGACCGCAGGGCCGCCGCCGACCGCCTGGATCAGGCCGGCACCCGCACGATGTCGTAGTCGGTGGTCGGCGTCGACTCCACGTCGAACCGCCCGTTCACCACGTACAGCGCCGAGCCGAGCAGGTCACCGGTGGCCGGCGACCGTAGCAGCGGACTCGTGATCTCCCGCTGCACGGTCCCGGCGGTGTAGCCGGCGTTCAGCCGGACCACCGCGATGACGTTGCTCAGGTTCCGGATCACGTAGAGGGTGCGACCGCGCAGCACCAGCCCGTCGGCCCGGTCCACCGAGTAGCCGCCGAGGTGGAAGACGCGGCTGCCACCGGTGCGCGGGTCGACGCGGACGAGTTGGCCGGTCAGCATCTGCGCGACGAGCAGGTCGCCGTCCGGAAGCGCCACGATCCCGTTGTTGAACGCGTCGGGTGTCGCGCCCGGACCGGTGAGCGGCAGCACCCGGACGGCGGCGGGGGCGGGCAGGCGGCCACCCGGACCCAGCGGCACCACGTACAGCACCGGTCGGGTGGAGTCGGTGAAGTAGACCGCCCGGTCGGTGATCACCAGGTCGTTGACCAGGGTGTTGGGGTCGGTGGTGAACGGGTAGTGGGCCAGCCTGGCACCGCTGGCCGGGTCGTACACGCTGGCGCCACCGCCGGTGAAGTCGGCGGTCCAGAGCCGGCCCCGAGAGTCGATCTTGATCCCTGCCTTGGCGGCGCCAGGTGTGCCCGGGATCAGCACCGAGCCGCGCCCGGTGCGGAGGTCACCCCGCCACACCGCGCCGTCCAGCACGGACCCGACGTACACCGTCGTGCCCCGACCGATGGTCAACCCTTCCGGGGTGAAACCGTCGGGCAGGGCGATCCGGGCCGGGAACGGCTTCGTCGGATGGGCGGTAGCCGGCGCACCGACCGTGGCCAGGGTGGCCGCCGCGACCAGGGGGACGAGGAGAAGGGACAGCAGCTTGCGCAAGGAACACCGCCTGACGTCCAGGTGGAGGACTCCACAGAGGAATGTGACGCCCTAACAACACTCCGGAGGCACCAAAAGGTTGGGTGCGGTGCTCAGTCCCGCCGGGCGGCGTACGCGGCCAGCGCGGCGACCTGCGCCGGATCCAGCGAGGGGCGCACCCGTGCCCGTGCCGTCGAGACGTGCCCGGCGGTGACCGTGGCGGCGGTGAGAGACTCCCGCATCGCGGCCAGCGCCGCCTCCCGGACCAGCGCCGCGCAGTCCGCCGCGGAGAAGCCGGTCAGCTCGTCGCCGAGGGCGGCGAGGTCGACGTCCGGCGCCAGCGGCACCTGCCGGGACGCGGCTCGCAGGATCTCCGCGCGGGCCGGCCCGTCCGGCGGTGGCACGTAGACCAGCCGCTCCAACCGGCCCGGCCGCAGCAGCGCCGGGTCGATCAGGTCGGGCCGGTTGGTCGCGCCGACCACCACCACGTTGCGCAGCGTCTCCACCCCGTCCAGTTCGGTGAGCAGCGCGGCGACCACCCGGTCCGTGGTGCCCCCGTCGGTGGCCTGGCCGCGTACCGGCGCCAGGGCGTCCACCTCGTCCAGGAAGATCAGGGTGGGGGCCGCCTCCCGTGCCCGGCGGAACAGCTCGCGGACCGCGCGCTCGCTCTCGCCGACCCACTTGGAGAGCAGTTCCGCGCCCTTCACCGACAGCACATTGGCCCGCCCCGACCCGGCGAGCGCGGTGACCAGGTAGGTCTTACCGCAGCCCGGTGGCCCGTAGAGCAGCACACCGCGGGGCGGCTGCACCCCGAGCCGGGCGAAGGTGTCCGGGTAGGTCAACGGCCACAGCACCGACTCGGTGAGCGTCTGCTTGACGTCGTCCAGGCCACCCACGTCGTCGAGGGTCACCGAGGCCAGCTCCAGGGTCGACGCCGCCATCGTGGTCGGCCGGACCACCTCCCGGGCGGCCGTGAAGTCCGCCATCGACACCGTCGGCGTCTCGGCGGACTTCTGCCGCAGCGCCGCGCGTACCCCGGCCTCCCGGACCAACGCGGCCAGGTCCGCCGCGACGAACCCGGGGGTACGCGCGGCCACCTCGTCCAGCCGAACGTCGTCGGCCAACGGCACCTGTCGGGTCAGCACGGTGAGCTGTTCGCGGCGCAACGCCTGGTCGGGAAGCGGAATGCTGATCCGCAGCGACAGCAGGTCGGGTGCGCGCAGCGCGGGGTCGACCGCCTCCGGTCGGCCGGTGGCGCAGACGACCGCTACGCCGGCCCGCACGCACTCCGCGAGCACCTGGCGGAACACCGTCGCCACCGGGCCGGGCTCGTCCGCCGGTGCGAGCGCCTCGACGTCGCTGACCAGCAGCACCGCCGGCCCGCCGGCTCGGGCCGCCGTCGCCGCGGCACGCAACCGGTCGGCTGCGGCCTGGTTCGTCGACGCGGCCACCTCGGGTGCCCACAACGGGTGGACGCGGGCACCCACCCGGGCGGCGACGGCCCGGACCAGCGCCGACTTCCCGGAGCCGGCCGGACCGACGAGCAGCACCCCCAGCGAGATGGTGGTGCCCAGCCGGCCCAACACCTCCCGGTGGTGGAAGCCGAGGTCGAGCAGCTCGGTCAGCTCCTCGGCCTGGGTACGCAGCCCGGGAAGCTCGTCCACGTCGGGCACCCCCTCCGCCGGGACCGCCTCGGTGACCGCACCCGGCCGGGCCGGCGCGGTATCGGCCGGAACTGGCCCGCCGTGGGTGGCGGGACCGTGCTCCCAGCCGATCATCGTGTCCATGGTGACCAGCGCGCCGGCGGCCGGCTCGACCGTACGCACGGTGAGCAGGGTGCTGGTCCAGGCGACACCGACAGTGTTGGCGAGGCTGCGCCGAGCCGCCTCGACCAGGCTGCGCACCGAGGCGTCCGGCAGCACGTCCTGTGGCAGCAGCGACACGTCGTCGCCGCCGGTGAGCACCTTGCCCAACAGGGCCAGCCGGAGCATCTCCGGGCTGACCGCCGCGACCACCTCCACCGGCCCGGCCAGGACGACCCGGGCCGCCGGCACCAGCGGCACCGGGCTGACCCGCACCTGGGCGCCGTCGCGCACACCCAGGTTGCCCAGGGTCAGGTCGTCGGCGTACAGCAGGGAGCTGCTCGCGCCCGGCGCGGCGGTCGCCACGATTCCCGCCGTCTCTCGGCGGCCGGCAAGCCGGACCGGGTCGCCGGGCCGCAGCCCCAGCGCGGTCAGCGCCTCCGGATGCAGCCGCACGATGCCCCGCCGGGCGTCCAGCGCGGCCGGCCGTAGGCTCGCCGTCAGGGTCAGGTCGGGTTGCGCCACCGCCCGACCGTAGCCGCCGCGGGCCAGCCCCGCCGGTCAGCGCCGCGGATCCAACTCGTCCAACAACGACGGATCCCGTCGGATCAGCTCGGCCAACCGGGCCGCCGGGTCCGGGGTCAGCCCGTCCGGGCCGGGCGCCCACTCGGGGACCGTCCGGCCGGACAGCGGCCAGGCCGGCGGGGGTTCCACCGGCGGCGGCGGGGGCACCGGCCCGACCGTGACGTCCGGCCCGTCCCAGGAGACCCGCATGGGGTACGTCCGACCCTCGTGCTGCACCTGCACCGTCACCACCAGCCCGGGATGGCCGCCGACGACCTGGCGGATCGCCTCGGCCACCTCCTCGACCGGACCCCACCCGGGGACCTCGCCCGGGGAGTCCGCCCCCGCGTGCCGGGGGTCGTGCCGTCCCGGCCCGGCGCCGCGGACGTCGTCCGTGCCCGGCCCCGGAAGGCCCGGCGGCGGGATGCTGTCGTCACGGTCGTTGGTCCGCCGGCGCCGCGCCTCCTCGCGCCGGGCCAGTCGGGCCAGCGTCTCGTCCAGGTCGCCCCTCACCAGATCACCTCTTCCCGCACGGCCGGAGCCGTTCGGCTCAGGCTTGCCTGTCCCGGGTGGCACGTTCCAGCGCACGGTCCAGGACGACAAGCAGGGCGTCCCGCACCGAGAGCCGGTCCCGGGCGTCGAACTGCACAAGGGGCACGTGGTCACCGATGGCCAGTGCCCAGCGGATCTCGCCGAGTTCCAGGGCCAGCCGCCCGTCGAAGGCGTTGACCCCGACCACGAACGGCAGCCCGGCCCGTTCGAAGAAGTCGATCGCGGGGAAGCAGTCGTCCAGCCGGGCGCTGTCCACCACGACCAGCGCGCCGAGCGCCCCGCGGGCGAGGTCGTCCCACATGAAGCCGAACCGGGCCTGCCCCGGCGTGCCGAACAGGTAGAGCTTCAGACTCCGGTCGATGGTCACGCAGCCGAAGTCCATCGCCACCGTCGTGGTGGTCTTGGTGGAACGGATACCCGGATCGTCCACGCCGATCCCGGCGGTCGTCATCTCGGCCTCGGTGGTCAGGGGAGCGATCTCGGAGATCGCACCCACGGTGGTGGTCTTGCCCACCCCGAACCCACCGGCCACCAGGATCTTGACCGGGATCGGCGGTGCCGCCGGCTTACCGACCGGCGGCGAGGGCCTCCCCGCGCCGGATGGCGGCTGGTACGGCGGCGGCGGTGGGCCGGCGCGTCCGACTGCCGGCCCGGCGCCCGGCACGGCGTAACGGGCGGCGGCGCTGTTTCCGGCGGCCCCGCCGAGCGGGGCGACCGGCCATTCAGGAGATCGCACGAAGTCCATCAATCACTCGCAGGATGAGGTCGGGGTCGGCGGCGTCGTTGGTGTCGCTGACGTGCACGTCCAGGTGCCCGGCCGCCCGTAGGTCGCCGACCAGGACCCGCGTCACGCCCAGGTGCAACCGGGCGCGGGCCGAGATCTCGGCAACCGAGATCGGTGCGGCGCAGAGCGCGATGATCGCCTGGGATTCCGGTGCCAGCAGGGCATCGGGAGCGCCGGTCGGCCAGCCGCCGTCCATCCGGGCGGTCACCTGCGTCTCCAGCCCGATCGCCGGGTCGGCACCCGCCACCCGTCCGGAGGTGAGCACGAACGGACGGGGACCGGCTGGTCGACCATCGTCCGGCTCCGGCTCGGGCAATGCCGGCGCCATCACCTCGCCCGCGTCGGTCGGGCGAGGCGTGTGCAGGTACGGGCGGATCCGGGTCCTCGGTTCCGGGTCCGGATCCTCGCCGGCGACGTCGGGGGTCACTGCTGAACGGCGTTCTTCAACTCGACGATCAGCCGCGGGGTCAGGGCACCACCGGCCCGCCCGGCGAAGAGCGTCATCTCGTACGCGACGGTGCCCAGGTTGGCTGACCGGTCGGCGACCACCCCGAGCACGGAACCGCTGCTGATCGCGCTGATCAGCAGGTAGCCGTCGGCCATGTCGACGATCACCCGGTTCAGGCCACCGAGGGCGTACCAGCTGGCCGCCCCACCGGCGAGACTCGTCATCCCGGAGACCACCGCGGCCAACCGCTCGGCGTTGGACCGGTCCTTGATCGCCGACATGGCCATCAGGAGGCCGTCCGAGGAGACCGCGATCGCCTCCAGGACCCCGGCCGTGCCGGAGGTGAAGGAGTCCAGCAACCAGTTGAACGTGCGGGCCTCCGGGCTGAGGTCCCCGCTCGCGCCGGACTGGCTCTGGTCGACGTTGTCGTGCAGGAAGGGACTGGTCACCGTGATGATCCTTCTTCGTTCCGGCGGTCAGGGCCGACTTCGCGGAGCGCGCGGGCGACGCCCTCCTCGAACTCGCTGATCTGCTTGCGGACCTCGGCCGGGTCACCGAGGTGCGTACTGGGTGGCTGACAGGCCGGGACGACGGTGAGGTTCGCCCCCGGCACCCGTCGGCTCAGTCGGGGCCGACCCGGGGTGGTGTCGGACGGGTCGGCGCCACCGGCCACCGTAGGGCCGACGCCGCCCGGTGTGCTCGGCAGGTCGACGGTGTTCAGTTCGGCCCGGCGTACACCGGCCTGGAACGCCTCGACCAGGGCCCGCGCGGCGGCGGGGTCCGCACTGGTGGCGTCCACCGGCCGGGTTGGTGGGGCGGCGGCGTGCAGGCTGGCCCCGGGCACCCGCTGCCGAACCCGGGGAGTGCTCGGTGCGCCCGACGGTTCCGGTTCCGGGGCGGCGGGTGCGGCCTGCTGCGGCGGCTGCCCGGGGCCGAACGCGTTCCAGGACGGGCTGGCCTCCAGGCTGCGGGTGGCCCGGCTGAGCAGGTCCGAGTCGAAGCGGGTTGGCTCGGTGACGGTCGTCGTGATGGACCGTGTGGCGCGCTCGGACGCGGCCGCCGTACGCCGGTCCCGCTCCGGCACCGAGGCCCGGGCGACGGTGCTCCCGGCCGGGTCGGCACGGCGCAGCACAAGTGACGTCGACGGGATCTCCAGGTATGCCGTCACTCCACCGCCGGTGGTGGCGGCCAGTCCCACCTCCCAGCCGTGGCGCCGGGCCAACCGGCCCACCACGAAGAGGCCGAGCACCTCGGTCGGTGCCAGGTCGAGTCGTTCCCGGCGGGTGAGCCGGGCGTTCTCCTCGGCCAGCCGTTGCTCACCCATGCCGATGCCGTGGTCCACGACGGTGACCCGCGCGCCGATGCCGGACGTCTCGGCGGTCACCAGCACCCGGGTGTGCGGCGGGGAGAAGGCGGTGGCGTTCTCCATCAACTCCGCCAGCGCCAGGATGAGGTCGCCGACCACCGCCGGGGCGGCTGAGATGCCCGCCGGCACCCGCACCTCCACCCGGGTGTAGTCCTCGATCTCGCCGAGCGCCAGCCGGACCACGTCGGCCAGCGGCACCGGCGCGGTGTGGGCGTCGGCGCCGGCCGAACCGGAGAGCACCACCAGGCTGCCGGCGTTGCGTCGCAACCGGCTGGAGATGTGGTCGAGCCGGTACAGGTGCTCCAACCGGCCCGGGTCGGCCTCCTGCTTCTCCAACCGGTCGATCAGCGCGATCTGCCGGCCCACCAGGTTCTGGGTACGCCGCCCGACGTGGCCGAACATCTGCGCCACGTTGCGCCGGCCGGCGACCTGCCGCTCGACCAGCCGCGCGGCGGTGCTCTGCACCCGGTCGAAGGCCCGCGCCAGGTCGCCGATCTCGTCGTTGGCCCGGATGTCCACCGGTTCCAGCCGGATCGGCTGGGGGCTCTCCCCCTCGTCGTCGGTGACCCGGACCAGCTCCGCCTCGGCGACCCGGGCGACCCGGTCCGCCGAGCGGGTGAGTCGGGTCAGCGGTCGGGCCACCGTCCGCGCGACCGCCGCGCTGAGCAGCACCACCAACGCCAGGATCAGGGCCGCGGTGGCCCCGACCAGGTACGCGGCCGTCAGCGCGCGCCGCTGCTCGGCGGTCACCTCGGTGAGTACGTCGGCGACCAGCTTCTTCTCCACGAACTGACCGAGCCGGATCATGGTGCGGACGGCCGGGAAGAGCGCCTCCATCGGCACGTCGCGGACGGCGCTGGCCGGGTCGCGGGCGCTGGTGGCCAGGAAGTCCGAGCTGGTTCGCGCGGCCACGGCCGCGTCGTTGAGCTGGGCCACCTTGAGCTGTTCGGGTGTTATCAGGCTGCGGAAGCGCTGGTTGTCGACCAGGAGCGCGGCGATGCACGCCACGTATCCGTTGATGGTGTCCGAGGTGCCGACCGCCTTGACCAGCAGGCTCAGGGTGGCGCAGGCGCCCAGCCCCTCGTCGGCGCGGAGCAGCCCGTCGAGGGCGAGCACCTGACGGCCCGGCAACGTGTCGGTGTCCACCCCGAACACCAGACGCAACGAGTCGATCAACCCATTGTTGACCGGGCCGAACGCATCCATCACCTGGCCCGGGTTCGCGACCCGGGCCAGCACGGACGTGCGCAGCTCGATGAGACTGGACACCCCGTCCAGGGCGTGGTCGACCCGGTCGGTGAGCGCGCCGCTGCGCCCGGCCCGCAGGTCGGCCACCCGGTCGTCCACGTCGGCGGACTTGCGGACCACCTCGCCGCGCTCGACCCGGCCGAGCAGGAAACCAACCGAGAGGATGCGTTCCTGCTGGAGGTCCTGGACGAGGCTGCCGACCCGGCTGGCGAGCCGTACCCGCTCGGCGGTGTCGCTGGCCCGCTGGGCCGCGCCCACCCGGTCGAGCATCACGGGCACGGCCAGGCCGACCATGCTGAGCAGCGGGATCACCACGAGCAGCGCGAGCTTGCCGCGGATCCGGAGCCTACCGAGCAGCATCGAAGGCCCCCCACCGCGCGGGCTCCGCGTCGCGCGCCACGTCGGCCGGTTGCAGCCCGCGCGGGTCGTTGGGCACCGGTTGCCACGAGTCTGCCGGCGCAGGGGTGTCGGCACTCTCCGCGTGGGTCACCGCCAGGGCCGCCCGACGCCGCGCCCGGCCACCGGCGGCGACCTGCAGCGCGGCGAGCCAGCTCAGCAACAGCACCGCGAGTACGCCCGCTGCGCCGATCAGCCATCGGTCCCGGTTGAAACCGTCGATGCGTTCGACCAGCAGGGCGTCCAGTTCGGCGAGGATGACCGGCTGAAGTTGGCGGGCCGCCCGGTGCGTGTTGAGTCCGGCGGCGCTCAGATGACCGGGGTCCACCACGCTCGTGCCGTTGGCCGGAGTGGAGTACGCGGCCAGCGCCTCCACCGAGCGTTGGTAGGTGTCCAGTGGGGTGAGGACGTTGGCACCGAGATCGGTGCTCTCCGAGCCGTCCACGGCGGAGCGCAGGTTGTCGACGAGGTCACCGGCGGGTGCCAGGGCGGCCACCCGCAGGCCGGCCAGCTCCATCATGCCGCGTGGTTGCTCGGCGGCGGGCCGGCGGGAGACCAGCATGCCCAGGTCGGCGAGCCGGCCGGCGGCCACCACCGCCTCGGGCAGTTCCTGGCCGGCGCTGCCCTGGAGGAAGAAGGAGTCAGCGACGGGATCACGGACCAGCCCGGAACTCTCCCGGACCTTGCGGTGCAGTGCCAGCAGCAGGTCCGAGACCTCGCTGTACGCCGTGTAGGCGGCCTCCGGGTCGGCGGGGCTGCGGCCGCGCAGTGCTTCCACCTTGGCGCGTACCCCGGCCCAGCGTTCCTGGCTGAGCAGCTCGGCGCCGATGCGGGCGTCCACCGCGGCGGCCTCCTCGACCGCCCGGTTCAGCGCGTCGCCGGACACGGGTCGATTGCTGACCGCGGCGGACTGGGCCTCCACGAGGGCGTCGGTGACCGACCCCAGCGCGGTGAGGTACTGCACGCCGAGTCGCTCCCGGGCGGCGAGGTCCCGGTCGTCGGTGGTCTGCTGCCAGGCGAACGTGACGAGCAGACCCACCGGTGCCAGGAGTGCCCCGACAAGCAGCAACGGCAGCAGTCGGCCCAGGGTGGACGGACGTCGACGGGCCCGCGGCGCGGGGACTGTCATGGTTGTGTCTCCTCCGGCATGGGGCGCGGATCGGCGCAGTGTCGGGTGACCCCGACAAGTCCCGTGCACCGGACCGGAAAACTAACCGACCCCCTCGCTGGTCAGGCCTCGGTGGACGAGTCAGGTTCGCGTCACTTCGAGCAATGTCACCATTCGCCCCCGTTCCCGACACGCTCTGTTTCGTCAGTGGGTGTGACATGGAGGGATGCAGGCCGATATCCGTGAAAGATCGGAATTCACGGGATCCGAACTCAACTCACTGTGCCGCGTCGGACATGGCGCGCTCGCTGCCGTCCGTGCACCGATCGGGGCAACCGGACGGACGTACGGCGGATCTCAGCCAACGCTCAGGCTGCGGGCCGTACCGTGTGCCGCATGACATCGCCGTCGCCGGCCGCGTGGTTCCGGCGTGCCCTGCCCACCCGCCGCCGCGCGATCGCCGCGGCGGCGGTCGTCGTGCTGCTGGCCGCCGCCGTGACCTGGGCGGTGTGGCCACAGGGGTCGGGCGTTCGCAGCACGAGCGAGATGCTCACCGTCCGCTCCGGACCGTCCGACAACCAGCCGGTGGACCTGGACACGACCTTCTACCTGCCCGGCGACGCCTCGTCCGCGCGGAAGGTCCCGGCGGTGCTGTTGGCACACGGATTCGGCGGCACGAAGGAGTCGGTGCGCTCCGACGCGGAGGAGTTCGCCGGGCGCGGCTACGCGGTGCTCACCTGGACCGCGCGGGGTTTCGGCCGCAGCGGCGGTGAGATCCACCTGGACAGCCCGGACTACGAGGTGCGCGACGCGTCTCGGCTGCTGGACTGGCTGGCCGCCCGACCGGAGGTCCGCACCGACGCCGCCGGTGACCCGAAGGTCGGTGTGGTCGGCGGCTCGTACGGCGGTGGGTTGGCGCTGTTGCTGGCCGCCCAGGACCGTCGGGTCGACGCGATCGTCCCCATGATCACCTGGAACGACCTGTCCCGTGCCTTCCTGCCGGAGAGCACCGGCGGGGCTTCGACCGAGGGCGTGTTCAAGAAGGGCTGGGCCGGTCTCTTCTTCGGCGGCGGCGGCAACGTGGGTTCCGGCCCGGCGGGGCTGTCCGGCGGGACCGCCGCCCAGCCGCAGGGCGCACCGGCGTCGGCCGGCCCGCCCAGCCCGGGGCCGGGCGCCGGTCCGGGCAGCGGTCCCGGTGGTGCCCCGGCCGGTGCGGCCGACCCGTCCTGCGGCCGGTTCGCGGCCGACGTGTGCGCCGCGTACCTGCGGATCGCCACCACCGGGCGGGCCGATCAGGCGGCCGTGGACCTGCTGCGCCGCTCCAGCCCGGCGGGCGTACTGGACCGGATCAAGGCGCCCACCCTGCTGGTGCAGGGCGAGGCGGACACGCTCTTCCCGCTCGGCGAGGCGGACGCGAACGCGAAGGGCATCGCCGCCGCGGGCACCCCGGTACGGGTCGCCTGGTTCACCGGTGGGCACGACGGTGGCAGTGGACCCCGGTCGGACGAGGACCGGGTGAAGTTCCTGACCGTCCAGTGGCTCGACCACTACGTCAAGGGCGAGGGCGACGCTCCCGGCGACGACTTCACCTGGTCGCGGATCGCCGGTTTCGACGCGCTCGACCGGGGTCTGGTCGCGACCGGATTCCGCCGCGCCGACTACCCGGGTCTGACCGGCAACGCCCGCCGGGAGGTCACGGTCGCCGGTCCGGCCCAGCCGATCGCGAACCCGCCGAACGGCAACCCGGCCGCCATCTCCTCGATCCCGTTCGCCGGTGGGCTCACCTCCCTGCTGGACGGCGTGGCCGGTGACGTTCCCGGCCAGCACGCCCGGTTCGAGTCGACGCCGTTGACCGAGGCGGTGGACGTGGCCGGTGCGCCCACCGTCACCCTGCGGGCCGCGTCGCCGACCGGCACGGCGGTGCTCTTCGTCAAGCTCTACGACGTCGACCCCGACGGCGCGGCGACCCTGCCGAACGGGCTGGTCGCCCCGATCCGACTCACCGGCCTGCCGCAGCGTGTGCAGGACGCCACCCCGGTCACCGTGACGCTGCCCGGGATCGTCCGCCGGGTGGAGGCCGGGCACCGGCTGCGGCTGGTGGTGGCCACCTCGGACCAGGCGTACACCACGCCCGCCGAGCCGACCGTCTACACGGTGTCGGCGGACGGCGCGGTCAGCCTGCCCACGGTCGACGGCGAGCCGATCCCCACCGCCGCGACGCTGTGGCGCTGGGTGCTCGCCGGTCTGCTCGCCGCCATCGCGATCGGCCTCGTCGTGGTCGTCGCCGTGCTGCGCCGCCGGCATCGCCGCCAGGACCGGTCGGTGCACCCGGAGTACGCGGACACGCCGTTGGCCGTGCGCGCGCTGCGCAAGGAGTACGCGGACGGCTTCGTGGCGGTGTCGAACGTCGACTTCGAGGTGCACCCCGGTCAGGTGGTGGGTCTGCTCGGACCCAACGGCGCCGGCAAGACCACCACCCTGCGGGTGCTGATGGGGCTGACCCAGCCGACCGCCGGGGAGATCTACGTCTTCGGTCGCCGGCTGGTGCCCGGCTCGCCGGTGCTGTCCCGGATCGGCGCGCTGGTCGAGGGACCCGGTTTCCTGCCGCACCTGTCCGGGTTGGAGAACCTGAAGGCGTACTGGCGGGCCACCGGCCGGCCGTGGGAGGACGCCCAGTTCGACGCGGCCCTGGAGATCGCCGGACTGGGTGACTCCGTACAGCGGAAGATCAAGAACTACAGCCACGGTATGCGTCAGCGGCTGGCCATCGCCCAGGCCATGCTCGGGCTGCCCGAGCTGCTGGTGTTGGACGAGCCGACGGACGGGCTCGACCCGCCGCAGATCGCCGAAATGCGCCGGGTGCTCCAGCGCTATGCCACGGACGGGCGGGCGGTGCTGGTCTCCAGCCACCTGTTGGCCGAGGTGGAGCAGACGTGCACCCACGCGGTGGTGGTGAACAAGGGTCGGATCGTGGCGTCCGGGCCGGTGGAGGAGATCGTGGGCGAGTCGCCGAGTGTGCTGTTCGACGTCAGCGACCCGGTGGCGGCGCGGGCGGTGCTGGACCGGCTGCACGGGGTACGGGTGCTGCCGGAGAGCGACGGCCAGTTGGTGGTCGACACCAACGGCACGGCTCGCAGCGAGGTGGTGGCCGAGCTGGTGCGCGCCGGCATCGGGGTGGACCGGGTGGTGCCGCGACGCCGCCTGGAGGACGCGTTCCTCGCCCTGGTGGGCGACAACTCTCGGGGAAGCGGTGACCGGTGATGGCTGTTACTGGCGCGGGTGCGGCCCAGGGCTACCGGCCGTCGGCCACCATGCCGTTCGGGGCGGAGTTCCGCCGGCAGGCGTCCCGGCGGCGTACCCAGCTGGCGCTCGGGTTCATGGTGCTGCTGCCGCTGATCATTCTGATCGCGTTCCAGTTCAACTCCGGTGGCGACGACGACAACGGCAACAACGAGTTCGCCAGTCTGGTGGACCTGGCCACCTCCGGTGGGCTCAACTTCACCCTCTTCTCGATCTTCGTCTCGGCGTCGTTCCTGCTCGTGGTCGTCGTGGCGCTGTTCTGTGGCGACACGGTGGCCAGTGAGGCGAGCTGGGGCAGCCTGCGGTACCTGCTGGCAATCCCGGTGCCCCGGGCCAGGTTGTTGACGGTGAAGCTGGTGGTCGCACTCGCGTACTCGGGACTGGCTCTTGTGCTGTTGGCCGGCACCGCGTTGTTGGCCGGCACCCTGCGCTACGGCTGGTCGCCGCTGCGCAGCACGGTCGCCGCCGAACTGGAACCCACCGAGGGGCTGCTCCGGTTGCTGGCCGTGCTCGGCTACCTGGCGGTCGTACTGCTGGTGGTGGCCGGATTGGCGTTCCTGCTGTCGGTGACCACGGACGCCGCGCTCGGCGCGGTCGGCGGTGCGGTACTGCTCTGGATCCTGTCCAGCATCCTGGACCAGATCACCGCCCTGGGCGCGTTGCGCGACTTCCTGCCCACCCACTTCAGCACCGCCTGGCTGGGGTTGCTCTCGACCCCGGTGCAGACCGACGACGTGGTGCGCGGCTGCATCTCGGCGATCAGTTACGCGACGCTGTTCTGGGGGCTGGCGTTCTGGCGCTTCACCCGCAAGGACATCACGTCGTAGCGGCGGGGCTCACAGCCGGCCGTCGGGCGTGCTCACCGACGACGGCACCGCGCTGGGCGCCGGCGGCCGGGCCGGCCGGGTCGGCGCCGGCGCGGACGGTTCGGCCTTCTTCCAGGCGCTGACGCCGATCCGGCCGGTGTTGCCCAGGTCGATCGGTCCGTCCGGGTCGACCTCCTCGGCCGGCTGCCCGGCCGCGGGTGCCACCGTCAGGTACTCGCCGTTGGTGGCCACCACCGTCGAGTCGGTGACGAGGTTGCGCCAGAGCAGCACTGCCGTGGCCCGTTCGTTCGGGGCGAGGGTGACCTCCCGGGGCGGTTGGTCGAAGCCCGAGGTGATCTCCTTGCCACCGTTGACCACGCGCAGCAGGACCGGCTCGCGCTGCTCGTCGAACACGTGCAGCACCGGGTATCCGTTGAGCTGGTACGGGCGGTCGCCGCAGTTGACCAACTCCAGGCCGAGGGCGCGTAGGCCCATCGCGGCGTCGCCACCGGTCGAGCGGATCCGGATGCCGGTGGCCGGGCAGTCGGCCAGCGGGTCGGTGCTCGCGGACGGGCTCGGCGCGGCCGGCGGGGGGCCCGGCGGATCCCCACCCTGGCCCCGATGGTCGTCGGAGGTGCAGCCGCCGAGCGCGAGAGCCGCCGCGACCGCCGCGCTGATGCGCAGCCGTGCTGCCGTGTCGCGGGAGACCATTCGTTGATCCTCGCCCACGTGGGCGAGCCGCCGCCGCGCGGCCCCGACAGTCGGGTGTGCCCTCCCGGACGGCGTCGATCACGAGGAGCACCGCGAGCGCTTCGGGCGTACCGATTTCGGCGACGCCACCCATGCCCGCGATCCCACTGAGCTACGTCGACATCGCCGCTCGGATCAAGGCCGACGAGTACAAGCCGGGCGCCAAGCTGCCGTCCTACACGCAGCTCGGCAACCTCTACCCGGTGTCGTTCTCGACTGCCGCACGCGCTGTGGCGCTCCCGCGTGACCGTGGTGTCGTGGTCGACGCACGGGGTTGTCCACTGACGCCCAACCCCTGCCCCGGGGCAGGCCCGGCGGACCACCCGCCCCGTCGATCATGAGGTTATTGCCGTCCTTCGCGCGTCCTGACAATAACCTCATGATCGACGCTGGGAGACTGAGGATTCGCGCAAGATCCGTTGATCATGCGGCTCGTACCGCTCCTTGGGGGTCCGGGATCTGGTCCTGCTGGTGCCCGGGGCCGTCGGGTAGGCCGTACCCACACTATGGGAGCGTGCCCACGGTGGCTGCTTCGTCCTTGAATTCGCTCTATCCGCAGCTCAGGGGCCATGGCGACGCGTCTGCGACGTTACGGGCGCTCGACGCGGGGCTGTGGACACCGGTACATTCCGACCGGGGACTTTCCCACTAGCAAGGAATTTATAACCTTCGATACTTCCATGCCTCACATTGAAGAGATCTCAACCCTTCGATGGAGGTACCGATGAACGCTTCTCGGCTCGGCGGGCCGACCCTGTCCCTGTTCCGCATCGTGATCGGCCTGCTGTTCACGTTGCACGGCCTGACCTCGGTCTTCGGGTTGTTCGGCGGCAACCCGATGACCGGTACGGCGATACCCATCGGCACCTGGCCGGGCTGGTGGGCCGCACTGATCCAACTGGTCTGCGGCGTACTGGTGCTGGCCGGGCTCTTCACCCGGCCCGCCGCACTCCTCGCGTCCGGCTCGATGGCGTACGCCTACTTCGTGGTGCACCAGCCGGACGATCTGCTGCCGCTGCACAACGGTGGTGAGCTGTCGGCGCTCTTCTGCTGGTCGTTCCTGCTGGTCGCGGCCCTCGGCCCGGGTTCCTGGGCGCTCGACACGCTGCTCGCCCGTGGTCGCGACGTTCGGCCCGCGCCTGCGGTGCCGGCGACCGAGCCCAGCTCGATGGTCATCTGACCGCACCCGTACCGCGCGTCGCCGGAGCCTCGACGAGGCGGCTCCGGCGACGCGCCCGGTCCGGGTTGCAGGGGTGGAACTGGCGATCTCGCGGACTTGATGCGCACTGCCACCATTGGCCGTTCAGCTGGCCAGCAAGGCCGGTGCCGGGGAGCCCACGGGGCGTCGGCGCATGACCTCCGCGATCGTCGTTTCGCCCGAGAGTCCGAGGTCCCCCAGTGGTCTGGCGGCAGCATCGAGATCCTCGGCGTTCGTGAGATGGAACGACCAGAGCAGCTCGTCAGCTACGTTGCAGACCACCACCGCCGCGTCGCCGGACGGATGAAGCTGAGCGGAGATGTCGTGCAGTGCGTCCGAGGGCACCGCGGCGATGAAAAGCACCTCGCCCGTCCTGGTGCGTGGCGACGAGAGCAACTGCTCCCGCTGCTCCGCCACAGTGAGAGCGGCACGTAGGCGCTGTGCGGTGGCGGAACGCTCAGTCCGGTGCCCATCCTGACTCTGGCGGATGATGTAACTCGTGCCAGCCGAGTCGTACACGTCCTCCACGTGGACACGAATCTGTACTGGCAGTGGGACATCGGCGAAGCGGAGGATTTCCGGCAGGTCTGCGCGCAGTTGAAGCAGGCTGCTGCGCCCGCCCATCAGCCCCGGTATCTGGGGGCTGTGGAAGGCCCAGTCCTCGTCATCCGTGTTCGGGCTGATCACGATCAGATCGATGACGTTTTCACGCACTCTTCAGCACCTCCCTGGCTTCCTCGGGGGTGAGCCCGACCTGTTGTACCAGTATGACGCCGACCGCGCGTGGTGAGACGGTGGATTTGTCGTGAAAGGCAAAGGTGATCGACACCCGACCGTTGGCAACGAGGCGGCGATGAGAGCCGGACTGCCGCTCGACCCGGTAGCCGAGTTCGCCCATGAGCAACCTCAACAAGGCTCTCGCCTTCAACGATGGCCACTGGCTCCCCATGCACAGCAGTTTCCTCCATCCGAGCGTGTCTCACCCGTACCGACACTGACCGTTGGTGATGCTGTACTCAGTGCACGCACCGCTTGTCCGTCAGGCCCATCTACGCCGAGGTGTGTGCGCCGAGCACCGCGTCCAGGAGGCCGGGGTAGAGGCGGTCCAGCTCGTCGCGGCGGAGCCGGACCAGGCGGCTGGTGCCGGCGGCCCGGGTGCGGGTCAGGCCGGCCTCGCGCAGCACCTTGAGGTGGTGGCTGCGGGTCGCCTTGGAAACGCCGAAGTCGAAGCTGCCGCAGGCCGCCTCGCCATTCTCGACAAGCGCCCGCACGATCTGTAGCCGCACGTCGTCGGCGAGTGCGGCCAGCACGGTGGTGACCGGTACGTCGGTCAGGTCGGGTTCGTGCGGCTCCATGTGACCAGTGTAACCCTTGTTCGACAACTCTCGAACAACGCCCTAGGCAGTGTCTTCAAAGGATCATGGTGTCGGATGATGTAGGGCGTGAGTCGTCGCTACGAGTTGTCTGACGTCGAGTGGGATGCGCTATCGCG
>NZ_JBEZDC010000014.1:0-203070 GCF_040647935.1 Micromonospora sp. NPDC049204 | reverse complement strand
GAGGTCGCCGCCCACGACGCCACGGGTGTTCTCGGCGGGCTCGTCGGCTGGCTCGTCAACACGGTGGCCAGCGCGATCCTCGGGCTGATCGTCGGGGCGCTGGTCGTGCTGGTCATGACTCTCACGCTCCACCGCCGCACATCCAAGGCTGCGGCTGCGACTGCCGCGGCCACGACTCGTGCTGACGGCACCATCCCCGCGCCGCCGAGCCGTGCAGCTCGGCGTCTCGACGCTCCTACGGACCGAGCGCCGCGCGGTTGACCGCAAAATCACCGCAACTCGACCACGGGGTCAGGCGTTCTGGGGGCGCGAGCCGGTCGTTACGGGTAGCGGTTGTCTCGGCAGGCGTAGGGGTAGCTTCCGGGATGGCTGGCGCCGGTCGGTGTCTCGGGTCGCTTAACGCGTTGCCTGTAGGTCTGCTGCAGATCGATGTGAAGCGTTGGGGCGAGCTTGCTGGGATTCCCCGCAGTTCCTGTCTTTCGAGACGCCGATCCCACGGGCAACGCCCTGACCACGCCTTTCAGGCTGGTGACCTCTTCGGCGGATCCGAAGGCATCTGCGTTGGCGCTGTCTCAGAGGCGGTAGGGCGGTGTCCGCTCACGTCGAGGAGCGGATGCGTTCGCGGATCGGTACGACTGCGCCTATTCGGGTCCGGCGTTGCCGGGATAGTCCCCAAGACTGATCGATGACAGACAACCAGTCCCGTCTTCATCACCAGCACTCCAGTACACGTGTTTCCGCGAGTGCCAGTAGTAGTTGTGGTATCCCAAGAGGTCACCGTAGACCCGCGATTCCTCGGTCCGGTCCCCTGTCCCGAACGCGAGGAGGAACTGCTCGTAGGACCGCAGATAGCCGAAGTGGGCCAGATGACCGCAGCCGGCACCGTAGAGCGCGAACCCGACGACCAGCGAGCCTACGATCTTGTAGCTGAGCTTGTCTGCGAAATGCACCATGCCGCCATCCCCGATGGCGCTGTCGATCACTTCCTCGAGGGTCAGCCTTCGGTCATCCGCCGCGAAGTACTCCGGAGCGCTGTCGGTGCCGCTGATTGAGCGGTGGACGATCGAGGAGCTTGCCTCTGTGATCTGGCGTCGCTGGACACTGTCAGCGGCATCCGCTCCGAAGGGCACACCAGCAAGGCTCAATGTCTCCGGGTCCAGGTCGGATCGGACGAGCACACCGAGGTCGTCCAAGATCTCGATCACCGGACAACCCTAGACGCATCCCTCGGGGGATGCCCCTGTGGGTTTCGTCAAGGAATCGAGTCGGCGTGGGGGCCGTGGTGAGGGCAGGATGGCGTGCTGCCTGATCTGCTGTGGGATGACGTCAGGTGGTTCTTCGATCCCGGGGTGATGGGGGCGTTGCCGGACGTCTGCGTGCCTGGCGCCTCGGTGGAGGACTGGCAATCGGTCCTAGATCTCGTCGTCGCTCAGGGTTGGGCGTTCCAGTACTCCGAAGGCGCGGTGGTGCTGCCGTTGCCTGCGGCGGCGGCCGTGTTGTCCCGCCCGGCTGGCGCTGAGTGCCCGGAGCTGCGGGTCTGGCCGTCGGTGGATGTCCTGGCGATTTTCCGGTTCTATGCGGCGAATGAGATCGACTTCGATGTCGATCTGCGGGAGCTTCAGGGGCAGGAGCGGCTCGATGTGTTTTGCAGTTTCGTGACGGCGATCGGAAGGTGCCTGGGCAAAGCCGTGCTGATGGATTCGGAGGGCGGCGACGGGAGCCATCCGGTGCTCGGCTTCGACGTTGAGGCGGACGGTGTCGTTGTGTTGGCGGAGCCGCCGGTCAGGTGACCATCGCTGTTCGCGGTTCGTAGAAGGTTCTGCCTTAGCGCGCACGACGACCTGCCCGTCGTAACGGCCCGGCTCCACCAGGATCAGCGCGCCATGGGGTGCAGCCGCTACCGCCGGCCCGATCCCGCGGTACGTGTTCGGCCGGGTCAGCGATACGACAAGCGTCGGTACCCCCATCGACCTGCCTCCCCCGCGCGATCAGCCACCGCCAGATAGGGCGATAGACGCGCCGGAAGCATAGATCTCGTACGCCACCGACCGGCTGTGCTGGGCGACGCTCCCACGCCTCTCGCCGGGCGGGCGCGCAGCCGGCTGATAAGGCGCGGCGGCCGTGGGCGTGCTCCCCGGTCGACCGATGCGGCCGTGGGAGCCAGCGCAGGTGCCATCCAAGGCACTGGGCTGACAGCTCGCGATTGGTGGGCGGCCGGGTGCGAGCCCGGGTGGGGGAGCAGACTGGGAGCAGCAGGGTGCCCTGAACGGCGTTGAACTGCGGCCAACGGCGCCGATCGCGCTCAACTGCACCCACCCTGCCTGCGGCTCCACGTTCCCGCAGGTCAGAGTGGGTGCGGCGTCCTGGTTTACCGCGGAGTGATCCGCGGTTCTGCGATGTGGTCGGCAACGCTGTTCCACGAGGTCGGCACCGCTGTGGTGGGGACGGCGACCAGTGCCGACAAGGCCAGGGCCTGCTCTCGGGGCGGTGTCGATGTGTTGGTTGTCCAGGGACCCGAGGCTGGCGGGCACCGCGCCTCGTTCACGCCCGAGCCGTCGCAGGGGAACGGCGTCGGCCTGTTACCCCTGCTCGCCGAGGTCCGCGACGCGGTGGACCTCGACCTGATCGCGGCAGGCGGCATCATGGACGGTGGTGCGGTCGCCGCCGTACTGGCGGCCGGGGCGGGCGCCGCGCAACTGGGCACGGCGTTCCTGCGTACCCCGGAGAGCGGCGCCCATCCCCGGCACCAGGCCGCCCTGGTGGACCCCCGGTTCAGCGGCACGTCGGTGACCCTCACGTTCTCCGGGCGACCCGCGCGTGGCCTGACCAACGCTCCATCCGGGAGTACGGGAACACCGCCCCGTCGGCCTACCCACAGGTGCACCATCTGACCGTGCCGAGCCGAAGGGCCGCTGCCGCGGCCGTCGGGTTCCACCTCTACCTGATGGCCCGGCCTCCCGGGCAGCCGGAGAAGCTGATCAGTGGCTATGGCGGGCGTGGGCTCCCGGAGTGCGGCACACCACGGTCTCCTGCGGCCACTTCATGGCCGAGGAAGCCCCGGCCGAGGTCGTCAAGGCACTGCGTGAGCTGCCGACGAGGTTGGCCGGTAGCCGTACCCGATCGTCACGATGACCGCGCCCGGTGGGTACAGACCCACCGGGCGCGTTACCTGGGAGAACGACCGGCGGTGCGGTCAGACGGTGGATTCCGACACGAAGTCCGCGATGGCCGTCAGCGTCCTAGGGTCGGTGAGGATCTTGCTGTGTCCGAAGCCCTGAGTGGTGATCATCCGGGACTGGTCGGGGAAGGCCGCGGCGATCTTCTTGGCCTGCGACATCTCGATCCGGAGGTCGTCCTCGTCGTGGATCACCAGCACGGGACCGGTCACCCGGTCCGCCTGGTACGGGACGGAGAAACGGCGGTAGATGTCCTGCTCCTGCGGGAACAGGCCCTCGAACCGGCGGCTGAGATCCTTCCTCAGGCGCTCAGACAAACCGAGTTCCTCGCTGAACCGGTGGACCAGGTAGTCGAAGTCGCACACGGCGTTCACCGTCACCACGCGGTCGACCTTGACCCCTTTGCGCATGGCTTGGAAGAGCGCCAACGACCCGAACGAGTGGGCGACGGCCGCCTGGAAGGGGCCGTGCCGCTCGTACAGTTTCTCGACGATGTCCGCGTACTCCAGCAGCGTGGTGCGGTTTCCCTCGGAGTCGCCGTTACCGGGTGCGTCGAAGGTGACCGCGCTGTATCCACGGGCGAGCAACTCCGCCACCAGGGGTGCGTACCGCGAGCCGCGAGACTCCCAACCGTGGACCACCAGGACGGGCTTGGCGCCGTCCCCCCACTGGTAGGTGACGACCCGCCGACCGTTGTACTCGATGCTGTCCACTTGGGCCTGGGCGTGGACCTCGGCCTCGTTGGGGCGCACCCGCGACGGGGTCCGGAGCTTGCAGAACAGTGCGAACGTCCACTTCCCGGCGAGACCCGGTACGACCACCGAGGCGACCCGCAGCCCAGCCTTCACCGTGGAAAGGGCGATGCTCATAGGAATCTCAATTCAGTTGACGTCGCGGTCCACATGCACCCAGAACTGGTCCCGGAGAATCCGACGCCGGATCTTGCCACTGGGGTTACGGGGGACTTTGTCGATGTTATCGTACGGGGAAGGGATCTTGAATTCGGAGATCACCGCTGCCTGCGCGACCGCGGATGGACTGCCCAACGCGGAGATCGCCCGCCGGGTGGGAGTGACCCGTCAGACCGTGGTCGCGTGGCGGGCCCGGTACACGCGGGGGGATCGCCGCCCTGGCGGACCTGCCGCGTCCGGGACGCCCGCCGGTCGTCGACGAGGCCGGTGTGGTGACCGCGACCTGAACCCACCACCGGCCGAGTCGGGGATCACGCACTGGTCGGCCAGAGCCCTGCGGACCAGTTGACCAGGCAGGGCACACCGGTCAGCTTCGCCGAGGTCGCCCGGATCTGGCGGGACTGGGGTTTGCATCCCCACCGGTGCGAGACGTTCGCGGGCGAGCACGAGGATGTGGAGGGACCGCGACTTTCGGCCGTCCCCGTCCCGCCAGGGTGGATCTTGACCAGGTTCAGGTGTGCCATGGCGGTTCGGACGAGCAGCGGGGTCTCGGGTTCGCCGTCGGCCAGCCAGTCGATCAGCTCGGAGATCAGCGACGCGACGTCGTCGGCGTCCGGCCGGGTGTAGACACGTCGGCCGGTGTGCGCCTCGTCGATGTGGATGTCTCCTGGACGGTAACGTCAACGCAGTCGATCCAGCTTCTCGCGAGCGGCAGTGCCGGGCCGAGGCGTGAGGACCACGAGGCGCAGGTCGGTGTTCTGGGTGGTCAAAACGTTGGCGTCCAGCGGGATGGCCCCCACGTCCGGGTGTACGGCGGTCTTGTGCGCGCTCTCGTGATTGGCCACCGCGCGGAGGGCCCAGAGGCGGCAGAACCTGTCGTTCCCGGCCATCCGCGAGATCAGTGCCGCCACGTCGGGATCGTTCGGATAGCGGGCGCTGGTGGCGCGCAGGTCGGCCACCAACGACTGCTCGAAGTAGGCGCGCTCGGTGTCGGTCTGCCGGACTCGGGGGTTTCGGGTTTCGAACTGGACGATCAAGGCGTTGCGATCGTCGGCGGTGGCGCCGGTGGGGTCGCCGAAGACGGCCGCGAACGGCCGGTTCCAGTGCAGCAGCCGCCACACGGCGTCGTAGACGGCCGCCGGGGTGTCGTCGAGGTGGTCGATGACGCGGTGCAGGCTGCTGGGGATCAGGTGGGGTATGCGGTCCGGGGCCGCGGCGAAGCCGGCAAGGCGCATCAGGTGCGCCTCCTCGTCGTCGGAAAGTCGCAGCGCGCGGGCCAGGGAGGTGCACACCTGCGCCGATGGTGTGGCGGCCCGGCCCTGTTCGAGGCGTGCCACGTATTCGGGGGAGATGCCGGCCAGTGCCGCCAGCTCGCCGCGTCGTAGCCCGACGACGCGGCGACGAGAGGCGTTCGGGAGACCGACCGCGGCCGGGTCCGTGCGATCCCGCCAGGCCCGCAGCGCGGCGCCGAGGTCATTCATGAACCCATGATCCGCCATCGGACCTCCGGGGAGCTGGGTGGTACCAGCGATACGCGGAAGACCTGTGCCTTCCACAGTGCTGGCTCGGCCCTTCAGGATGGGGATCATGAGCAAAGTGACCAGAATGCATCACATCGGAGTGCCGGTCAGCGATTTGGCGCGGTCGGTGAGGTGGTACGAGGACGTCCTCGGCATCGCGCCGAACGGTGTGACGATCTCGGCGACGAACCCGGCGATCGGTGCGGTTGTCGAGGTCGAGAACGCGTCGATGCGCGCATCCTTCGCGTTGGCCGGTGACAACGTCCTGCTGGAACTCATCCAGTACGACAGCCCGCAGCCGAGGCCCTTCACCGGGCGCAACTCTGACGTTGGGGTGATGCACCTGTGTTTTGAGGTCGACGACCTCGACTCGGCGCACCGCGACCTCGTGCGGCGGGGCGTGCACGTCAACGCCGATCCGGTCGTGCTCCAGGACGGCGATGGCGTCGAAGCGGGGGCGCTGGCCGGGACGAAGATCCTCTATCTCCGTGACCCCGACGGCATCCAGCTGGAACTGTTCGAGTTGCCCTCGTAGGAGCGCCGGCTCCGGACCCGGCGCCCGTCCCGGTCGGTGCGCTGCTCTGGATACCATCGGTGGGGCCGAACAACCAGAGGGCACCATTCGTCCGGCGACACGCAGAAGCTGATGACAGATATCAGGTCGGGATTGTTCGTCGCTCGCGAGGCGGAGTTGGGCGAGATCGCCTCGGTGACGGCAGCCGCTGCGCGGGGCCGTGGCGGGGCGATGCTCGTTCTCGGTGACGCGGGGATCGGCAAGTCGACGCTCATCGGTGCGGCCGCTTCGCGGCTCGACGGATGGCGGGTGCTGCGGGCCGGTGGTGTCGAGTTCGAGAGCGAGCTGCCCTACTCGGCCCTGCACCAGTTGTGCACGCCCGTGCTCGACCACCGCGCCGGACTCCCCGTACCGCAGCGGAACGCGCTCGACGCGGTGTTCGGACTGCACGCCGGGGCCACGCCGACCCCGATGCTTGTCGGCTTGGCCGTTCTCGGCCTGCTGAGTGCCGTAGGCCGGCGCAGGCCGGTGTTCTGCGTGGTCGACGACGTGCAGTGGATCGACGCCGGCTCGCGGCAGGTACTGGCCTTCGTCGCGGCACGCGTTGCGGCGGAGCGGGTCGCCATGGTGTTCGCTGCCCGCGACGCCGCCTCGGTGTCGGCGCTCGGTCGCCTGCCCGCCCTCACCCTCACCGGGCTCTCCGATTCGGAGGCCCTCACCCTGCTGCGGTATCGGGCACCATTCGGCCACGAGGCAGCGATCGTGCAACGGATCCTCGCCGAAGCGGCCGGCAACCCGCTCGCCCTGGTGGAGTTCGCCCGCGACGCCGGACCGTTCGGGCTACCCGGGGACGCCGGGCACCGCGCCGTGGAACACCGGTTCGTGAGTCGGTTCCTGCGGCTGCCGGCACCCACGCGCTCGGTTCTGGCGCTGGCCGCGGCGGAGCCGACAGGCGACCTCGTTCTGCTGCGCCGCGCGATGGCGATCCAGGGGCTGGACGCCGTGGACCTGGCCGCGGCCGAGGACAGCGGCCTGTTGGTGGCCGGGCCCCGGGTGCACTTCCGGCATCCGTTGGCGCGTTCCGCGGTGTACCTGTCGACTGGCGCCGGGGCGCGACGGCAGGCGCACGCGTCGCTCGCCGCCGGTACGGACGCCGACGTCGATCCCGACCGTCGCGCCTGGCACCAGGCGAACGCGATCACCGACCCGGATGAGGAGACCGCGGCCGAGCTGGAGCGTTCGGCCGGCCGGGCACAGCGCCGCGGCGGACTCGCGGCCGTGGCCGCGTTCCTCGAGCGCGCGGCCCGACTGACCCCCGGCCGGTCGCGGCAGGCCCGCCGGTTGTTGGCCGCGGCCCGGGCGCGGTTGGGCTCGGGGGCACCATCTGCCGCCCGGGAGTTGGTGGACGAGGCCGAGCGTCTCCACCCGGACCCCGCCGACCGCCACGCCGCGCGGCTACTGCGCGCCACGATCGACTATCACGTGGCGCGCACCATCCCGGCGACGATCGCGCTCATCGACGCGGCCGACGGCGTGGGGCCCGACGAGGTCCGCGAAACCTACCTGGAGGCGTTCGCGTCGCTCATGTTCAGCGTCGACGAGCCGGGGAGGTTACGGCGCCTCGCCCTGCACATCCGGGAACGGGTACCCGAGCGTCAGCCGCCACGTCCGGTCGATCTGCTGCTGCGGGCATTGGTCGAGCAGCATCTCCGCCCGGTGGACGAGGCGATGCCCCTGATGCGGCGTACGGTCGACGCCTTCCGGGACCACGCCCGCACGCCCGGCGCGGATCCGTGGTGGATGGAACGTGCCTGTGTGTTGAGCGTCGACATCGGTGACAGCGATGCCATGGAGCAGATCACCGACCGTCAGGTGGAACTCGCCCGGGCGCAGGGGGCCTACGCGATCCTTCCCCATGCGTTGCGCTTCCAGGCTGTCGCCCGGACGATCGTGGGTCGCTTCGCCGACGCGCAGCTCTGCATCATCGAGGCGCGTGCGGTCGACGAGGCCGCCGGGACGTCAAACCTCGTCGGGTCCGACCTGATGCTTGCCGCCTGGAGCGGGGACGTCGAACGGTTCCGCGAGATCCGGGAGAGGCTGCGCGACTGGGTGGGGGTGAAACCCACTGCGCTGCACTACGCGATCGGCGTTCTGTGCAACGGCAGCGGCGACCATGAGGCCGCGATCGACGCGTTGCTGCTCGTACGGGACCAGCACCGGCGCGGGGCGTACGCCGCCTCCGTCTTCCACCACGAGCTGGTCGAAGCCGCCGCGTACGTCGGACGTCCCGAAGAAGCCAAGGAATCGGCCAAATGGATCGCGGATGTCGCACGGGTCAACCCGAACGCGTGGACGACCGGTGCGCATCTACTGGCGAGTGCGCTGCTCGACCCGGGGCTCGGCGCGCAGGACCACTACCGTGCCGCGATCAGCCGGTTCGCCGGGAGCAGGATGCGAGTCCACTACGCGCGTGCCCGACTGCTCTACGGGCAGTGGCTGCGACGGGTCGGCCGCCGCGCCGAGGCGCGGGTGGAGCTGCGCGCCGCGCACCAACTGCTCTCCACCATCGGCGCGCGCGGGTTCGCCGGCCGCGCCGCCCGCGAACTAGATGCCATCGGCGAGCCGACCCTGGCCGACGACGCCGATCCGCTCGCGGGGCTGACCGCCCGCGAACTACTCGTCGCCCGCAAGGTCGCCTCCGGTGCAGGCACCAAGGAAGTCGCCGCGCTGCTGTTCGTCAGCCCGCGAACGATCGACGCCCACCTGCGCAACCTCTACCGCAAGCTGGGCATCACCTCACGCCGGCAGCTACGAGAACTACTCCGCTGACGGAGCCGGGCCGACCGAGCGACGAAAGGGCCCCGCCGGTACGAGACCGGCGGGGCCCGCTGGGTCACGTCAGCGCTGGGCGCCGGGCCCGGTCACACTCCCGTTCGGCACGCGTCTTCAGCTCCGTCAGCCACGTCTCCAGGCCCGCCCCGAGAGCCACGGTGGAGAAGGCGACGTCCTGCTCCACCTGGTCCCCGCGCCACGTCTCCTCGGTACGCACGAGAACGCGACCGGCGATCTCGGTGAACGTCCACACGTGGACCCCCTCGTCGATGCGCAGCCCCACACCGATCGCCGGGCCGTCCCACCGGAGGCACCTCTGGTGTTGAAGCTGCCGGACGCTGGACGTGACGACGAGGGTCGTGGCGGGATTCAGCGCGGTCTCGAGGACCGGTGTCGTCCATCGGAAGGATGAACCGGGACGCAGTGGGCCACGATCGAGCCGCTTGCTGGAGGAAACCGGCTTCTGCCAAGACGGCCAGCGTTCCACGTCGGTCTGCAACTTCCAGACGGTTCGCAGCGGAGCGTCGATCGTCGTCTCCGTCCGATAGCGGATCTTCGCCGCAGTGTCGACGGTCCGTCCCGCACATCGCAGCGTCGCGTGGTCGGCACCGACATCGCGCCTGACCTCGGCCCGAGCCGGCGCACCTGCGGTGCCCACGAGGCCGGCCACGACCACTGCCGTCGCGACGGCAAACACACGATTCTTCACGGGGCGGTCACCGCCTCGGCGGTGCCCTTGAGTCGTTCCAGCCACCTGGCGAGGGTCGTGTCGAGGCCCTCCTGGAACGGCCCAGGGTCGGCGTCGACAGGCGGGCCCGCGAAGGACTCCTCGGTCGACACCTCCACACCGTCGCCGGCCGGAGTGAGCGCCCAGACGTGGACACCGAGGACCCCGTCCGGTCCGTCACCGTATCCCCGCCACACGAGGCGTTCCCGCGGCCGTACCTGAACGATCGTCGACTCGATCTCCATGCCTGCGGCCGACCAGCGGAACACGGAGCCCGGGGCGAGCGGACCGGGTGTTTCCACGCGTGCGTACGGGATTTCTGGCAGCCAGGTCGTCCATGCGTCGATGTCGGTGAGGATCCGCCACACGGCTTCCGCCGACGCGGTCACCGTGACGCTGTGGCGGCTGACCACCGGGGCCGACACGTCAATGCCGGCCTCGTCGGTGTCCGTAATGATCTCCATCGTGAAGCCTCTCTGCGGTCACTGACCATCGGATCGCCGGGCATGAGAGCGAGCCGCCCGATCCACACCCGGCAGATGCGATCGTGCCAAGACGGCAACCGCTACACATCGGCAAGAATTACCTAGTTCGCGGTACGTGCGCCGGCCACGGTGAAGGTCCTTACCTCCGTGCCTGCTGCCGGCACCTGGTCGCAGGCGAACCACGTCGCATCGCCCACGTCCGGGTAGGGGACAGTAGCCGTGTGCGGTGTCGGGGGAACGCGCTCCGAATGCACCGCGCGCGGCGAGGCGAGCGAACCGGCCTTGCGGCCCTCGGTCCCAGCCGAGAGGTCCTTCGGCAGCACGTCACGGCTGCCCCGTCGTTGAGTTTGTTTTCGTGCGGCGTCTCAAGCGGTCGCGTTGGGACCCTGGGACGCTCGGGCAAAGCGCGTTGACGGGATGCCGGCATGGTGATCGCGTCGGCCCCGGATGGCCCGATCGTCCTGCCCGAAGGTCGGGCAGCCTGGTCGGGTTCGCGCGCCATCGCCCAGTACGACGACCAGGCCCGCGAGGGAGGCGACCGCCTGTAGCGCCCGCGACCGCCAAGAGGTGGGGCTGCGTGCGTCAGTCATCGGATCCGCTTCTGTTCGTCCTGGTCGTGCTGGGCGGCGAACCGGGCGGCCGCGGGTCAGCTCTCGCCGCGTATCTCGGCCGGCAGGCTGTCGAACCACTCCAGTACCGCTTGCTCGTAGATGAGGCCGAAGCGCAGGGTCGCCCGCCGGTACAGGTCGGGCACGAGCCCGCTTTCCTCGGCATTCTGAAGCACATTCATGTAATTCGCTAGCCGTTCGGCGTGCCGGGCCCGGTGCTCGGCGACATAGTGCGCTAGTAGTTCAGGGTCGATGTGCTGGCCGAATCCAATGGAGAGCAGCAGTGGGATGCGGATGTGCTCCTTCCCCGGTTCGCGGTTGACCCATTCGGCGAAGGCGCCCCGGCCGGAATCGGTCAGCTCGTAGGGCCGGCGGTCCCGGGGGCCGCGGGTGCCGGCGGTGATCAGCCCGGCCGTCTCCATAGCGGCGAGTTCGCGGTAGACCTGGCTCTGCGTCAGCGACCAGAAATTGCCGATCAACCGCTCGGCGGCGCTCAGGAGGTCCCAGCCTGTCATTGGCCCCTGGTGCAGGAGACCCAGCATCGAGGCGGCAGTGGAGTTTAACGGTTTGCTGGGCATAGCCGACCTCCTGCGTCGTGGTGCCGGCCGTGTCCGGGTTGGCAGCCCGTCGCGCCCCGTGCGGTGGTGCCGGCACCGGGTCTGGTGCCCGCTCATCTGGCCCGCCCCGGTGTCGTCGCGGGCACCAGCGGCCTGGGCAAATCTTTGATCTGGGTGGAGCCTGCTCTCTGACGACCTAGCATAAGGGAAGGTCTTGACGTTCCACTGTGCCAGATGCCAGAGTGGCGATGGGCCGGACGGTCGTCGATGGGTGGGGCGTCGCTGCGCCGATGCGTTAACACGGGGGGTCGATGTGTTCGGTGTTCTGGGTCGCGCCGCTATGCGCGGACGTTGGTTGTTCTTGGCACTTTCCCTAACATTTGTAGTATTTTCCGGTGTCTGGGGCACCGGACTGTTCGGTGTCATGCACGCCGAAGGCGGGTTCGACGACCCGGCCAGCGAGTCCTATCGCGCTCAGGAACGCATCCAGCAGGCCCTGGGGCGCGAGACGGTCGACGTGATCGCGCTGTACGACGGCGCGGGCCGAACCGTGGACGATCCGTCGTTCCGCGCCGCAGTGGATGGCGTCATCGCCGCACTGCCGACCGACCTGGTCGCCCGGACCACGTCCTACTGGTCCACCAACCAGGATGCTTTCGTCTCGACCGACCGGGGCGCCACGTACGTGGCGATACAACTCGCCGGCGACAACGCGGCCGACCGTGGCGAGGCGTTGCGGGAAATCGAAGACGACCTGGCCGCGCCCGGCTTGACGGTGCAACTCGGCGGGCCAGCGGCGGTGTCACGCGACATCAGCGCCCAGGTCGCCGAGGACATCCTCTTCGCTGAAGCGATCTCCATCCCGCTGCTGCTTGTGTTGCTGGTGCTGATCTTCCGCAGCGCGGTCGCGGCGCTGGTGCCGCTGCTCGTCGGGGGCCTGGTGATCCTGGGGTCGTTCACCCTGCTGCGGGTGCTCACCTACTGGTTCGACGTGTCGCCGTTCTCTATCAACATCGTCACGATGCTCGGTCTCGGCTTCGCCATCGACTACGCGCTGTTCATCGTCAGCCGCTTCCGGGAGGAACTGCCGATCAGCAGATCGGTCGGCGACGCGATCGTACGCACCATGAACACGGCCGGGCGGACAGTCTTCTTCTCGGGCCTCACCATCGCCATCTCGCTCCTCAGTCTCACCCTCTTCCCCCAGGTCTTTCTACGCTCGATGGGGTTCGGGGGCGTGGCGGCGGTGCTCCTGGCGCTGGTCGGCTCAATGACGATGCTGCCGGCGGTGCTGGCCGTCGTCGGGCATCGGATCAACGCGCTGCGGGTGCCGTTGCCGCGTCGGCGCAGGTCGGCCGAGGCGTCGTCGAAGGATCCCGGTCGTGGCTGGTACCTCTTCGTGCACAGGGTGATGCGCCGTCCAGTGCTGACCAGCATCGGCATCGTCGCCCTCCTGTTGGTCCTGGGCTCTCCCTTCCTGCGGGTCGAGTGGGGTAACGCGGACGAGCGAGTGCTTCCGGTGGGGTCGGAGAGCCGGACCGTGGCAGAGGTGCTCGACGAGCGGTTCCCAGGCGGCCCGCCACGACTGATCAGCGCCGCGGTGGTCCGGTCGGACGGTGCGACTCAGAGCGCCGAGCAGCAGGCCGTTGTCCAGGATTACATCGGCCGGCTCGACGCGGTGTCCGGGGTGGACAGCGCCCAACTCGTCGCCACCGGGCAGGGCGTGTCGCGCATCGACCTCCGGTACGCACTCGACCCGCAGTCCGAGCAGGCACGGGAGATGCTCGCCGCGCTGCGTGCCGTGCCCCCGCCGTCGGGGACCGAGGTGCTCTTCACCGGTGGTCCTGCCCAACTGGTCGATCTGCTCGCGTCTGTCGGCGAGCGGTTGCCCTGGATGGGGCTCTTTGTCCTGGTGACCTCGCTAGTGCTGCTGTTCATCGCGTTCGGCTCGGTGCTGCTGCCGCTCAAGTCCGTCGTGATGAACCTGCTCTCGTTGAGCGCGTCCTTCGGCGCGCTGGTACTGATCTTCCAAGATGGCAACCTGGCCGGACCGCTCGCCTTCACACCCACCGGCATGGTCGACGTGACAATGCCTGTCCTCATGCTGGCCATCGCCTTCGGTCTCTCGATGGACTATGAGGTCTTCCTGCTGTCGCGGATCCGGGAACAGTGGGACCGCACCGGTGACCCGATCGAGTCCATCGCAGTCGGCGTCCAACGTACGGCCGGCATTATCACCAGTGCGGCTCTCCTGCTGGTGGTGGTCGTGGGGGCTTTCGCCACCTCTGGAGTCGTCTTCATCAAGATGGTCGGTGTCGGGTTGGTGATCGCCATCGTGGTGGACGCCACCATCGTGCGGGGACTGCTGGTGCCGGCCACGATGCGGCTTCTCGGACGTGCCGCGTGGTGGCTGCCGGCGCCCGTCGCCGGCTGGTGGGATCGGCACGGCATCAAGGAGCACGACAGTCTTCCGGACGGCCCGGGCCACGAGCCGGCGCCCGCCGGGAACGGGGTGCCGGGCGGTCCGGGTTCGGCGAACGCCGGCGGGGGCGTCGATGTGGCAATCGACCGGAAGAGTTGAGATTTCCGGGTCGGGCACGTCGCCGGTCGGATGACGTACGACGATGCCCAGGTGGGCCTACATGGACACGGCGAGAGCAAGGAATTACGCCACCTCGGTCGCGCGTGCGCGCCTCCGTGGTCACCTTACGGGCACGTTAATAAATGCGACAGACGGCCATAACTTTTTGACAGATCATCAACGGTCTCCTATGCTGAGTCCTTAATTTGCTCCATATAATTTGAGTTCATCATGTCATCACCCGGACCAAGCGCAAAGGACTCGTGCAGCAGGCATGCCCGGTCGAACGTGGTCGCCCGGTACGAATCTCCGGGATGGTCTCACGTGTCACCGAGGCGCAATTGGGCATTTCTTCACCTTCGGTAGGGGGGCCTCGTGAAGAAGTCGGCCACAACGGAGTCGCTCGTGTTGACATGTCGAGGGGGTGACGAGGTTGCCTGGGCAACTCTGGTACGCCGGTTCGGTCCGTTGGTCAGCGCGATCGCGCGCTCGTATGGGCTGAGCCAGGCGGACTGCGAGGATGTCAGCCAGGCCACCTGGCTGCGGCTCTGGCGTCGGCTCGATCAATTGCGTCAGCCGGAGCTACTGGCCGAGTGGCTTTCGATGGTGGCTCGGCGCGAGGTGCTACGACATCTGGGTGGCAGGCGATTGCCGGCACCGACAGACGAGGTCGTGATCCTTGAACGCGGGCAGCGTAGCGCGGCCTCGGCGGAGGAGGAGGTTCTCTCGCGGGAAGGGGCGGAGCGGCTGCGGCAGGCATTCCAGCTGCTGTCCCCTCGTTGTCAGCACATGCTCGCGCTCCTGATGGACGAGTTCAGCTACGCGCAGGTCGCGCAGTCACTCGGCCTGGCTCCCGGGTCGGTGGGGCCGGTGCGGTCCCGGTGCCTGAACGACCTTCGCAGGGCGCTGAATCAAGTCGATGCCGGCCGGATGTCCCCGGCGGACGAGCAGGTTCCGGCTTGCGTCTCGGGGGCGGACGAGCGTACCAGCGCTAGACTTGGCGGCCGAGAACTGACGCGAGCCTCTGGATCACCTGCGGCGACGGACATCCGCAAACGGCGACATCCGTCCGAGGCTGATTGTCCCCGCTTCGGGTCGCCAGCGTCGGGTGTCGGCAACACAACAGCCGGCGCTGGACGACGTCTGGTCGCCGAGCCGCCTCGTCGAGGCGCTCTCTAGCCCGCGGTGCTAGTGCCCCGAGCACAAACGTTCGCCGGGTTGGTTGGGCGGCCTTGGCTGCGGGGTGGCGGGCGTTGGCGTTGCGCCAGCTTTAGGTATCGGTGCAGGTGGCGGCCCAGTGCGACGTGGTTTTGGTGGTCGGATCCGGCGACCACGAACGTGCGTAGTGGCCCGAAATGGGCTTCGATCGGGTTGGCCCAGGATGCTGTGTCACCCAACCCGGCCAACGTTTGTGGTCAGGGCACTAGCGACGTTTGGCCCAGGGGCCACGTCGGGCGTGGTGCCGGCACCACGCCAGGGCGGCGCGACCTGCTGGACCTTGATGGCGAGGTCGATCTCCGCTGCGCGCACGCCGCCTCCGAGGGCGAGTCGGAGGTCTGCGAGGAGCTGCTCATCCGCTGCCGGACGTGGGTCATCGGGCGTCACTCGCCGAACCATGCCCTACCTCCTAAGGCCGTGTAAGCATTCCGATCGGGCTCGATGACATATTCATGCCCCGCGCCTTGACGTGGCCCCCGTGCCTTGAATCGATCGTACCAGTTTTGTTAATTTCTTTGTCCCGCAAGAATCCGCCTGCCCAGACCCACCCTATGGCGGCCTCGCGGAACTCTCATACCGGTCAAACCCGGCGATGCGCCTAGCCAGGCCGCCCGCATCGCGTGGATCCTGGATCGATCTATACCAACCGCTGCCCGCGTTCCACGATCCGACGACCGCCTGGCTGTCCACGGTTCCTGATCATGTGCACGGGATTCCGAGTGATGTGTGTGTTGTCAGCCTGGCTCGTGATCGCCTGCTCTTGTCCGGCTTACGTCCGTTATGGACACTGTAACACACAGTTGTAGTGCGTGGACAGAGTGATAGGGGCGCGGTACGTTCGGAAAAGTCGGATAAAAAATCTGCCGTAAATGGCGAAAAAAGTCCGCGCAGTTGTGGGGGTTCGCCGCGAGTGTGGCCGATGTTCGGCTGTCCCGCGAGCACATCGGTGACGTAACCACCCACCGCTGCGTCCAGGTCGTCACCTTTTATGGCGCCGTAGTCGTAAGGACGTGGCGTGTTGACGGGGCAGCCCTGACCGGTGCCTCGCACGCCGCTCCTCGTGAGTAGCTGCCCGCGCGGATCCGGCGCGGAGAATGACCATCTATGTCGGACGAATTGAGGATGTGCGCGTCTCCCGCCACTGGATGGCCACGCTGCGGCGCGGGCACGGGCTCAAGCCCCACCGGCAGGACGCCTTCAAGGTCGGCAGCGGCCCTGCACGCGGTCTCATCACCTAGGCGGGACAGATCAAAAAAGACGGAGCCGCGGAGCTGGGGGCACTACTCCTCCCACTCAGGCTCAGTCGACCGTGGCTATCGAGAGAACGACGAGCAGGAAGGCCGCGAGATAGGCCCACGAACGGTATCCCTGAAACCACTCCCAGCGGTTACGGCGCTCCTGCCAGCGTTCGGGAGGGGAATCCTTGTCCCAGCGCAGCGTCGACAGGTTGATCGGCACGTTCACGACCACGGTCGTGACGATACCCGTGGCCCAGGCTGCGGCCGCTACCCAGCGCAACACCTCGGGCAATCCCGCCCCATCCGGGCGGGCCGCGTAGCTGATAGCCAGTACGAGCGAAGCCGTCATCGCCACCGGCATCACAATGCCGAAGGTACGCAGCAGGCCCTGTTCGACCAGGATGTGGTCACGCGGCGCCAGACGCTTGACCACCGGATGCACAAAAGCATATGAACCGAACTCGGCGCACGCCGTGAACCCCAGTACGGCGACGGTGGCGAACATCAGCACGTCCATACCCGCTCCTCTCTCGTCGTGGCGGCCTGCGCGGCGCCAAGCCACATCGGCGAGCCGTGCCGCAGCATCCGCGACGTGACACCGCACATGGGAAGGCACGACAGGAGTCGGTCGCCGCGATGGCCGGTGCTCCCGCGGAGGTGGCTGATCAGCAGCGCATGCCGCGAAGGTTATTGATTGATTGATAACATGTCAACCATGGGCCAGAAACGAGTCTCCTCGTCCCAGCGGCGTGCTTCCGTGCTCGCTGCGGCGATCCGGATCTTCGGCAGTAAGGGCTTCGCCGCAACCACCACGGCAGACATCGCCCGCGAGGCCGCCGTGAGCCAGCCCTACGTGGTGTCCCTGTTCGGCAGCAAGGACGCGCTCATACGAGCCGCGATCGAGCACGCGCTCGACAGGGTGATCGAGGTGTTCGAGCAGACGATCGACGACGACGCACTCGGCGACCTCGCGCCGCGTATTGGTGTCGCCTACCTTCGCCTGTTCAAGGAGCAGGGCTTGCAACTCTGCCTCGCGCACGCCTTCACCGCCGGCAGCGATCCGGAGATCGGGCCACTCGCCAGAGACGGCTTCCTTCGCGTCTACCGAGTGCTCGTCGACCGCGGCAAGCTCACACCCGAGCAAGCCAGTCAGACCCTCGCCGCCGGCATGATGGCCAACGTCATCCTCGGCTTACGCCTGGCCGATGACTATGACCGTGAACCCGTCGTACGCGAACTCCTCTCGGCGACCTACCCGAGCAATGTTGGCCTCCTCAGGACCATCACCAACGCATGCGATGGTGACGCCGCTTCTAGTGCCGATGTCCACTGACCGCCGGGTTTGCCGATGGTGTTGTGGATCTTCGCCGCAGGTGCGGTCGAGCGACTCCCCGCCGGGATGGTGGGGGCAGGCCACGGCTGGCCAACCGATCCGCACGGTGACCACCCGGGTGGTCTGTCGGCGGGGCCAACAACCTGGCGGCGGTCGCCAACGCCAACCTTCGCTGCCGCTCTTCACATGCGGCAACAACACCTCGAAGCGCATCACAAGCGGTCGCGAATAATTCTCGGAAACCGCGGGCCACACCAATGACGCCGAAGCATGGAGCAACGTGGTATTCCTTCACGGCTCCACTTGATCCGTAATGTTCTGGTTGACATTGGGAAACGCGACGTCAAGCCGTGCTTCACGGCGGTGACGCCACTCACCCGGGTGGCGTTCGGACACCCGGGGGGTGTCGCTGTCGCCGACCTCACGCGCACCGCGTTTCCCATCTCGGTGTCTCCCTTTGTTCGGAGTTACACCCTTTCAACGACGGACCCGGTTGCGGCAGGTGGCTGTACGTGTTGTCGGCCTGGTTAGTGATCGGCTGCTCTTGTCCGGCTTAGGTCTGTTATTGGCGAGGATAACCCGCAGCGCTTTGATGTGTGGCGGTGTGGGACGGGTCGAGCGGTTCCAAGAGTCGGACAAAGATTTTTAGCGTGGAGGTGTACGAACTCGGGGCCACGTCGGGTCTTTAAAAGCGAGAGGTCTTTCGAGGGCCGCTCGGTGACAACAAGAAGGGACCCATTGTGGCCGTCACGCATGATGTTGTTGTGGGCGCCGTCAAAGCGGCAATGGTGGACGCGCTTGGCGTCGAGCCCGAGGAGGTGACGCCGGAGGCGACACTGTTCGGTGATCTCGGCGCGGAGTCCATCGATCTCCTGGACATCCTCTTCCGGCTGGAGCGCAGCCTCGGTATCAAGGTCACCGCCGGCGACCTGGCCGAACGCATCCAGGGTGGTATCCCTGAGGAGGAGTTCGGTACGCCGGAGGGGGTCGTCTCCGAGGTCGGGCTTGCCCACCTGAAGAAGGTCATGCCACAGATCGCGGTGGAGGACCTGCGAGGGAAGCTGCCGGCGGAGGAGGTCATGGGGTTGTTCACTGCGGACAATCTCGTGGATCTGGTGGTCGACCGGAACACCGAGCTCGTCGGCTGATCTCATGGGAGTACGGGTCGGTGTCGATCTCGTCGAGGTGGACCGCGTACAGACATTGCTGAAGCAGCAGCCGGCCGCCAGCAGTGAGCTGTTCACAGAACGGGAACTGGCCGCCTGCTCCGGCCGGCGAGACCGGTTCGTGCGGCTCGCCGGTCGGTTCGCCGCCAAGGAGGCGGTCCTGAAGGCACTCGGCACCGGCCTAGGTCCACGGATGCGGTGGACGGATGTCGAGATCGTCAACGAGCCGTGGGGTAAGCCGCGGGTTCACCTGTACGGCGAGGTGGAGGCGGTCTGGCGAAGGCGGGGCGCGGGTCAGGTAGAGATTTCCATTTCGCACACTGCCGGTCTCGCCCTTGCCCACGCCGTTCTGGTGGAAACGGCCGCCTGTGCCTGCGTATCCGGGCACTCGGCGGTCACCCCCGAGCCCAGTTCCGAAGTGCACGGCGATGGATAGGGGCAGGCGGGCCACCCAGACGTCCGAGACAGCACGTACGTCGAGGGCGGATTGGACAGCGATGAAATCCACCTGACGGATCGACTCGCTGGTCAGACACTCAGTGGGTCAGCGTGCTTGTGGTCATGTCGAGGGTCGAGACGCACTGGCGGGAGCCGACCCACGGCATCTCTCCCGATCCGCTGGGTACGGGGGCGTCGCAGCGATCGAGGTGCTGCGGCGGGCCGGTCAGATTTGGGGGTTGCCGGATCGTGCGGCTGACCAATGGCACGGCGCAGTAGGTCCTGCGATCGGCAATCCAGGCATTTGTTAGTCCTGATGCGGCACAGCCGATACGACATATCCGAACCTCCTGGGGGAGGTACGGGCGGATTGCGGGGGAGAACTGATGTCAGGCCGGTATTCGGTTGGTGGTGCCGCGCTGCTCGAGCGGAATGTGACGGATGTCCACGGGCATGACCGGTCCGATGCTGCGATCGCTGAGCTGCCAATCGCCGATCTTCACGGAGTCGAGGCGTTGCGATTCGGTGGTGTGAACCTGGCCTACGCGCGTGCGCTGGCCGAGTCGGGGGCGGAGCTGCCGCCGATTCTGGTGCAGCGCAGTACCATGCGTGTAATTGACGGTGCCCATCGGGTGCGGGCAGCGCTGCTGTGCGGTCAGCGGACGATCACAGCAGTGCTGTTCGACGGTTGCGACCGCGAGGCGTTCGTCCTCGCGGTTCGGCTCAATGTGACACATGGGCTGCCACTGTCGCTGGCGGAGCGGAAAGCGGCGGCTACCCGCATCCTCCACGACTATCCCGAGTGGTCCGACCGATCGATCGCCTCGGTGACTGGCGTCTCCGACAAGACGGTTGGGGCAATCCGGCGGCGGTCGCCCGCGGAGATTCCGCAGCCGACCGACCGGGTTGCCCGTGACGGAACGATCAGCCGCCGCCCGCTGGTGGAGGGTCGGCTGCGAGCGGCCGAACTGATCCGGTCGCGGCCGCACACGCCGCTGCGGCAGATTGCGGACGAGGCCGGGATCTCCTTGACTACTGCTAAGGACGTGCGCAATCGGGTGCGGTGCGGCAAGGATCCGCTGCCCGCCCGACAGCGAGCGACGTTGTCCGGCGCTGTGGTTGCAGAGCCCGAGTTGGGTGAGGCGGATGCGATGGCCGCAGAGTTGATGATGCAGCGGTTGCGTAGCGACCCGGCGGTGCGTCGGACGGCCGGCGGTCGGTGGGTACTGCGCTGGCTCGCGACGATGACCTTCGACGAGCAAGGCTGTGAGCGGGCTGTCGCATGCCTGCCGCCCTACCACCTCGAGACCGTCGCACGACTGGCGCGGCAGCGGGGCGCGGTGTGGCTGCGCCTCGCGGGGCGAATCGAGGAGCGTACGCGGTCGAACTGAGAGGTGAACATTTCGTAATTCGTCCGCGGTCGACCGCCGCATTGACAGTCGTTGTGTAGCGATGTTCTACTGGCGCCCCGCGATAGGTCGGATGACCGCTGTTCCCTTATATGAAGTACTCGTCTGCGCGCGTTAGGTCGGACTGATGAACAATGACGTGCAACGCCGTTGGTGTTTTCTGTTCCCAGGTCAAGGTTCCCAGCGTGTCGGTATGGGGAGAGACCTCTACGTACAACGTCCCGATCTCGTCGCGGAAATCTTCGAAACCGCAGACGAGCTGCTGGGCTTCCCGCTCTCGGAAATAGCCTGGACCGGGCCCGAGGATCGGCTGCGCCGTACCGAGATCACGCAGCCTGCGATATTCGTGGCGAGTTACGCGGCATATCGTGTGCTCACCGAGCGAATGCCCGAACCGGTGGCCGTCGCCGGACACAGCCTGGGGGAGTACACCGCGTTGGTCGCGGCTGGTGTACTGGAGTGGACCGACGCGCTGCGACTGGTCCGCCACCGCGGCGAGCTCATGGCCGCGGTCAACGAGACCACCCCAGGCACGATGGCGGTCGCGCTGGGATTGACCGCATCGGTGGTCGAGCGGTTGTGCGCGGAAGCCTCCGCAGCCTCCGGTGTGGTGGTCGAGGTGGCCAACTACAACGAGCCGACGCAGACCGTCGTGTCTGGAAGGACCGAGGCGGTCGCGGAATTTCTGCGCCGGGCCACGGCCGAGCTGCCCCCCGACGGAAAGATCATGAAGATCGGGGTCGGTGCGCCGTTCCACTGCTCACTGATGGCACCGGTGGAGGAGAAGTTCGCCACCGAGCTGGCCACCGTCGACTTCCGCGATCCTCGTATTCCGGTGGTGGCCAACGCCACCGGCGGATTCGTCACCACCGGCACCGAGGCGCGTGACTCGCTGCGCCGGCAGTTGGCCGGGCCGGTCCGCTGGACGGACAGCCTGACCACTCTCGTCGATTCCGGCGTCACCACGTTCGCCGAGGTCGGGCCCGGCCGGGTGCTGACGGGCATCTGCCGGCGCACGTACCCCGACCTGGACTGCCATTCCGCCTCCGATGCGCGCCGCATTGCCGCTCTGCTCGACGCCAGCGTTCTGCCTCGCACCGTCTGAAAGGACTCCCATGCGCACCGCCCAGATCATCGGCACCGGCGGATACCAGCCCGGTGACCCGATCGACAACGCCACCATTGAAAAGCTCGTTGGCCCGCTGCCGGACGACGTGCTGAACGGGCTGACCATCGAGCAGCGCTTCTGGATGATCGATCCTCGGACCGGCGAGCACCTCGACAGCAACTCCGGGATGGCGTACAAGGCTGCGGTGGCGGCGTTGGCCGCCGCCGAGGTCGAGCCGGCCGAGGTGGATCTGATGATCCTGGCGACCGGGACCCCGGACTACACGCTGCCGCCGTCGGTCAACCTCGTGCAGGAAAAGCTCGGTCTCGAGTCCTGTGCCACACTGGAGATCCGCTCCGGTGGCGCGGGCGCCGCGCAGGCATTGGACATCGCGCGGCTCTGGATCGAACAGGGAAATGCCACCACGGCGTTGGTCATCGGGGTGGAGGCCATCTCGCCCGCCATCGCGCCGGTATTCCTGGAGACCGAGCCGGACAGAATCCGGATGCGCGACCGAATCCCGCTCTACATGTTCGGTGATGGGGCAGGGGCGATCGTGGTGCGCGCGGGAGAGCACGGCGGACTGCGCCGTGGTGCCACCAGGGCCATCGGTGGCCTGCGCAAGCCGGGCATCTGGGCCATCGGTGGTGGCACCCATGCGCCGCTGCTGCAGCAGCAGCGGTCGAAGAAGCTGGTGGACCTCAGGGTCGATGTGGTCGGCGCCGGGGACTTCACGCCGGTGATGGTGTCCGAGGCGCTGTCGCACACGCTCGAGGCCGGCCAACTGGCCGCGGCCGACGCCGACTGGTGCCTGATCCCCGAGGGCAATGCCGGCTGGATGCTCGATTCGATGCGCGACGCCGGTGTAAAGACCGCGGACTGGGAGGCCCTGGAGGGCCGCATCTTCGACAATTTGGCGATGACCGGCGCCTGCGGCTGCGCGGCGGTGCCGCTGTTCCTCGACAACGCGTGGCGCAACGGCATGATCCAGCCGGGGCAGCGCGTCGCCATCATCGGCGTCGAAGCGACGAAATGGATGTACGGGGGGATCGTGTGCGACTGGACCGCCCCCACCCCCACCCCCGCTACGCAGAGCAACGAGTCCGTCTGATGTTTGATGTTGTCGTCATCGGCAGCGGCCTGGGCGGGCTGTCGGCCGGGGCGCTGCTGGCGCGCGCCGGTCTGCGAGTCGCGGTGGTCGAGCGCAACGCGGCGCCCGGTGGCTATGCGCAGCCCTTCCGCCGAGGTCCCCACTTGTTCGACCCGGCCATTCACTTCACCCTGGATGCCGGTCCCGCCGGGTTCATTCCCGGGGTGCTGGACCACCTGAATGTCGCTGATCGCGTCGAGTTCCGCGAGTTACCGCAGACGTATCAGGCGCGGTTCCCGAGCCTGACTGTCGATGCGCCGCCTGGCCGGCTGGCGTTCCTCGAGCTGCATCAACGGTTGTTCCCGCGACAGGCCGACGGATTGGCGCGGCTGTTCGAACTGCGCCGCGAGATGTTCACCCAGTTCGCTGCGCTGCCGCAGCATGTCGGCCCAGGTGGACTCGATGCCGCAATGGCGGCGGCACCCCTGGTCTTCCGCTATCGGCTGTCGACCTTGACCGAGGTGCTGGACGAGTTTCTGGACGACCCGCAGTGTGCGGCGGCGATAGGCAGCATCTGGCCCTACATCGGCTCGCCGCCGTCGCGGATGTCGTTCCCACTGTTCAACCAGATGCTGGAGACCCTGCATCACGGAACCTTCTACCCGCGCGGAGGTTTCGGGACCCTGGTCGACGCCCTGGCTGCCGCGGTCCGCGACAACGGCGGCGAGCTGCTGCTGGGCGACGAGGTGCGGCGCATCCTGGTCGAGGACGGTCGCGCCGTAGGCGTCGAGACGGCGGGCGGGACCGTGCTGCACGCTCGCGCGGTGGTCTCGAACGCCGACGCGCGGCAGACGTTCGGCGAACTGGTCGGCTGGGACCTCCTACCGACCGCGCTGCGGCGCAGAGTTGACCGGTATCGCCTGGCGCCCTCGGCATTCGTGCTCTACGGCGTGCTGCACGCCGATCCGGCGGAACTGGGCCTGGCACACGAGAACTTCGTGTTCGGATCATGGGACCATGACGCCATCTGGGCTGACGTGCAGGCGGCCCGGCCCGGTGGCATTTGGGTGACCGTGCCGACCCTGGCCGACCCGGAACTGGCACCAGGAGGCGGGCACCTGGGTGTGGTCACCAGCCTGGTCCGAGCCGGCGCCGACGGTAGCTGGCGCGCGATCCGGGACGCGCACGCCGACGCCCTGCTGTCCACGGTCGAGGCGGGTGTGCCCGGCTGGCGCGACGCCTTCGAGATCGTCGACATGGCCACCCCCGACACGCTCTTCCGCTACAGCCGCAGCGCTGGCGGAACCGCCTACGGCTGGGAGAACACCCCCGCGCAGACCGCCAGCAAACGGCTGCCGCACCGCACCTCGCTGCCGGGCCTGTATCTGTCCGGCCAATGGGCCGAGGAGGGCACCTCCTCGCTGCGGACCCTCACCTCGGGTCGAGCCACGGCGGCCATGGTGGCTGCCGACCTCGAACACCCCACGGCGATACCGGATTTCGGCGGCCCGTCGTTCGTCAACGAGCTACTGACGGGGGCACGCCAGTAGCTGTAGGAGCGATCGCGCCGATGGGCTGAGACAGCGACGTTGGTCGTCGAGCCGATGCGGCGGTCCTTCGGATCACCGGGCCCGGATATCACGCGGCTGCACCGGGTTTCGCTGGATCGCCGCATGTCGTTGCCGACTAGTGTTCTGTCTCATGGTCGTTGGTTCGCCGCTCTGACCGACAAGATGGTCCGCCGGGGCGTGTTCCACAGCGTCTAATCAAAGCTGAGACGGAACTAGCGGTGTGCCTGCAGTCCGCGGATGATCAGGTCCACCAGCCTGGTGTAGCTGCTCGCCAGGTCGGGGGAGCGCAGGGCGCCGTTGAGTTCCAGCGAGACCGCGCCGTGTAGCGCCGCCCAGACCTGCTGGGCGAGCTCGACGGTATCGCTCTCGGTGATCGCGCCGCGGGCCATGGCGTAACGGATGTGCGAGACCAGCTCCCCGAACGCCCGGCTGGCGCTTTCCTGCACCGCTTTATTGGTGAAGTGCCTGCCAGCCGAGGCGTGGAACATGATCAGGTAGTGCTGCGGGTGCTTGGTAGCGAACGCGCGGTAACCTGCGGAGGCCGCTCGCAACCGGACGATCGGGTCGGCGTCGGCCGGAGCGGCGACCTCGGCCCGCAGCCGTTCGAAGCCACGGATCAGCAGTTCCGACTCCAGGCCGTCCTTGCCGCCGAACCGGTTGTAGACGCCCATCAGCGCCACCCCTGCCTCGGCGGCGACCGCCCGCACAGTGACCCCGGCCAAGCCGTCGCGGATCAGGACCGCCTCGGCGGCGTCGACGAGGGCACGCTCGACGTCCTTGCTCGGCGTGCGGGTGCGACCAGCCATCTGTTTCGGTCTCCTCGGTTCGCGCTGCCGGACTGTCACCTTAGCCGCTTGGACCTGGTTGACGGCCCGATGACGATGCTGTAGAACAACGTTACACAGATACCGCAGTCTGTTCCACAGGAGGCATGCCGTGTCCACACCCACTTTCGAGCGGGCTGATACCTCTGAGCAGACTCTGGGTACTCCCGACCCGGCCACACCCACCGGCGCACGCCGCTGGCTGGCGCTGGCGGTCGTGTGTGTGAGCGTGATGCTGGCGGTGATCAACAGCACCGTGGTCAACGTCGCCCTGCCAACGCTGGGGCGGGACCTGGGTGCTTCCACCACCTCAATGCAGTGGATCGTCAACGCCTACACCCTGGTGTTCGCGGTCATGCTGCTCACCGGCGGCGGTCTCGGCGACCGATTCGGCCGCAAACGCACGCTGCACGTTGGCCTGGTGCTCTTCGCGGCCTCCTCCCTGGCGGCGGCGAACGCCACCAGCACCGGCCAGCTGATCGCCGCCCAAGCAGCGATGGGCGTGGCGGCCGCATTCGTCTATCCGGCAACGCTGGCGCTGCTGTCGGCGATCTTTACCGATCGCAAGGAGCGAGCCATCGCCATTGGCATCTGGTCGGCGGTCTCCGGCCTGGGGGCCGCCGTCGGCCCGGTCGCGGGTGGTCTGCTGCTTCGGCACTTCTCATGGCAGTCGGTGTTCCTGGTGAACCTGCCGCTGATCGCAGTGGCGCTGGTCGGCGGGCTCCTGCTGCTGCCCAGGTCGCGTGCCGAGTCGACCGGTCGGTTCGACGTACTCGGCGCTTTGCTGTCCATGGCCGGTGTCGGGCTGCTGGTGCGTACGGTGATCGAAGGCCCGAGTGACGGCTGGCTGTCGGCGGTGACGTTGGGCGGATTCGCCGGTGCTGCCGTGCTTCTCGCGCTGTTCGCCTGGTGGGAAGCGCGCACTGTCGAGCCGCTGCTCGATGTGAGTATGTTCCGCGACCGGCGGGTGACGGCGGCGTGCGTCGCGATCATGATGGCCTTCCTCGGGCTGCTCGGTTTCGTCTTCCTGATCACCCAGTACTTCCAGGTGATCCGCGGCTACGACACCTTGAAGGCCGGCCTGGCCATCCTGCCGTTCGCGGCGGTCATGGGCGTAATGGCGCCATTGAGTATGGCGCTGACCGTCCGGATCGGACCCCGGCTCGTGATCTCGCTCGGCATGCTGTCGCTGAGCGCGGGTTTCGTGGTGGCCATGCAGCTCACCGCCGAGTCCAACTACTGGGGGCCGGTGGTCGGTTCGATGGTGCTGATGGCCGCTGGGCTCGCCTGGGGGACTGCTCCCGCCACGGACACGATCATGAGTGTGCTGTCGGCGAACCGCCTCGGCGCCGGGTCCGCGGTCAACGACACCACCCGCCAGATCGGCGCGGCGCTGGGCATCGCGGTGATCGGCTCGGTGATGAACCAGGTCTACGGTGACCGGATTACCAGTGGATTCGCCACACTTGGGTTGCCGTCGGAACCGGCATCGGAGTCGCTGGTGGCGGCGGTGGGAGTGGTTCAGCAACTGCCCCCCCAGGTGGCGGAACAGGCGCTGCAGACGACCCGGGACGCGTTCATGTCGGCGCTGCACGCCGGTTCACTGGCGGCGGCGATCGCGACCGCCGCTGCGGCAGGGGTGGTCGCGCTGCTCATGCCGGGCCTGAGGCGGTGAGGCCCGGGTCCCAGCGATAGCCCGGCCGAAATCCGAAGGCGGACCCGGTCGTGCAACCGAGTCTGGACAACTCTCCCTCGGCCCGCGCCACCACCCGAGCGATCGGCCCCAAGGTGGAACGTGCAACCGGTAACCCCTGCGGCAGCGGATTCTGGCATCCCGCGAACCCGAGGAGGAGTACGACGAGATCGGACGCCGGCGGCGAGCGAGCCATGATCTACGCCAGGCCAACACCAATTGAATTCGCATCCGCCTGCTTGCGTGGAAGATGGTGTCCGAAGCGAGGTGCCCGGACCTGTCGGATGTGGTTGGTGACGGGGCGGAGCTGGAGCCCGAGGGACCGCCGCAGAACGACTGACCGAACAGGGGCGGCCGGTAGCCTGAACGGAATACTGCCGTAGCCCCGACGGGCTGCGGCTATTCCATTGTGCGTGCCCTGACCGGACAGACGCCGCCTCCCTGGTACATGGGCACGTCGGCAGGCACCTGCCCTGCCCGGCGACGACCGTCGTCGAGGGACACCGCGGCGCCGCTGGCGACGCGTAGGTGGTCGTCTCGGCGGGCCCGCAGCCATACGAGCAAGGCGTGGTGCCTGCGTTGCGGTTCGCCTGTCCGCTAGACGGCGACTGTCGCGCCGAGCATGAGGGCCGATCGAAGCAGGTGCTCCTGAGATGCACCCCGATCCCGGCGACGTGGGGTGCACGCGCCACCAACTCCTCAAACGAGGGGCATCGGCGACGACTAGGCAAGCACGATCCGTCAACTGACAAACCTCCACAACAGATACCGCGCCAACCCACGGCCTATCCAGTCAACTGTGCGTCCTTTCTTGCCGAGCTGGGTCGTGTTCGTGGGGTCGCGCTGAACTCGACCAACAAGTGCAGAAACCTGAACTCGCTGCGATACTCACTGCGGGCAAGGTGAACGGCGCAGCAGGCGCCAACATTTCTGCCGTGCCATGCGATTCCGATGGCCCGGTGAATTCTCCGGGGGGCACATGCTCACGTCCAAAAGACCCATTCTCATTATCGGTGGCGGTATCGGCGGCGCCGCAGCCGCACTCGCGCTGCGGCAGGCCGGCCTCGACGCCGTCGTCTACGAGGCACGCAGTCAACGCGGCACCCGCTACGGCGGCTGCTATGTGCTTTGGTACGCGGGCATGCAGTCACTGCGGCGACTCGGCGTGGCCGACAAGGTGCGCGCGGCGGGCCATCGGGTGGACCGGTTCGAGATGTGCGACGAACGCGGCCGCCTGCTGTACCGCGTCGACATGGACTCGCGCTCCGTCGAGCCGGGCCTTCGCCCGCTGGCGATCCGCCGGGCCGACGTGGTCGACATCCTGCATGCCGAACTCGGATCCGAAGCCTTGCAGTTGAACTCGACGCTGCGGGAGTTCCGTGAGACCGCTGCCGGTGTCGACGCGATCTTCACCAACGGCCGGGTCGAAACCGGCCAGGTGCTGATCGGCGCCGACGGGCTGCATTCGAGGGTCCGCGCGCACCTGCACGGCCTGAGCCCGGCCCGGCACCCTGGCTACGCGCACTGGTCCGGGATCGCCGAGACCGATTGCGGCGCGCCCCAACACGTTTTCCGGATTATGCACGGCAACGCGGCCCGGTTCGCGTTCTTTCATCTCGGTGACGGACGGGTCAATTGGTGGTGCACCCGCAACGCCCCCGCGGGCTCGGACGGCGACCACCTCGGAGAGCTTCGCGCGCTCGAAACGGCCTACCGTGGTTGGCATCCGATCGTCGGCGACCTGCTCGCAGCGACTGCGCCGGAGTCCGTGCACCGCCGTGACACCGTCGACCGCCCACCCTTGAGGCGGTGGGGCCGCGGCCGGATTACCCTGCTCGGCGACGCCGCCCACGCCATGACCTTCGATCTGGGTCAGGGCGCCGGCACCTCGCTCACCGACGGGGTCACGCTGGCTCACCATCTGTCCCGGCGCGGCGCCCCCATCGCCGCGCTGCGCGACTACGAGCGGGCCCGCCGTGCGGTGACTGTGCCGCTGGCGCTCGCCTCGCGGCGCATCGGCGAGGCAACCGGGTGGCGCGGACCGTTCGGCCCGCAAATGAACCACCTGATCCTGCGCACGATCGGTGCCCGGATCACCCCCACTTTGCTCGCACTGGACGCCCGCAGTCATTCCGCACTCGATATGGAGTTGTCGCATGCCGTCAGATGAAGCGGAAAAGAACAAGGCAATCATTAAGCACTACCTCCAGAAGGCATGGAACGAGGGCGACTGGAGCGTGGCCGAGGAAGTCGTCGACGAGAACGTGGTCTTCCACGACATGGTCCGTGACGGCAAGTACCCGAAGGGCCGCGAGGGCCTGCGTGCGGCGATGAATGACATCCGTACCGGCATACCCGACTTCGTGATGGACCTGCAGCACCTCGTGGCCGAGCACGACCTGGTGGCGGTCGTGTGGAGTGCCACCGGAACCCACGCGGGGATCTTCAACGGCCTGCCCGCCACGAACCGCGTCGTGACCCTGCACGCCATGAGCATGGTGCGGATGAAGGACGGCAAGATCATCGAAGGCTGGCAGGAGGCCGACCAGCTCGGTGTGGGCCGCGAACTGGGCATGGTCCCGAAATCCGAACTGCCGCGGCCGGTCGGGAGCCTGCTCGCCTTCGGCATCCGTACCCGTGACCGCATGGTGCGCACGCGATGAACCTGAGCGGCAAGGTGGCGCTCGTCACCGGCGGTGCCCGCGGTATCGGCCGCGCGATTTCGCTCGCCTTGGCCGCCGAGGGGGCCGACGTGGCCGTGAACTACCGCTCGAGTGAAGCCGCGGCCAAGGATCTCGTCGCCGAGATCGAGTCGAGCGGGCGCCGAGCGATCGCCATCGGCGGCGACGTCGCGGACCCGAACGCAGCCAAAGCGATGGCCACACAGGCGGTTTCGGAACTGGGCGGCCTGCACATATTGGTAAACAACGCCGGCATAGCCCACGACAAGCTCATTTACCACATGACGGCCGACGACTGGCGATCGGTGATGGACGTCAACTTTGGCGGCGTCTTCAACGGCACCAAGGCGGTGCTGGACCACTTCATGGTTCAGCGGGAGGGCGCGATCGTCAACATCTCCTCGGTGATGGGCGAGCGCGGCTGGACCGGGCAGGCCAACTACTCCGCGTCCAAGGGTGCGGTCAACGCGTTCACCCGATGCGCCGCAGTCGAACTGGCCCGCTTCGGCATCCGTGTCAACGCGGTGCTGCCCGGCTTTACCCCGACCGATCTCGTGGCGGAACTGGTCGACAAGGGCGGCAAGGGCATCAAGAAGCAGATCCCGATGCGCGACTTCGCCCGGCTTGAGCACATCGCCGCCATGGTCGTCCACCTGGCCAGCCCCGATTCGGCCTACACCACCGGCGCCACGATCGCCGTAGACGGCGGCGCCAGCGCTCAGCTAGGCCTCGGCCGTCCCGAGTGGTAAGGCCCGCCACCGATTCTGATCGCCCAATTGGAGAGAAGGAACGTCGTAATGAACGACACCCTGTTCCCCCAGGTCCGTACCGCCGTCGCCGAGGACGCGGCGGCCCTGCCCGACGAGCTCGGCTTGGTCACGCTGGTCGAGTCCCGCGCGGCCGTAACCGCCTGAGTGCCGTGCGATTCCACCTGATCGACCGGATCGACGAGTACGAGCCCCGCAGCCGTGTTCGCGGCCGCAAACTCGTCTCGGCCGCGGAGTCGGGCCTGCGCGAGTCCGCGGACGGTCCGGTCCTCGAATCCGCGCTCGTACTCGAGGCGCTGTGTCAGGCCGGCACATGGCTGATCATGCTGTCCACCGAGCGTCGTAAACGAGCCGCGCTGCTGCAGATCGGCGGCGTCGAGTTCACCGGCGTCGCCCGCCCGGGGGACGTGGTGGTTCTCGAGGGCACCGTGGAGACGATGTCGGACGAGATGGCCGTGTTCTCGGGCACGGCGCAGGTCGACGGCAGCGTGCTGATGCGCGCCACCGACATCATGTGCGCCCTCATCGACGCGGGCGATCTGCAGGACGACGCGCACAGCGGCCGTCTGCTCGAAGGGCTGGTGCGGGCATGAGACGCGTAGCCATTACCGGTATTGGTGCGGTGACGCCAGTCGGTAACGACGCCGACGCCACCTGGAGTGCCCTGCGGGCCGGGCGATCCGGCGTCGGTCCCATCACCTCCTTCGACGTGTCGACCTTCGCCGTCCGGATCGCCGGCATGGTGAAGAACTTCGATGCGGAAGTCGCCATCCCGGATGCCGCGCTACGGCGCAACCTGTCGCGCCCGGGCGCCTTCGGAGTCGCCGCCGCCCTGGAAGCCCTCGCCGATGCAGGACTGTCGGGCGGAGGCGATTACCGGCCGGGCGAGCGCGGCGTGAGCGTCGGCGCCACCGCCGGACGGCCGTCGCTGGCCGAGATGGCGGAGATCTTTCACCGACTACGGGAGTCGCTGCCGCTGTACCAGCAGCCGGTCGAGCATGTGCTCGAACGCGATCAGAACACCCCGGCCGCCGCCATTGCCCGGGCCGGTGGGTGTGCCGGACCCATGGTCGGAGTCTCGACCGCCTGTACCGCCTCCGGTCACGCCCTCGGCGAGGCGTACCGGCTGATCCAGGAGGGGGAGGCCCGGATGATGGTGGCTGGGGGATACGACTCGCTCATCTCCTGGCTGGATGTGCTCGGTTTCTCGCTGCTCGGTGCGCTCACCACCGAGCACGCCGACGAGCCCGAGCGGGCGTCGCGACCGTTCAGCGCCGATCGGTCGGGCTTCGTGCTCGGCGAGGGCGCGGTGATGTTCGTGCTCGAGGATCTGGAATCCGCGCGGCAACGCGGTGCCCACATACACGCCGAGATCGTCGGATACGCGGCCACGATGAACGCCTACCGGATGACCGATCCACCACCGGACGGCGGCGGCGTCAGCCTTGCGATGGCACACGCGCTGGACGACGCAGGGCTGCAACCGTCCGACATCGGATACATCGCCGCGCACGGCACTTCGACACCCGGCAACGACATCTGCGAGACGAGGGCAATCAAGGACGTGTTCGGCGAGCACGCCGACCGGGTCGCCATCAGCTCGGTGAAATCCATGATCGGCCACATCACCGCGGCAGCCGCCGCCGCGGGCCTGCTGGGGGCGTTGGGCGTGCTACGCACCGGATACGCGCCGCCGACCATCAACCTCGACCGCCCGGATCCCGCGCTGAACCTCGACTATGTCGCCGGCGTCGCCAAACCGGTGGAAACCGATGCCGTCATGGTCAACGCATTCGCGTTCGGCGGCACCAACGCCTGCCTGATCCTGCGGAGGGAGACCCCATGATCGCCACCACGGCACCAGCTCCGACGCTGGTCGGGTTGGACCGGATCGTCACCCTCGAGCCGAGCCGTGCCGCGACAGCGGTGCGTAATGTGCCCAGCACCCTCGACATCTTCGACAGCCACTTCCCGCTTTTTCCGGTACTACCGGGCGTGCTGATCCTCGGGTCCCTGGCCGAGCTGGCGGGGTTGCTGATGACCGAGACCTTCGATGGCACCTGGCAGTTGGCCGCAGCCCACAGCGTGCGCTATCGCCACTTCGTACGGCCGGGCGACCGCATGGAATTGAGGGTCGATCTGATCGAACTCGGCGCCTGCTCGGCACGCGTGCTGGTGGACGGCAAGCGGGTGACAACCGTTGCTCGTCTTGTTCTTTCGCAGAGCGATGTCGGCGGTGCGCGATGAAGCGGGTGGTCGTGACCGGCGTCGGACTGGTCACCGGGCTCGGTGTCGGCACAGCACAGACGTGGCATGCGTTGCTGGACGGTAAGAGTGCGGTCGGGGCCCTGCGCGGGTTTGACGCGAGCTCGCTACAGTCGCGACTCGGGGCCGAGGTCATCGACTTCGATCCGGCACCGTTCGCGGTGAACCGGCGGGTGCTGCGGAACATGACACGCAACGACCAATTCGGCGTTGCGGGTGCGGCTTTGGCGCTCGCCGACGCCGGGGTGACTATCGACGATCCGGATCGCACAGGGTTGTTCCTCGGTGGCAACAAGGAGATCTCCGAACCGGCCAAGGTGCTCGACGCGGTGCTGCTGGCTCGCAACCCGGACGGCACCGCCGACCTGGCGCGGATGGGCACCGAGGGCGCGGCACGGTTCTATCCACTGTTCTACGTCGAGGGCCTGCAGGCGGCGGCGCTGTTCTATATCTCGCAGGCGCACGGATTGCGCGGTACCAACACGTATTTCGCTGGCACCGGCGAGGCCGGCGCCACCGCGATCGGTCGGGCCTACCGGGCCGTGCTGCGCGGTGAAGCGGCCGTGGCCGTCGCAGGCGGCTTCGACGATCCCACCTCCTGGTGGAGCATGACGAAACTGGACCCGATGGGTGTGCTCACCACCCGAAACGATCTGGGTGCAGGAGCGATACGGCCCTACGACCGCAACCGAGACGGATTCGTACCGGGTGAGGGCGCCGCATTCTTGGTACTCGAGGACGCCGAATCCGCCGCCAACCGTGGTGCCTCGGTGTACGCCGAGATCGCCGGGTTTGGGCGCGGTTTCGATCCGGAGGGCGCAGCGGGAGTGGTCGGGGCTATCGAGTCGGCGCTCGCCGAAGCCGGTATCGAGCCGGACGCACTCAGCTTGGTCGTCACCGAGGGCGCCGCCTCACCGTCAGGTGATATTGCCGAAATCGCGGCGCTGCGTTCGGTCCTCGGCGACGCGTTGCCGCGACTGTCGGCGACCGCGGTCACGGCGGCGACCGGGTATCTGGTCGCTGGCGCGGGCGCGCTCAACATCGCGGTCGCCGCATTGGCCACTCGGCACGGCGTGGTACCGCCATTGCTCAACATGACCGACCCGGACCCCGCGTGCGCAGGACCGAACTGGGTCGTCGATGTAGCCCGCGAGCAGTCAGTGGGCTACGCCCTTGCACTGACCCGCGGGTTCGCCGGCCAGCATGTCGCACTCGTCCTCCGGACATACACAGGAAGGACACCGCAGTGATGAACACCCCCAGCCAGGGCCGCGTCGTCGTCGTCGGCGTCGGCGCCATCACCTCCCAAGGACCGACCGCCGAGGATCTGTGGCTCGGCGCCAGCCAGGGCCAGGTCGCGATCCGCCCGGTCGAGCACATGTCGATGGACGGGTACCGCACCCGCTTGGCCGGTGAGGTCGTGGCCGGCCACTCCCCTAAGCACGACGTGGGCTATCCGACCGAATTCACCGACCGTGCACTGGATTTCGCACTCATCGCGGCCGAGGAGGCGATGGGGTCGGTAGGACTGGGCAACGACGCCGTCCCGGCCGAGCGCTGGGGCGTGGTGCTCGGCACCTGCAACGCCGGACTGCTCAGCGCCCGGCACTGGTACTTGGCACGCGAGCGCGGCGAGCCCGTCGATCCACGGGTGCTGCTGTTCACCCCACCGCAGGCCATCGCGGAGGCACTGGCCGGCGCGTTCGGCGTGCGCGGTCCTGTGCTGTCGGTGAACACCGCCTGCGCGGCGGGCGCGAACGCCATCGGCTACGCCGCCGATCTGATCCGCTCCGGCCGCGCCGACGCCGTGCTCGCCGGCGGCACCGACGCGCTGTCGGATGTGCTGGTCGCCGGATTCAACTCGCTGGAGTCGCTGTCCCCCGTGCCCGCGGCGCCGTACTCCAAAGATCGGCAAGGGCTGTCGCTAGGTGAGGGCAGCGGCATGCTGGTGCTGGTGCGCGCCGACCTGGCCCGCGAACTGGGCCGTCCGATCCTGGCCGAGGTGGCCGGGCTCGGGCTCTCGGCCGACGGCTATCACGCCACCGCGCCGCGTCCGGACGGCACCGGCGCCGCGCGGGCCATCCAGGCCGCGCTACGGTCTTCGGGCCGCGCGGCCGAGGACGTGGTCTACGTCAACAGCCATGGCACCGGCACCGCCAAGAACGACCCGGCCGAAACCATGGCGATGAAGGTCGGTCTCGGCGATGCCAGCCGGTCGGTAGCGGTCAGCAGCACCAAATCGATGATCGGTCACCTGCTGGGCGCGGCAGGGGCAGTCGAGGCGATCGTGACCGTGAAGGCGATCGAGGAACAACTGGCCCCACCCACCGCGAGCTTCACCGCCGGTGATCCGGACTGCGATCTGGACTACACGCCGAATGTCGCCCGCCGTCTCGACATCGGCGTCGCCATGTCGAACAACTTCGCCTTTGGTGGTGCCAACGCCTCCCTGGTGCTGACCCGCGACGCGTCCCCGCCCGCTACCCCGACCGCCGACCGCATCGTGATCACCGGCGTCGGCGTCCTCTCCTCGGCTGGAGTGGGTACCGAGGTGCTGCGCGAAGCCTTCGCGAACGACCGCCGATGCACCACCGACGAGTCCGGCGCCCGGGTCGGTCGTGTCCCGCTCGACGTCGGCGAGTACCTGACGACCAAGGCGCGTCGTCGGATGGACCGGCTCGGCATCTTCAGCGTCGTCGCCTCTCGGTTGGCCCTACAGGACGCGGGCCTCACCCTGGATGACGGCAACCGGACCCGCGTCGGCACCGTCCTGGGCACCGGAATCGGCCCGATGGAAACCATCGAGGCATTCGCACGCCCGTTGTTCGAGAGCGGCCCCCGCGCGGCCAACCCCGCCCTGTTCCCGAACACTGTCTACAACGCCGCGACCGGGCAGGTGAGCATGCACGTCGGCGCGGTCGGCCCGACCACCACAGTCACCGCCGGGCACGCGGCCGGTGCGGGCGCGTTGGCCTATGCCTTCGACATTCTGTCCCGCGACGAGGCTGACGGCATGCTGGCGATCGCCGCGGATACCCTCACCGACACCGTGATCGGCGCCTACGGCGAGATCGGGCCACTCACCACCGACGGATTCGGCCTGGCCGAGGCCGGTATCGCCGTGCTGCTCGAGCGGGCGAGTGCGGCAGCCGCCCGTGGCGCGAGTCCGCGAGCCGAACTGCTGGGCTACGGAATCGCGTCGGACGGTAGGGGGGTCGGCCGCTGGGATCGCGACGGGCACGGCATCGAGCGAGCGCTGCGGGATGCGTTGGAGCGGGCCGGGCTGCGACCGTCAGACGTCACCGCCGTGTGGACCAACACGATCGGTTTGCCGGACGTAGACGATCCCGAGAACCTGGCCTTGGCGCGGCTCTTCGAGGGTTCTGCCGCACCGCCGAGGTTCGCGCCGAAACGGTTGTTCGGCGAGCCGATCGGTGCCGGCGCCCCGCTGGCGTTGGCCGTGGCGACCGCCGGTGAGATGGATGGTCCGGCACTGGTTGTGAGCAGCTCGCTAGGTGGCACTCACATCGGTCTTGTCCTTGGGCCGGTGCGTTGACCGGTAAGGCGCGACCGCTTACCCGCGAGGTCGAAATCGGTGGCCGGCGACTGGGTTACGGCATCCTGCCGGGTAGCGGTCCGCCACTGCTACTGGTGCACGGTGCCGCGGCCCGCTGGCAGGTGTACCGACCGCTGATGCTCGCACTGCAGGCCGGCTACCACCAGTACGCCCCCGACTTGCGCGGCCACGGCGTTTCGGACCGGGCACCCGACTACGGCATCGACGGCTTCGCCTCCGACATCATCGACTTCGCCGACAAAGTGGTCGGCGCACCGGTGCACCTGTTCGGGCATTCGCTGGGCGGCTGGATCGCGCTGACCGTCGCCGCCCGCCGAGCGGACCTGGTGCGGTCGCTGGTCATCGCTGACTCCGGCATCTATCCGGACGACATCCCGCATGAGGTGAGGACGGCCTGGCTGGCCGGGCTGCCGCTGGCCTTGCGATCGCTGGCGACATCGTTGCACCAGTTCGATACCGAGGTGCTCAACCAGTATCACGACAGGCGGATGACCCGCGACTACCACCCGGACGAACTGCTGGCGCGGGTACGCTGCCCGACCCTGCTGATACAGGCCGATCCCGCTTGTGGCGGGTTCATGTCCGACAACGACGTCCGGCGGGCGACCCAGCTGCTCGCCGACGTCCGCCACATCCGCCTCGACGGCGTCGGGCACGGCCTGCACATCGAGGACTCTGCCCGAGTCGCCGACACTTTCCGTGAATTCCATCGGCCCAACCAGTCGATCAGGAGCTGATCATGCCCGCCCTCGCAGACCGCGCGAGTAACCTGTTTCCCTCGATGATCATCCGCTCACCACTGCACCGCCTGCGCGGCGGCGTGGAATTGGATGCGGCGCAATGAGCACTCGCAGGGTCGTCATCGTCGGCGCCGGTATCGGCGGACTGACCGCCGCTATCGCCCTGCGCCGCATCGGAATCGATGTCGTCGTCATCGAGAGGGCAGGTGCCGACGAGCTCGCCAAGGGCGTGGGAGTCCACCTGTGGAGCAACGCCATGCGCGCCCTGCAGCACATCGACCTCGCCGATCAGGTGGCTGAGATCGGCACAAAGGTCACCGCGCACCGCAACCTCGACTGGCGGGGACGTCCGCTGGGTTCGTTCGACCTGGCAGCGCTGAGTGACGAGTTCGGCGCGCCGTCGGTGGGAATGAGCCACCCTGATCTACACCGCCTGCTGCTGCAGACCCTCGGTCCGGATGTGCTGAGGCTGAACTCGGAGCTGATCGGCTTCGAGCAGAACACCAAGCGTGTGGTGGTCCGCCTCGCCGACGGCAGCGTGGAGCGCGGTGATCTGCTGATCGGTGCCGACGGCATCGCATCGATGGTCCGCCGGCAGTTGCACGGCCCGACTCGGCCCCGGTATTCCGGAATGGCGGCCTGGCACGGCATCACCGACTACACCGATCCGCAGATCCCCGTCAGCGAGATGCGGATCTATTGGGGTCCGGGTGCGCGGATCCTGCACTATCACGTGACCGGTCAACGCCTGTACTGGCTCGCGATGCTGAAATCGCCGCCCAGCGCGCCCGAGCCGCCAGCCGGACGCCAGGCCGCGGTACTGAAGACGTACCGCGGCTGGCCCGCCCACATCCAGCGGATGATCGCCGCCACCGAGCCCGATGCCATCCTGCGCAGCGACGTCGTCGACCGGGATCCCCTGCGGCACTGGGGATTCGAACGCGCCAGTCTGCTCGGTGACGCCGCGCACCCGATGACGCCCGACATGGCGCAGGGCGCGGGGCAGGCTGTCGAGGACGCGGTCTGTCTGGCCCGCGTCCTCAAGGCGGCGGCCGATCCCGTCGCGGCGCTTCGCGAGTACGAGCAGCGCCGCACGGGCCGCGCCAACGAGTTCGTCAAAATCTCGCGGATGGTGAGTCGGATGAGCTTGCTCGAGGCCGCTCCGCTGCGGGTGGTGCGCGACAAGGTCGCGCTGCGCGCCGTCTACGCCATTCAGCGGTCCCGCTCCAAAGCTCGCACCGATCTCATTGCCCATCCGTAGAAAGACGCAGCCTCATCTCCGTCGAGACTGCAACCAGGCCCCCGTTCGTACAGGCGCCGGCATTGTCCTAGTCGACCCGTCGCGTCGCCGGACTGCTGTCGTTGATCATGATTTCCACGCTGACCGTCGGGTTGGTAAGTCTCGGCGCGGCTCTGCTGCGTCGATAGCCGGATCGAACCCGTCTTGTCGAAGATTTCCGCTGAGGAGTGACTGGCGTGTTCACCCGTATCGCCATCGTCAACCGTGGTGAGGCGGCTCGCCGCCTGATCCACGCGGTCCGCGAGTGCAATGCCGAACACCGCGACCGCGAACCGATCCAGACCATTGCGCTGTACACCGATGGTGAACGGCACGCCGGTTTCGTGCGCGAGGCCGACCAGCGATACTGCCTTGGTCCCGCCTCGGCACGTCCGTACCTGGACCTGGCGGTGCTGGAGCGGGCGCTGACCGATACCGGGGCCGACGCCGCCTGGGCTGGTTGGGGGTTTGTCGCCGAGGATCCCGCATTTGTGGAACTGTGCGACCGGCTCGGGGTTACCTTCATCGGCCCGAGTGCGGAAGCGATGCGGGCACTGGGCGACAAGATCGGTGCGAAGCTGCTGGCCGAGCAGGTCGGCATCCCGGTCGCGGCGTGGAGCCGGGGACCCGTCCAGTCGCTTGACGCCGCCCTGGCGCAGGCGGCCGAGATCGGATATCCGATGATGCTCAAGGCAACCGCCGGTGGCGGTGGCCGTGGCATCCGCATCGTCGGATCGCCCGACGAACTGCGCGATGCCTACGCCCGCACCAGCGAGGAGGCGACGCGAGCCTTTGGCAACGGGGTGGTGTTCCTCGAGCGGCTGGTCACCGGTGCCCGCCACGTCGAGGTGCAGGTGATTGCCGACGCGCACGGCACCGCCTGGGCCCTGGGGGTGCGTGACTGCACCGTGCAGCGGCGCAACCAGAAGATCATCGAGGAATCAGCCTCACCGCTGCTGAACCGGGACCAAATCGCGACGGTGAAGGATTCGGCCGAACGGCTCGCTCTGGCCGTCGGCTACCGCGGCGCGTGCACGGTCGAATTCCTGTACCAGCCGCAGGAGCAACTCTTCGCCTTCCTCGAGGTGAACACCCGACTGCAGGTCGAGCACCCGGTCACCGAACTGACCACCGGCATCGATCTGGTCAAGGCACAGATCGAGGTGGCAGCCGGGCTGCCGTTGCGCGGCGATCGTCCGGTCGAACGTGGGCACGCCGTCGAGGCGCGGCTCAACGCCGAGGACGCCGACCGCGACTTCGCGCCCGCGCCGGGCCGTATTGAGCTGCTGCGCTGGCCTGTGGGACCAGGCGTGCGCATCGACACCGGTATCGTCGAAGGCGACGAGATCCCATCGGATTTCGACTCGATGATCGCGAAGATCATTGCCTACGGTCGCGATCGTGACGAGGCACTGGCCCGGCTACGCCGCGCGGTCGCCGAGACCACCGTCGTCATCGAGGGCGGCGCCACCAACAAGAGCTTGCTGATGTCGCTGCTGGACGCCCCCGAGGTCATCGACGCCACCGCCGACACCCGCTGGGTGGATCGAGTCCGGGCAGCGGGCGGACTGGCTGCCATCCAGCAGATCGGCATCGCCCTGGCCGCCGCCGCCATCGCCAGCTACGACGAGGAGGAGCAGGCGCGCAGGACCCGCCTATGGGAAACCGGCCGCGGCGGACGGCCGCAGACTCTGGATGAACCCGCCCGGGCCGTCGAGGTGAAACTGGCAGGCCGCGGCTATCCGGTGACGGCTGCCCGCATCGGCGCGCACCGCTACCGGATCGGCATCGACGACATCTCGTTCGACGCCGATATCGAACGGCAAGACCGGTACTCGAGCCGGCTGACGGTCGGCGACCGTAGCTACCGGATCATCACCGCGACTCACGGCACCGTGCACGTCGTCGAGGTCGATGGCGTCGCGCACCGGGTCAGCCGGGACGAGGGCGGTGCGGTGCGGGCACCCGCACCCGCGCTGGTCGTGGCCACACCGGTTGCAGAAGGCGCCGAGATCGCCGCCGGGGCTCCGGTGCTCGTGCTGGAAAGCATGAAGATGGAGACCGTGCTACCCGCGCCGTTCGGCGCCCGGGTGCGCAAGCTGCTGGTTTCAGTCGGCAGCCAGGTAGACACGGGAACGCTACTGGCACAACTGGATCCAGTAGGGGAAGACGCCGACCCGGTGCGACACGAGCCGGTCGACCTGATGCTGCCGCTATTGTCTGCCGACGACTCCGCGGCCCTTCGCGCGCAGCTGACGCTGAATGAACTGTCCAGCGCGGTGCTGGGTTTCGATCGAGCGGACGATCCGCATCCGGCGCTGTCGCGCTACCTGCGCGACCGTAGTGGCCTGGTGGCCGAATACGGCGCGCCTTTGGCCGGCGAAGCCGCCCTGATCGAGTCGTTCTGCGACATCGTCGAACTGTCCACCCCGGAGCCGGAGGAGTCGTCGCACCGCAGCCGCCACGAACAGCTGCACACCTACCTGCAAAGCCTGGACGTGAACCGAGGCGCACTGTCACCGGGCTTCCGGCACACGCTGGACAGCATCCTGGCCCGTTACGGAGTCACGGAAGTCGATCGCGCGCCTGAGCTGGAGCAGGCGGTGTATCGCATCGTGCTGGCCTGCAAGCGCTTCAATGACAGCTCCCGGGTAGTGCAGGAGCTGTTGAAGGTGTGGCTTGGTGAGCCGCGCCCGGTCGAGGACGGTATCCGCCCCGCGTTGGATCGGCTGATCAGAGTCGTCGCCGGCCGCTCGCCCCTGCTGGCTGATCTGGCTCGTAGCGTGGTGTTCCGCTGGTATCTGCACCCGGAGGCGGAGGGCGCCCGGGCGGCGATGCTGGCCGGGGTACCCGACGAGCTTCGTGCGCTCGCCGACATGCCGGATTCCCCCGAGCGCTCCCGGCGAATCGCGGCCATCGCCGATATTCCGGAATCACTGGACCGCATCGTGGTAGCGAGGCTGTTCCAGGACACCTATGCCCCGGTGGATCCATTGCTGGAGGTGCTGTGCCGCCGCCGTTACGGCGAGCAACGGCTGGGCGCGGTACGCACCCTCACTGTGGCCGGTCGGGCGTTCGTGGTCTGCGACTACCGGCTTGAGTTGCGCCCGCGCCACGTCGTGCCTACCATCTGCGCCGCGACCGTAGGCCGGATGACGGACCTGCGCGACGGCGCGTCCGGCACATTGGTGAGCACGCTACGTGATCTGCTCGACGCCGCACCGGCCAACCATGTGCGGGTGGCGGACCTCCTGCTGGCCTGGCCGGACGCGCCCGCCTCGGTCGAGGAGCGGGCGGCCGAACTGCTGGCCGCGCTGCGGCATACCGGGCTGGCGGGGCATGCGCGCCGTATCAGCGTCGCGTTGCCACCTCCCGACGGCGGGCCGTTGGAACACTTCACGTTCCGGCGGCGCGCGGCGGGCCTGGTGGAGGACACGGTGATCCGTGGTGTGCATCCGCTGATCGGGCGGCGGCTGCATCTCTGGCGGCTGCGCGACTTCCACCTGACCCAGCTTCCCGCACCGCCGGACATGCTGCTGTATCACGCCGTAGCCAAGGACAATCCGACCGATCAGCGACTGGTCGCCATGGCGCAGTTGCGGCGCTTCGAACCGGTTCGCGACTCCGACGGGGCGATCATCGCCGTACGTGGTGCGGAGACCGTCCTCAGCGTCTGCGCCGAGGCGGTCGCCAAGGCGCGCCGTGAGTTGGACCCGGCAGGGGGCCGGCTGGATCTGAACCACGTCTGGCTCGACATTCGCCCGTTCATCGACGTCGACACGGCGCAGTTGGCGGACTGGCTACACGCCACCGCGCCGCAGATCGTGCGGGCCGGCATCCAGGACGTGGTGGTGCACGGGCGGGTGCGCCAGCCAAACGACTCGTACGAATTCCAGGTCACCCGGTTCTGCTACGACCTCAGCGGTGGCACCGAAGTGTCGGTCGAGTCCGCGCCGACGGAACCGCTCGCGCCACTGAACGACTACGACCAGAAGGTGCTGCGGGTGCGCCGGCGCGGTGCGGTGTATCCCTACGAGCTGATCGACCTTGTGCGCGGCCCCGGAGGCGAGTTCACCGAATTCGACCTCGAAGGGCAGTCTCTCGTCGAGGTGGATCGGCCGCGCGGGCGCAACCGCGCGGGCATCGTGGTCGGGTTGGTGTCCACGCCAACCGAGCTGTATCCCGAGGGAGTACGCCGCGTCGCGCTGTTCGGGGATCCCCACCGGGCGCTGGGCGCGCTGGCCGAACCCGAGTGTGCCCGGATTGTCGCGGCACTGGACCTCGCTGAGCGGGAACGCATGCCGGTGGAGTGGTATGCGATATCGGCGGGCGCACGGATCTCGATGGACTCCGGCACCGAGAACATGGACTGGGTGGCCCGGGCGCTGCGCCGGATAGTGCAGTTCACCCAGGACGGCGGCGAGATCAACATCGTGGTCGCCGGAATCAACGTCGGCGCTCAGCCGTACTGGAACGCCGAGGCGACGATGCTGATGCACACCAAGGGAATTCTGGTGATGACGCCCGCCGGTGCGATGGTGCTGACCGGCAAGCAGTCGCTCGATTTCTCCGGCGGTGTCTCGGCGGAGGACAACTTCGGCATCGGCGGCTACGCCCGGGTGATGGGACCCAACGGGCAGGCCCAGTACTTCGTCCCGACCCTGGCTGCGGCGCAGGAAATTCTGCTGAGCCACTACGCGCACACGTACGTGACCCAGGGCGAGCGGGGACCACGCCGCGCGTCGACCATCGACCCGGTCACCCGAGACGTCACCGCGTCCCCGCACCACCACCCCGACAGTGACTTCATCACCGTCGGCGACATCTTTTCCGCGACCGCGAATCCGGACCGCAAGAAGCCGTTCGCGATTCGCGCGGTGCTGCAGGCGGTCTCGGACCAGGACCACCCATTGGTGGAACGCTGGGCAGACATGGCCGAGGCTGAGACCGCGGTCGTGGCCGACGCCCGCATCGACGGTTGGCCGGTATGCCTGATCGGCATCGAGTCCGGGCCGGTCGCACGGCATGGCTTCCCGCCTGCGGACGGACCCGAATCCTTCACCGCCGGAACGCTCTTCCCGTTGTCGTCGAAGAAGGTGGCGCGAGCGATCAACACCGCCAGCGGCAACCGTCCGGTGGTAATGCTGGCGAACCTGTCCGGGTTCGATGGATCACCGGAGTCTCTGCGGCGGCTGCAACTTGAGTACGGTGCCGAGATCGGCCGAGCCATCGTCAACTTCGATGGCAAAGTGGTGTTTTGTGTCATTTCCCGCTACCACGGCGGTGCGTTTGTGGTGTTCTCCAAGGCGCTCAATCCGAACATGACCGTGCTCGCCGTCGAGGGCTCGTTCGCCTCGGTCATCGGCGGCGCCCCCGCCGCCGCGGTCGTTTTCGCCCGTACCGTCGACGCCCGCACCACCGACGATCCACGCATTCGCGGGCTTGAGCAGCGCATCGCCGCCACTGATGTTGCGGAGAAACGCGCCGACCTGGTGACTGAACTCGCTGACCTACGCACCGCTGTGCGAGCTGAGCACCTGTCCGCCCTGGCTGCAGAATTCGACCGGGTGCACAGCATCGAACGCGCGGTGCGGGTCGGCTCGGTCGATGCGGTGATACCGGCATCCGAACTGCGCGCGCGGATCGCGGCGGCGATCGAGCGGACCGGCTGACTATGACCACAGTCGGTGACACCGGAGGCGTTGATCGTTGCCGCTGCGCTGGTGTTTTGAGGGTGTACTGGTGATCCGGATGTAGCGAGGTCTCCGGTGGATGTTTCGTCGACGAAGAAGAACATCTGCACGGAGACCTCGCACATGCCGGCGCTCAGCCGGCGTGGCGACGCCCAGCGGCGGCCATGGTATGTCCGGGCCGAATTCCAGCGTGTGCCCGCGAGGATCAGTGCCGCTGCCAACAGGCCAGCACCGACGGCCCACACCAGCGCCGGCACCACCTGCCAGGCGCCGACCGGGTACGCCAGTGCGGGTCCGGCCACGGCCCAGATCCCGCTCACGACGAGCTTCAGCCGTTCGGGGTGTCGCACCGTTGAGAGGAGAAGGACCAGACCCCGCCGAGGCTGAGGAGTACGGTGACCGCGATGGCCAGCGAACCCGGCCCGGCAGGACCCCGATCCGGTAAGGCTCGTCCCACGAGCAGCCCTTAACCCAATTCGGTTACCGACCGGTCGGTGTTGCCGAGGACGACGGCTCGGCGCCCAGCTGTGCGATCGAAACCCACAAATGATCGGAACCCGCCGCTACCACCGTTGTGCCAGGTGATGTCCAGTGGGGGTTCCGAGCTGATGGTATCGCTGAACCAGCCGTAGCCGGTCCGGGACTGTCCCGGACAGCCGAGCGAACAGCGTCACGCATCGCCGACAGCGGATGCGAGACGGAGCCGCCGAATCCGCAGTCGCCCCAGCGTACGACACTAGGCCGACGTCAGCGCTGACATCATGCGCGCCTGGCCAGGCGCGAGTTCGCCTTCCGCGCGGGCCTTGTTCAGCGCGGTCGCCCACCAGGCGAGGTCGTCGAGCATGATTCGCAGACCGACGTCCGTCGCGCGGTCGACCGGCTCCCCGGCTGCGGTGAAGGCCGTCTGTACGAAGGGCAGCAAGACGGTACTGCGCAGCGGCACGGCATCGGCCGCGATGACGATCTGCGCCAGATGCTGGACGGCCCGGCTGCCACCCCCGATGCCAGCGCTGTAGCCGACGGCTGCCACCGGCTTGTTGCGGAAGCCGAATGCGGGCCACACGCTGTCGATGGCGTTCTTCAGGCTGCCGGGCAGACTGTGGTGGTACTCCGGGGTGATGACGATGAAGGCGTCGGCCTCCTGCACCTTCGTGTTCCAGGCTCGCAGGACCGGGTCGGAGCAGGTGGGGTCGTCGATGTCGCCGACCGTACCCAGGTGTTCGGCGAACATCGGCAACGCCCAGTCCCGCAGATCGGCGATCTCGACCTCGAAGCCACCGTGCGCGCTGACCCGCGACGCCAGCCAGGGCAGGACCAGGTCGGCAGCCCGGACGGGGCGGATGCTGCCGACGACGACCAGGAGCTTCGTCATACCTGTTCTCCGTATCCGTAGGGCCCGGCGGCGGCCTGAGGACCGCGCGCCGGGCGGATCTACTCGCCGGTGCGGATGCGGGCCCGTTCACCGGAAGACAGCGGGCCGGCGCGGCGCGGGACCGGCGCAGTTGCCGGCGAAGGACCGCGTAAGAGGCCGCCGCCAGGTGGCCGGGCTGGGCACCGCAGGGTCCACCCGCGTCGTCAGTGCGGGAGTTCGCCCGCGGTCTTGATGCCTGCCGGGTTGCTGATAAGGCAGCGCCAGGCGCCATCGGCGCCGCGCCGGAGCACATCGACGGCGGTGCCTTCGATGCGCAGGTGCTTGCCATCCGGGGTGGTTCCCTCGTGCACGTAGTCGTTGATCAGCAGGGCGATGTCCCCGGTGATGTACTGGTGGCGGATGGCGACCTTGATAGGCAGGAAGTGCGGGAGCTTCTCCTGGTTGCGTGCGCGCCGTTCGTCGCCGGCCAGGACCTCGCCGGGGGCCAGGACCAGCAGCGCGTCGGGCTCGAAGAGTTCCTCGAGCAGGTCGAGGTTGCGGGTGTTGAAGGCGTGCTCGAACAGCGGCACGAGTTCCTCGGGATCGGCCGGTGCGGTGAGCGGCTTCTCGGGTGCGTTCGACATGGGTCGCAGCACATCGGGACCGGGACGCGCCGGTCAACGGTGGCGGCCCGGTTGTGTCAGGTCGGTGGCGGAAACGGCCCGGAGGTGACTAACTAAGGTTCGTGCCGTTTGTCGGCGCGGTCGCGGTCGACAGGATGCCCGTAGATGGTCCGTGCGATGCCCAGGCGCATCGACCCGTGAGGAGCGTTCTGTGATCAAGGTGGCAATCCTCTTCCACTCCCGCAGCGGGAATACCCACCAGCTCGCCGTGGCCGCGGCCGCCGCGGCGGTGAAGGCTGGCGCCGAAGCGCAGCTCTACAGGGTTCCTGACCTGCCCAATCCCATCGTGTTGGACCGCAAGGTGTACGCCGAGCTCAACGCCGAGACGGCGGACGTGCCGGTGGCGACCATGGCGGATCTGGTGGCGGCTGACGCCATCATGATTGGCACGCCGGTGCACTTCGGCCTGCCGGCTCCGCAGATTATCGACTTCATCGACCACTCCGGCCCGGTTGCCATTCCGGGCGACCTGGCCAACAAGGTGGTGAGCGTTTTCGCGTCCGCCTCGATGCCGCACGCTGGCGCGCAGACGGCCATCCTGGCTCTGCACAACGTCATCTGCCACTGGGGTTCGCTGATCGTGCCCAACGGTTCCAGCGTCGCGGTGCTGGGGCTGCCGAACAACGGCGCCCCGTACGGCACGTGCAGCGTTTCCCGGCACGAGGCGAGCAACGTCCACGAGGACAACCTCGCGGCGATCGAGTACCAGGCGCTGCGTCTGGTCGAGGTGGCCACCGCATTCAAGATCGGCCGGGAGCAGACCACCTCGGCGATCCAGTACGTGGGTCCCGACGTGCTGAAGAAGTACGACCTCTGATTCCTCTGATTCCCGTTCCGGACCGGCCCGCACATGGTGCGGGCCGGTCCGGCGTTTATCGGGCCTGGTTGCCGGGCGGGCGGAGGCGGGCGGCGAGGCCGTCCAGCACGTACGCCAGCCCGAGCTGGAAGTTTCCGGCCCAGTCGTCGTCGAGCAGGTGCTGTTGCGCGACCAGGGTCGGGTAGAGGTCACGCTGGTCGTCCAGTAACCGCTGACCCTCCTGACGTTCCTCGGCCGACCAGCGCAGCGCGGTCTGGCTGCCTGCGGACCCCTGGACATGGCTGTACAGGACCCAGCTCGCCGCGGCGACGTCGCGGTGGCTGAATCCGGCCCGGGTCAGGGCGGCTTGGAGAAATTCCATCCAGGACAAAAAGCCGGGGCCGACGGCGGGACGCTGCCGCAGGGGGAGCGCCGCCGACCATGGGTGTCGCAGCAGTGTCTCGCGCCAGTCGGTGAGCTGGGCGGTGATGTCCGCCCGCCAGTCGTCGCTGTGTTGCTCCGGTGCCGACTCGGCGAACACCGTGTCGACCGCCAGGTCGAGCACGTCGTCCTTGGTGTCGAGGTGCCAGTACAGGGTCGTCGTGCCGACGCCCAGATGCTCGGCGAGCCGGCGCATGGTGAGCTGACCGACGCCGTCCCGATCGAGTAGCTCGACGGCGGCGGTCGCGATGCGCGTGAGGCTCAGTGGCGGGTTGTGGTGACGTGGAGAGGTGGTCCTGAGCCACACACCCTTGCCGGGACGTACCTGACCGGCCATGGCGTCACCTGCCTTCCGAGCCCTCGTTTGGTCGTTGTGAAGGTGAGCGTAGTACATTGGTCGGGCACCGGAACAACGTTCTGGTGCCCGACCGGCGTTCCAGTGGCTCGTGCGCGAGCCCGGCCAGGGGGGCGAGTGCGACAAAGGTGAACGACGTGACCACGGCGGCACCGGCTGCGACCCGCTCGCGATGGATCCTGGCGACGATCTGCCTGACGCAACTGATGATCGTGCTCGATTCGACCATCGTGAGCATCGCGTTGCCGTCCGTGCAGGACGCTCTCCAGATGTCGGACGGGGCCCGGCAGTGGGTGATTACGGCCTACGCCCTGCCGTTCGGCGCGCTGCTCCTGGCCGGCGGTCGGATCAGCGGCATCGTCGGGCACCCCAGGGCACTGGTCTGGGGGCTGGCCGGCTTCGCCGTGGCCTCGACCCTGGCCGGTTCCGCGCCGAACGCGCCAGCGCTCATCGCCGGGCGGGCACTACAGGGATGCTGCGCGGCCCTGCTCGCGCCGGCCGCGCTCGCGTTGCTCTCCACGATATTCGCCGAGGGGCGGGAGCGGGGTCGGGCCTTCGGCGCGTTCGCGGCGGTGAGCGCGGCCGGCTCGGCCATCGGCCTGATCGCGGGCGGCCTGCTCACCGAGTACGCGGGCTGGCGCTGGTGCCTGTTCATCAACCTGGTGATCGTGCCGATCGGCCTGTTCGGCGCTCGTGCGCTGCCGCGGGGCGAGCGCCTCACCGGCGGCCGTTTCCCAGCAGCCACCGAGGTCCTGCTGAGCGTGGCGTCGGTGGTCACGGTGGTGGCCGGGTTCAGCGCGGGGGCGTCACACGGCTGGGCGGACCCGTACACGCTCATCCTGCTGCTGGCCGGCGGGGCACTGCTCGCGGCCTTCGTCGTGGTGGAACGGCGGTCCCGCGACCCGCTGGTGCCCCCGCGCATCGTCGCTCACCGTCGGCGCGGCGGCGCCCTTCTCACCGTCTTCCTGCTACAGCTGGCGCTGTTCGGCTGCTACCTGTTCATGACCTACTTCACCCAGACGGTGCTGGGGTATTCCCCCGTCCGGGCCGGTCTGGTCCTGGTGGTGACGAGCGTGGGCGCGGTGGCCGGCGCGGTGGTCGCCGGACTGTTACACGGCCGGGTGTCGACCCGGGTGATCACCGTGCCGGGCCTGCTGGCCCTCGGCGCCGGCATCCTGATCCTGTCCCGGGCACGGACGGACACCCCCGATGTCTTCCTGCTGTACCTGCTGCCGGCACAGATCCTCGCCGGGATGGGGCTTGGCTCTGTGCTCACCCCGCTGACCAGCGAGGTGACCGCAGGCACCGACTCCGCCGGCAGCGGTGTGGCGTCGGGCCTCTACAACGCCGTGCAGCAGGTCGGGGCGGCGGTGGGCACCGCTTTGTTCAACACCGTCGCCACGAGCACCACCGCGGGGCTGCTGATCGGCTCGGGCACCGACGCCCCGACGCGGAATGAGGCGACGGTGACCGGCTACGCGACGGCGCTGATCGTCGCGGCCGGCGTCGTGCTCGGCGCGGCCGTCGTGGCCTGGACGATCGGCCGGCCGGACCATCGATCGCAAGGAACGTAGTCAAGAAGAGGTGAGGTTCGATGAAACTCGTGGTGTTCGGCGCGAACGGCCCGACCGGCCGGCTGACCACGGAGATGGCACTGGCTCGGGGACACCTCGTCACGGCGGTGACCCGCCGCCCGGAGTCCTTCCCGCTCAGTGGAGCGGGGCTGCGGGTGGTCGGCACGGATGTGCTGAACGCGGCCGCGGTGGACGCCGTGATCGCGGGGCAGCAGGCGGTCATTTCCAGTCTCGGCGTCCCGTACACGAAGGAGACGGTGCGGGTCTACTCGCAGGGGGCGGCCAACATCATCGCCGCGATGAAGGACCACGGCCTGCGCCGACTGGTCTGCGTGACGTCGACCGGCACCACCGGCGAGCACGCCGAGGGTGAGACGCTCACCTTCAAGAAGATCATCGCGCCGATCCTGCTCCGGATGGGCCGCACCGTGTACGACGACATGGCCCGGATGGAGAAGCTGGTCGAGGCGAGCGGCCTGGACTGGACGGTGATCCGTCCCGCCGGTCTGTTCGACGGCGACGTCGTCACCGACTACCGCGCCGAGCCGCGCCGGCTGCCCGGCCGGTTCACGTCCCGCATCGATCTTGCTGACCTGCTGATTCGCGAGGCGACCGGAGACAATCACCTCGGTCAGTTCATCGACGTGGTCACGACCACCGGCGCCCCGACGTTCGCCCAGATGTTCGTCCGGGAAGCGCTTCACATCGGCAAGTGAACGGCATCGCCCCGGCTGCTGCGACAGCAGCGGCCGGGGCGACGGTGGGCTGCCCAGCCAGGCCCATCAGCCGGGAGATGGTCCGGGCGGGGAGGTCGACCGCGGTCATCAGGTCGCCTGTACCGGCGTGGACGCCGCACGATCAGCCGGCTGCGGTCACCAGGGCATCACGTGGATTCCACCAGGAGAGACCGATCTACAAGGCCCGTCGTGGACGACCCCGGCGGGCCTCAACATTTGCCGGCAATCGATTATGTCAGGTTCAGCGCCGTCCGAGTCGCTCTCTCCGGCGTCATCGCGTGAGATGCGCCTCCGGCAACCACCGTTGCCTCAAAGGCGGTGCTGTCAGCACCTCGACCATCCCCGCTGCGCATTACAAGCTCATTGTGTTCGCCGCTGGATGCCCCGAGGAGGCAGGATGCGTCTGCACGACGACGTCACGGACTTGTGTACGGACATCTTGGCCGGACTACCGCGAAGTGACCAACGCAGGCGTGGCATGGAATACATCCGAGGGCTCCTCCTGACCCGTGGGCGCAAATCCATTCGCAACATTGCCGCCATATCGGCAGAACCCGCGGCAGAGCAGGCGTTGCACCATTTCGTAAGCGATTCCACCTGGGACTGGATGCCGGTCCGCCAGGCACTCACCCGCCATGTCACTCGGGTTGCCAACGTGTCGGCCTGGGTGCTGCACCCGACGTTGATCCGCAAGGCCGGGACGCACTCGGTGGGGGTAGGCCGGAAGTACTCGCCGGGCCTGGGACAGTCGCTCAACGCGCAGCACGCCGTGGGCCTCTGGGCCGCCACGCCCGACTTCGTCGCCCCGGTCAACTGGCGTCTGCACCTCAACGAGGACTGGCTGGCCGACGAGCACCGCCGGCGGCGCGCGGCCATCCCGGACGACATGGTCGCGCAGTCCCTGGGCGCCTGCACCGTGGAGACCTATCTCGAACTGGGGGTTGCGGCGGACGACCTCGTGCTGGTCGACGCACGGGAGATGGAGGCCGGGATGGTGGTCCGTCGGCTCCGCGCCAGTGGCGCGCCGGTGCTGATCCGCATCCCAGCCGGTCTGCGCCTCGTCGCCGCCGGGCGATCGGCCGCCGAATGCGCCGGTGACCTGGCGGCGGCGGCACGGCACAGCCGGCGGCCGGTCTTTGGCCTGACGGCGAATCCGCCGGTGCTGGCCGGCACCGTCGCGGTTCGGTTGCCCAGCACCCGGGCACACGACCCACTGCTCATGGTCGAGCTCAGCGCGCCCGGCGGGTCCGGTCCCGGCCAGTTGTGGCTGACCAGCCGCGGCGATGTCGGCCTCGCTGACCTGGTCCGCCTGACGTCGTTGGTCCCACGAGTGGGACACGATCTGGAGATGACCGGTGACCGGGTGGGTCTGCGCGCCTTCACCGGTCGCTCGTACCGGGGCTGGCATCGACACGTCACCCTGGCCTCGGCGGCGCACACCGTCCTCGCGGCGCGGGGCTGCGCGGAACCGGCCCTCCGGCGTACGTCCTGAGCGGTGGGCGGGCGCCGCGCTCACCGCGGCGGCGCCCGCCGTACCCGAGTTCCTTCTACCGGGCCGCCTGCAGAAGAGTTATCCCCATGGTCATCCCGCCACCAAACGCGGCGAGGAGTAGCAGGTCACCGGGGCGGACCGCACCGGAGCGGCGCAGCTGGTCGTAGGTGATCGGTACCGACGCCGCCCCGGTGTTGCCGTAGACGCCCAACGTGGTGGCGAACCGCTCGAACGACACTCCGAGCCGATCCGCCATGGTGGCGAGGATCCGTCCGTTGGCCTGGTGTGACACCAGGTGGCTGATCTCCTGCGGCCGTATCCCGTGCTCGGACAGGAACCCGGCGATGCCGGGGGTCACGTGGTCGTCGATGAAGTCGCGTACACCGCGCCCGTCCATGGTGAAGTAGTGCGAGCCGTCACGCATGGTTTGCTCCGAGGCCGGCAAGCGGCTGCCGCCAGCCGCCACCCCGACCAGGCCGTGCGCCTCGCTGAAGCTGACCAGCCGGGTGGCAAGGATGCTGTGCGTCGCGCCGACGCCGATCACCGCGGCTCCGGCCCCGTCACCGAAGAGGACCGTCGTGCGGCGATCACGCGGAGACAGGATGCGCGAGTAGACGTCGGCGCCGATCACCAGCGCCGGGCGGTCGCCATTCGCGGCCACCAGCCGCTCGGCGACGGCCAGGCCATAGCTGAAGCCGCTGCACACCGCGTTGACATCAAACGCGACCGCGCCGCGGCCAGCGCCGATCTCGCTCGCGACGATGCTGGCGGTGGGGGGTTGCGGGGAATCCGGGGTCGAGGTGGCCACGATGACGAGCGCCAGGTCCGCGGCGTCGATGCCGGCATCCGCGAGGGCCATTCGCGCGGCGCTGATCGCGAGGTCAGAGGTCGCCTCGTCGGCCTTGGCCCATCGCCGTTCCCGGATCGCCGTCTTCTCGAACACCCAGTCGCCGGTCACGCCGGCGTGCTCGGCCGCCTCGGCGTTGGTCACCACCCTGCCCGGCAGGTACGAGCCGGTGCCGAGCACGCCGACCGGCCGTTCGCCTCGTGGAAATGTGAGCATTCACCAAATCCATTCCTTCGCCGGAGCCCGCCGACGAAAGCGATACGGACGGGCACGGATTTTGTCGCTTAATGTATGGCACCCGGACCGCCCGAGCAACAGTCGAAAGAGAGGTGACACATTAGCTCCGGCGTCCTTGGCAGGGACATGTGCGATCGCAAGGATTCGAATGTGGACGCCAACCCCGACAACGAGCCGGCCGGATCGCCGTGGATGGATGCCATCGACGTGCACCACCACATCATTCCCGACTTTTACAGCGCAGCGGTCCGCGATATGGGCGGCGTCGCTGTGCTTTCCGGTGTCGATCGGCCGTCCTGGAGCGTCGCCAGCAGTCTCGCCATGATGGATCGGCAGGGAATACGCGCGGCCGTGGTCAACCTGTGGCCGGGCGTGCCGATGCTGGAGCGTTCCCGATCCCGCGCTTTCGCGCGCCGACTGAACGAGTATCTCGCCGAATTCGTGGCCGACGGCGCTGGCCGTTTCGGCGCGTTCGCGGTCCTGCCGTTCCCGCACCTCGACGACTGCGTCGAGGAGTTCGTGTACGCGATCGACGTGCTCGGCCTCGACGGGCTCGGGCTGCTGACCAACTACGACGGGATCTACGTCGGGGATCGTCGGCTCGATCCGCTGCTGGCCGAGGCCGAGCGGCGGCGTACACCGATCTTCATCCACCCGGGAGTTCCGCCCTCGGTCGGCCAGCCCACCTTCGGCCTGCCGCTCTCCCTCTACGAGTTCCCGTTCGAGTCGGTGCGGCTGGCCGCCCAGCTTCTCTACAACGGCACCCTGGAACGATTCCCTGACCTGCCGATGATCCTGCCGCATGGCGGTGGTGGGATCAGCTACTACGCCGACCGGCTCACCTATGGCTCGATCATCAACGGCGAGCTCGCCGCCCGCCTCCCCGACGATCCGATCGCCGTGCTCCGACGGTTGTATTTCGACGTGGCGATGTGTGGTGGCCGGCACTCGCTCGCCTCACTCCGGCTCTTCGCCAACGTCGAACGAATCTTGGTCGGCTCCGACTACCCGTTCATGCCGGAGCGCTTTGGCGCCTCGAACGGTGCGGGAGTGGCTCGCCTCGCGCAGTTCGACCCGCCGGAATGGGCCGCGGTCAATCGCGCCAACGCGGAGAGGCTCTTTCCCCGCTTCCGCCCCACGGAGAGCTTCCCATCCACAGAGAGGTGAAGACATGCTCGACGACACGACGGTCGCCGCTTACCTGGACCGGATCGGCACCTCGCGGCCGGAGCGTCTCGACGCCGACGCGCTGCGGCTGCTGCACGCGCGACACTCGCTGACGGTGCCGTTCGAGACCATCGACTACCACCTCGGCAAGGAGATCTTCGTCGACGAGCGCGTGGTCGAGAAGATCGTGTACCAGCGCCGGGGCGGCGGCTGCGGGGAGATCAACACCTCGTTCCACTATCTGCTTGAATCGCTGGGCTTCGACATCACCATGCACCAGGGCCGGGTCTGGCTCGGGCAGGAATTCACGCCCCCGTACAACCACTCCGTGAGCACCGTGCGGTTCGGTGACGATCGGTGGCTGGTCGATGTGGGGCTGGGCCGCAGTAGTCGCTATCCGCTGTTGCTGGAGTCGCCGCAGCCGCAGGACGACCCGCACGGCACCTTCTCGACCAAGCGGGTCGCCGACAACGCCACCGACGTCTACCGGGCCGACGTGTTGCAGTTCCGCTTCTACGACGAGCCGATCGTGGCCAGCGACGGCATGCAGGTCGTGTGGTGGTACCGCACCTCGCCCGACTCGCCGTTCCTGAAGAACCTGTCCACCACGCTGCCGACGGAGAACGGGCGGGTCATCCTGCGCGAGAACAAGCTCGTGGTGATCGACGGGGATCAGCGGCGGATCGAACGGATCACCAACGACGAGGATCTGCTGGCGGCGTACGACAAGTACTTCGGCATCACGCTCGACAAGCCGCCGGTGCCGAGCCCGCACGCCAACAAGTCAATGCGTATGTCGTACGAACAGGACTGAACCGTGCTGACTGAGCAGCATGTGCAGGACTACCTGGTCCGGATCGGCGCCGACCGGCCCGAGCGCCCGGACCTCGCCGCACTGCGTGACCTGCAGGAGCGGCACACCCTCACGGTGCCGTTTGAGAGCATCGACTATCACCTCGGTCACGAGATCTACATGGACGAGCGGATCGTGGACAAGGTGGTGTACCGGCGGCGGGGCGGCGGCTGCTACGAGATCAACACCGCTTTCTACCTGCTGTTGCAGGCACTGAACTTCCCGGTGACGCTGCACCAGTGCCGGGTCTGGATCTCCGGGCGGTTCACCGCCCCGCACAATCACGTGATGATGACCGTCCACTTTCCGGACACCGGCTCACGCTGGATGTCCGACGTCGGCTTCGGCAAGAGCAGTCGTTTTCCGATGCGGCTCGGCACGACCGAGCCGCATGTGGATCCGCACGGCCGGTTCAGCACACGACGCCCGGAGCCGGACACCACCGACGTGTACCGCAACGATCTGCTGCAGTACCGCTTCTATGACGAGCCGGCCGAGTTGCCAGACTTCCGGCAGAACCTGTGGTGGTACCGCACCCATCCGGCGTCACCGTTCCTGCAGAACATGTTCTGCTCCCTGCCCCTGGAGAATGGCCGCGTCACCCTGCAGGGCAACAAGCTGACCGTCCTCGCCGACGGCCGGCAGACCACCGAGATCCTGGTCGGCGACGCCGCCGTGCTCGAGGCGTACCAGCGTTGGTTCGGGATCACCATGGACGAGCCCCCGGCGCCGGGTCCGTACGCCGACGATTCCATGCGCATGTCCTTCTTCCAGAGTGACGACGGCCTTAAGAGCCTGGTGCTGCGGTGACGACCGTGCGTGCCGCGTACATCGACCGGCTCGGGCCGGCCGCCGCGATCCGGTACGGCGACCTACCCACGCCGCATCCCGGACCGACCGACGTGCTTGTCGACGTCGTGGCCACGACGGTCAATCATGTCGACACGTTTGTCCGCTCGGGCGCGTTCCGGACGCACGTCCCGCTGCCGTTCGTCGTGGGCCGCGACCTGGTCGGTGTGGTCGCACGCTCCGGTGATGGTGTCGCCGAGTTCCACGCCGGGGACCGGGTCTGGTGCAACAGCCTCGGCCACGGAGGCCGCCAGGGCGCCGCGGCGCAGCGGGTCGTGGTGCCCGCGGACCGGCTCTATCACCTGCCTGCGGAGGCGTCGGCGGAGGCGGTAACCGTGCTGCATCCGGCCGCGACCGCGTACCTGGCGTTGGCCGTGCACGGACGCCTGCGTCCCGGCGAGACGGTAGTGGTCGGCGGGGGCGGCGGCAACGTCGGCACGGCGTTGATCACGCTGGCGGTGGCCCTGGGAGGTCGCGTGGTGGCGACCGCCGCGCCCCGGGACGAGACGTTCTGCCGGTCCGCGGGCGCTGCGGAGGTCATCGACTACGCGGCGCCCGATCTCGGGGAACGGTTGTCGGCGGCCTGCCCGGAGGGCATCGGCATCTACCTGGACACCTCCGGCACCAACGATCTGGATCTGGTGGTCGGGCGGCTCGCGGCCCGCGGCCGGATCGTGTTGCTCGCCGGTGCCCGAACCAGGCCGGTACTGCCCGTCGGTGACCTTTACATGATGGATCGGTCGATCGTCGGCTTCGTCATCTCGCACGCGACGACCGCCGAACTCGCGGAGGCTGCCGGCGCCGTCAACCGGCTGCTGGCCGCGGGCCGGCTGAACCCACGGGAGGTGGTCCGCTTCCCGTTGTCCGAGATGGCGAAGGTGCACCAGATGGTGGAGGACGGAGAGATGCGCGGGCGCCGGGCACTCGTCGTACCCGGCTGACCCGGCGGGTGTCACAGCTCGGTGAGCAGGCGGTGGAGGCGGAGCGCGAGCTGTATCTCCAGTGCCCGTGAGGGGCGCTGCCAGGTCGAGCCGAGCAGCCGTGTCACCCGCTCCAGCCGCCGGGTGACGGTGTTCGGGTGCATGTGCAGCAGTTTCGCCGCGTTGGTCGGGCTGCGCCCGGACTGGAAGTACGCGTCGAGCGTTCGGCCCAGGTCGCCGTTGCGGTGCCGGTCGTAGTCCAGGATCGGCTGGAGCGTGGTGTCGATGAACTGGTCGATGCCCTCCCGTCCGGCCAGCAGCATGGGCAGGAAACCGAGCTCCTGCACGGATACGCCACGGCCGCCCAGGTCCATCAGGATCATGATTTCCAGGCAGCGCAGGGCCTGCCGGTACCGTGCGGCCACGCCTACGGGGCCGGAACTGGGGTTGGAGGCGGCTGCCGTCACCGGCCGGCCGAAGAGCGATCGCGACTCGTCGGCGGCCGTTCGGGCGACCTCGGCCGGGTCGGTGTCTCCCGGCAGGAGCAGCACGATGTCGCCGTCGTGCATGGCGGACAGCCCACCGCTACGGGCGGCGAATGCCGCGCTCCACACCGACGCCCAGTGCGGGCTGACGCCGTCCGGACGCAGGACCACCACGACGTACGGCCGGTCCAGGTGGACGTCGAGCCTGCGGGCCTGTTCCACGAGTGTGTCGGCGGGCTTCGGCGAGGTGATCATTTCATTGAGCAGTGCCCGCCGGGCCTGACTCTCCATGCTGTCGTCGAGTTGCCGCAGGATGACCGCCGCCGCCTGGCCGATCAGGAGCAGTAGCTGGTGATCGGGCTCGCCCGGCGCTTTGTCGATCTCGACGAGCAGGCTTCCCATTCGCCGGTCACCGGCCAGTACCGGGACCACCCAGGAACGCACGTCGTGGGTGATCGGATCCCGGCCGGAGGTGGCCGGACCAGGGAGCGCCTCGGTGCGGTCGCCGCGTCCCGCCGTGGGGCGGCTCGCGGCAACCACGAGGCCGTCGGCGGTGCACAGACGCACCGATCCGCCGATCCGCCGGTCCGCCTCGTCGACGAAAGCCTGCGCGTCACCCCTAGCGACGGCCAGGTCGATGAAGCCGTAGTGCACCGAGCGCAGAGCCTGTAGCCGGTCCAGGTCGGCGGCCGCGCGGGCGGACTGCTGCTCGAGCCCATAGAGCCGGGCGATCGCGAGGTCGAGCAGTTGCGTCTTTTCCATCGCCGCGCCGGCCAGCCGGGCGAACGAGGTCAGCTGGATGCGCTCGCTGACGATGATCGCCCGGGGCCGCCGGTCGCTGAGGTACAGCGCGGTGACCGAACGGCGGGGGGCGGATCCATGAACGCGGCCGAGTCGTACGGCGATCACCGGGTGCAACGGTTCCTCGCGGGGATCGCGCGGGCCGACCAAGGGCTGTCCGGCGGCCCCCCGGGCATCGTCCGAGAGGCACCAGAGAGACGAGCCGTCGAGCAGCGCCGCAGCGGACGGGTGGTTCCCCGGCAGGCGCAGTTCGCTGCCCATGCCGGAGCCGTCCACCGCGCGTACGGTGATCGCGGGCCCCTCCTCGGACACGACGGCGACGAATGCGACAGGTGCGTCGAGCAGCCGCCGCCCCTGACGGGCGATGTCCTGGAGCAGGGTTCCCTCGTCCTGCGGTGGGACGAGGCCCTGCACCTGGTCGGCAACTCCGTCCGGCTCAGCGACGTGTACGAATCCGTAACGTGGGTGGGCCGACAGCAGCGGTTCTGCAAGCACGGTGGTGCCTTGGTCGATCTTCGTAGACATGACTCTCCCCGTGTCCATAGTCGCGTCCCGGGCGTTGGCGCGCGGCACCTCCCGACGATGCCGAGCGGGTGTGCATGTCACATCACCCATCGTCACGCCGCGCACTTGGATCGCTACCCGAGATCCAGGCTAGAGCGTCGGACGGCGCGAAGAATATGGCGTGAATCAAGTAATTCGCCGGTCGGCGCGAGCGACGGTGGCGACCTGATGGATCAGCTTCGAACGCTTTGACCCCCCCGGAAGTCGTTACCGACGATTCTCCCCATGGCCCAAACCGAGACCACCACGCCACTGTTCGAAGCACAGGCGGAACTCATCGTCGAAGCCACCCCGACCGAGGTGTACGCGCTCGTCAGCGACCTTCCCCGCAGCCGGGAGTGGAGTCCCGAGTGCACCGGAGGCGAGTGGATCAGCGGCACCCCCGGTACGCCCGGCGCGGTGTTCCGCGGGCACAACCTGCGCGGCGAGGACGTCGTCTCCTGGGCGCCGGTCGTTCGCGGCACCTGGACCACCGAGGCGGAGATCCACACGGCCGTCCCCGGCACGGAGTTCAGCTGGGCGATGCGAGACAGCCAGGGCCGTGCCCAGACGAGCGTGTGGGCCTTCCGGATGATCCGGGAGCCGAACGGCTGCCGGCTCGTGCACCACTTCCGGATGGATACGCCCACCGAGGGAATCCGGAAGATCACCCAGGACATGGGCGACGACGAGCGCCGGCGGTTCATCACCGAATGGGGCGCCAAGGTCGGCGCCGACCTGCACGAGACGCTGCGCCGCATCAGGGCGATCGTCGAGAGCGAGCGGTAGGAGTCCTGACATGTTTCTACAGAGAATCGCCAACCGAGGCATCCAATTGGGCACGCTCTTCGAGCGAGCCGCGGCCGCCCACCCGGGCACCGACATCACCCTCGACCACGACCTCGACGTGGCGCCGGAGCTGGGGCGGCGGATCACCGTCGGTGCCATCGCCGACCTGATCGCCGACCTCGCCTCCCGGCTGCACGCCGCGGGGGTGCGGCCCACGGACCGCGTGGTGGTGTACAAGTCTCACAATTTCGACATCACGCTGACCGCATGCGCGCTGGCCCGGATCGGCGCCGTGCCGGTGCTGCTCTCTCCCCAGCTCGACGGCGCCACGGTCCTTCAGCTGATCCGTCGCGCCGGCCGGCCATACCTGCTGACCGACCGCGCCAAGCTCGAGCACGAGCTGCCGGAGCCGGTCTTCACCGAGACCGCCGGGGTGCTGCTCGCAGCCGGCGAGCATCCCCGTACCACCGCCCTGCGGGCGCTCACCGGCGTGCCGGAGGTCGCTCCGATCATCATGGCGCCGGACCAGCCCACCCTGATCACCCACACCTCGGGCACCACCGGCATACCGAAGCTCGCCGTCCACACCAGCCGGACGCTCCAGGCGCGCTACCGACCGCAGGCGTCGATCGCCGCGCTGGTCCGGCGCCGCTGCCCGGTGGCCATTCACGTCTCCTTCGTGCACTCCCGGCTGTTCACCGCGCTGGCGATCACCCTGTTGCGGGGGTTTCCGCTGATCGTGCTGGCCGACAACGACCCGGACCGCGCCGCGGATCTGTTCGCGGCCCACCGGCCGGGCGTGCTGGAGACCCATCCCAACTCGTTCCTGCGCTGGGAGCGGTTGGCGGACGACCCTCGTCGGCCGCTCGCCGCGGTGCGCTACTTCAGCAGCACGTTCGATGCCATCCATCCACGGACCGTGCGGCGGATGCTCGCGGCGTCCGCGTATCCGAATCCGGTCTTCGGTCAGTTGTACGGGCAAAGCGAGGTCGGTCCGGTGGCTGCCCGCGCCTTCACCCGCAAGCGGCCGGAGGGCGCCGACGGGCGCTGCGTCGGCATGCCGTTCCCCGGCATGACCGACGTGCGGGTGGTGAGCCGGGACGGGCGCCGCCCCACCTCCGAGAATCCCGGCTACATCGAGGTGCGTACCGACGGGCGCATCGTGACCTACCTCGGCGAGCAGGAGCGGTACGAGGGTCAGCGTCACGGATCGTGGTGGCGGATGGGCGACCTGGGCTACCGGACCCGGTGGGGTTGCCTGCACCTGCTGGACCGTGAGGTGGACGAGATCGACGGGTTCGGCAGCACGCTCGCGGTCGAGGACACCCTCTTCACCCAACTCGACGAACTCGTCGAAGTGATCATCCTGCCGGCTCCGCAAGGGCCACCGGTCCCGGTGATCTGCACTGACGGGGACCGCCCGCTCGACATCGCCCGCTGGGCCGCCGCGGTCGCCACCCTGCCTGCCATGGCACCGCCCGTGCAGTGGCGTCTGCAGGACCTCCCGGAGACCGCCACCACCAAGATCAAGCGGCTGGAGCTGGCCCGACAGCTGCTCGACCGGGGCAGCGCGGCGAAATGAGCACGCGAGCGCCCGTACGTGTCCTGGTCGCCGGAGGCGGCATCGGCGGGCTCGCCGTCGCCCTCGCGGTGGCGGCACACGGACATCACGTGACGGTCCTGGAACGCCAGCCGGAGTTCACCGAGCTGGGCGCGGGTATCCAGCTGGCGCCCAACGGCCTGTACGCGCTGGACGTGCTGGGCCTGGGCCCGCAGGTCCGGGCGAGCGCCGTCGCGATGTCCGAGCTGCGGTTCATGGACGGAGTGAGTGGCGAGCACGTCACCAGCATGCCGCTGACCGAGGAGTACGAGCGTCGATTCGGCAGCCCGTACGTGGTGGTCCATCGCGCAGAGCTGCACCGCCAGCTGCTCGACGCCTGCCGAGGGCGGCCCCGGATAACCCTGCGCCCCAACGCGTCCGTCGCCGGGTACACACAGTCGGCGGCCGGCGCCACCGTCCATCTGGATTCCCGCGAACAGCTGCCGGCCGACGTGATCATCGGAGCCGACGGCATCCATTCCCGGATCCGCCGTCAGATGATCGACGACGGCGAGCCGCGTAACTCCGGCATCACCGCATACCGCGCCATCGTCCCCATGGACCGGGTTCCCGCCCGGGTACGCCGGGACGCCGTCACCTGGTGGGCCGGCCCGGACTGCCACTTCGTGCACTACCCGATCAGCGGCGGTGCCTACCTCAACATGGCGGCCAGCCACTTCAACGGTGCGTCGACGCTGATCGCCGGCCGTCCGACCGAGGGCGCCCTGGTGCGGGCCGCGATGTCCCAGCTTCCTGCGGTCCGCGACCTGCTGAGCCTGAGCGACGACTGGCGTGCCTGGGTGCTGGTCGACCGGCCACCGATCGACGGCTGGACCGACGGCCGGGTCGCCCTGCTCGGCGACGCCGCGCACCCCATGCTGCACTACGCCGCGCAGGGGGCCTGCCAGGCCCTGGAGGACGCGGTGGTACTCGGCGACCTGCTCGGCCACGGCGTCGAGCCGGTGAGCCGGGTGCTCCTCGAGTACGCCGCTGCGCGACGGGAGCGAACCTCGGCGGTACAGGGCATCTCCCGCGACAGCATCCGGCTCTGGCACGCTGCCGGCGACGCCGCGTCGGCCCGCAACCGCGCACTCGCCGCGATGGCGCCGGAGCAGCTGCACGACACGGTGGCCTGGATGCACGGGGCTCGGGTAGCCGCCCGACGACCGAGTGAAGCCATGCGATGACCCGTACCGGTCATCTGGAGATCTGTGTCGTCGGCGCCGGACCGCGCGGCCTGTCCGTCCTGGAACGACTCTGTGCCCAGGAACGCCACGATCGGGCCTGCGCCAGCATCACCGTGCACGTGGTGGATCCCGCCGTCCCTGGTTCCGGCGCGGTGTGGCGCACGGACCAGTCACGGCTGCTGCTCACCAATACGGTCGCCTCGCAGATCACCGTCTACACCGACCCGAGTTCTCGGCTGGGCGGCCCGATCGAGCCTGGACCCAGCCTCTACGAGTGGGCGAAGAGCGTGGCGCTGCTCGGCCCGCTCGGCGGGCACGACCAGGCCATCCTCGACGAGGCCCGGGAACTCGGCCCCGACGACTATCCCAGCCGGGCGTTCTACGGCCATTACCTGCGGGACAATTTCCGTCGGGTCGTCGCGAACGCGCCGCCGCACATGTCGGTGCGCTGTCACCGTTCCCGGGCGGTGGCGATCGCCGACACCTCGGGCGTCACCGGCGGCCCGCAGGGCGTACGCATGGCCGACGGCACCCGGCTGCACCACCTGGACGCCGTCGTGCTCACCCTGGGTCACGTGGCCTCCCGGCTGGATCCCCGGCAGGCCCGCGCCGCGAGCCTGTCCCGGATCCACGGGCTGACCTACCTGCCCCCAGCCAGTCCGGCCGACGTCGATCTGGATCACATCGTCGCGGGTGAGCCGGTGCTGTTGCGGGGGCTCGGGCTGACCTTCTTCGATTTTATGATCCTGCTGACGGTGGGTCGGGGGGGAACGTTCGACCGGGCCGACCGGCGCCTGCGGTACCGACCGAGCGGGGCCGAGCCGATGCTGTACGCCAGTTCGCGGCGCGGAGTGCCGGCGCACGCCCGCGGCGACAACCAGAAGGGGGTGTCCGGCCGGTACCTGCCCCGGCTGCTGACCGCGGAGGCGGTGGCGCAGTTGCGAGCGCGTCGTGCGCGCGGCGAGTCGATCCGGTTCCGGCGGGACCTGTGGCCACTGATCGCCACTGAGGTGGAGAGCGTCTACTACGCGACGTGGCTGCGCCGGGCGGGGTCGGTCGACCAGGCCGATTCCTTCGTGGAGCGCTACCTGGCCGCGCCGCGAGGGCGGCACGCGGCTCTGCTCGACGAGTGCCAGGTACCGACGGTGGACCGCTGGGACTGGGATCGGCTGGCCCATCCGTACCGTGATCGCACCTTCGGCAATCGGGACGAGTTCCGGGCCTGGCTCATCGAGTACCTGGTTCGCGACGTGGCCGAGGCGCACGCGGGCAATGTTCATGGGCCGCTGAAGGCCGCTCTGGACGTTCTTCGTGATCTGCGCAACGAAATCCGCCTGGCGGTCGATCACGGCGGCATCGACGGCGACTCCTACCGCGACGAGCTGACCGGGTGGTACACGCCGCTCAACGCGTTCCTGTCGATCGGTCCACCGGCTCGGCGCGTCGAGGAGATGGTCGCGCTGATCGAGGCGGGTGTCCTGGAGCTGACCGGGCCCGGTACCCAGATCGTCATCGACACGCAGACGCCGGCGTTCGTCGCGACGTCGCGGGTGGTGCCCGGGCCGCCGGTGCGTGCCGGAGTTCTCATCGAGGCGCGACTACCCGAGGCGGATCTGTCCGGCACCGCCGAGCCGTTGCTGCGCCACATGCTCGACACCGAGCAATGCCGGCCGTACCGGATCCCGTACGGCAACGGAGGCAGACATGAAACAGGAGGACTGGCCGTGACCGAACGTCCCTACCGGGTCATCGACGCCCAGGACCAGGCCCACCCTCGCCGGTTCGCGTTCGGTGTGCCCACCGAGTCGGTGCACTGGGTCACCGCGGCCGGCGTCCGGCCCGGCGTCGACTCGGTGATCCTGGCCGATGCCGACGCGATCGCGTCGGAACTCAGGTCACTGCCGCCAGTGGGGCCCACGGTGACCGACCGTGACGCCTCGGGGGTCGCCGGCATCCACGGGGTGATCGTGTGATGGGCAACGTGGACGTGGCAGTAGACAGCGGGCTGCTGTCGCCGGTGCGCGCCGGCACGAGGGTCGAGCAGGTCGTCGGGGACCGGGCCTGGCTGCAGGCCATGCTGGACGCCGAGGCGGCGCTGGCCCGGGCGCAGGCCCGGTTGGGCACCATGCCGCTGCAGGCCGCCGCGGTGATCACCCGTACTGCCCGGGCCGAGCTCTTTGACCTCCGGGAGATCGCGCTGGCCGCCCGGGACACCGCGAATCCGGTGGTGGCCCTCGTCAGCCGACTCACCCGAGCCGTCGCGGAGCTCGACCCCGCATCCGCCGAGTACGTTCATCGGGGCTCCACCAGCCAGGACATCTTGGACACTGCGGCGATGATGGTCGCACACCACGCACTGGGCGTGGTGGACGGCCATCTCGGCGAGGCCGCCGACGCCTTCGCCGAGCTGGCCCTCGTTCACCGCGACGTGCCGATGGCCGGGCGCACGCTGGCCCTGCACGCCGCGCCCACGACATTCGGGCTGAAGGCGGCGGGCTGGCACCAGTTGCTGGTGGACGCGCGTGTCCGCCTGCGTCGGGTACGGGACGAGGGCCTGCCCGTGTCGCTGGGCGGGGCGGCCGGTACCTTGGCCGGCTATCTCGAGTACGCGGCGCTGGACGGCGTCACCGAGCCCGGTCCCGAGTACGTGGACGGCCTGGTGGTGGCGTTCGCGGAGGAGACTGGGCTGAGCCGGCCGGCGCTGCCGTGGCACACGCTGCGTACTCCGTTGGCGGACCTCGCCGCGGTGCTCGCCTTCGTGGCCGGCGCTCTGGGCAAGATCGCGGTCGACGTGCTCTCGCTCGCCCGCAGCGAGGTGGGAGAGGTGGCGGAGCCTGCGGCCAGCGGTCGAGGTGCCTCCTCGGCAATGCCGCACAAGCGGAATCCGGTCTTCGCCACGCTGATCCGCAGCGCCGCTCTCCAGGTGGCGCCGATGGCGGCCGGACTCACCCAGGCGCTGGTCAGTGAGGACGAGCGGTCCGCCGGGGTGTGGCATGCCGAGTGGTTGTTGCTGCGCGAGTGCCTGCGGCTGACCGGCGGTGCCGCCGAGACGGCCGTGACACTGGCACGAGGGCTGGTCGTCCACCCGGACCGGATGGCTGCCAACCTCACGATCACTCGCGGCCAGCTCACCTCCGAGCGGATCGCCGCCCAGCTCTCCCGTACGGTCGGCCGGGACCGGATCAAGGAGGTGCTGACCCGGGCCTCCGCGGAAGCGGAGGCCACCCTGCGTAGCCTGTTCGACGTTCTGGCGGAAACACCGGAACTGCGGGACCGTTACACCGCCGAAGACCTGGCTCGGATCGGCGATCCGACCCGGTATCTCGGCGCGGCGGGCCACTTGGTGGACGGGGTGCTCGGCGACCGGCCGGGCCCTAACGGAGCACGGTGATGAGCTGGTCGGGCCCGCCATACGGCTCGTCCAGACCCGGACGCGCACCTACCTGGTGCTGATGAACGCCGAAAACCACAGGCGATTGGGAGTGGCCGACCGGCCCATCACGGAATGAGCAGCGCCTTACCCGGGATCGACCGAGCCTCCATCGCACGGTGAGCGTCGGCTGCCATGGACAGCGGATATTCCTGTGCGATGACCGGACGTACCCGTCCCGCCGCGGCGTCGGTCAGAGCCTTGCCTGCGAGCCGCACCATGTCCGGCGCCTCGAACTGAACGTCCGCGATACCACGCACCACAATGCCGCGGGAGCCGGTGCTCTGTTGGTCCGTTGTGGCGAAGTCACCGCTCGCCGCCCCATGCGACGACACGCGTCCGCCGTCGGCCACCAGATGGAATGCCTGCGTGCCTAGAGCGCCCCCGACGCCGTCCAGCAGCACGTCGACCGGTAGGCCGCCGAACGCGGCACGTACCGCGTCGGTCCAGTTGTCCTCGGTGTAGTCGACGACAGCGTCGGCGCCGAGCCGCCGCACCAGCGCGAGCTTGACCGCGCCACGGGCAGCCCCGACGACCTGTGCACCAAGCTGGTGCACAAGCTGGACCAGCAGCGTTCCCATGCCGCCCGCGGCTCCCAGGATCAGTACCCGGTCGCCCGGCTTGACTCCAACTCCGTCGATGATGCCGGTGGCGGTGACGCCGTCGTGCGCAAGAGCAGCCGCGGCCCGCAGGTCCAGGCCGTCGGGGACCGGCACCAGCCGGTCCGTGCCGGTGCGGATCAGCTCGGCATAGGATCCCCGCGTTCCGGGGCCGGCAACGACTCGTCGGCCTAGCCAGGATTCGGGGACGCCCGAACCGGTGGAGACCACCGTTCCCGCTGCTGCGCCGCCGGGTACATACGGCAGAGTGACACCGAACACCTCGCCCCAACCACCCCGGATCTGGGTTTCGAGATAGATGGTGTCGATAGCCTCGGCCCGTACGACAACCTCGCCGGTCCCTGCTTGCGGGTCGGGCAGGTCTACCGGCGCCAGTACCGCCGGACCGCCGTACCTGGTTACCTGAATCGCACGCATGTGTTTGCCCCTGATCCGTCTGGCCCGCCGGTGCCGGACCGCCGTTGACAATTTCTGTTGGCGACGTTAGAACTTCAACATTGGTTGAAGTCAACCGGAAGGCGAGATGGACTGATGGCATCGTTCACCGTCGGAGACGTCGCCCGGGACAGCGGTGTAAGCAGTTCGGCGGTCCGGTTCTACGAGGCTCGTGGCCTGATCACCGCCATCCGTACCAGCGGCAACCAGCGCCGGTTCGATGACCACGCCGCCTGCCGGGTGAGAGTTGCTCAGGTCGCCCAGCGGATCGGGCTCAGCATCAACGAGATCGCGACCCTGCTGGGGACCCTTGGCCCGAGTCCGACGATCGATGACTGGAAGCGGCTCCACACGGAACTGACCGCCGAAGCCCACAGACGTATTGCCGAACTTCACCAGACACTCGACGACATCAGTTCCCACCGAAAACTCTGCGAGCTGTGACCGGCGGGAGGACCGGCGATCGGCGCGACCACGATCGGGCCGAGTGAGTCGCCGTATGTCGGACCCTATTGCGGTGGGGGCTTGGGGAAGGAGTGCGGGGAATGTGTTCAGGGGTTCCCCGCACTCCTCCCGAGGAAGGGTCAGACTCTGGCCGCTTCCTCAACCTCGGCCGGGGGTGCCGAGGTGGTCTTTGGTGCCCGACGTCCGGGCATCCACCAGTTGGCGTTGCCGCACAGTTCCATCACCGCTGGGACGAGGATCATCCGGATGATCGTGGCGTCGACGAGCACGGCGACAGCCATGCCGAGACCGATCTGCTTGACCGAGACGTCGGGGCCGAGCAGGGCGGTCGTGAAGACGGCGATCATGATGGCGGCGGCGGCGGTGATGACCTTGGCGGTCCGTGCCAAGCCGCGCGTGACGGCCCTGCGGGTGTCGCCGGTGGCCTCGTACTCCTCCCGGATCCGCGAGATCAGGAAGACCTCGTAGTCCATCGACAGGCCGAACAGGAGCGGGAACATCATCATCGGCACCCAGGTCGTGATCGGCATCTCGGTGGGGAACCCGAGGACCGAGCCGAGCCATCCCCACTGCACGACCGCGACCAGCACGCCATAGGCCGCGCCGATCGACAGCAGGTTCATCACCGCGGCCTGCAGCGCGATCGTGACCGACCGGACCAGCAGGAGCAGCAGCACCAGGGACAGCACGATGACGACCCCGATCATCAGGGGCAGTCGTGAGCTGGTGTCCTCCGCGTAGTCGATCGCGCCGGCGTTCGGGCCGCCGAGGTAGACGTCCTCGCCGCCTGGCGTCGCGGGCAGCACGTCGTCGCGCAGCTTGTGCACCAGGTCCGCGGTCGCCTCGTCCTGGTACCCGGTCTTGGGGAACGCCATGAAGATGGCGGCCTGCCCGTCCTCGCTGATCCGTGGTGGAGTCGAGTAGGCGATGCCGTCGGTGTTCCGGACCGCCTCGACGACGGGGCTCAGGTCGGCGTCGCGGGAGTCGACCGCAGCGGCGAAGATGAAGGGTGCGCCGTATCCGGGGCCGAAGCCCTCCGAGAGGATCTCGTACGAGGTGTAGCTGCTCCGGTCACGGGGCTGGACGCTGGCGTCGGGCAGGCTCAGCCGCATCGACAGCGCGGGTGCGGCCAGCACCAGCAGGATCGCGGTGGCCAGGACCGCGGCGATGAGTGGCTTGCGCTGCACCACGCCGGCCCAGCGCTCGGCGGGCGTGGAGCGCTCCCGCGCCGGCATGCCGGTTCCCGCCGTCCGGCGGGCCGTCCGACGGGGGAGGCTCAGCGAGTTGATCTTGAGGCCGGTGAAGCCCAGGAGCGCCGGCAGTAGGGTGACCGCGGCGCTCATCGTCACCAGCACGGTCGTCGACGCGCCGATCGCCACGCCGATCATCATCTTCTGGCCCATGGCGACCAGGCCCAGCAGCGCGATCACCACGGTCGTGCCGGCGAAAAGAACCGCGTGACCCGCGGTGGTGATGGCCTTGACCGTGGCGCTCTCGGGATCGTCGCCCTCCTGCAGGCTGTCCTTGTAGCGGGTCAGGATAAACAGTGCGTAGTCGATTCCGACGCCGAGTCCGATCAGGACGGCCACGATCACCGTGAAGTCGGGCGAGGGGATCAGGTGCCCCGCGAGCTGCATCAGGGCTATGCCGCCGATTACCGCCAGCAGTGCGGTTATGAGGGGCAGGCCCATCGCCACCAGCGACCCGAAGGCGATGAACAGGATCACCGCTGCCGCCAGGATGCCCACCGCTTCGGCCGTGCCTTGCGGGGGCGTCTCCGCCTCCTCGGCCTTCTCGCCGCCCAGCCCCAGCGTCACCCCGTCGGCGGATGCGTCCTTGACGGTGTCCACCAGAGGCTTGACCTCGGACATCGAAACGTCCACATTGGTCAGCGGAATGGTCGTCCTGGCGATACGACGATCCGCCGTCACGAGGTTCTGGTCCTCGTACGGCGAGATCACCGGCCCGGTGATGGGCGAGGCGGCCAGGTCGGCGAGGACCTTCTCGATCTTCTGCCGAGCGGCGGGGTCGTCGATCCCCTTGTCCGCCTTGATCGCGAGCGTGAGCGTGTCGCCCTGCTGGTCGGGGAAGTGCTTCTCGATCAGGGCCTGGGCCTGGGCGGAGTGGGAGTCCCCGCCGGAGAACGAATTGTCGGAGGGAGCGCCGTAGCTGAAGCCGAGGAACGCCACGGCGACGACGCCGACGATCCAGCTCAGGAGCACCAGTCGACGACGCCGATAACAGAACCGGGCCAGTCCCGCCAGAGCTCCATCAGTACGTGGACTCTCGGTAGGCATCAGCTTCTCCTCATAGTTATTTAGCTTGCAGTGCAATACTCGTGTTCGGGGGTGCCCGCGTCGAGATGCAGATGAAGGCACTTTTCGGGCCGCGCTACCACGGGCGCGGTACTCCATCCGCAGTACAGCTCGTCGGCATTCGCCGTCGTCGGGAGGGGACAGATTCCGACAGTCGACGCATTTGCGGCTCTATGTCGCATTCGATGCTTTGAGCATTACCGCTGGTGGTGATCCGGCGAGGGCTTTCAACTGGCTGCAACTGTCGTCAAAATCGGTCAATGCGTATTAACTGAGCCGCAATTTCAGGATATTGACGCGCCGGACCGCTCGGAAATACCGGACCGGTCCGGCGATCGGAGTGTCTGTTGTCTCCGCATCGATGTCGTGATGCTCAGGTGTCCTGGTAGACGGCTCGGGCGATCGTCAATCTCGCGCCGATTCACCGCGACCTGAGGCGGCATACGGCGCAGCGCTTGCGCGATCGCGCAATTTTGTACGACGCACGAGGTGTGTCGATGCTCGACCGCTACCCTCCGGTAGCGCACGAATTCCGCGCGTCGGGTGCTTCGATTGGACGAGCCATGGTGACCATTCCGACCCGGCAGTCGCTCGATCCGGTCGACGGGCGCTGCGTCTGGTAGGTGTGGTGCGGCGGCCCACGGTGACTGTGCGTTCGATCAGGAACACCTGGGGCGATGCGCGGTAGGCGAGGCCGGCGGGGACGGGCTGCACCCCCCGCTGGTGCGCAGCCGCAACGGCCTTGGTCGCCCGCACACCTCGGTGGACAGCCCCGCCGCTGATCTACGGCGCCAGAGTGCCGGCGGCAACGTAGACCTACCCGCGAGGGGGTCGCCGTGTCCCTGTCAGCGGTCCACCAGCTCCGCCCGACTCGGCGACACGCCTCCATCACCTGCACGACAAGGGGTAGTAAGTCAGGTCGGGACGGGCGAGCGATGCCCCGGCTGAAGGTGAGCGAAAGAGTAGCGGGGAGTAATGCCGTTGACGTTACTGCTCAGTTTGGTCCGATATTGGTCGCGGCTGCCCGAATGGCCACGACTTACCCCTGATGCCTGGTGGTCGGGGGTGCGGCCCAAACATGATCCATGAGCGCCATTGTTTGTGGTAGCGTGATCGTGACCTATCGATTTAAAGGTCTTCATTCAGGTGCGTGCGCATAATCTCGGGGGGATTATGACAACGGGACCGAAACTAAAGAACCAGAGGTCAGACGCGGTTCTGGCCGCCGTGTGTGTCACCAACGGGTTGGTGCCGAGGCCGCCGGGCGAGGATGCCGACGAGCGGGTCTTGCGGTACATCCTCGGGGCCGCCTTGGACCATGAGTTGATCGACTTCGCCGCCGGTGCGGGAGGGAATCCCCAGCTACTCGCCGAGCTGGCGCTCGGGCTTGCCGAGGAGGGGCTTGTTCGGGAAGTCAGTGGCGGTCGGGGAGTTAATGGCACGTTGAAACTGGTTTCGCGGCGGACTCCCCGTCGCGTCCTGGAATTTGTGGTGTGCCGACTGAATGACCTGAGTGCGAACTGTCAGCAGTTCCTGAAGGTGGCAGCGGTATTGGGGAAATCCTTCAGGCTGGAGGATGTGGCAGGATTGCTGGACAGATCTTCAGGAACATTGCTCTCTCCCTTGGATGAGGCAATGGCATCAGGATTCGTCGTCGCCGCCGAGCACCAACTTGCGTTTCAGAGCGATTTTGTTCTGCAGGCGATCATCGAGTCCATCCCCGCCCCCGCACGTGACGCCCTGCGGCGGGAGGCGATGAGTCTTTCCAGGAGACGTACCCCGGCGTACGGTCAGCGGCTATGGCTGGCCGAGCGGCCGAGCGAATCGTCCGGCACGGTCAAGGACGAAGCCGGCGGGGCGTGCTCCCGGGCGCACAGCCTGATTATGAACGGGGACGCGGCAGCCGGAGTCCGTGCGGCGGAGCGTGTTCTCGCCAGTCCGGGCATCTCTTTGGCCGCTCGGCTCGACGCGGAGGCGTCTCTTATTCTGGGTTACCACCTGCTCGGCAGGGCAGAAGCCGAGATCGCCTCCGAGCGGATCCTGCGGGAGCGAGGGGCCGGGCCGGGCGATATCGCCGCGGCGATGGCGCTGACGGCACGATCCAATGTGCTGTGGCGTACGGGGCGGTTGGCCGAGGGCCTCAAGCTCGGTCGCAACGCGGTTCGCCTCAGCGAGCATGCTCATCCGGTCTGGTGTCTTCATTCTCAACTCGCTCTGGCCGGGAAACTTGTGAGCCTTCGCGAGTTCGACGCGGCCGAGACGCTGATCGATGACGCCGAGGCCGGGCTGCGCGGACTGCCCGTACCGGTCTGGACGGCAGCGTGTGCGGCCATGCGGGCCCGGCTGTTCCTCCAGTCCGGGCGTATCGGAGACGCGCGTCGGGAGGCGGCGCTGGCGATCGCCGCGGAGGAGCGGGACGCCGTTCCCATGCTCGGACCCCTTGCCTACTCGGTGCTCAGTACCGCCTCGTTCTACATGGAGGACCTGCCCGCAGCCATCGAGTACCTGCAGCGGGCGCATACCGCCGCGGCGAACCAGGTGGTGCTCGACTCCGTGCAGTATGCCTGGGCCGAGATGCTCATCGCGGTCAAGAAGGAAGGACCCTGGGAGGGGGCCCAGCTACTGTCCGGCAAGTACAGCCATCTGCCGACGCAGCGGAGCCTGTACATCGAGGTTCCGAGTGCCGCTGCCTTCCTGGTGCTTCTCGCGCGAGACGTGGGCGACAGCGACCTTGAGTACAGCGTTCTCCGGACGGTCGACGGTCTGGCGGAGGACAATCCGGATTTCCCGATCATTGGATTGACCGCCATGCATGCAAACGCATTGGCGAACAGTGCCCCGGCCGCGCTCGCGCTCATCATCGTGCAGTCGCCGGATCCGATCTCAGTGGCCCTGGCGACCGAGGAACTCGCCAAGCTCTATGCGGCCAAAGCGCCGGCGGGGGCACGGGCGGTCGCGTCGACCCACTCCGAAGAGGGCAATTCGCGGCTTGCCACCCGCTGGTCCGCTCTTTCCGACATGGAGCAACGCATCGCCTATCTGGTGAGCGTGGGCTTGACGAATCGGCAGATCGCCAAACAGGTGCATCTGTCGGCGCACACGGTGAACTACCACCTCCGCAAGGTCTACAAGAAGTTGGACATCAACACCCGTGTCGAGTTGGCGAACGCGGCCGCGATGTACTCGAGCAGAGCGGCAATCTATTCGATGGACGAGGAGAAATGGGGCTCCGGCCGCGCCGACGGTCGGGCCGGCTGATAGTCGGAAGAATCGCAGAGGACCATTTGTCGGCTCCGCCGGCTGATCTGATCAGCCGGCGGACTGGCCCTACCGGGTACCACCTGATCGCTGTGCCGAGACCCTGGGTGGGACTGCCTCGTGGGCGATGAAATGCCTGGTCAGTTCGACGCGGCTGTTGATCTTTAGCTTCGAGAACACCCGCCGGAGATGGCTGTCGACGGTGTGCGGTGACAGGAACAGTGCGCTCGCCGCCTCCCGGTTGGTCCGGCCGTCGATGATCGCCCGGATGACGCGAAGCTCTGCGCTCGTCAGGCTTTCCCAGCCCGACTTGGGCCGCTCGGCATCCAGCCGACGGACATTGTGCGCGTCGAGATGACGCAGTTTCTCCCGCACCCGGTCCACGTCACCCTGCGCACCGCATTCCAGATAGAGATCTACGGCGGAGGTGAGTAGCCGGGCCGCTCGGGCCTTGTTCCGCAGGCTCTGCTCCACCCGCGCCGCGTGCTCGAGCGCGGTCGCCGCCGCCAGCGGACGTCCGGCTAATCGGTGAATATCCGCGGCGCGGTGCAGAGCGACCGGGTCGTTGCGCAGGACGCCCTCGGCGTGCTCGGCGCCCCCCGCCAGCGACTGCACCACCGGATTGCGCTGGGCGATCCGCCGGGCGAACTCGGCCGCCCGTTCGGCCTCCGAGCCGAGGCCCGCCCGCTTGGCCTGAACAACGAGCGTCGCCGCAGCCGTCGGAGCTTCGATGAAGAGCAGGGGGTCGGGTACGACGTGCCCCTCGCTGTTGCTCAGGATCTGGACTGTCATCGCTGGACGCCCACTGACCGCGTGGAACTGCGCGAGCGCCCAGTTCAGCCGAGCCTTGTCGGCTGTCGCGTCACCGGTCATCAACCGTTCGGTCATGCGCAGCTGGGTACTGGCGGTGGCGAGATCACCCTGATGCATGCTGATGTGGGCCAGCACGAGGCGCGCGGGTACGGAGTCTGCCGACGCCGACCGCTCGGCCGGACGAAGCGCGGCCTCGGCCTCGAGCCGCGCTTCCTCGAGTCGACCTGCCGCAACCAGGAGTTCGGCGCGGTGGCCGTGCCACAGGGACTCCGACCAGGCCGCTCCGAGATTGTCCGCGTCCTGCTCGACGGTGGCGAGGACGGATGTCGCCTCTTCGAACTGATCGGCCGCGAGGAGGGCCCGGACCAGCCACGTCCAGAGCGGGCGCTCAGTGGTCTCGCGGGAGTACGGGGCCGGGGGCTGGGTGCGCCACGGTGCTGTGACACCGCCGGGCACGTCGCTCATGCGGTTCGTGGTGTCCTCGAGCGCCCGATTCAATTTGGCGCGATCCAGCTCACAGACGTCCTGTCGGGCCAGGGTTCGCTGAAGAAGCTCGACAGTCATACCGTGGCTGGCGGCGTCCCGCAGTCCCTGCCCCAGCTCGAGTACGAGGTGCGCTTCGGTCGCCGCCTCGATACCAGGGCGAAGGGCCACGTCCGCGAGACGGCAGGCTTCGGCGCACTCTCCCGCCGTGGCAAGCAGGCGCAGGGCACGTGCCAGCGTTCGTGGCGCTTCGTCAAACGTTCGCTCCAGCTGGGCGATGGCCCGAGCCGCCATGTCGTCGCCACGTCCTCGCTCCCGTGGCAGCGGAAGAGCGGACGGCGTCACGACCGGGGGGAGCGGCACCAGCCACACGGAACGGGCTTTCGCGACGTTGGGTGGGGCAGGGGTGGCCGCGGGAGTGGACACGGTGCCGGGCTCCCGTTCCTGGAACGGGGCGTACTGCAGCGCCTCTCCGATCACCTGCTGCGCGAACGTCAGCTTTGTGCCGTCGCGTCGCATCAGGCCGACCTGTACGGCCTCGTCGGCGCCGCAGGACAGCTCGTGAGCCGGCTCGCCGAGCAAGGTCGCCACCTCCTCGACCGTAAACGTCTGGCCGATCCTCCGGCCGTTGACCAGCAGTCGCCGAACCTCGGGCGACATCTCGTCCAGCAGGCTGGCGACAGCGGTGAAAACGCCTCTGGGCAGACGGTCGGACACCACCGAAGCCGCGCCGTCCGCGATGATCATCTGTCCCGCTTTGGTGAGCGCGCTGAAGACGTTCTCCATCAGCCACGGGTTGCCTCCGCAGCGGGCCGCCCAGCTGAGCATGGATGCGTCCGGTTTGGCGCCGAGGATGCCGGTGCAGAACTCGGTTACCGCCGCGCCGTCGAGCGGCCCCAGGTGAAGCCGCACCGCGACGTGCTCGACCAGCCAGTCGACGGCGTGCTGGGCGAGGGACCGGATGGGAACCGGTCGGCGTGCGAGCAGCCACAGCACCGGTGACGAGGCCAGCGACTGCACGAGCCCCCGCAGGGCCAGGGCGCTGACGTCGTCGAGCCGCTGGGCATCGTCCAGGACGATTGCCACGGGATTTCTGCGCGCGGCGCTCTTGACCAGTTCGCCGACACGATCCATCAACCAGAAGGGGTTCCGGTCCGGGCGGGCCAGCTCATCGAAGTCGACTTCACCCGGTATCACGTGACGCAGGAAGTTGATGAGCAGATGTACGGGGATCGGCTGATCGGTGACGCTCACTCGGCCGGCGACCACGGTCAGGCCGCGCTCGGCCGCCTCCAGGGCCGTGGCCTTCAGCAGGTGGGTCTTGCCGACACCGAACGGCCCGTCGACGATGACGCAACTGCTCGACCCCCGCAGGGTGGCGTCCAGACGGCTACCCAACGAGGACAGTGCGTGCTCACGCCCTACCAGTGAACTCATGCTTACCGCTCCGTGTCTCTCTGGAGAATCGTCCGACGCGTGTCCGGGGCATGGCCGTCATCGCGGTGCCTCGACTGTCCGACCGGACAGTCGAGGCACCTGATGTCGGAAGAGCTAACCCAGTTATACGGGATTTGCGGTGGGACGGCGCAAAGACGTGTATCAGCGTGTACTACTCGCGTGAGTAGTGTGCAGGACGACGCGGCGAGATTACTGTCAGGCGATGCCGACTCGACGTTGAGCCGTGCAGACCGCGGATGCGCTGGTCGCGAAATCGCATTGCCTTCGGGTCGATGCGCGCGTCCGGAACGGAATAGGTCAGAGTTTCCGCGCTTGAACTGACGCGTTCTCAAGGAATTAGTGTGAGATTGGGATGCAGGGGGTGATCGCGTCACGCCACCGGGGATAGCTCGACTGCCGATTCAGGTCCCTTCCGGATGGCCGAGATCCCTTTGCCTTGCATTGTCAAATGGCCTCACCCGAAGACGGACCATCCCATCGGGACTCTGCTCTCGGATGTCCACGAACGCCGCTTCGTGGAAGGCCACGGCATCGACTTCGGAGTCGTCCACGCCGTCTGGCCTCGGCCCTTGGTCACGGGGCTGTCCAAGGAGTGGACCGAAACGAGGAAATGCGTTCTGATCAGGGAAAATAGGCTTGTCGAGAGTCCTGTGCCAGCTGATCCCGCTCTTCGTGGTGGACCCGCGAAACCAGCACAGCGGGATGAGCGGGCGCCGGAGGACCGTGGACCGCGAGGACCGGGGTCATCGCGCGTGCCGGCCCGGACGGAGGCGCCACCTGACCAGGGGATCGATAACCCGTAGGGCGGCGCGACCCGTGCGGCCAGTCGTCACGCGGCGGCTGATCGTCGTACGGACCACAACCACACGCGACGGTCCGCGGCGGCGACGGGCCTGCGCCTGTCCACGATGGACACGTCACTTGCCGCCCGGCGGCAGCGGCGCGGTTTGCGGCGACGCGAAGCCGGCGTGCTCGGCTACAGTGCGCTCATGAGGACTGGACTCTCCGATGTCTGGAACCGGATCAAGAGTTGGATCATCGCGGTTGGCGTGGCGGGAGCGCTGCTGATCACCGCGTTGGCGGGGGAACACTCCACCACGGGCCTCAAACTGCTCGGCTACGCGCTCGTGGTGACGAGCGGCCTGGCGCTGGCGGCCATCAACCGTGCTCCGATTCCCGTCCTGATTTTCACGGGGCTGTGCGTGGTGGGCTACAACGCGATCGGTTTCGCGGTGCCCGCCGTCGCGTACCTGATCGCGGTGTACGCCGCCGTACGGTCTGGGCACCGGATCGACACGCTGGTGGTGAGTGTGGTGGTGATGACCGTTCTTCCGCTCGCGATCATGACCTCCCCCGAGGGTGCTGCGAAGGAACCGATCGCACAGGCCCGCGGTGTCCTCGAATTGGCCTGGCTGATCGCTGCGGCTGCCGCGGGTGAGGCGCTGCGGCAGGCCGAGCGGCGGGCAGACGAGGCCGAGCACACCCGCGAGGAAACCGCGCGGCTGCGCGCGACCCAGGAACGGCTGCACATCGCACGGGAGCTGCACGATTCGCTCACCCACCAGATCTCGATCATCAAGGTGCAGGCCGAAGTCGCGGTCCACCTGGCCCGCAAGCGTGGCGAACAGGTATCGGAGTCCCTGCTGGCCATCCAGGAGGCCGGCCGTGAGGCTACCCGGGAGCTGCGGGCGACCCTGGAGACGCTGCGCGACGTCAGTAAGTCGCCGTCACATGGGCTCGATCACCTTCCGGAACTGCTGGCGGGGGCCCATGGGATCGGCCTGAGCACGACGCTGACGATCGAAGGAGAACGGCAGGACGTGCCGGACGCGGTGGACCGGACCGTCTACCGGATCGTCCAGGAGTCGCTCACCAACACCGCCCGCCACGCCGCCGCTGCAAACGCGTCGATCCGGATCGACTACCTTCCAGACGCCATCGCCATCCGGATCGATGACGACGGAACGGCCAAGCCCAGCTCTGCCCCGGTGCACGGAGTCGGGCTGCTGGGGATGCGCGAACGCGTCACTGCCCTGGGTGGCAGCCTGCGCGCGGAACCGCGTACCGAGGGCGGGTTCACGGTCCAGGCCGAACTCCCGGTGGCGCGAATTTCATGATCCGTGTCCTGTTGGTCGACGACCAGCCGCTCCTTCGCAGCGGCTTCCGCGCGCTTCTCGACGCCGAAGACGACATCGAGGTGGTGGCCGAGGGCGCCAACGGCAGGGAGGGGCTGGCCCTCGCCAGGGAGTACCTGCCCGACCTCGCCCTGATCGACATCCAGATGCCGGTCATGGACGGCATCGAGGCGACCAAGCAGATCGTCGCGGACCCGGACCTGGCCGGGGTGCGAGTGGTCATTCTGACCAACTACGGCTCGGATGAATACGTCTTCAATGCGCTGCGCAGCGGTGCCGCCGGGTTCCTGGTCAAGGACATCGTGCCGGACGACCTCCTGCACGCCGTTCGCGTCGCCGCGCGGGGTGACGCCCTGCTCGCACCGTCGATCACCAGAATGCTGATCGGCCGGTACGTCGCACAGCCGCCCGGCGCGGAGGTCAGCCCGGGGATGGAGGAGCTGACCAACCGCGAACGCGAGGCCGTCGTCCTGGCGGCGCGGGGCCTGTCCAACGATGAGATCGCCGACCACATGGTGATCAGCCCACTGACCGCGAAGACCCATGTCAATCGGGCCATGACGAAGCTCCGGGCTCGCGACCGCGCCCAGCTCGTGGTCTTCGCCTACGAATCCGGCCTGGTGAGTCCCCTGCACCGCTGACCGGTCGGGAGGCCGAATGCAAGTCGGGTCGCGATGCTGCGACGGTGGTATGTGGCTGCTGCGAATGCAGCAGTGCGCCGGGTGCGTACCGCCCCGGCAGTAGATCAATTCGCTCCTTCCGCATGACGACCAGTGACCCCTTCGGTGCCTACGCTGACGCAGGTACCTCTGTTCGGCAGCCGAAGGGATCCTCGATGGGGTTGGCCGGTTTGGTCGTCGGCGTGCCGGCTGTCGCCCGCTCCCGCCGCACCGCCTGACCGGCAACACAGACCCGAACACCCCTGCGGCTCAACCCACCTGAAGGGACTCCCATGCGTAAAGCGTTCGTCGGGCTGGCGGCGTTGTTAATGTTCGCGATTTTCGTGCTGTTCTTCCTGGCCGGCAACGGTGCGTTCAACAGCGCGCCCAATGACGAGGCATTCCGGCCCCACCGCTTGCTGGGCATGGGCACGGTTTTCCTCGCCGTGGTGTTGGCGGTGGTCGCCGCGGTGGGACGGATGCCCGGCCAGATCATCGGCCTCACCGCCCTGGTCGCCGGCCTCGCCATCCTGCAGCCCGTGATCGTGGTCATCTCGAAGGCATTCGGGGACTCGGGAAGCACTACGACCGCCGGACAGCTCGTGTTCGGCCTGCACGCGGTCAACGGGCTGATCATGATGGCCGTGCTCCACACGATCCTGCAGAAGGTGGGAGGCCGTAAGGCGACGACGCCCGCCACCACGGCTGCTGGCTCGGCGCGATCGGTATCATGAGTACGCTCCACTGGATCCTTTTCGACTACGCCGTAGCGCTGCTGGGTGTCGCCTCCTGGCTCGCGGCCGGTGTCACGGCGGCCCTCCGGCGCTATCGGCTCGCGTTCGGCCTGCTCGTCGGAGCGGTCCTGGTGACGCTCGCCCGGGTGGCCACCGTGGCGGCGCTATCCGGCCGGGGCTGGTGGTTCGTGCAGGAGAAGGTGCTGCTGAGCCTTCCCATGCTGGGCGTCGCGGGACTGGCCGCCGTGCTTCTCACCGGACCCTGGTTGCGTACGGCGCGCCGGACCCCCGGCGAGGGTCTGCCCGCCGGCGGCCTCGTCGCGCTGTTCACGGCGGGATACGCCGCGCTGGCCGGCCTGATGGTGACGTTCTTCGCGGGCTTTCCCCTCACCTGGAGCACCGCGCTGATCGCCGTCTCGTTGGTCTGCGCGGGCGCACTCCTGACCATGCGGGTGATCACGACACCGACCGGAGAGCAGACCGACGCCAGTTCCCCGGACAGCGGCCAAGTGCCGGGATCGCGACGTCCCACGGAGCTCTCCCGCCGCAGGTTCCTCGGCGTGGCCGGCGGGGCGGTCGCGGTCGGATCAGGGGTCACCGGTGTCGGTCTGCTGTTCCGGGATCCCGAGGCCGTGGTCACCGGGGGAGGCCCAGCACCTGCCTCCGGGTCCACCGCGACGGTCTCGGTGGCTGACCTGCGAGGGCCCCGCGTCCCGATGCCGGGCGGCGCCACCCGGCAGCACACACTCACCGCCAGGACCGCCAACGTGAGCCTCGCGTCGGGAGGTGAGGTCCACGCGTGGACCTACGATGGCCGGCTGCCCGGCACGGCGATCACCGCGACCGAAGGTGATCTCATCGAGGTGACGCTTCGCAACACCGACATCGACGACGGTGTCACCGTGCATTGGCACGGGTACGACGTGCCGTGCGGCGAGGACGGTGCGCCGGGCGCCACACAGCACGCCGTGAAACCGGGCGGCGAGTTCGTCTACCGGTTCCAGGCCGATCAGGTGGGAACGTACTGGTATCACACGCACCAGGTATCGCACCCCGGAGTGCGCAAGGGGCTGTACGGGACCCTCGTTGTGAGTCCGCGAGAGAGGCAGCCGGCGGAAGAGCTGGACCTGACGCTGCCCGTGCACACCTTCGACGACGTCGCGGTTATCGGGGACCAGGCCGATCGCACCGTCCACACCGCCCGTCCGGGCGCGCTGGTGCGACTGCGAATGATCAACACCGACTCGGATCCGCACTGGTTCGCGCTGACCGACACGCCGTTCCGGGTGGTGGCAGTTGACGGCCGTGATCTCAACCGGCCGGGCGAGGTGCGTGAGGTCGGGCTCCGCATACCCGCCGGTGGGCGGTACGACGCGGTCCTGACCATGCCGGAGACGCCGGTGGCACTCGTGGTCGACAACGGCCACGCCAAGGGCTTGCTGCTGCGCCCGACCGGCTACGCCGGGAAAGATCCGGCCCGGCCGGAGACCTCCGACTGGCCCGAGCTCGACTTGCTGCACTACGGCGAGCCCGCGGTCGTACCGTTCGACACCGACAACGCCGATCGGCATTTCACGCTCGTCCTGGACCGCTCTCTGGCCATGGTCGACGGCCGCCCGGCCTTCGCCCAGACCGTCGACGGTCGCGGGCATCCTTCGGTCCCCGACCAGGTCGTCGCCGAGGGGGACGTCGTCCGCTTCACGGTGGTCAACCGGAGCCTCGAGACTCACCCTTGGCACCTGCACGGCCATTCCGTGCTGGTTCTCTCCAGGGACGGGGAGCGTTCCTCCGGGAGCCCACTCTGGGTGGACACCTTCGATGTGCGGCCGGGAGAGGTCTGGGAGGTGGCGTTCCGCGCCAACAACCCGGGTGTGTGGATGAACCACTGCCACAACCTGCCGCATCAGGAGCAGGGCATGATGCTGCGGCTCGTCTACGACGGTGTGAGTACTCCCTTCGCAGGCGGCGGCCACGCTCACTGACGTGCCGGCCCGAGGGTTGGCGGGCTGTCCTCGCGTGACCGACACCGAGGGCAGCCTGACACCTTCAGTGACGAGGGCGAGCTGCCCCCTGTGCGGTGGCTGCCGGACGCATCGCCCGGCGTTGCCGGACCGGCCGGGGCACCGCATGACCGCCTAGTGCTGACGCGCGCCGACACGTGTATCAGCGGCGGCGGCGCTCTGCGCTTCCTTGAGTAGCGAGACGAGTAGGTCGCTGAGGATCTGCGGGCCGTGCTGGGTGAGGATGGATTCGAGATGGAACTGCACGGATCGGAATCCCGGGCCGCGCAGGGCGTGCACCTCGCCCGTCTCCGGGGTTCGGCTCACCTGCACGGTCTTGCCCTGCCCTCGTGAGATGACGCCGTGTGCGGAACGGGCGGTGTAGGTGTTGTAGAAGCCCACGAGTTCGGACCGGCCAAACAGGTCAACGCGCATCTGGACGCCCTGGTTGGGCACCGTGCGCCGTACGAGGTCGAAGCCCAGCTCGGCGGCGAGGACCTGGTGGCCCAGGCAGATGGACAGGAACGGGACCGCGCCGGCGAGCAGTTCACGGGTGAGCGTGCGGAGCGTGTTCATGCGCGGGTCTGTCATGTCGCTGGGGTCGCCGGGGCCGGGACCGACGATGACGAGGTCGTAGCCCTCCAGTTGCAGCGGACTGTCGTATCGGGTGATCGTGGTCCGGAGGCCGAGGGATCGCAGCTGATGGCCGAGCATTCCCATGAAGGTGTCCTCGTTGTCGACGACCAGGACGCGCCGACCGTCCAACTCCGGTTCCGGGCTCGTCCGGTGTGCCCCGTCGAGCCAGAATCGCGACAGCGTGGAGTTGCGGCTCTGCAACGCCAGCCGGACCCGGGGATGGGTGGACGGCGACGGGTGCGCCCCCGTGACAGCGGGCTCGCCCGCGGCGCCGTCGCCGTCGAGCGTGAGGCCGAGCGCTTCGAGCATGCCCGCGGCCTTGGCCTGCGTCTCGGCGATCTCGGACTCGGGCTTGGAGTCACGGACCAGGGTGGCGCCGACGCCCAGGCGCAGCTTGCCGTTGTTGCCGACCTCGGCGGTGCGGATCATGATCGCTGAGTCGAGCGTGCGGCTGCCCATCGCGTCACGGCCAATCAGTGCGAGAACGCCGCCGTAGTATCCGCGCCCGGTCGTCTCATGTCGGGTGATGACCCGGAAGGCGTTCTCGAGCGGACTGCCGGTGACGGTCGGCGCGAGCAGGGTCTCCCGCAGCACATCGCGTACGTCGAGGTCGCTCTGACCGGTCAAGATATACTCAGAGTGAGTGAGGCGTGCCATCTCTTTGAGAAACGGGCCGTGCACCCGACCGCCGGAGGTGCACATACGCGCCATCATCTTCAGTTCTTCGTCGACGACCATATACAGTTCGTTGGCCTCTTTCGGGTCATTCAGAAACTGCAGTAAACCGGAAATGTCCGGCCCGGTCGAGGGGTGCCGGTAGGTCCCGCTGATGGGGTTCATCGAGATGGTGCCGTCTGCCATGCTGACGTGCCGCTCCGGTGATGCGCCGATGAATGTCCCCGCGCCGGTGTGGAACAGGAACGTCCAGTACGAACCCAGCTCCCCGGTCAGCAGCCGCCGAAAGATCGCCAGCTCCGTGCGGGCCGAACAGTCGTCCAGCCGCGCGGCGAAGGATCGCCTGATGACGAAGTTGGATCCGGCGCCCTGTCCGATCTCATCACCCACCACGCGCTTGACGATCGCCGCGTAGTCCTCGTCGCTGGCGTCGAATCCGGCGTCGGACACGCGTACCTTCTGCTCGGGCAGGCCGGCCAGGGCCTGATCGAGGCTGAGTTCGGCTTGCTCGTGGATCCGCATGGCAAGCAGGGGCGCATGGTCGTCGTGGCAGTCGAACCCACGTTCGGTGACCTGCCGGTACGGGACCGCCACAAGCAGGTCGTGCCGGGCGCCACTCGCCGGGTCACCGGGTAGGGGCAGCTCGGCGAGGCTGCCCACGTCGTGGACGTCGCCGGTCAGGACCTCCACGCGCGCGTCCTTGGCCGGGTCGGGCCGATACAGCAGGGCGAAGGCGCGCCCGTCCTCGCCGAGGCCGGCCAGAACATCCGGGGGTCCGGCCATGCTCGAATGCGTCCCGTCCATATTGCTCCCCTTCGCATGAGATCAGATCACCCCTCTCGATACTGCGGCGGCGAAAGGCGTAGCACATGACGTGACGCCACGATCCCGTATTCCCGGTAACGTGCGGCCGGTATGGCGTGAACAGATGAATGCGGCACCACTACTCGAGCGGGTAGTGGTCGGGCAAATGCATCGCCATTACTGTCGACGACATTGCCGGCTCAACGAGGGCGGTGAACATGGCTGTGAATGTGCTGGTCCAGAAAAGCGGCGGTGCTTCTGCGCGGACTCTCGAGCGCGTTCGTCATGCCGCCCCGCGTATCGCCGCGGCGCCCCGGCGCGGGTCGTCCGCGGTCGTCTTGGCGGGCGGCCGGAGGGCCGGTGACCTGCTGGGGCTGGCGGCCGACGTCGGTACTGCGGGTCCGTCCCGGGAGCTGGATCAGTAGCGGTGGACGACCCAGACGCCAGGGACCCTGATCCCACGTGAGGCGCTGACGAGCATGCCTGAGGTGGTCAAGCCGTGCAGCCTGTTCAGGCACGACGAGGACTGGGACAAGCGCTCCTCTACTACTGACGGGAACGACATGCCTCAGATGCGGGTGGCTGTGGCCGGGGCCGGAATCGCCGGCCTTGCCCTGGCCGCCGCCCTTCGCCGGGCCGGAATCGACTGCCACGTCTACGAGCAGGCGGAGCACCTGACCGAGGTGGGTGCGGGAGTGCAGGTGGCGCCCAATGCCACCCGGCTGCTGCATCAGCTCGGCCTGCGCGATCGCCTGCGCGGCGTTGCGGTCGTGCCGCAGGCGATCGAGTCGCGCCGCTGGGACGACGGCAGGCGGCTGCAACGCACCCCGCTGGGCAGTCTGTGCCGCAGCCGCTTCGGCGCGCCCTACTACACGATGCGCCGCGCGGACCTGCTTACCAGCCTGCTCTCCGTCGTGCCGCCTGACCGGGTGCACCTCGGCGCCCGCCTCGCCGCCGTGACGCAGAGCGCCGACGAGGCGCGGCTGCACCTGTCCGACGGTCCGACGGTCACGGCGGACCTGGTCGTGGGGGCCGACGGCATTCATTCGATCGCACGTGAGCAGATCGTGGCCGATCGGCCGCGCCCCTCCGGGCAGACGCTCTACCGGGGACTGGTGCCGGTCGAGCGGGTGCGCTTTCTGCTCACCGAGATCCGGGTGCAGTCGTGGCTCGGACCGGACCAACACCTCGTGTGCTACCCGGTGTCGTCGGGTCGGCAGGTGAGCTTCGAGGCGACCATGTCCGCCTCGGACAGGCGAGAGGAGTCGTGGTCGGCGCGGGGCGACGTCGCCCCGCTCGCCGCGGCGTACGCGGGCTGGCATCCGGACGTGACACGGGTGATCGACGCGGCGGAGACAATCACCAGGTCGGCGCTGCACGATCGGGAGAGCATCGAGCGGCTCAGTTCGGGACGGGTGGCCGTCATCGGCGACGCCGCGCATCCGATGGCACCGATCCAGGCGCAGGGCGCGAACCAGGCGATCGAGGATGCCGTGGTGCTCGCGGCGTGTCTGGCCGACGCGCGCCCGGGCGACCTGAGCGCGGCCTTGCGCCGCTACGAAGGTATCCGCCTTCCCCGGACGACGCGGATCCAGCAACAGTCCCGTGCCAACGCGGAGACATTCCACCTCGTCAACGGGCAAGCGCGGCATCGCCGCGACACCTCCGCCCAGACCGCATCCGGTCTGGACCGGCATGAATGGCTCTTCGGGTACGACGCCGAGCAGGCAACTACGACCAGCGGGAGCGCATGATGGAACTGACCGGAATCGAGTCGACGGTCGCACTTGTCACCGGGGCGGCGCAGGGCATCGGTGCCGCCGTGGCGGGCCTCCTGGCAGGCGCGGGGGCGCACGTCGCGGCCGTCGACCGCAACGCCGAGGCGCTCGACACCGTTTTGACCAAGATCGAGGCGGAGGGTGATTCGGTCCGCGGCTACCTCGTCGACGTGCGCGACAGCGAGGCCGTGGATGCGCTCGTGGGGCGCGTCGAGGACGAGCTCGGGCCCATCGGCGTCCTGGTCAACGCGGCCGGCGTCCTGCACACCGGCCGGGTGGTCGAGCTGTCGGACCAGCAGTGGAGCGAGACCTTCTCGATCAACGCGGGCGGGGTGTTCCACCTGTCCCGGGCGGTGGCCCGCCGAATGATCGGCCGCCGACGGGGTGCGATCGTGACGATCGCATCCAACGCCGCCGGCGTGCCGCGCACGGAGATGGCCGCGTACGCCGCCTCGAAGGCCGCGTCGGCCCAGTTCACCCGATGTCTGGGGCTGGAACTCTCCGACTACGGCATCCGGTGCAACGTCGTCTCGCCGGGCTCGACCGACACACCCATGCTGCGCTCGATGCTCGGCGAGGCCGGTGATCCGCGGCAGGTGGTCGAGGGCTCGCCGGCCGCGTACCGCGTCGGTATTCCGCTTCGAAAGCTGGCCCAGCCGCGGGACGTGGCCGAAGCGGTCGCGTATCTCGTGTCGGACCAGGCCGGTCACGTCACGATGCACGACCTGTACGTGGACGGCGGCGCGGCCCTGCACGTGTGACGTCGTCGGATGCCGAATAGGAGACGAACCATGGTCATGACCCCGATCGCGGCGTACCCCATGCCCGGTGACAGCGATCTGCCGAGTGCGGCGATGCCCTGGCGCCCGGATCCGGACCGGGCCGCCGTGCTGGTGCACGACATGCAGCGCTACTTCCTACGCCCGTTCCCAGCCGGGCAGTCCCCGCTCACCGACCTGCTCGCCAATGTCATGAAGCTGCTCGCGGCGGCCCGCGCGGCCCGGGTGCCGGTGCTGTACACGGCACAGCCGGGTGGGATGAGCCGTCGCGACCGCGGGCTGCTGCACGACCTCTGGGGTCCCGGCATGAGCAGCGCGGAGGCCGATCGTGGCATCGCCGACGACGTCGCCCCGGAGCCGGGCGACACGGTGCTGACCAAGTGGCGCTACAGCGCGTTCTTCCGCAGCGACCTGGAGGAGCGACTGCGGGGGTCGGGCCGGGATCAGATCATCGTCTGTGGCGTCTACGCGCACATGGGGTGCCTCATTACCGCCAGCGACGCGTTCAGCCGCGACATCCAGCCGTTCCTCGTGTCGGATGCGTTGGCCGACCTGTCGCTCGACGACCATCTCATGGCGCTTCGGTACGCGGCGGATCGTTGCGCGGTACCGCTGACCACGGCGCACGTGCTGGCCGCGCTGGAGAGCTAGCGCCCGGTTCGCGGGGTTGTCGGTGGTGTTGTGGATCCTCGCCGTGGGTGTGGTCACCAGGCGACTCGATGACGCGAACGCGCCATACCCGCTCTCCCGGATGTGGATCCCCAGCCCATTCAATGCCGCTCTTGGCAACGCAAAGACGTGATGCGCACACACCGGCGGCTGGGCCACGCTATCCGCGCACACCCCTCGACCGGGAGGTTAGCGCCGGCGCGACCGGGCCGTCGCCGGGCTCGTCTGGCGATCGGCTCGCGGCCTGCCGCGGCTCCCGCAGGCCCGTCTCGCTGATCTCTTGTGTGGAGGACAGATGCAGCAACCCAGCTCTACGGCGGACTTCGCCCCACTCGGTCCGTGGCAGGGCATGCCGGCGGCTCAACAACCGGACTGGCAGGACCACCCCGCGTACCACGAGGTCTGTCATTCGCTTTCCTCATCGCCACCCCTGGTGACGACCGAGGAGATTTGGCAGCTGCGGGAGTCGCTGTCGACACTGGCCCCCACCGGCACTCTTCTGCTGCAGGTCGGCGACTGCGCCGAGAGCTTCTACGAGTGCACGCCCCGGCACACCTCAGGCAAACTCGAAATCATCGACCGGCTGGGGGACAGGCTCGGTGAGCTCACCGGTCAGAGTGTCATCCGTGTCGGCCGGATGGCCGGACAGTTCGCCAAGCCCCGATCGCAGGCCATGGAGTGGCACGACGCGCTGCGCATCCCCTCCTTTCGAGGGCACATGATCAATTCGGACATCGCCGGGTCGAGGACCCGCAGAGCCGACCCGCGGCGCATGGTCTGGGCCTACGAGGCCAGCGACGCGGTACAGCGGGTGATGCGGAGCTACCGTCAGGGAAACGGACGTACGGCGACGGCGGAGGGCCCGTGGTCGAGCCACGAGGCGCTGGTGGTCGACTACGAGTCCCGGCTGGTCCGCAGTGCCCCGGACACCGACGACCTGTACCTGGGCTCGACCCACCTGCCCTGGGTGGGTGAGCGGACCCGCGAGCCGGCCGCGGCCCATGTCGCCATGCTCTCCTCTGTCGTCAATCCGGTGGGATGCAAGATCGGACCGGACGCCGACCCCGATGATGTCCTGCAGGTGTGCGAGGCGCTCGACCCGCGGCGCGAGCCGGGCCGCCTCGTCCTGATACCCCGGATGGGTCGGGACCGGATCCAGGAGGCCCTGCCATCCATAGTCCGCCGTGTGGTGAACGCGGGACACCCGGTGGTCTGGTTGAGCGACCCCATGCACGGCAACACCGTGAAAGCCTCGAACGGCCTGAAGACACGCCACCTCACCGACGTGATCACCGAGGCGCTACGCTTTCGTGACATCATGGGGCAGAACGGGCAGCACGCCGCCGGTCTCCACATCGAGGTCGCGGCCGACGATGTGACGGAATGTATCGGTGGATCCGTGGAGAACGAGGACCAACTGCAGCGTCACTACACCTCACTGTGCGATCCGCGGCTCAACCCCGGCCAGGCCACCGAACTCATCGAGGCATGGGCCAAGGGAACGGCGATGGGTCGTTGCTGACCGGGCCGGTACCCGCATCCCTGGAAAGAACCCGTACGCACCGGTCCTTCGCCGCGAGCGGAACGCCGCGACCGTAGCCTGGTGTGGAGTGACGGTTGGTCAGCCCGGCTGCTGGCGGGCGGCATCGGCCCGTACCTCGGCCCGGTTACCGCAACTCGCCATGTTGCACGAGCGACGCCGGCCCCACCGGTCGAGGAGGGGCCATCCGCGTTCGACGCCCGGGCAGTGTACAGCGGGCGAGTCCGTCCTGGTCCGACTCCATCGCGGCCGCTGCGGCGGCTCGCTGTGCCTGCTCGACCAACGCCACGTCGTGATGATCCTGCGCCTCGCGCAAGGCTCTCGACCTGCGACCAATCAAGGCTCAGCCCGCCGGCGATCTACGGCCGATCATTCTCGTCGACGACCGCGGCCGCTGCGCCCACGCCGAAAACCAGTCCAGCCCTCAACGTTGATACAGAGGTCAACAGCGGCCGCGACCTTCAACAAGGCGCCGATCTCGATTCCCAGGCTCGACGGCCATTGGTTGGTACGGGCGTCCTCTGTTGCCATTGCGGCTGGTACAACACCCGCCGCATCCAAAAGGAACTGGGCGACCTCCGCCCCGACGAATACGAGACCGCCTGGCACCACCAACCGACCAGCCTGACCGAGCCACTTACCACCACCCCTGCACCAACCGGCAGCAGGTAACCACCGCTCCATCAAAGTGGTTGAAGCTCAGGCGACCGGGCCGCGAACCGGCGAAGAAGAGGTCGAAGGGCGGCAGACCACCGACCTTTGACCCCGAGAACTGCAAGCAGCGCCACGCTGCGGAGTGCCACATCAACCGCCTGAAACGCCACCGCGCGTTCGCGACCCGGTACGACAAGTTCGTCGTCCGCTACCAGGCCAGCCTCCACATCGTCGCGATCAATGAATGGCGTCGACCGCCGATGAGACAGGGCCTTGGGTGTCCGGTCCAAAGGGGAACCTCCTCCTTTATCATGATCAGACCCGACGGGCCTGCGCCGATGACGCAATCGGCTTACGCTCAGCGACATGAAAAAGCTCCTCGCGGGCCTGACGTCGGTGCTGCTACTCGCCGAGGTCGCGGTGTTCTACCTAGCCGCCAGCGGCGCGTTCATGCACGTGTCCGACGAGGAGGCCTTCATGCCCCACCGCGTGCTCGGGATCGCGATCTTCGTGTTCGCTGTGGTGTGCCTGGTCGTCGCCGCGCTCGCCCGGATGCCCGGACGGCTCATCGGCATGGTGGCGCTGATCGCCGGGCTGACGCTCGTCCAGGGGATGATCCGGGCGCTCGCCAAGTCCTTTGGGGAGGCTGAGGCGGGGCACATCGTCTTCGGCCTGCACGGGATGAACGCGCTGGCGATCTTCGGCGTGACCGTCTGGGTCGCGCAGCGGTCGCTCCAGATCGCGTGGCGGCGCGCCGAGCTCAGCCGAACGGCGTCATAACCACAGCCGCGTTGATTGTCCCGGACCACGCCTGCACGCTGCTGGGCGCCGTCGCGTGGTTGGGCCGCAGGCGTGACCGCGGCGCTGCGGCGCGCCAGGCCCGCACTTGTGCTGCTCGCCGCAGCGCTGGTGCTGACGGCGGCGAGGGCGGTGCCGATGGCGGTGCCGATGGCGGTGCCGGCCGGGCGGGGGCTGGTGGTCGGCCGGTGCGGGTCTCGGGTGACGTGCCGCCGTAGGTGGACGGATCGACGCTGATCAGGGCTGGGTGGATGGGACTCCGCTGTCGGCGGGCTGACCGTGCGGGCCACCGTGGGCATGGGGGATCGCTCGGCGGCCACGTCCCGGGATCGGCCGGGGCGGTGGTGGCGCCGTCGAGGCGCGGACGACGAGCTCGACCGGTTGGTCGGCTGCCGGTGGAAGCTCGACGTCCGGCTTCTCGATGGCCTGCACCAGCAGCGCGAGGCCCTGCCGCGTGACCTCGTCGAACGGCTGCCGCATGGTGGTGAGCGGGGGAGTGACGTAGGCGGCGACCGGGATGTCGTCGAACCCGACGACGCTGATGTCCTCGGGCACCCGGCGCCCGGCCTCGAGCTGCGCGCGGATGAGCCCGATCGCCATGTCGTCGTTCGCGGCGAACACCGCGGTCACGGTGCCGTCGCCGGCCAGTTCCCGGCCCGCCGCGTAGCCGGACGCGGCCGACCAGTCGCCCTCGACGACAGGCGGCTCGTCCGCGCCGTGGGCTCGCAGCGCCTCGCGCCAGCCGGCGAGACGATCCCGTGCCGAATACCACCGCTGCGGGCCGGCCAGGTGATGGACGGTCGCGTGCCCCAGCTCCAGCAGGTGCTCGGTCGCGGCCCGCGCGAGCCGGCCCGCGCCGACCCTGGCGGTCACCACCTGCGGCGCGGTGAAGGTGGGCGGCGCGCCGAGAACCAGGACCGGCACGTCGACGCTGATGAGGCCGACGCCCTCGTCGATCGGCTCGGAGATGATGACGCCGTCCACGCCCTGGTCCAGCAGCGACGCCAGGGCGCTCGCGATGCCGCCCGGGTCGCCCTCGATCGTGGTGACCACCCGCAGCGTGTAGCCCACCTCCCGAACCGCCCGCTCGATGCCCATGAGCCACGACGCCGGCCCGTACAAGGCGCTGCCGAGCGTCACCACGCCGATCGACCGGGTCCGCCCGGAGGCCAACGCCCGGGCCGCCTGGTTGCGCCGGTAGCCGAGTTCCTCGGCGGCGTCCAGGACCCGCCGGCGCACGTCGGCCGAGACATACGGCTCGTCGTTGAGGACCCTGGACACCGTCTTCTGGGAGACGCCGGCCAGCCGCGCGACGTCCACGCTGCGCGGCGTCGGAGGGCTTCCACCCGGCCTCGCCAGTCGCGTCACGGCACCTCCCATCGCCAGCCATCGTCCTGTATGATTGCGCAGTCATGTCTACGCAGTCAGACACTCGCCGTCACGAGCCCGCAACCCGCTCGTAACGTGGGCGAAGCGTGTTACTTACCAGCACCCTAACTCCATTTTCGAAGCGAACAAGTCAGGCCGGGCCGCCCGCCGACTTCACCGAGGACCACAGTGCTGTCCACGTCTTCAGCGCGTCACGCAGCCGGGACCGCAGGGGCGAATCGGTTCGCTATTCGATCGGTACCGCGTCGGCGGGCCGGCGACACGGAGTGCCTGAGCGCGATGCCCAGCACTCCGGAAGGGCCGTATTATCTGCGGCCACTCAAAGCTCGTGAGGCGCCAGGAGCAGGAAGTAACCGCCTTGAAACCTTGACTTCACGCGCGATACGCCCATTAAATACATACCTATGTATCTGGGCCGCAGCCACCCTTCCCGGGTGGTCGGCGACGCCGGCAGATTTGTCGAATCGATTCGGGTCTCGGCCCTGAGGCTGTGCTCTGAACCGGTGTTGCGGAGCTGTCGGGTGAGTCACAGGAGGTAACCGTGCATCGTACCAACGTCCACTGGGGTGGCCGATTGTCGGCGTTGGCCAGAGGGCTGGCCGCGACCGTGGCCCTCGCCCTGCCTCTGACGCTGGGTGGTCTGACCCTGGCGACCCCCGGGTCGGCCCTGGCCGCGCCAGTCGCGACGCAGAGTGTCGCGGCCGCCGGACTTGACGGTGTGGCGGCCGGCAACGCCGCGCTCACCTCGGTCGACCTGGCCGGGACGTGGAACTTCACGCCCGCGGGTCGGGGGGCGACCACGATCGCGGTACCCGGCGGCGGCTGGTACAAGCAGGGCTTCACCACCGTGAACGAGGCGGTGTACTCGCGCAGCATCACCGTGCCAGACTCGGGGCAGCCGCAGTCGACCTGGATCGAGTTCGGCGCCGTCAACCACCAGGCGACACTGTCGGTCGACGGCCGAGTGGTCGCGACCCAGACGACGGCGTTCACCCCGTCGAACTTCGACATCAGCGCATACGCGGCGCCCGGCACCACCCACACGATCACGGTGAACGTGAAGGGCCGCGGCGCGTTGAAGGCATCCAACGGCCGGTACCTGGTGCCCGACGCCGCCACGTGGTCCGAGGCTGTCCCGCAGGGAATCTTCGGGTCCGCGTTCCTGCGGGTGTACCCGGCGGTGTACGTCAGCGACACATTCGTGCGTACGTCGGTGGCGAACAAGACGCTGACCTACGACGTGACGGTGCGGAACACGTCGGGCAGTTCCCGGTCGGTGACGTTGACCGGGTCGCTGTCGTCCAGCAACGGAACGGCTTTCAGCTACCCGGCACTGCCCAGCCGTACGGTCACCGTGGCGGCCCGCTCGACCGCGACCGTGACCGTCGGGCCGGTCGCGTGGAACCTCGACAGCACCTCGTACTGGTGGCCCAACGTGCCGTACCGGTCCGGGTACCGGGCGCAGCTGCACGGGCTGGCGGTGCATGCCGTCACCGACGACGGCCGGACGAGCGACGCCGAGTACCGGTTCGGGTTCCGGGAGGCCACCCAGAACGGTGACTACTACTACCTCAACGGCGTGCGCGTGAACTTCCGCGGCGACAACCTCCAGGGTGCCGACTATGACCGGATCAACAACGGCGGCAAGGGCGACGCGTACCACACCCTGCCCGGCTTCCTGCCCCCGTCGTCCGGCAACGGCGGCTGGCCGCAGGCGGTGGACAACTACCAGCGGCTGAACTACAACGTGGTGCGCATCCACCAGGAGCCCGGAAGCCCGTACATGTTGGATGTCGCCGACGAGATGGGCCTGATGATCATCGACGAGGTCGCGATTCGCGGCTCCCAATCCTCGCAGGAGTGGCAGAACTCCGTCGGGCGCGACAACATGATCAACCACGCCCGTGCGCTGGTCCTGCGCGACCGCAATCACCCCGCGATCATCCGCTGGAGTCAGAACAACGAGCCGAACCAGAGCGGCCAGGATTCCGAACAGTTCGAGAAGGACCTGTACGCGGCGATGAACGGCGCCGACGGCACCCGGCCGATCATTGTCGAGGTGGGCGTCGGCAACAATGTCAGCCTGTATCCCGGGATGACGTACGCCAACTTCGCGGTTATCCCGCACTACGTCGACGGCTTCGGCAGGTACGGGGAGGGCCTGGTCACCGTCAACGGGCGGCCCGACGGCGAGGGCGAGTTCATCTGGCCGGCATGCAACAACAAGCAGGGCTTCGAGTGGTTCGCCACCGCGACTGCTGCCAAGCGCGGCAAGGGCGCCACCGACCTGCGTCCGTACACCCTGCTGTCCGCCTGGGCCAGCGTGGTGCCCGGCGTGCGGTCCACCGACTTCACCCCGGAGGAGGGCGGTCACCCCATCTACGGCGTGGACAACCTGCCCGACCCGTGGAGCAACCCGCAGATCCAGCGGGTGCAGGCGGCGTTCAACCCGGTGGCCGCGATCGACCTCCCGTACTGGTCCGCCTCCGGCAATTCGGATGCGAACGGCACCTTCCCGCTGCCGCAGGCGGTGCCCAGCTACGCCCGCGGCGCCACGGTGACCCGCAACATCACCGTGTTCAACGACGACCTCACCAACACCTCGGTGACCTTGGCCTGGACCGCCCGGCTCGACAGCCCGACCGGCGCGGTCGTCGCGTCCGGAAGCAGCAACCTGACCATCCCACTCGGCACGCGGGTGACCCAACCGGTGTCCTTCACCGCCCCCGCCACCGGCAGCCGCGTGTACCTGCAGCTGTCGACCACGAAGGCCGGCAGCACCACCTTCACCGACTCGGTCGAGTACTTCAACCTCGGCGGAGGCGGCGGAACCGGGCCCGCAGCGGGCACCTACCGCATCGTCAACCGCAACAGCGGCAAACCCCTCGCCATCGCCGGGAACTCCACCGCCGACGGCGCCAAGGCCGTCCAGCAGAGCGGCACCCCCACCTGGACGATCAGCACCACCCAGGACGCCTACACCCTGCGCTACACCGCCTCCGGAAAGATGCTCGACGTCAACGCCGGCAGCACCACGGCCGGCCTGCAACTACAGCAGTGGTCGGCCAACGGCGGCACCAACCAGTCGTGGTACCTGCGGCCCACCGGTAACGGCTACTACACCATCGTCGCCCGCGGCAGCGGACTGGCAGCTGACGTCTCCGGTGCCTCGACCAGCGACGGGGCGCAGGTCGTGCAGTGGACTGCCAACGGCGGGACCAACCAGCAGTGGCAGTTCGTGCCCGCCTGACCAGTAGCAGAGGTGAGTGTCAAGTTCGGCCGCCGGTAGAACGGGCCGCCGACTGTCGCGCCGACTCGGGGGCACGGTTTGTGCCCCCGAGTCGGCCGCGATCCAATCACTGTGGGACACGAGCTACCGATCCGAACAGACACGGGCCCGGTCCGCTCGCTACCTGTACGTGAGCCAGGCCCGGGCGTCGCGGCTGAGTGCACGGACGGTCGGTGGTAGCCCACGCGGGCCTGGTCAGGTCCGGCCGACCGAACGGTAGGGCCGGAAAAATTCGCGCAGCTCCTGCGCGTACAGCTCGGGCTCCTCGAAGGGCGCGAAGTGGCCACCCCGGTCGAGCTCGGTGATGCGCACGACGTTGGCCGTGCGCTCGAGCCAGGCCCGCGGCGGGTGGAGCGTGTCGCCGGGGAAGAGCGCGAAGCCGGACGGTACATCGACCCTGCGGGCGTGTTGTTCCGGCGGGATCGCGGCGTTGGCGACGTACATGCGCATCGACGAGCCGATCGTTCCGGTCAGCCAGTAGCGCGTGAGCAGGGTGAGGATCTCGTCCCTGGTGAAGCTCCGCTCGATATCGCCGTGACAGTCGCTCCACGACCGCAGCTTCTCGACGATCCAGGCGGCCAGTCCGGCGGGTGAGTCGGTCAGCCCCACAGCGGCGGTCTGCGGCTTGGTGCGGTGCATCGCGGCGTACGCGCCTTCGCTGGCCTTCCACGCGGCGGCGGCGTCGAGCCAGGCCCGCTCCTCCGGGGCGAGGTCAACGGCGGTGAGAACCGGGAGGCTGGCCTCCATGCGATGCACGGCAACGACTCGCTCGGGATGGTTCAGGGCGAGATAGCGGCTCACTGAGCTGCCGATGTCCCCTCCCACGGCACCGAAACTCGCGTGACCGAGCGCGGTCATCAACTCGGCCCACAGGTCGGCGACCGCGATCGAGTCGAGGGGTCCTCCCGCAGGACGGTCCGAGTGCCCGAAGCCCGGCATGTCCGGCACGACCACGTCGAAGGCGTCGGCCGGGTCCGCGCCGTGCGCCCCGGGGTCGGTGAGCAGGGGCACCACCTTCTCGTAGCGCCACGACGAGTCCGGCCATCCATGGCAGAGGACCAGCGGCAGCACCGGCCCAATTGGCGCGACGGCACGCGCACGAATGAACGAGACGCCCATGTCCCGGATCCGCGTGCGAAAGCGCGGCAGGCGCGCGAGAGCGGTCTCCTGCGCCGGCCAGTCGAACTCCTCCGCCCAGTAGTCGACGAGTTCGCGCAGATAGGTGATGTCTGTGCCCAGCGACCACCCAGCGTCCTCCGGCGCGTCCGGCCAGCGCGTCGCCCGCAGGCGCGCGCGAAGGTCCTCCAACTCCTCAGGGCTGGCGTGCACCCGGAACGGCTCGACACTCGTCGGGTCCTGCGACGAGGGAATCATGAGCCGCACCGCCTCGCCGCGCTACGGACGGTGACGGCACCGCCATCCGTGCCATGAGTTGTTGTCATGGACGGATCATGACAACCTCCGCGTACGTCGACAAGCTTCTGGTGGTGGAGACCGGTCGTCGGTGCGCCAGACCCGGCGTACCCCCGGTCGAAGGTCATTGGGACGAACGCCGACGGCGACTCCACGGCCTCGCCCGACCACATCGTCTCGCCGGAACGGATCGTCAATATGCCGGGCTTCAGTGGCTGTCGGACAGCGTCAACAAGTCGCCGCAATCTCGCCGCGTGGCCGATATGGCGATGGCCGATCCGAAGTGGAGAGACGAGCAGGTCTCCCTCGCCGACCAGGTCAGCGAGCAGTTGCGAGCTATCATCGACCGGCTGCTGAAGAGTCAGGGTTGACGGGGAGTGACGTGACGGATCCGGTCGAGGTCAGGGTCGGCTTGGAGAATTGGTCCCTGGCTTTCGTCGGCCCGGATTCGGCCGAACTGTCCCGGATTCCTGCGCAGTGGTGGCCGATCGCGCGCTCCACCGATCCGGCGAACCGATGCCGCAGTGCAGCGGCGTTGTGGAACCGGGGTCTGCTCGATCTGTTGCCCCGGTTCACCGAGGCGCTGCGCACGCGTTTCGTCGACGTCCAGGCTGCTATCACCGATGACTGCCCGGTGCTGGTCTACGTCGGACGGGCGGACGACGGCGGGTCCGTCGGCTGGGTCGGCTACGACCCGCGTAGCTTCGGTGAACCGCCACCGTTCTGGGATAGCTTCCCCGAGCCGCTGCGGGTCTTTCTGCGCGAGGTGCACGCCGGCTTCGTCTCGGGCGACCGGCTGTCGTACGGGCCGGTACGTCCCCGGCACATGGAAACGCTGGCCGACCTCAGCGACTGGCCGGAGGGCATCGACGGCTGGGAGGCCGACATCGAGTCGACCCGGTTGTTGCAGATCAGCTCGGACGGCGGATTGTTGAGTTACTGTCTGACCCTGGACCTGCGGCCGGGACAGGTCGCCCTGGTCTACGAGGGTCTCGTCGGCGCGAAGGACTTCGGCTCCGAACTGGACGAGCTCCTCACCTCGCGGCTGCGCCACCCGTAGGACCTAGCCACCGTCCGACCGGCGCGCGATGCCGCGCGGCGAGCCCCTAACTCCCGGAGCGTGAAGACCCTCGTCGCCGGTGGAGCCGGTCTCGTCCGGTCCGAGTAAGTGCACATCCCGCGGCGGCCAGGAGCCGGCTGTGGCCGCTCACCCGTGCGGTGTCGAAACAGCTCATGCCGGTCTTCGGCAAGCCGATGATCGGCTGTCCACGGCCCGGAGGGCCGGGCACAGTGCCCGGCCGATCCGATTCAGCGTCGCGCCAGCGGCGGCTGCTCCGGGTAGCGGCCGCCGGCCGCGGCGCCGGGCGGCAGGGCCGCGTCCATCGCGTTCAGCTCGGCCTCCGTCAGCTCGACGTCGAGTGCCTGGACATTCTCTGTCAGGTAGCGACGTCGCTTGGTGCCCGGAATCGGCACCACGTCGGGGCTGCGGCTGAGCACCCAAGCGAGTGCCAGCTGGGCGGCGGTGACGTCCCTGGCGGTGGCCAGTTCACGCACCCGCGCTACCAGTTCCATGTTGTGCCGCAGATTGTCGCCCTGGAAACGGGGCGTACCGCGCCGGTAGTCGTCGGCCTCCAGTTGGGTGAGGTCGCTGATCGCGCCGGTCAGCAGCCCCCGCCCGAGCGGGCAGTACGCCACCAGCCCGATGCCCAGCTCACGCAGGGTGGGCAGCAGTTCGGTCTCCGGCTCCCTGCTGAACAGCGAGTATTCATACTGTCCGGCGGTCACCGGGTGCACAGCGTGAGCCCGGCGCACCAGGTCCGCCGGGGCCTCGGAAATGCCGAGGTGGCGCACCTTGCCGCTCGCGACGAGCTCGGCCAGCGCGCCCCAGGTCTCCTCAATGGGCACCTGCGGATCGACGCGGTGTTGGTAGTACAGGTCGATGTGGTCCACTCCGAGCCGGCGCAGCGACGCGTCGCAGGCCCGGCGCACGTAGTCAGGGCGACCGTTGATGGCGAAATGGCCATCCTCGGGGCGGCGTTCCACGCCGAACTTCGTGGCGATCACCGCGTGCTCGCGGCGGCCGGCGACGGCCTTGCCGACCAGCTCCTCGTTGGCGAACGGGCCGTACATGTCGGCGGTGTCGAGCAGGGTGACGCCGAGCTCCAGCGCCCGGTGGATCGTGGCGACCGACTCATTGTCGTCGCGGTCACCGTAGAACTCGCTCATGCCCATGCAGCCGAGGCCGAGAGCGGAGGTGGTCAGGTTCTGGCCGAGCACGCGGTGATTCATCCGCGATTCCTTCCAGGTGAGGAGATGACGACGGACTACTGCCCTCGGGATGTGTCGTACACCGTGGGTCTCCTTGCCGCTCGGGCGCCGTGGTGGCAACGGTCAGAAGGTGATGACGACCTTGCCGCGGGTGTGCTTGCCGGCGAACTCGGCGACCGCGCGCTGCGCCTCGGCAAACGGGAACCGGGCGCTCACCTCGGCCCGCAGCCGACCCGATGCGGTCGCCTCGACGATCCGTTGCAGCAGGCCGTTGGTGGCCTCGATGTGGGCGTACGAGGCGCGCACCTCACGGTCGAAGACCGGCGGACCACCGGCCGGAGAGATGAGCAGCCCACCGCGCTTGACAGCGGCTGCGGTTCCGGCCAGTGCGGGACCGGCATTGATCAGATCGACGGCGACGTCGACGCCGCCGGGAACGTGGCGCAGCGCCTCCTCGGTCGTGTCGCCGGAGGTGTAGTCGACGGTCACCGCGGCACCGAGGCCACGCACGTAGTCCGCGTCCGACGGCGGCGCGGTCGCCACCACGCGGACGCCGGCCTGGGCGGCGAGCTGCACCACGAACGAGCCGACACCCCCGGTCGCGCCGACCACCAGTAGTGAGTCGCCGCTGTTCAGCCCGGCCTGCTCGACAATGGCGGCCGCGGTCATCGCGGCCACCGGCAGAGCAGCGGCGTCCACCGGGTCCAGCGTCTCCGGCCGGGCCACCACCTCGGGGCCGTCGAGGGCCAACGTGTACTCCGCGACCGCGCCGGCGACCGGGTGGGTGAACGCCACCACCTCGTCACCGGGGGTGAATCGGGTGACGCCCTCACCGACCGCTTCTACGGTGCCGGCCGCGTCCAGACCCAGCACGAACGGATGCGACACCGGCATCATCTCGCGCATCACTCCGGTGGCGAGTTTGACGTCGAGCGGGTTGAGCGCTGCCGCTCGCAGCTTGATCAGGATCTGTCCCGGCCCGGGTGCCGGCTTGGCCAGCTCAGCGATGGTGAGCTGGTCGATCGGACCGTACGAAGGTGCGACGAGTGCCTTCATGGTGACGGGCCTTTCTGCGGTCTAAATGGAAGGTGTTCCACTTAATCGGGAAGGCTATCCGGAAAGGTTTCCGATTACAACGTCGCCGCACCGCTGGCCTCGACCTGCGAAGAACTGCTTACACTGCCGCGACAGCGCGCAGGTCACGGCAGAATGGGCGGACGGGCGCACCGGCTGCCGGAGGCGTGGCCGCGGGAGAGAGGACTGTCGGGTGGTTGGAGAGCCGGAGACGGCAGCGACGCCGGTCCCCGCGACACTGCCGGTCGCGGGACAACCGGGAATCGAACGCGCCGACGCCGCCCGCAACCGCCGCATGATGCTCGACGCCGCCGCGCGCATCGTCGCCACCGAGGGCGTCAAGGCGCTGGCCCTCGACGAGGTGGCGCGGGCCGCGGGAGTGGGCACCGGCACCGCCTACCGCCGCTTCGGCGACCGCGCCGGACTGATCTTCGCGTTGCTCGACGAGGAGGAGGCCACTTTCCAGGCCGCTTTCCTGCAGGGCCCGCCGCCGCTGGGCCCCGGCGCGCCGGCGGCGGAGCGGATCCATGCCTTCCTGCATGCACTGGTGGACCGGGTGGAGGCGCAGCTGGAAATGCTGCTGGTCACCGAGGCCAGCTCGCCGGTGGCGCGATACCGCAGCGGGCCGTACATGATCTACCACACCCACCTTGCCGGTTTGCTCGGCGAGGCACGCCCCGACGTCGACCCGCACTACGTCGCGGCCGCGCTGCTCGCGCCGGTCTCGGCCACCCTGATCAGCTACCAGCTGCGCGAGCGCGGCCTCGGCACCGACGTGCTCAAGAGCGGTCTCGACGACCTGCTGCGCCTCAACCTCTGAGCGTCTCCGCCGGCTGTCAGACGCCCTCAAGTCTCCCGGGTGACGGGCGCAGGTACACGTACCAGGTGAGGACGAAGCAGACCGCGTAGAAGGCGATGAAGGCGACGTAGGCCGCATCCGCGCTCTGGTAGGTCAGGAACGACTGCCGGAAGGCAAGATTGACGAGGACTCCGCCGAACGCGCCGATGGCACCGGCGACGCCGATGAGCGCGCCGGAGAGGCGCCGGGCCTCGTGCTCCGCCGCCCGGTCGTGCGGGTCGGCCGCGCCGCCGGCGGTCACCCGTACGCCGCACCTGGCCCGGAAGATCGCCGGGATCATCTTGTACGTCGAGCCGTTGCCGATGCCGCTGAACACGAACAGCGCGATGAAGCCGAGCAGGTACAACGGCAGCGAACGTTGCTGGGAGGCGAGCAGGACGGTCGACGCGCCGGCCGCCATCGCCACGAAGTTCGCGAAGGTGACCCGGGCCCCGCCGAGCCGGTCGGCCAGGGCACCGCCCACGGGACGGATGAGCGAGCCGAGCAGCGGTCCGAGGAACGTCAGGTACGCGGCCTTCACCGGGGTGTTGAAGGTGTCGGCGAACTGCACCTGAAGGACCTGGCCGAAGGCGAACCCGAAGCCGATGAACGACCCGAACGTGCCGATGTAGAGCAGGGACATGATCCAGGTGTGCGGTTCGCGGGTGACGTCACGCATGGCCCGTTTCTCGTTGCGGGCCTGGCTGAGGTTGTCCATGAACATCGCGGAACCGAGTGCGGCCAGCACGATCGCCGGCAGGTAGATGCCGGCGACGATGCCGGGACTGGCCGTCCCCAGGACTGCCAGCACGAACAGGCCGACGAGCTGGACCGCGGCGACGCCGAGGTTGCCGCCGCCGGCGTTGATGCCGAGCGCCCAGCCCTTGAGCCGGTCGGGGTAGTACGCGTTGATGTTCGCCATCGAGGAGGCGAAGTTCCCGCCGCCGACGCCGGCCAGCGCGGCGATGAGCATCATCGTCGCGTACGAGACGCCGGGCCGGATCAGGAAGGCACCGAGCAGGCTCGGGACCAGCAGCAGCGACGCACTGATGATCGTCCAGTTGCGGCCGCCGAACCGGGCCACGGCAAGGGTGTACGGGATCCGCAGCACCGAGCCGACCAGTGCGGGCACGGCGGTGAGCAGGAATTTCCCGGCCGGATCGATGCCGTACTGCGGCCCGAGGAACAGCACCAGCACCGACCACATCGTCCAGATGGAGAAGCCGATGTGTTCGGAGAAGATGGAGAAGATCAGGTTGCGCCGGGCAATGCGGGATCCCTGGCGTTCCCAGAAGATGGGGTCCTCGGGCCGCCAGTCGTCGATCCAGTGTCCGCGAAGGGTCAGGCTGCGCCGGTCCTGCTCGATACTGCCGGGAACGGCCGTGGTCATGGTTCCTCCCAGGTGAGTCCTCGGTCCGCTCGACACCGTGCTTGGTTCGCTCCTCAGGCCGGCGGCAGACCCACCACCAGGCGTCCGTCGGCGTCGGCGCGGACCGGGTACACGGTGAGTGGGGGCTGTCCGGTGGTCGAACGGCCGGTCGCCAACTCGAAGGTGTTCTGGTGCAGGGGGCAGACGACGACCCTCATGTCCACCAGGCCGTCCGCGAGCGGCCCGCCGGCGTGCGGGCAGACCGCCGACACCGCGCGCAGGCTGCCATCACGCAGCCGGAAGATGGCGATCATGTCGTCACCCACGGCGTAGGCACGCCCCTCCCCGAGGGGGATCTCGTCGACCGGCCCGAGCCGGTGTTCGACGGCGACGAGCCTGGCCATCACGACCGCCTCGCGGATGCCGGACCGGCGCCGTTCCCGTTGTCGCCGCGCCCCTGGTGGCCGTTGCCACCGTGTCCGTTGCCGGCCGAGTCGCCCCCCGGCACGCCGGCCGAGTCACCCCCCGGCACCGCGGAGCCGATCGACGGGACCACCGGCCCCGGGACCGGGACCGGTACGGGCTCGCGGACCGGCACCTGAGGCAGGACCGCCAACGGCAGGGAGGTGCGGAACTGCCCCGGAGTGACCGGGTCGCGCCGTTCCAGCCACGGGTCCCGGTACGCGGCCACGGAGGCAGCCATGGCCGCGTCGAGCCGCGCCGCGATGCCGTCGCTGTCGTCGACGACCACCGCCCGGATGTGGTCGATGCCCAGCCGGGGCACCCACGCGTACGTGCGTTCCAGCCAGTTCGCGCTCTCTCGGTAGTACTGCAGGAACCGGCCGGTCAGCGTGATGACCTCGTCGGGCGAGTCGACGACGGCCAGGAGGTCTCCCTTGCGGACGTGGGCGCCGGCGGCCCCGCCGACGTAGATCTCCCACCTGCCGCCGTCGATGGCGACCACACCAAGATCCTTCACGTACGCCTCTGCGCAGTTACGGGGGCAGCCGGTGACGGCCAGCTTCATCTTGCCGGGGCCCTCGATGGCCTTGAACCGGTCCTCGATCGCGATGCCGAGAGCGGTGGAGTCGCCGACGCCGAAGCGGCAGAAGTCGGAGCCGACGCAGGTCTTGACCGTACGGAAGCTCTTGCCGTACGCGTACCCGGACGGCATGTCGAGGTCCGCCCACACCTTGGGCAGGTCTTCCTTGCGGATGCCGAGCAGATCGATGCGCTGCCCGCCGGTGATCTTCACCAGTGGTACGGAGTACTTCTCGGCCACCTCAGCGATCCGCTTGAGCTGTGCCGGTGTGGTCACGCCGCCCTTGATCTGGGGGACGACCGAGAAGGTGCCGTCTCGCTGGATGTTGGCGTGCACCCGATCGTTGATGAAGCGGGCGTCGCGTTCGTCGACGTACTCGTCGCCCCACATCATCCGCAGCAGCGAGGCCAGGCCCATCTTGCTCTTCGCGTCCTCCTCGCGGCCGGGCACGAGGGTGGCGAACACGGCGGAGACGGATTTCAGGCCGTGTTCGCGGATCACCGCCATCAGCTCCGCCTTGGGCATCGGCACACCGGGGACGTACCAGCTCGCGGCCGGGTCGTCCTCCACCTTGCCGTCAGCGGCCCACTCGACGATCTGGGCGACCAGGCCCTTGCATGATCCGCAGCCCTTGCCGGCACGGGTGGCGTCCATGACACCGGTGAGCGTCTTCACGCCGCCCTGCACGGTGCCGACCAGCGCCCGCTTGGTGACGCCGTTGCAGTTGCACACCTGCACGTCGTCGCCGAGCTCCGCGGCACTCACGTCGGCCGACGGCGTGCCGAGGTCGAACAACATCTCGACCCGCTCCTTCGGCAGGGCCAGCCCACGGTCGAAGGCCTGCATGAGGAACGCGACCTTCCGCACGTCGCCGAGGAGAGTCGCGCCGACAAGCCGGTCGTCGCGGATGATGATGCTCTTGTAGACGCCCTTGCGCGGCTCGGCGAAGACGACCGTCTCGTCGTCGTCGCGTTCCGCCTCCTTCAGGCCCATCGAGGCGACGTCCACGCCCGCCACCTTGAGCTTCGTGGCCAGCCGAGAGCCGTGGTACGCCGCGTTCGGGTTCGTCCCGGTGAGGTGGTCGGCGAGCACTCGCGCCTGCTCCCACAGCGGAGCCACCAGGCCGTACGTCTCGCCGCGGTGCTGGACGCACTCGCCGACCGAGTAGATGTCGACCTCGTCCTGCACGCGCATCTGGTCGTCGACGACGATGCCCCGCTCCACCGGCAGCCCGCTGGTCGCGGCCATCTCGGCGTTCGCCCGGATGCCGGCGGCCACGACGACGACGTCGCAGGCGATGGTCCGACCGTCCTTGAGCTTGACCCCCGTCACGGCGTGCTTGCCGAGCACCTCGGTGGTGTGCGCGCCGAGGACGACCTCGATGCCGAGCCGCTCGATGCTGCGCCGCAGGATCGCGCCCGCCTGCGCGTCCAGCTGAGCGTTCATCAGATGGCCGGCGGCGTGCACCAGGGTCACGTGGGCCAGGTGGTTCTGCAGGCCACGGGCGGCCTCCAGACCGAGCAGGCCGCCCCCGATCACCACCGCGCGCTCGTGCTCTCGGGCGTACCGGATCATGTTGCGGGTGTCGTCGATGGTGCGAAACGCGAACACTCCCTGGTGGTAGCCGCGCCCGGGGCGGTGGAGGCCGGGAATCGGCGGGACGAACGCCCGGCTGCCGGTGGCGATGATCAGCTTGTCGTACGGCGTCTCGGTGCCGTCGTCCGCGTAGATCCGTCGCGCGAAGCGGTCGATGCGGGTGACCCGGGTGCCGGCGTGCAGGGTGATGCCGTTCTCCGCGTACCACGACATGTCGTTGAGGAAGATGCCCGCCTCGTCGTCGACCCCGGAGAGCACGTTGGAGAGCAGGATGCGGTTGTAGTTGCCGTACGGCTCCTCGCCGAACATCGTGATGGCGAACTGGTCGCCCCCGCCGCGTTCGAGGATCTCCTCGACCGTGCGGGCGCCGGCCATCCCGTTGCCCACCACGACGAGGCGCCGGCGCTTGTCGACGGCGTCCATCAGACCTCGACCAGCCCCAGGTCGACGATCACGGTGCCGGACACCCCGGCCGGCGCCGCCACGTGCACCTCGAGACCGGTGCCGGAGTCGAGGTCCTCGACCACCCGCAGCGGCACGTGGACGTCGGACTTCGCGCCGATCGGGAAGTACCGCATCGGCTGGCCGTCGCGCACGAGCAGGACACAGATCAACTCATCACTGGCATTGCCGCCCCGGAAGTAGACCGGCTGGGCGACGACGCCGTCCGGCACCACGTAGCTGAGCGAACTGTCGACCAGGCCGGGCCGGTCGAGACCCTTGCCCTCGAAGCTGTAGACGCCTTGCAGGAAACGGGGAGTGGTGTGCACAGCGAGGCTCCTTGCTCAAAGAGATGCTGGATTGGGCGGTGGGTTGGTCAACAGGTCGGTGTCGTCGGGGCCGCCCGCGCGCGCGATCGACACCGCGCAGGCTTTGAAGGCCGGCATCCGCGAATGGCGGTCCAGCGCCGGGTCGGTCAGCGCGTTCACGGCGGAGCTGCCGGCCCAGTGGAACGGTGCGAAAATGGTGTCCCGGCGGATGCCGTTGGTGAGGCGCGCCCGGAAGAGCGCCCGCCCGCGTCGGCTGCGCAGTTCCACCACGTCGTTGTCGGCGATGCCGTGCCGCCGGGCGAGGTCCGGGTGCAGCTCGGCCCGGGCGTCCGGCAGCGCCATGGTCAGGGCACCGACCCGGCGGGTCTGGTTGCCGCTCTGGTACTGCTGCATGTTGCGGCCGGTGGTCAGCACGTACGGATAGTCGGCGTCGGGCATTTCCGCCGGATCGCGATGCTCCACCCGGAAGAACCTCGCCCGCCCGTCGGCGGTCGGGAACCGGTCGGTGAACAGCCGTGGTGTCCCGGGATGGTCCTCGCTCGGGCACGGCCAGAAGACCCCCTGCTCCGCCTCGATACGCTCGTACGTGATCCCGGCGTAGTCGGCTGTGCCGCCGGCGCTGGCCCGGCGCAACTCGTCGAAGACGCGGCGCGGATCGTCGTCGAAGTAGCGGCCGCGCCCGAGCCGGCCGGCGAGGTCGGCGAGCATCCGCAGGTCGGTGCGGACCTGCGGCGGCGGCGACAGGGCCTGTTTGCGGCGGATGACGCGCCCCTCCAGATTCGTCATCGTGCCCTCCTCCTCCGCCCACTGGGCCGTGGGCAGCACCACATCGGCCACGGCTGCGGTCTCGGAGAGGAAGATGTCGGAGACGACGAGCAGGTCCAGCGCCCGCAGCCGGTCCATCACCCGGTTGGCGTGCGGGGCCGACACGGCGATGTTGCTGGCGAGCACGAGCAGCACACGTACTCCGTCGTCGGTCCCGAGCCGGTCGAGCATTTCCCAAGCCGACCGGCCCGGTCGGGGCAGCTCGTCCGGGTCGATGCCCCAGACGGCCGCGACGTGTGCGCGCGCCGCGGGGTCGTCCAGGCGCCGGTAGCCGGGCAGTTGATCGGCTTTCTGCCCATGCTCGCGGCCACCCTGCCCGTTGCCCTGCCCGGTGATCGTGCCGTAGCCGGAGAAGGGCCGACCGGGAAGGCCCAGGGCGAGGGCCAGATTGAGGTACGCCTGCGCGGTGTCCGTGCCGTTGCTGTGCTGCTCGGCGCCGCGAGCGGTGAGCACCATCGCCGACGTCGCGGTCGCCAGCAGCCGTACCGTCTCCCGCAGGTCCCGTTCCGGCACGCCGGTCATCCGCTCCACCCGGTCCGGCCAGTACGCCGCCACGGTGGCCCGGACCGCGTCGAAGCCGCTCGTGCGGTCGCGCACGTACGTCTCGTCGACCAGGCCCTCGCGGATCGCGATGTGCAGCAGCCCGTTCGCCAGTGCGAGGTCCGTGCCCGGCAGTGGCTGCAGGTGGAGGTGAGCGCCCCCCGCGGTGGTCGTGCGGCGGGGGTCGACGACGATGTGCCGCGCACCAGCGGCCCGTCCGGCGTCGAAGTACTGCATGGACGGCGGCAGCGCGTCCGCCGGATTCGCGCCGACCAGCAGCACGGCCTGCGCCTGGGCGATGTCGGCCAGGGGGAACGGCAGGCCACGGTCGATCCCGAGGGAGCGGTTCGAGGCGGTCGCCGCGGACGACATGCAGAACCGGCCGTTGTAGTCGATCGACGCCGACCGCAGCGCCACCCGCACGAACTTGCCCAGCGCGTACGCCTTCTCGTTGGTCAGCCCGCCGCCACCGAAGGCCCCGACGCTGTCCGGGCCGTACCGGTCCTGGCTGGCCCGGATGGCGTCGACGATGCGGTCCAGGGCTTCGTCCCAGCCTGCCGGTCGCAACGGGCTGGTGCGGTCGGCGGGATCCTTACGGACGAGCGGGCTCAGCAGCCGGTCACCGTGGTCGAGAAGGTCGGCAGCCGTCCATCCCTTGGCGCACAGACCGCCCCTGTTGACCGGGAATTCGGTGGGAGCCAGCCGAGGCGGCCCGTCGCCGATCGTCAGGGATATCCCGCACTGCATGGCGCAGTAGGGGCAGTGCGTATCGACTATGGGCGATGTGCTCACGCGTCCGATGCTTGCCCGGCACTGTTTCCGATCCATACCGGGGTCGTAACGCTCTGCGACCCTCGGGCACCACACCCGGTCGGCACCGCCGCGCCATGACCGCCACCACGATCACTCGCCGAGTGAGTGTCAGCGCCGCGATTGAGGCGGCGCTGACAACACACCCGACACATCGACGCGCAGTCGACCAACCTGCCCTTGCGCGATCTGTAGCTGTGAGACAGCCGCTAGATTCGTTGGAGTTTGAATCGCTGGTTGGCGCCGGTGCCGGGTGTCCACTGAGAGATGCGGGCACCGTCGGCGGTCGAAGCCTGCCAAACGTCCATTGCCAGACCGCTCTGCCGGTTGATGAGTCTGACCACCCCGCCGCCCTGGTCGTCGACCCGCCATTGCTGGTTGGCGGCGGTGGGCGCGTCGGGTTGCTGGGTGATGTCGGCGCCGGTGCTGTTGCTGGCGACCTGCAGGAACAGGCCGCTGTGCCGCACCCTGATCCGGAAGTGGCCCGCGTCTGCCGGCAGAAACTCGAACTGCTGGTTCTGTCCGCTGGAGCTCTGCCACTGGATCAGCAACCCGCCGGCGGCGGTGGACGCACCGTTGATGTCGGCCGCCTTACCGCTGTGCTGGGCCACGAGCCGGTAGTACGCACCAGTTTCGACCGGCCCCGAGTTGACTCCGGACGCGCGGTAGGTGTGGCCGGCCTGGCCGGTGAACTCCACCAGATCGGCCTCGATCCGCGTCGGCTGGACGGCGCTGCCGCTCGTCTCGTCGCGCAGTTCGAAGGTGCCGGCGAAGATCCGGTTGCGAACGCGGACGGGTCCGGCGCGGTCGGGAGTGACGACCAGCTCGATTCGGCTGCTGCTCCAGGCGGCGCCGACGGTGTATCCGCCGCGGCCGCGGAGCCCGGTGACCTGCCCGGTTGGCCAGGCGGATGGTAGGGCGGGCAGGAGGTGGAGTTCGCCGGCGTGGCTCTGTAGCAGCATTTCGGCGATGCCGGCGGTAGCGCCGAAGTTGCCATCGATCTGGAACGGCGGGTGCAGGTCGAACATGTTCGGTGCGAGCCGGTCGGTGCGTACGAGGTCGCGGAGGAGCTTGTGGGCGCGGGTGCCCTCTTCCAGCCGGGCCCAATAGTTGATCTTCCAGGCGAGTGACCAGCCGGTGCCGTCGTCGCCGCGCAGTTCCAGGGTCTGTCGTGCGGCCTGGTGCAGTTGGGGTGTGCCGCGTTTGGTGATCTGGTTGCTGGGGTGCAGCCCGTACAGGTGGGAGACGTGCCGGTGAGTCCGTTCGGTCTCCACCCAGTCGGCGAGCCATTCCTGGATGTTGCCGCGGGACCCGACCCGCGTCGGCGGCAGCCGGTCCCGGGCGGTCAGTACCTGGGCGCGGTAGGCGGCATCCACATTGAGGACTTCGGAGGCCCGTGCGACGCCGTTGAACAGGTCACGCAGGATCTGGTTGTCCATCGTCGGCCCCGCGCACACGCTGGCGTTCGTGTGATGCCGCAGCTCGGGCGAGTTTGACGGATTGGTGACGAGGTAGCCGAGCGTCGGGTGGCTGACCAGCGTGTCGAGGAAGAACTGGGCGGCGCCCTTCAGGGCCGGGTAGTTGGCGCGCAGGAACTCGATGTCTCCGGTGAACTGGTAGTGATCCCAGATCATGGTGGCCAGCCAGGCGCCGCCGGTTTGCCACATTCCCCACAGGGCTTCGTCGACCACCGACGAGCCGCGCCACGCGTCGGTGTTGTGGTGGGTGACCCAACCCCCCGCGCCGTACTGCGCCTGAGCAGTGCGGGCGCCGGATACCGTCAGATCTTTGATCATGTCGAAGACCGGCAGGTAACACTCGGCCAGGTTGGTGGTGTCGGCCGGCCAGTAGTTCATCGGCAGGTTCGCGTTGATTGTGAACTTCGAATCCCAGGAGGGAGCCATCTGGTCATTCCAGATCCCCTGCAGGTTCGCCGGCTGGCTGCCCGGCCGTGAGGAGGAGATCAGCAGGTAGCGACCGTACTGGAACAGCAGCGCGGAGAACTGCGGATCGTTGACGCTCGCGTGCTGCGCGATCCGTACGTCGGTGGTCTGGTCGGCCGCCGTCGTGCGTCCCAGATCGATCGACACCCGGTTGAACAGCGCCTGGTAGTCGGCCACATGGCGGCCGCGCAACTGGTCGAAGCCGATGGTGCGCGCCGCGGCGAGGTGCCGCCGCGCGATGCCCTGGTAGTCGCCGTTGACGGTCCGGTAGTTGACGTAGCTGGACCCGATCGACACCAACAGGGTGACGCTTGTCGCGCCGGAGACCCGCAGCGTGCCACCGGAGCTGCTGACCGTACCGCCGCTCACGGCGGCATTGGCCAGAGCAAGGAACCGGACCTGCCCGGTGATGCCCTCCATGTTGCCGGAAACACCGTCGAGGCCGATCGTGGCGGAGTCCGGGCTGGACACGGTCGTCCGTTGCGGGCTGCCGAACGTGGCGGTGAACGTGATCGCGTTTGCCCGGTCGGCGGTCAACCGGATCACGATCACCTGGTCCGGTGCGCTGGCGAACACCTCACGCTGAAACCGCACCCCGTTGAGCACGTAGCTGGTAGTGGTGGTGGCCGTGGTCAGATCGAGGGTCCGCTGGTACTGCGACGCCCCGCTGGCACTGCCAAAAGCCAGCCGCAGGTCGCCGACCGGCTGGTAGGCCAACTGCCCGACCGGACTGCCCAGCATGGTCTGGTTGATCAGATCCTGCGCCTGCGTCCACTGATCGGCGAAGACCCGCCGCCGAATCTCCGCCAGGTTGGCCGCACCGCGGGTGTTGGCGGAGTCATACGGGCCACCGGCCCACACGGTGTCCTCGTTGAGCTGCAGCCGCTCGGTGTCGACATTCCCGAACACCATCGCGCCCAACCGGCCGTTGCCAATCGGCAGAGCCCGTAACCAATCCGTACCCGCCGGCTCGTCGTACCACAACGCCATGTCGTTGGCTGCCAGCACCTGTGAGGGTGCGGTCGACCCCGCCCGAGCGACTGCGGTCCAACCCGGCAGCAGCATGACACCAGCTCCCGCCGCCCCGGCGCCGAGAAGTTTCCGTCGTGTCACTTCAGACATCTTGTCTCCTTCGTGCAGCCGAGCGACGCACGGCGGCCCCAGCTGCCCCGGCCTTGACGATCGCAGGGCAGGGAAAGCGGAACGTTGACGAGGACGTCGCCTGAGTTTTCTAGGGTGTTACGGCGTTCACCAATCGTCAGACGTCACATGTTAACAACAGAGATAAAAGGTGGTCAATGCGTTGCCGTGGGACCACAATGCGATGCTGTCGTCCCGACCGGGCAGAGGCTCATAAGCTCAGTCCACACCGTTCGCGCCGTGCCTCCTGCGCAGTCGACGCGCAGGAGGCGATCGACTGCGGGCGATCGCCTAGAGGTCAGACGTACCCTCTGGGCCGGCCGGACCCGCGGCCGACCCGGCACCTTCCGCCTCAGGCATCAAGGATCTGCCATTCCTGGCTGATCTCGCTGCTGACCGGTTGCTGGACCGCCCTGGCGCCGTCTGCGGTGGAGCCGCCTTCGACCCCGACGCACCAGCCATTGCTCACGTTGACGAACCGGTAATATCCGCTGGTCGTCGCGGGGACGAGATTCCACCACTGGTTACGCCCGCCGTTGTCGGCCCACTGAACGAGTGCCGCGCCCTGGCCCGAGCCACCTGGACTGTCCAGGACCTTCCCACTCTTGACACCGGCCAGCCGGAATGAGCCATCGCTGTTGGGCAGCAGCCGCCACTGCTGGTTGGCCGCGCCGGTCCACGGCCACTGGATGACAGTTGCCCCGTCCGCGGTGGAGCCGCCGTTGACGTCCAGCACCTTTGCGCTGCGCCGGTTGACCAGTCGAACGACGCCGCCGGCGGCGGCTGGCAGACCTACGACAACCTGTATCTGTTGCCCGGCCGTCAACGAGATCACCCGGGCCTGCGGACCGAGCGGCGAGGGGGTGACCGTCGCGGACGTGGTGATGGATGCCATCCCGCGCCGGCTGAGGAGGGTGATCGCCTGGGTGATCGTCGAGGTGAGTACCACGGTTACCGAGCGACCGGGAAGATCCCAGGAGAGGCTGTGAATGCGGACCTGGTTGCGGCCGCGGACCCCGGTGATGGTGCCCCTGGCGAGCTGACCGGGCACGGCGGGCAGCAGCTCGATGACGCCGGGCCTGGTGTACACAAGCGCTTCGCTGAGCACGGCCGGCAGGGTGTTGGCCGCATCGGCGTTGTAGGTCTCCAGATTCGGGTTGTGTGCTGTCATCAGCGACCGGAAGAGCATGTTGTTGCCGATGATCTTCCGGAGGTTGCTGTAGACGCCGGCACCGTCCTTGAGTCGAGCGGAGGCGAGGGCTCGATGCAGACTGCCGTGCGCAGAGGTGTTCTCGTCACCGCGCAGCGCCAGGGCCCTGAGCGCGGCGGTGACCAGCCCGGGAGCCTCCTCGGGATTGATCTCGTGCAGGGGCCACGCGCCGTACAGGTGGTGGACGTGCCGATGGTTGTAGCGATCCGTGAGGCCCGGCCAGGACCATTCGGCGAGGGCGCCGCTGCCGTTGATGGTGTAGGGCGGGAGCTTCGCCAGCAGGGCCGTCCAGCGTGCGACGCCTTGGCCGGCGCCCTGTTCGACACCGAGCGCGTTGGCAGCCTCGACAGCCGCCCGCAGGGCGTGTCTGCCGGCCTGGATGTCGCCGGTGGCGTTGATCGCCAGCAGGACGTTCGTGCTGGCCGGCGAGTTCTCCATCGAGAACGACGGCACGAACACCACACGGCCGGCCGAGTCGGTGCGGGTCAGGAAGTCCTCGTAGAACAGCGCCAGCTCCATCAGCGCCGGTCCCAGCTTCTCAGCCAGGAACGTCCGATCCCCGGTGACCTGGTAATACTCCAGCAGAGGGTAGAGCAACCAGTCGGCGCCACCGGTCCAGCACTGGCCGGGGAAGCCGGGGTCGAAGTGCAGCATGTAACCGTACTCGCCGTCGGTTCGTGATGGGGCCAGGAAGCCGCGGGCGCCGTACAGGTTGCGAGCGTTGGTGCGCCAGTGCGCGAGCTGGCCGAGGATCAGGTTGAAGTAGCCCTGCATGGCATCGGTGAGGTCGAGAATGTTGCCGCCGGCGACCTGGAGGTTGATGTTGGCATCGGTGGTGAAATCGTCGGCCCAGGCGCCATTCCAGGTGCCGGCCCAGATTCCGGTCAACCGCGGCGGCAGTACGCCGCTGGAGCTGATGAACAGGTAACGGCCGCTGTCGTAGAGCCGTTCCAGCAGGGCCACATCGATGATGTTGCGGTTGGCGTTCTGCCGGGCGATCAGCTCGGTGGTCGACAGCTGCCGGTCGGCGGCAGAGACGTTCAGGTCCAGGCGGGAGCGGTCGTACATCGCCGAGTGCAGGGTGACGTGCCGGGTCCGCAGCTCGGCATAGTCGGCGCGCACCGCGGCCAGCGCCGCGTGCAACGGCTTGCTGTCCCAGGCCGTGGGTGACTCGTACCTGTCGAGTTTGGTCAGCAGGAGAAGCCTGGTTGCCGCGGTGACGACGATCCTCGACCCGTTCGCGGCTACCGTGCCACCGGTGGCGACGACCCGGGTGACGCCCTCGAAGCCGAACGCGCCCTGCCCGGACGGGTAGGTGCCCCGCAGGTTCAGGTAACCCGAACCGTCGATGACGCTGGCCAGGGTGGTGAAACGGACCGAGCCGGGGACACCGGCGAGGGAGGTGTTGACGCTCAGGGTCGCGTCGATCGAGCGGCCGGATGCCGGGGTCAGTTCGTGTACGACGACGTTGTCGGCCCGAGAGGCGAAGGCGCGGCGGGTCCAGGTGCCGTTGCTGTCGGTCCAGGTGGAGGTGACCTCCCCGGTCCGGAAGTCCGTGCTGCGGGCGTACCCGTTGGCGGTGGTCATGCCGGGCGTGCTGATCTGCAACTCGAAGCCGGGGTGGTAGGTCTGGGTCCAGCGCAGGCTCCAGCCGGCCGCGAAGTCCGAGTTGGCTCCGGCGTAGTTCCCGGCCAGCGCCTTGTCTCGTACGCCGGCCAGCCGCCCGGAGATCACTGGCGGGGTCACGCCCCGGCTGCCGTTGGGCAGCACGAAGCGATGATGATTGAAGATCACCTTTTCGAGGGTCGGCGTTCCGTACAGGACGGCGCCGTACTCACCGTTGCCGGTGAGGAACCCGTCCGTCCAGTTTGTCGCTGCGGTCGCGTCGTAGATCCCACGCTCGGGCAGGGTGACCTGGGGTGCAGCGGCGGCGGCCCGTCCGGCGCCCACGGCCGGGATCAGGGTCGCCGAGCCGGCGGTCAGCGCGGCAGTGGCGAGCAGGCGCCTACGGCTCACGGGCAGGTCCGTCATCAGGAGTTCCTTTCGAGCCGAGGCTGAAGGTTGGGCGTCATGTCGTCCGGCGCCCGCAGCCCGTCGGTTCTGGGCTACGGACAACGGTTCTCCATGTTCGAATCGATTCGGCAAGAAGATGGGCATGGCTTCGAGTCAAGGCGTGCGTGCCGGCCGTGACCGAATCGATTCGACGACCGACCGATGTCGTTGACCACCCGGGCGGGTGAACACAGCCGACATGTAGATGTGATTAACCGGCAACACTGGCACTGAGTCAAGGATTTCAACTCATCTATGTTGTGCCTAAGCTCGAAATTCCATCAATTCTGGCAAAAGCCGCAGCAAAGGTAGGATGAAAGGCTCGTCGGCTCTGCCGCCGACGCACCGGCTGCGGTCGGCCCGCCATCGGGTGCGTTCACTGGCGGCTCTCCTTGATCTTCGGCGACGGCGTACCGGCGTCGCACCGCGCCTTGATCTCGCTCTTGTTGTCGGTGGACAGCAGCACCACGCGGATCTCCCTGGCCGGACCCGATTCGTAATCGGTGACTCTGTAGCCGGCGGCGGGAGCGACGTTCGCAACGCGAGCCTGGCTGCCGGTGCAGAGCACAGTCACCACGCCACCGAGTGCCCGAACGGGTCTGCCTGGCTTCGCGGCCGCCGGTGCCGGCGCGGCAGTAGCCGTCGCCGTCATCTGCTCACCGCTCGGTGGCGCCGTAGGGCCGGGACTGGCCGACGACCCGGCTCCGAAGACAGGTGCAGACGGCCCAGCCGGAGCGCTGAACGTTCGGCTTGGTCCTGAAGGTGGTGCGGGCTCCGCGGAAGTCTGCCGGGGAGTCGGTGCCTCGGTGGCAGGCGTATCGGCGGCGCCCGGTGGGGTGGCACCGTGTCGAGGGGAGGCCCTGTCCGACCTGCCATCGATAGCCGAAAACTGGGGGAGGAAGAACCAGATGGTCCCTGCCGTCACCAGCAGAACGGGGATCGACAACGAGCCGAGGAGGCGGCGTCGCCGGCCGGTGGAGGAACTGGCGGTGGCCGCGAGCGGTACGAGCGGGACGGGTACCTGCTGCGCTGATCGTGCCACGTGTCGCTCGGCGTCGTCGCTCAGACCGTGCAGGGCCGTCGCCACCTCCCTGGCGTCCGGCCGATCAGCGGGATCCCTGGCGAGGCAACGGTCGAGGAGACGATGAACCTCGGGGGACACTCCCTCGATGTCCGGCAGTGGTGCCGGATCGACGTACACGTGAGCATCCAACATCTGCGTGGGGGTCTCCGCTGACCAGGGCAGCTCGTTGGTAAGCGTTCGGTACAGCAACAGTCCGAGCGCGTACACGTCGGAGGCAGGCAGGACGGTGCCACCGGTGAGTCGTTCGGGCGCGAGGTAGGCCGCGGTGCCCAACAGCTTCCCGTCCGCCTCCAGCTCCGGTCGACCGACGGTGGCGGCCAGACCGAAATCGACCACCTTCACACCGGCCGGCGTCAGCATCACGTTGGACGGTTTGATGTCCCGGTGCACCAGATTACGGTCATGCGCGGCGGCTAGCGCCTCGGCGACCTGCGCGCACGTCCGCATCGCGGCGGCCGGCGGCAGGGGACCAGCGGCAAGTCGCTGAGACAGGGTCTGGCCGGGCAACAGTTCCATCACCACGTACGACACTTGACGCCCGGCGGCATCGGTGTGTTCGCCGAAGTCGTACACGCTCGTCACGTGGGGGTGCCAGAGGCCCGCTGCGGCCCTGGCCTCGGCATGGATGCGTTGTCGTGCGCCGTGGGCGGCAGCTTGCGCGCCGGCCAGAACCTTGACGGCCACCGCGCGTTCGAGGACCCGATCCCACGCCCGCCAGACGACTGACATGCCACCAGCGCCGAGACGGCCCTCGACCTGATACCTGTCGTCCAACAGATCACCGGCGATCACTGGGACAGCTTGCCAGAGCGGACTCGTCGTGGCATGGCGCCCCGCTCCGACGCTGGTCACCAACCGTCACGATCTAAGCTTGGTCCATCCGTTGAGGAATGTCGCCGGGCGCCGGGAGGTGCCGCCCTCCCGGAGCAACGCGATCCGACTCCGTGGCCGCTCGCTTCCGGGTGAATCCGTCAACCACGCCGGCTGCACCAACCAACAGCCGACATCATGATCAGTATAGTCGCGGCGCATTGATGCTCTTGACACGCTCCAAATAGCACCGTTAACATCACCGAAACGTTGTTAGCGCTAACAGCCGCCGGCCGCTGATCCGCGCCGGACGAGACCGAATCGATGGGCGTGTGCGCTGGAAGCCCAACTGGTCGGAAAGCTTCTCCCACCCTTCGTGATCACGGTCGAGCGATGCCTCACATCCAGCAATTAGCCACGTCAGGCCGGCTATTCGCAAATCGGACCGCCCGTTGTTAGCGCTAAATACGCCCAGACGGAAGGTGGGACCCAATGGTCATCGAGAGGACTGCCGGCAATCGACGTCGAGGGTTGGCAGCTATTGGCCTTGCTCTTGCGGTAGGAATGGGCGTGGGTCAACTGACGCCGATCGTGCCGGCGTCGGCGGAGAAACCCGTGCCGCCGGCGGCACCCGGCGTCGGACCGCAAACCCCGTCCGCCAAGGTGCCACTGGCCGGCGTCGACATGGCTCAGACCTATGTGAACCCGATCAATTTGCCCGGGATGGCCGTGCGCAACATCGTGGCAACGATGCCGCCTACGGACGAGAATGTCGCAGACACTTCGCAGATCCCGGCCAGCTTGAACCTGGAGACGTGGACGGCAGCGTCCGGGCGGACTCTCGCGAGCCGATCCACCGCCGGGTTCACCAGGATTTCCGAGAACTCCGCACGGACCGGGGCGGACTGGTCCGCGCTGAACGTCGACGGGACCATCTATCTCTACGCATCTGGTGCCATGCAGAACGCACCGAACAACAACCGCACTGTCTGGTCCACCACCGACTACCTCACGTGGACGCCCCACCAGATGAACCTGGGCCTGGTCGCACCAACCGTCGTGCAGCTCGGCGACAAGTTCTACATGGCCGGCAACAACACGCCGGTCTATCAAGCGGACTCGCCCACCGGGCCGTGGACCAGCATGGGCAGTTTCCTGCGCCCGACCGGCCAGACCCTGAGCGTTGGCGACGTGCAGTTCTTCCCGGACACCGACGGTCGGCTGTACCTGACGTACAACATCGGCTCGCCGATCATGGGCGTCGAACTCGACCCGAACAATCCTCGGCAGCTCATCAGCGACCCGGTTGTGCTCTGGACCTTTGACCCGCGCCAGGAGTGGCAGCACATCGGTGACAACAAGGCGACCTACACGCACGGGTACGTGGAGGGTTCGCAGTTGTTCAAGGTGAGGGACAAGTACTACCTCTCGGTCGCATCCGGTGGCACGGAGTTCACCACGTACGCGACCGGCGTGATGACATCAAACAAACCGCTGTCCGGTTACAAAGTCACCCAGCAGAACCCCATCGGCTACGGAAACAACCACCCGAGTGCGGTATATCCGAACGCTGGGCACGGCAGTTTCGTACTCGACAAGTCCGGCAACCTGGTGTTCTTCTACACCTATGTCATCGCGTACGAGGAGTTCTTCGAGCGGCGACTGGGGATGGACATCTGCAACGTGACTCCCGCCGGTCCGAAACGGGGAGCGATCGATTGCGAGCTGTCGAACACGCCGCAATTGGCCCCGGGGAAGAAGATCTCCGGCAGGGACGACACCGGACTCTACAATGTGGCCACCAACAGCCAGGCGTACTGGGCGAGCAGCTATGCGCCCGGGCGCAACCCGTACTACGGAAGCGACCGCTCCCTATCCACGTGGTGGGAGCCGGCTGACGGCGATGCCGCGCCCACGTACATCAGGGGCTTCGGGACCGTCTTCCACATCTCCGCCGCGCAGATCCAGTGGAAGGAGCTCGGACGCACGTTCACCAAGGACAACGCGGTGCGGTACACGCTGGAGTACAAGGATATCCCCACCAACACGTGGCGGCCTCTGGTCGACAGAAGCACGAACTCCACCGCATACACGGCTGACTACGTCAACTTCGACCGGGTGCTGACGAACGCAGTCCGGCTGAAGGTCCTGGGTACGACCGAGAACGTCAAGGTCGGCGTCCACGAACTCAACGTCTTCGGGGAGAACTACAACCTGGCCGTCGAGAAGGGCATGCTCACTCGATAGTCCGGTTGCTGGGCCGTGCGGTGGGAGCGGGCGAGATCAACAGATCTCGCCCGCTCCTCCCTGTGCTACGGGTGCAGATGCGGCTTCCGCACCGTCAACGTCTGGTGATTGGCGGCGTGGGGCCGGTAGGTCGGGTTGCCGGAGTAGGCAACGTGGACCCGGTAGGCCCCGGGCTGCAGATTGGCGGTGGGCAGTTCGACGGCGGCCCTACCGTCCGCCAGTGGCACGACGTGCACGGTGCCGCCGAAGGTGACGGTGACCTCGCCGGTCGGGGTCGGAGCGTGGTGCCTGCGCCCGCCCGCCGGCCCAACGGTCACGTTCAATCTGAACGTGCCCCCGCGGATAACCGACGCCGGCTTGGCCTTCGCCTGGACCTTGACGGCGGCCGTGCCCGAGGGCACCTCGAACGATGCCGTACCCACCGACGCCTTCAGGTAGTCGAAGCCGAGGTACTCGGCCTTGACCGTCCGGGCACCCGCCGGGAGACCTGTCGGCAGCGTGACCGTGGCTGCGCCGCCATTCAGGTGGGCGAGCTTCGACCACGAGCCGATGCTGAGCCGCACCTGACCGCCGGTCTCGAAACCGTCAGCTGCGGTGACCGTCACGGTGGCCGTGGTCGTCTGGGCGCCGCTCGCGTACGGCTCGACTGCCACCTCGGTGGCGGTCGTGACGTCGCTGTTCGGGACTCCGCGGATATCGTTCCACTCGCGGACGGTCAGCGGGATCACGGTGCCGTGACGCGGACGGACGACACCCGCGTTGGTCATGGTGATCGCCTTGGCGTTCCAGGTCGGAGCCTCGATGTCCTCGTGGCACGCGGCCTGGTAACCCCCACCGTTCGTGTACCGGTCACCCCAGAGGTAGAACTGGCCGGGGCAGGAGGTGTCACCGGGGTTCGCCTTGAAGACGACCGGTCCCTCGTACCCCTGGTTGGCGGCCCACGTCGTGCGCCCCAGAGCCGGCGCGACCAACGTCCAGTTGTCGATGTTGCTGTCCAGGAAGTCGGTGTGCTTCTCCGAGAAGATGTCCGAGCCCTGGTTGCCAGCCTCGTTCTTGGTCACCCGGTAGTAGTGGTCACCGACCCGGATGGCGGTCGTGTCGATCCGCGACAGCGGGGCCGGATCCTGCCAGACCTGGGGGGCGGAGAACGTCTTGAAGTCCCGCGTCGTGGCGTACCACATCTGCGCGTTGCCCTGACCGGTGCGGTTCACCGGGTCGCTCCACAGCGACTGCGCCCAGAACACGACGTAGGCGCCGATCTCCTCGACCCACAGCGACTCTGGTGCGAAGGCGTTGCCCGCGTTGTCGGGCGCGACCTTCACGTGCCGCTGAGGGGTCCAGTTCACCAGATCGTGCGACTCGAACACCTCGATGTACTGGGTGTCGTTGATGGCGTATCCACCCTGGTCGTACCAGTTCAGGTCGGTGGCGATCATGTAGAACGTGTCGCCGTCGGGTGAGCGGACGATGTGCGGGTCACGAAGCCCCTGGTCGCCCAGTTGAGAGATCAGCGACGGCCGACCTCCGGTCAGACCTGTCCAGTCCAGGGCGGTGTTTCCGTTGGACGTGGCGAACATGATCTGCTCGCCGTCGGCAATACCCTCACCCTTGAAGTACCCCATGAAGTACCGCTCGTACTCTTCGGTTCGCGGCATGGCGGTGATGGTCACCGGGAACGACTTCTTCTCCGAGGCCGAACCCTTGGTGATGGTCGCCGTCAGGGTGGCGGCAACATCCTCGTGGCCGAAGGCCGGGCGGCTGACCGCACCCGTCGGGGTGACGAGGCCGGTGGTCGATTTCCAGGTGATCGTGGATCCGAACTCGCCCTTGGCCGCGAGGTCGAGGTTTCCGCGTACGTCGTCGGTGTCGGCCAGGGTCAGGTCGAAGGCGTCCCGGTCGACCGCCTGCGCGTCGTCGAACTCGGCCTTCACCACGACGGGGATCTCCCGGGTGGTGACCTCCTGGCCGCCCTTGCGGACAGTCGCCGTGAGCGTGGCTGTCGCGTCGGGCTGCCCCTGCGCGGGCCGGGTGATCCTGCCGGTCACCGCAACCTTGCGTGCGCTGGCGAGGGCTGGCGGGCTGTTGACCTCGACGACCGAAGGGTCCGAACTGGTCCAGGTGATGGTCGAGCCCGCCACGGAGCCCACCTTGGGCAGAACGACATCGCGTACGACCGCACTGGTCAGGCCGAGGTCGATGGCCGCGGCGTCGGCGCGAACCCCATCGGAGACGGTCTTCTCTGCCAGCAGGAGTGTCTCGTCCAGACGCACCGCCCGGTCGTACACGCGGAAGTCCCGGATTGTTCCGCGGAACGAGTAGTGGCCCGACGTCTGCGAGCGACCCAGGAAGTTGCAGTTGGTCCCCGCCGCGTTCACCGACGGCGCCGTGGTCAGGTCGGTCGACGTCGCGTGCAGCACGCCATCGAGGTAGAGCCGGCCGGTCCAGCTCGTTCCGTTCGAGTTCAGTGACTGGGTGTAGGTGACATGGGTCCACGCTCCCTCGAGCATGCGGACCCGGTTCTGTTGGAGGTTCGCCGGACCCACCGCGACGCGGAACCGCTGGGTGTTCGACGCGAAGATGGAGCCCTCGGCGCCGGTGTCGACGTCGCACGAGCCGGACTTGCGGCCGAAACCCCACATCTGGTGCTCGCCGACGTTTGCCGGGTCGACCCACACGTCATAGTCGACGGTGAGGTTGGACATGCCGGCGGTGATGTCGTTCGGCAGTGCCACGTATGCGCCGTCGAGGGCGCCCTCGTAGGAGTCGGGGTTGAACCTGACTCCTTCACCGGTCAGGGCCGCCCTCTCGGGATTCACGAGCGTGGCGTTCGCCGCCGCGCCCGCGCTACCCGAGTTGACCAACGTCGTCCCACTGGTCTCGTCGAGGGCGAAGTGGTGTACCAGACCCTCGTCGAGATGCTCCTCGGCAGCGTGCGAGGGCGTCGCCGCGAACGAGACCGAAAGAAGCGCACCCAGTGCCAGGACCGCGACACCTCTACCCTTGCGACTCAGCCCGAGACGTGGCCTTCGCTGTCGCAGTCTCAACTGATTCTCCTTCATCGGGGCGGGGGTCTCTCTAAGGTGGACGGAACTGATGACGCTAACTACGGCGTGCTGCCAGGTCAACGCAGTGCGTCGCCGCCTGAGCGGGTCCCGCGAGAATCGTGTCCGTCCCGCACAGGCGCGTACCGCCGGCTGAGGACCCTGCGGATGGCGGCGAGGCGCGACGCCGAGGGCCAGGGCGGCCCGCTCGTCCGGCCCGGCCGCTCGGGTCAGCTCCTCCGGGCGAGCGGCGCCACCCCACCGCAGGCACCGATCGTGCGCGCGGCCGCGGCCTGGACCTGCGGGGACGGATCGGATAACGCCGCGGTGGCCGTGGCCAGCAACGCCGGCACGATCTGCCGGCAGCCGAGCACCGCCCGGACGTAGAGGGCACCCTGCAGCCGCCCGTCCTCCCAGATCCCCTCCTCGTCGCCATCGGCAAGCGCCTGGGCCAGAGCGGCGTCCACGTCGAAGTCTGGCTCGGGCAGGTCCCTGTCCGTGCTGCTGCCCGCCTCGGCCACCGCGGCCAGGAAGTTGAGCAATTCGGCACGCAGGCCGGGATCGGTCACCCGCGGGTCGGCGAGCAGTGCGGCCACGTGCAGGGCGACCGGCGGGGTCGCGGTCCACGGCGTTCCCTGATGGATGATCGCCGACCACAGATGCTCGAGCGCCGTCGCGCGGGCCGTCGGGTCGTCCCCGGCGAGCGCCGCCAGATGGCCTGGGGTATCCACGGCGGGGCCGTAGGCGTGCAGCAGAGCGGCGTACTCGGTCACGCCGGGAAAATACCCGGTCCGCACCGCGAACACCGTGTTGCACTGCACCCGGCGTCCGCTCGTGTCGATGAGCGGAAGCCGTCAGCAGGGCGGACTGCCTGGGCGTCACGCGCTAATCAGGCTGTGGCGTACCGACCCGCAGTCGTCACACCCAGGTGTCGGACCGCCGCGTCGATGCTGGCTGCGGCCGCTGGCAGCAGCGGCAGCCGTACTCCCGGGGTCGGGATACGGCCTTGCGCGTGCAGTACTCCCTTGATCACGGCGGGGTTGGGCTCGGCGAACAGGGCGGCGGACAGTCGCCTGAGCTGGTGTCCCAGTGGCCGTGCCTGATCCGCCTGCCCTGCCTGGAAGGCTGCGACCAGCGCGAGGAACTGTGCGGTGGCCACGTGTGCCGAGGCGAGGATGGCACCGTGTGCGCCGAGTGCCAGCATCGGCGCCAGCAATTCGTCCGTGCCGGCCAGGACACTGAACCCCTGGGGTGGGTCGGTGAGCAGATCGACCGCGTCACCGTCGATGGCGCCTGGCGCGTACTTGATGCCGATCACCGCGTCGATCGCCGCCAACCGCCGTACCGCACCTGTCGACAAATCTTGTCCGGTGCGGTGCGGTACGTGGTAGACCACGAGCGGCACCGGGCTGGCCGCCGCGAGGGCGTCGAAGTGTGCCACGACGCCGTCCTCCCCGGGGCGCACGAATGACGGCACCAGACACAGCGCGGCGACCACCGATCGGCGGGCGGCCAGCGCCTGCAGTTCCTCGGCGGTGTTGGCACCGACCAGTAGCGGGACGGCTCGCCTCCCGCACACCCCGGTCAACACCTCCAGCACCTGGTGACGTTCGTTCGCGCTCAAGGTGGTGGCTTCGGCGGTGGTGCCCAGGGCCACCAGACCGGCAGCGCCGGCGGACAGCACCTCGTACGCGAGTTCTTCCAGTACGCCCAGGTCCACCGCCCCGGCCTCGTCGAAGGGAGTGATCAGGGGAACGTGTACGCCGTTCAACGTCATGAATGCAGCCTGGCCGACGGCACCCGTAAGATCCAGTTCCGATTCCTTGGCTGATGCGTAAGGTGAGCTGATGCTCGATGGACGCCGGTTGCGGCTTCTCAGTGACCTGGATCGGCTGGGCACGATCGCCGCCGTCGCCGCCGTCCACGCGTACACACCATCGGCGGTGTCCCAGCAACTGGCCGTGTTGGAACGCGAGGCCGGTGTCGCGCTGCTGAGGCGCAGTGGCCGCCGGGTGGAGTTCACCGCCGCTGGCCGGGTGCTCGTGCGTCATGCCGCGACGGTGCTCGCAGCGCTGGAGGAGGCCGGCGCCGCCGTGGCCGCCGTACGCTCCGAACCCGCCGGGCAGATCCGCATCGGTGCCCATCCCTCCGCCGTACGCACGGTGCTGCCGGCGGCGCTGGTCTCGCTCGGCCGCGACCATCCAGGGCTGGAGCTGTCGGTCAGCGAACTCGACCCGGTCGCGGTGCCTGGCGCCCTCCGTGACCGCCGGCTCGACGTGGGCCTGCTGCAGGACTACGACATCGTGCCGGCCGGCACGGACCCGTCGCTGGAATCGGTGCCACTGCTGCACGAGGCCGTCTACCTCGCCGTCGCGGCGGATGCGCGGGTCACCACGCTCGCCGATGCCCACGACACCTCGTGGATCCTGGCCAGCCCGGGCACGCTGTGCCACGACGTGGCTCTGCGGGTGTGCCGGGGCGCCGGCTTCACGCCTCGTGCACGGCACCACATCGACGACTTCGCTGCTGTGCTTGCCCTGGTCCGGGCCGGGCAGGGGGTCGCACTGGTACCTGAACTAGCGGTGCTCGCGCCGGAGACGGGAGTACGGCTGATCGCCGCACCGACTCGACGTCGCACCCGGATCGGGTACCGCCGCGGCGCGGCCGAGATGCCGGCAGTAGCGGCCGTCGTCGCCGCGTTACACGCCTCCGCTGGACTGTTCGGCGCAGGTGAGCCTGCTTAATCGGCGGATCGTCACCGCTGAGGATGGGCTGGGGCTCGCGTTCTACGGCCGGATGTCCACGGTCGACTTCCAGCGGCCCAGGAGTGAGCTTTGCGGTCAAGGTGACAACCGGAGAGCGGCCGTCGGGCGGCTGACGCAGCTGTGGTCGGGGGTTGTTCGCCGATGTTGGCCGCCTGCCACTGGACGGGGTGGCACGCTGGGCACGTGGACTGGGCAGTGAGCCGGGGGAATCTGGCATCGGGGTTACGGTGAACGGCCTCTGATGCGTACCGCGTTGATCGTGGTAGCCGCGTTGGTGGCGGCGGTGGTCGTGGACCTGACCTCTGGCGTGCTGGTCCGTCGGGTGGCCCGTGGCCGATACCGGTGGTTGCTGGAGCCGCTGCGGCATGCCTGCCGCCGCCCGGCGGCGGCGGTGCTGCTCGTTGGGGCGCTGTACTACGCGCTGCTCTTGGGCCCGGCGGCGTCGCCACCAGTCCGACGACGATCTCAGGGCGGCCCTGTTGACTCTGCGTCATCGGTGCTCCTCACCGTAGCCGGGCTCGGCCCCTGAGGGCGAGAACCGGAGGCGTGCCGCGCCGTCGCGGCAGCTTCCGTGTCGACGCGATGCCGGCCGGTGCTCCTTTGGTGGCGAAGTGACCAACTGCGGTCTCCCGTCCCGCGTCGCCGACAAATGTTGGGTTCAGGTGGGTGACGTGCGGAACATCGACACACCTGGACGGACATACCCCCCGGGGGTATTTTGAGGGTGAGGAGGCGATGCGGGATGTCGCACGATGAGCACCACCAGATGCGGACCCCGGGTGAGGCCGTGGAACGACACGGGGGTCAGGGTGATGACCAAATCGGCCGAGAGGGTCTGGGCGGGCAGCTTGTTCAGCCCGGCGCCCACGGCGACCATGCCGGTACTGCCGGCCATGGCGGGCATGACAAGCACGCCGGCCACGACCCGGAGATGTTCCGCCGCAAGTTCTGGCTGAGCCTGGTCCTGACGGTGCCGATCGTGGTCACCAGTCACATGGTGATGGACTGGTTCGGCTACCGGCTGGACTCGCCGGGCGTCGACTGGGTGGGACCGGGGCTGGGCACCGTGGTGTTCGTCTACGGCGGGTGGCCGTTCCTGCAGGGCGCGGTGCGGGAGGTCCGTGACCGGGCGCCGGGGATGATGCTGCTGATCGCGATGGCCATCACCGTCGCGTACGTGGCCTCGGGGGCGACCGCGCTGGGCGTGTTCGATCTGGACTTCTGGTGGGAGCTGGCGGCGCTGGTCACGATCATGCTGCTCGGGCACTGGCAGGAGATGAAGGCCATCGGTCAGGCCCAGGGCGCCCTGTCGGCCCTGGCCGCGCTGCTGCCCGACGACGCCGAACGCCTCGGCGGTGACGGGCAGCCCGAACGGGTGCGGGTCAGCGACCTGCGTGTCGGCGACGTTGTCCTGGTGCGTCCCGGTGGGCGGGTGCCGGCCGACGGGCGCATCACTGACGGTCGCGCGGAGTTGGACGAGTCGATGATCACCGGTGAGTCCCGGCCGGTTGGCCGCGAACGCGGCGACCGGGTGGTGGCGGGCACGGTCGCCACCGACGCGGCCGTCCGGGTGCGCGTCGAGGCCGTCGGCGAGGACACCGCCCTGGCCGGCATCCAGCGCCTCGTCGCGCAGGCCCAGCAGTCCAGCGGCCGGGCGCAGGTCCTCGCTGACCGGTTCGCGGCCTGGCTGTTCTACATCGCCACTGCCACCGCCGCCGCGACGCTGCTGATCTGGACACTGGTCGGGAACCTCGACGAGGCCGTCGTGCGTACCGTCACGGTGTTGGTGATCGCCTGCCCGCACGCGCTGGGGCTGGCCATCCCGCTGGTGGTCGCCCTGTCGACCGCCGTGGCGGCGAAGGGCGGCATCCTGGTCAAGGACCGCCTCGCCCTGGAGCGGATGCGCACCATCGACACGGTGTTGTTCGACAAGACCGGCACCCTGACCCGCGGCGCGCACGTCGTCGCCGGTGTCGCCGCCACTGGCGGCGTCAGCGAGACGGACGTGCTGGCCGTCGCGGCGGCGGTGGAGGCCGACAGTGAACACCCCCTCGCGCGGGCCATCGTCACCGCCGCCGCCCAACAGGGCGCCCGACGCACCGCGACCAATTTCCGGTCGCTGACCGGTCGCGGGGTACGCGCCGACGTCGACGGCGTCGGTTACGCCGTCGGGGGACCCGCCCTGCTGCGCGAACTCGACGCCACGGCACCCGGCGACCTCGATGAGCACCGGGCCGAGTGGTCCCGACGAGGAGCGGCGGTACTGCACCTGCTGCGCCTGGACGGCGAGCGGGCAACCGTCATCGGCGCCCTCGCCCTGGAAGACCAGATCCGCCCCGAGGCGCGCCAAGCCATCGCCGACCTCCGCCAACAGGGCATCCGCAAGATCGTCATGATTACCGGGGACGCGCGGCCGGTGGCCGAGGCGGTCGCTGCCGACCTGGGGTTCCGGCCCGGTGAGGGCGAGGTGTTCGCCGAGGTGCTGCCCGCCGACAAGGACGAGGCGGTCGGTGAGCTGCAACGCCGGGGGCTGCGGGTGGCGATGGTCGGTGACGGCGTGAACGACGCTCCTGCGCTCGCCCGCGCCGACGTCGGCATCGCCATCGGCGCCGGCACCGACGTCGCGATCGAATCCGCAGGTGTCGTGCTCGCCTCCTCCGACCCGCGCGGGGTCACCGGAGTCATCCGGCTCTCGCGCGCCTCGTACCGCAAGATGATCCAGAATCTGGCCTGGGCCGCCGGCTACAACGTCGTTGCCCTGCCCTTGGCCGCCGGTGCTCTGGCCTGGGCCGGTGTGAGCCTGAGTCCCGCGGTCGCCGCGGTGCTGATGTCCGCCTCCACCATCGTGGTCGCGCTCAACGCCCAACTGCTGCGCCGCGTGCAGCTACGCCACCCGGACGATTCGGGTCAGGACCGCGGAGGGCGCTCCCCATCCAATCGCTGAAGTGGTTGTGTCATCGAACGACTTGGTTGTACCGTCGAACCATGCAGAGTGAGGAGGTAGATGCGGCGCAGGACGCCCTGTTGCGGTTCATCCGCAACTTCGGCCTCCATCAGCCCGACCGAACGCCATGCGGACAGCCACTGCCGGTCTCCGAGGCGCACGCCATGGTGGAGATCGCCCGCGAGACAGGCATCCGTCAGACGGAACTGGCCCGCCGGCTGCGGCTGGAGAAAAGCACAGTCAGCCGCCTGGTCACCAACCTGGTCAACCGGGGTTGGGTGCGCCGCGAGACGGCCGACAGTGACGGCCGCGGCGTCGTGCTGCTGCTCACCGAGGCCGGAATCACCGCTGCTGCTCGGCAGGCCGACGCCCGCCGGCACCGGCTCACCGCTCTGCTCGCTCGCGTACCCGACGACCAACACGCCGCCGTGGTGCGCGCGCTGCAGACCCTCGCGGAGGCCGCCGATGAACCGTCCTGACCGCCACTCTCGAACCCGGACGCTGCTCATGGTCGCTGCCACCGCCACGGCCATCACCCTGAGCAGCGGATGCGCCGACGACTCGACGCCGACACCGGTGACGTCCAGCCGGCAGGCCGAGGTGGCCGAGCGGGGCGCATCAGTCATGCCGTTCGACCTGGAACGCACCACGCACCAATTCACCAAGAGCGGTAGCGGCGGCGTCCAGACCGTGACCGCCGACGACCCGCAGGACGCCAGTCAGGTCGCCCTCATCCAGCAGCACCTGCACGAGGAGACCTCCCGCTTCCGCCGCGGCGACTTCACCGACCCGGCCGCGATCCACGGCGACCAGATGCCCGGCCTGCAAGCGCTCCGTGCGCACGGCGGACGCATCACCATCGACTACGAGACCACCGCCGGCGGGGGACGCGTCACTTACACCACCAGTGACACCGAGCTCCGCAACGCTCTGCACCACTGGTTCGACGCGCAGGTCGGCGACCACGGTGAGCACGCCACCCGCTGAACACCGTCTACTTGGATGAGGTTGCCGGTCAGCGAGACGCCGCGCTGACCACGCGCTCGAAGCATCCACGTCGATGCGCCTCGTGACGTGGACGTTGGCGATGTAAGTGCTCCGGACGTCTGCGTCGACGATGCCCGGTCCCGACGGCAGCCCTGCCACCGTCAGCTCCGACGGCGCGATCGCTCAGATCAACCTGCTGCTGAACACCAGCCCGTACTCGACTTCGGCCCTCGACCTGGCCGGTGACGACCTCCGGCAGGTGGCCCACGACCAGGCCCCCCGCCGGAACAACCGCGCTGGTCGGCGGTGTCAGCTCCGTCTTCGCCGACATCCGCGACGCGAACAACCGCGACCTGTTGGTGATCTTCCCGGTGGCAGGGTGCTGATCGCCGTGATCCTGGGGCTACTCCTGCGCAGCATCGTCGCCCCGGTCTACCTCATGATCGCAGTCGGCCTCGGCTTCGTGGCGACGCTCGGGGCGACCGTCCTTGCCTTCCAGGGCATCGGCGACCGGGCCGGAGTGTCCTTCTCCCTGCCGATCATCCTCTATCTGTTCGAGCCGGCAACGATCCCCGCACCGCCGCCTCGTTGGCGATCCACCACGCTGGACCGTCGGTGGCCGCGGCCGGTCTGATCCTCGCCGGCACGTTCACCTCGATGCTGTTCGCCGGGGTGTCGTTCCTGACCGAGATGGGCTTCGCGGTCTCGGTGGGAATCGTGCTGTCCGCGTTCATCATGTCCCTGCTCCTCGTCCCCGGCATCACCGCGCTCCGCGGCCACGCCGCATGGTGGCCCGGGCACGGCGACGCCGCCCGCTCCGACCCGTCGGCAACGCCGGCCGGGGCCAGCCCTTCGGAGTCAGCGGCCACCTCAGCGCACTGAGCAATCGCCTCACGCGGTGGGCGGGGCGAAACGTCCCGTCCACCGCGTTTCCCCGATACCGTCGCTCACGCCGTGGGCGAGGTCGCCGCCTCGGCCGCCCCGGTCGCCTTCGGCAGCCCCCGCCGGGCGATCTGATCTCGGAGGGTGTGCAACCGCACACCCATGTGTTTCAATGCCGCTACCGATAGTTGATCGTGGCCTCAACACCTGAGGCTCGCCGGACAACGAGGAGTGTGCATGAGGCGACGGATACCCGCACTGCTGGCGGCAACCGTCCTCGGCCTGGGACTGACCCCGGGGCCCGTCCACGCGGCGCCCCCCGCGAGCGCCAGCGCAGGCGGGGGCATCGTCGCCCCGCCGCGGTTCGACTTCGCGACCGCCCGCGCCGCCGCGGACCCGGAGACCCAGGCACGCATCGCCGCCATCGCCGCGCTGCTACCGGACAACTGGCAAGCCATGCTCGCCGACAAGCGGGAGAGGCTGGGCCTGCGACCGTCCGTCGCGCAGCAGTTGGTCGAGGGCGCGATCGACCCGTCGCTCTACCAGTGCCAGGACACCCAGTTCACCACGTACACACAGGGCCTGCTCGAAGGCGTCGACCTGGACACCCTGCTGGTCCTGCTCATCTTCGGCGTCCTGGATTACGCGGCCTACGACGCGCTCATCTACGGCCAGCCCAACAACGAGGCGGACTACGGCCTGCCCGCCAGCCACAAGAGCACGTTGAAGCGGACCTTCAAGGACGCACAGCAGTTCTGGGACGTCAACCTGTTCGACGTCAAGCTCATGGCCATGCAGAACGACATGCTGCAGGATCCCGCGCGGGTAGCTCGGATGGTCGCCTTCATCTGGGGACTGGACGAGGAACAGGCGGCAGCCGCCGCCGCCGAGATCATGGCCATCATCGGCTCCGTCCCCGCGCTCGACAGAGGACGCAACCCGATCTTCACCCTGAACGCCTACGCCTTCACCGCCGAGGGTGAGGCCGACCCGCTGCTGCGGGACGTCCCGGACAAGGTCGTCTTCGGCGAGGGCATGCTCACCGCGATCGGCGCACTCGGCCTGGGAACAGCTGGCGCGCGCGCGATCCTCGCCCACGAGATGGCCCACCACGTTCAATTCGAACAGGGCCTGTTCGACAGCCCGCTGACCGGCGCCGAGGCGACCCGCCGCACCGAACTGATGGCCGACGGCTTCGGCACCTACTTCGTCACCCACCCGCGCGGGCTCAACTTCAACGGCGTCCAGATCCACCAGGCGCAACAGACGTTCTACGAGGTCGGCGACTGCTACTTCGACGACCCCGGTCACCACGGCACCCCGAACCAGCGCCTGCGGGCCTCGGTCTGGGGCGCCCAGGTCGCCCAGCAGGCCACGGGCATCAAGCCCATCCTGCCGTCGATGAATCTCTTCAACCGATTCGAGCGCAAGCTCCCGGCGTTGATCAAGCCAGACGCGCGCCCGGAACCGGCCGGCCGCCTCTGACCCGTCGTACCCCCCGGTGGGCCGTCGGAAGCCGGACGGCCCACCGGGGCGCTCATGCACGTTGATCGCAGCGTCGTCCATCAGCGTTCTCCGCTCAGTGTTCTGTTGTCGGCGGGGTGGTGGTTCGGGGTAGCCCCAGGGCGAGTAGGGCACCGAGGGCGACCACGGCCGCGCCCGTCGCGACCGCCGGCGTCAGGCCGTCCACGAAGGTCGTGCCGGTGGCGTACCCGCCGTTGGCGGCGAAGACCGAGGCGAGCGCGGCGACTCCGACGGCTACGCCGAGTTCGCGGACGGAGTTGTTGGTGCCGGAGGCGGCGCCCCGGGCGTCTTCCGGCACACTGGCCATGGTCGCGGTGCTGATCGGGGCGAAGGTCAGTCCCATCCCGATGCCGGCCAGCGCCAGTGGTGCGGCGAGCACGCCGTAGGCGACGTCGGCCGCAACGACCAGGGCGAGCCAGCCGAGCGCGATGGCGAGGGTGCTCTGGCCGGCGATGATCAGGTTGCGGACGCCGAGCCTGCCCACCAGGAGCCCGGCCAGCGGGGCAACCACCATCGGCGCCATGGTCCACGGCATCGTGCGTATCCCTGCCTCCAGGGGACTCAGTTTCTGCACCACCTGGAAGAACTGGGCGAGCAGGAACACCGAGCCGAAGACGCCGACCGAGAACGTGAACGCCACTGCGGTGACGAGGCTGAAGGTGCGGGAGCGGAAGAGCCGCAGCGGCAGCATCGGGGCCGAGGTTCGCCGCTCCCACCAGAGGAAGCCGCAGATCAGCGCGGCGCCTCCGACCAGCGCCGCCACCACCCCGGTCGACATCCACCCGTGCTCCTCGCCGTGCACCACGCCCCAGACCAGGGCCAGCACGCCGACGGTGGAGAGGGCCAGGCCGGCCGGGTCCAGCCGGGACGACGGGCGACGTGATTCGCGCAGGGTGGTCGCGGCCAGTCCGATGGCGAGCAGTCCGATCGGTACGTTGAGCCAGAAGATCCACGTCCAGTCGAGCCCTTCGACCACCGCTCCGCCCACCAGCGGGCCGACAGCGATACCGAGACCGCTGATTCCGCCCCAGATTCCGATGGCGGCGTTGCGACGCCGCTCGGGGACGGCCGCGGCGAGCAGGGTGAGCGACAGCGGCATCACGGCCGCTCCGGCCGCTCCCTGGACTGCCCGGGCGGCGGTGAGCATCCACGGTTCGGTGGCCAGGGCGCAGGCGGCGGAGGCCAGCGTGAACAGGCCGATGCCGGCGAGGAAGAGCCGGCGACGGCCGATCCGGTCGCCGAGCGCGGCGGCGGTGAGCAGCAGCGCGGCGAAGGGAAGCGTGTACGCGTTGACGAACCACTGCAGGTCGGTCAGGGAGGCGCCGAGTTCCGTCCTGATCACCGGCAGTGCCGTCGTCACGACGAGATTGTCCAAGGTGACCATGAACATCGGCACGCCGACGGCGGCGAGCACGGCGGCCAGGGGTGGGCCGTCGGGCCGGTCGGGTGGGCCGGGAGGAAGCACGGCGGCGCTCTCGGTGACGGTGTTTGCACAGGGCATCAGGGGCTCCTTGTTGTTATCGAATGATAACTAGGCTCCTGTTAAAGTAGCTATCGACTGATAACATGTCAACATCCCTTCGAAGGAGTACCGATGACCAGGACCCGGCTGACCGCCAGCGAGCGCGGCGAACAACTGGTGGCCGCGGCGGTCAAGGCGTTCGCCACCGCCGGTTACGCCGGCACCAGCACCGATGACGTGGCGCGGCTGGCCGGTGTCTCGCAGCCGTACGTGATCCGGTTGTTCGGCTCCAAGCAGCGCCTGTTCATCGCCACTGTCGAACACGCCGCCGGCCGGATCGAGCAGGCGTTCCATCGAGCGGCCGAACGACAGAAGGACCTGCCGACCTTGGCCACCGCCTACGACGAGCTACTGACCGAGCATGACCTGCTCGCCGTCCTGCTGCACGGGTACGCGGCCAGCTCCGACCCGACGATCGGCTCCGCCGTACGCGTCCGCTTCGGCCGGATCTATCAGCTGGTCCGAGACCTGACCGGGGCGACCGCGGAGGAGACTCGCGAGTTCCTGGCCACCGGGATGCTGCTCACCGTGATGGCGTCGATCCGCGTCATCGGGCCGGACGCGGTCGCGCCGGAACCGTGGATGTCGGAGATCGCCGACACCATCTACAAGCCCGATCCGGACGGCGAATCCGCACCCGACGGGGAGGCGGCGACGCGAGCCTGCCGGTGATGGCGGTGCAGCCATTGACGTTCGCCTCGACCTACTAACCTCGGGATCTGTGATATCTGATCTGGCGGATGTCGTCGCGGCGTGCGGCTCTGCGGTCGCGGTTGTCGTGACCGTCGTATTCGCGGTACGCCAGCTGCGCTCGGCGCAGACCGCCAACCAGACCCTCGTCGCGATCGAACTGCTGACCCGAGACCGATCCAGCGACGAGTTTCTCCACGCTGAGGACTTCGTCCTCAAGGAGCTGACCCTCCGCCACCCGCCACCCGGTGTCAGTGTCAGTGACCTGCCGGCCGAGGCACGCCACCATGTGGTCCGGCTGTCCCTCTACTACAACGGCCTGGGCCAGATGCTCGCTTTTGCGGCGGTCGATCCGAGGCTCCTGGTGGGTACCGTCAGCTACCGCTCCCGGCAGGCCTGGCGTGTCCTGGAGCCCTACATCCTCGCCGAGCGTGCCCAGCGCGGCGAGACGTACCTGTCCCACTTCGAGCACCTGGTTCACCTGGCCACGCACAATCCGTGGGCCACGGCGGTCCGCAAGTTCAACCTGAAGCACTTCGGCAGCTATCCCGCCGAGCTCGGCCTGAACGACGCCGCGGCAACAGAGCCGTCGCCCCAGCACGAAAACGCGTAACAGTGACAAGCGCCGAGATGCAGTCGGCCGGCATCAGCAGCGGGTCGGTGGCAGAGCCGTACGTGTCAGAGGCGGAAGATCCGAACTATCAGCCCGGTGTCGTGCATCGTGTGTGGCGCGAAGGCGTGGTACGCCCACGCGTGCACCCAGGCGTTGCCGGTCCGTACCGTGAGCCAGGTCTTGAACGCGCCGGGCAGCGTGTAGATGAGGAGTACGAACAGGATCGTCAGCGTGGCCTCGCGCGGTGACCCGAACCTGCCCCAGCCCTCGAACACGTGCAGGGCCGCGTACGTCAGGCCGCCGAGAACGAGGGTCGCGGTGGTGGAGCCGGTCAGACGGGCGTAGCGGGGGACGAGGATGCCCTGCACGAAGATGACCGTGGGCAGCACCGTGCCAGCGAAGTACAGCAGGAAGGTCAGTGGCACTCCGACGGCGAGCTGACCCGGCGCCAGGCCGGCGAACGCGTGGCCGAGCACCACCCATTGCGCGAGCGATTCGACGACCAGCACGGCGAGGATGAGGATGGCATCGCCACGCCGATCCGCCGAGCGCAGACACATCTGGTGGGCGGTGTACCGCCGCCGGAACCACAGGAGTGGCACCAGCGCGTAGACCACAACGTTGTACGTGGCCCACCCGATCGCCTCGGCGGGACCGACCGGATCGGTGGCACCGACGAGCGTACCGGGCAGGTGGAAGCCGATCGGGTGCCAGCCGAGCCCTCGGCCGATGAGCAGGCCACCGAGTTGGGCGAGGACGGCGTACGTCAGGACGAGTCCTGTTTCGCGGCGAGCGGTCGGGAGCATCGGTGCGCGCTCGGCGATCACGGGTGCGGTTCGGCCACGGGTGAGCGCGTAAGCGATGGCGGCGAGCAGTACCAACTCGACGAGGGTGGCCTGAGCGGCGATCACCTGGCCGGGCCCGGATGGCGGGTCGTGCTGAGCCGGCCAGTCGAAGGGGGCGTCGCCGGGCGCGAGGAGCAGTACCGCGCCGTTGAGTGTGATCCAGCCGACCACCGCTGCCGTGAGCCAGGCTCGTTCTTGACGTGACACAGAAGCCCCCGCTTATCTAGCACAGTTGTGTTAACAGCAAGACGGTAACACGAGTGTGTTATAAAAAGTGGTGCCGAAGCTGGTGGATGCGCAGACCCGACGGACCGAGCTCGCCGAAGCGGTCTGGCGAATCGTGATGCGGGACGGGCTGGAGCAGGCATCGGTGCGAAATGTGGCACGCGAGGCCGGGCTGTCCATGGGCTCGTTGCGCCACTACTTCGCCACCCAGTCCGAACTCCTCGGATTCGCCCTACGGCTGGTGGGAGAACGGATCGAGGAGCGGATCCGAGCCGTGGACACCACGGGCGACCAGCGTGCGGTGGTCCGGTCGATGATCGACGAGATGCTGCCGCTGGACCGGACGCGGCGTGGCGAGTGCGAGGTGTGGCTCGCGTTCACGGCACGCGCCGTCGTGGAACCGACAATGGCCGGCCTGCGCAAGGAGATCGACAGTCGCCTCACCGACGCCTTCACCACCATGATCCGGCGACTGGCCGACGCCGGTGCACTCCGCCCCGGGCTCGATCAGAAGGTCGAGGCAGAACGCCTCTACGCCCTCGTCGACGGAGTGATCCTGCACGCCCTCCTGCGCCCCGGCCGGACCTCGAACGCAACCGCCAGTGCCACCGTCGGCGCACACCTCGACCAGATCGCGCCAGCCGCCGCGGCTGAACGCTGATCGGCCGTACGGGGGCAGCGGCTCGACCCCGACCGCTGCGCTACCGTGCCACCCGTGGTCGTCCCAGATTCTTACGCCTCCATGTTCATCGCCGCGCCCGACCCAGCTTGGCCGCAACAGGGAGCCGCGCTCGTCCACGAGTTGCGGACCGTGTTGGCACCGGTGGCGCGGCGGGTGGATCACATCGGCAGCACCTCGATCCCCGGCATGGCGGCCAAGCCGGTGATCGACCTGCAGGTCAGCGTCGCTGACCTCGACGCCGCCGTAGCCGCGTTCGATGAACCACTGGCCGCCCTCGGATTCTGCCGACGGCCATACGAGCGAGACCACGTACCGGCCGGTCGGGACGATCCGCCACACAGGTGGGCCAAGCGGTACTGGAACAAGCAAAGCGCCGGTGAGCGGGATGTCAACCTGCACTGTCGGCTCGTAGGCTCACCGAATGAGCGGCTCGCCCTGCTGTTCCGGGACTGGTTCCGGGCGCACCCGGCAGCAGTGCCAGCGTACGCACGGTTCAAGGGCGCTCTGGCCGCCGCCGTCGGGGACCTGGACGTCTACACGGACGTCAAAGATCCGGTGGTCGACCTCGTCGTGACCGTCGCGGAGGAATGGGCTGCCGCCACCGGTTGGTCCCCGGGCGGCGTCGACCGTTGAGGACTGGCCGCCAGCGCCATGGTCGGCGTGACTCACCAGGATTGCCGGCGAGTAGCTGACGGACCTACCCGAGTAGCGCGGCGGCCGCGGCCAGGGTGGCCAGCGACAGCGTCGTGGTCACCACCACCGCCCGGTTGGCCACCGCCTCGCCGACGCCGTACTCCTGGCTGAAGATGAACGTGTTCTGCGCGGTCGGCAGGCCCGCGCACACCACCACGGCGAGCAACTGCGGCGCCGACAGGTGCAGGGCCAGCCCGGCCGCGTACGCGATGACCGGCTGTGCGACGAGCTTCAGCGCGGTGATCACGGCCAGCTCGCCCGGCTCGGCCCGCGACGGCGCCGTGCGGTCCATCGACGCGCCGAGCGCGACCAGGGCGGCCGGGACCGCGGCACCCGACAGCAGGGTGAGTGACGCGCCGACCGTCGAGGGCAGATGCAGGCCGGTCGCCGAGCACGCGACACCGAGCAGCGACGCCAGGATCACCGGGTTGCGGACCGGCAGGGAGGCGATACGTCCGACCCGTATCCGCCCGGCCGGGTCGCTGTGCCGGTCCAGGGCGACCAGGACCACGGGCGCCACCACCAGCACCTGCAGCAGCACCACCTCCGCCAGGAACGACACGTTGCCGAGCACCTGCGTGGCGATCGGGATGCCGAGGTTCGCCGAGTTCACGTACCCGGCGGCCATGCCCCAGATCGGCCGTTCGCCGGGCCGGCGACCGAACAGCCAGCTCGCGCCGACCCACCCGAACCCGACGACCGCGGCCGTGCTCACCCCGAAGGCGAGCAGCGGGCGGCCGGCGAACCCGGACAGCGGCATTCGGGACAGGGCCAGGAACAGGGCGGACGGCATCGCAAGATGGAACACGAACCGGCCGAGCACCGACGCCGCCGCCTCGCCCAGCAGGCCCCAACGACAGGCCGCGTAGCCGACCGCGGTGAGGATCCAGATCGGTACGAACGCCGACACCAGGCTCATCCGGGCGTCACCGGTGGGCGGGCGGGCGAGCCGGGCAGCGGGGTTGACCACGTGTACGCCGATCCGGAGACCACGCGTTCAGCCTCGCATCCCGTCCGGACCGAGCGAAAACGCGTCCACTGTCAGCGGTGGTACTGAACCAGGCGGAACTCGTGGTCCTCGGGGTCGGCCATGACGACAACCACGCCCTCGTCGTAGTCGTGCCGCTCCCCGGTGAACACCAGCCGTGGCCGAGGCTCCGGGTGGGCTGGGACGCCGGGGGCGACCGTGCCGCCTCAGCGATGTACGCGGAGGCGGCACGGTTGCCGATATTCGAGCCGCGACGCCTACTCCCGCACACCGATGTTGTCGATCGGAGGAGCCCCGAGCAGCCGTCGGACGGGCCACACAGTGGTCGTCAAGGCCAGCAGTGTCGCGCCGCCGAGCACCGCCACCCAACCGAGCGGCGGGACGTACGGGATCGGGCTGCCGGTCAGTCCGTTCACGATCGCGCTCAGGGTCAGCGCCGCGATCGTCGCGCCGATCAGCACCGCGGTGCCGAGCAGCCCGGCCTGTTCGGCCCGCACCATCCCCCGAATCTGCCGGCGGGTGACCCCGACCAGTTGGAGCAACGCCAACTCGCGGCGACGGGCCAGTGCGGCCAGCACCATCGTGGTGGCGGCCGCCAGCGCCGAGTACCCCACCATCACAGCGATCAGCAACCGATTCAGCCAGGCGCCAAGCGCCAGATCACTGCTGAGCAGGTGCGTACGGGTGGCGGCGTCGAGAACCTCGGTGCCGGGTCGCCCAGCCGACCACGTGGCCAGTGCGGTGTCGGCCTCCGGGCCGGCGCGGACCAGGACCTCGTCGTCGGTATTCCCGGCCGTGTGCCCGGCGACCGTCTCGGCGGCCAGCGTGACGTCGCCGAAACCGAGGCCACGGCCGTAGATCGCGATGACGTCCAACGTGACCGGGGTCCCGTCGCCCAGCCAGAGTTCCGCCTGATCGCCGACATCCCAGCCGGACGAGGACGCCTGCATCGCCGACAGGGCGACCGTGCCGGCGCGCAGGTCGGCGAGGGTGCCCTCGCGCACGGCGAGGTCCATCGTCGACGTGATGTCCGCCGGGTCGACCGACTGCGCGCTGACCGGCTCGATTCCGCCGAGCGCCCGCACCAGCACCTGCGTACGGCGTACACCGGTGGCCGCCTGCACCCCGGCCAACTCGCGGATCTCCCGGGCCGTGTCCGTCGGCAGCCCACCCGGAGCGACAAGCACCCGCTCGGCGAGCGTTCCCGCGCTGCTCTGCGTGGTGGTCTGCCGTTCGAGGTTGGTCTGCAGGAACCAGACCGAGCCGCCGAACCCCACGGACAGCACGAGGGCGGTCAGGACGGTCGCCATGCCCTGCGCGTTGGCCCGCAGATTGGCCGCGGCCAGATAGCCGCTGACCCGCCACATCCGCGGCAACAGTGGGGTGAGCAGGCGTGCCGCGTACGCGTTGATCCTCGGTGCGAGCAGCGCCACCGCGATGAGGAACAGGTACAGCATGCCGACCGCGCCGGCCAGTGCCCCGGTCGATCCGACGGCACCGAGCGTGAACGCCCCGGAGGTGCCGGCCGCCGCCAGCGTCAGCACGCCGGCGATCAGCCGCACCCGGCCGCTGCGCCGGGGCTCGACAGCGATCTCGCCGAGCGCCTCGATCGGCTTGATCCCGGTGACCCGGCGGGCGGCGACCAACGCGGCGAGCACCGCCACGAGGACCGCCGTACCGACCGCGGCCGGCACCGCGAACAGGCCGCCGACCATCGGGAAGCTTTCCGGCACGAACCCTCGCCCGACCAACTCGCCGTGCACCCAGCGGGCCGCCAGTAGGCCGGCCGGGCCGCCGACCGCCGAGCCGATCAGGGCGAGCAGCGCGGCCTCGGCGATCAGCATGCGGCGCACCTGCCCTGGCGTGGCCGCGACCGCGCGTAGTAACGCCAGGTCACGCCGACGGTGCCGGACGGACAGACCGATGGTGCCGGCCACCACGAAGACGATCAGCAGGACGACGTACCCCCCGAAAGCCGAACCGGCCTCGATCAGCAACGTCTGGGCGGTCTGGTTCTCCGACTGCTCGACGTTCGCACGGTCTTTTCCGGCGTAGGTCGTGGCGCCCGCCGCCGACGCGATCTCGCGTACCGCGCCGAGGTCGGCGGCGGGCGCCATCCGCACGCCGATCGCATCCACCCGGCCCGGGTGGGCGGACATCCGGGCGGCCTGCGCGTCGGTGAAGAACACCGCCGCCGAACCGGTCTCGGCGGTTCCGCTCACCCGGTACGACCGACTGGCCCCGGCGACGACCAGGTCGATGCGGTCGCCGGGCGCCGCGCCGAGACGGGTGTCGACGAGCACCTCGTCGTCGGCCCGTGGCGCGGCACCCGCGGCGATGGGACGACCGGTGAAGGCGTACGTGTCCCAGCCGTGTCCCACGGCCGCGGGTGAGCCGATCAGCACCCGTTCGTCGCCGGTGACGGCCGCGACGCCCGGCACCTGGCGGATCCGGTCCACCAGGGCCGCGTCCACCGTGCCGCCCTCGGGCAGCGTGACGGTGCTCGTGGTGGTGTCGCCGCCGAACTCTTTGAACGTGTGGCTGACCGTGCGGTTGGCGACGACCACGTCGGCCGTGGCCCACAGGCGTGGCTCCGCGCGGAACCGCAGCCCGGACTCGACGAGCGTGCCCATCGCCACCAGGATCAGCACGCCGGCGATCAGGGCCAGCAGGGTCGCGGCGGCGGGGCCGGCACGGTGCCGCAGCAGGCGGGCGGCGAGCCCGGTCATCGCAGGACCCGCCGATCCAGCGAGGCCAGGTGCTCGGCGATACCGGCGGCTCCGAGCTGCGGGAGGTCGGCGACGATCGCACCGTCGGCCAACACGAGCACCCGGTCCGCGTACGACGCGGCGATCGGATCGTGGGTCACCATCACCACGGTCAGCCCGTGTTCGTCCACGACCGCGCGAAGCAGCGTCAACACCTCCGCCGCGGTCCGCGAGTCGAGGGCGCCGGTGGGCTCGTCCGAGAAGATCACCTCGGGGCGGGTGGCCAGCGCCCGGGCGATCGCCACCCGCTGCTGCTGGCCACCGGAGAGCGCGGCCGGCCGGTCGTGCAGTCGGTCGGTGAGGCCGACCCGCTCGACCACCCGGGTCAGCCAGGCCCGGTCCGGTCGGACGCCGGCCAGGCGCAGGGGCAGCACGATGTTCTCCTCGACGGTGAGCGCACCGATCAGGTTGAACGCCTGGAAGACAAACCCGATCCGGGTACGACGCAGCTCGGTCAGGCGGGTCTCGGACAGCCCGGACAGGTCGGTGCCGCCGATGACCACCCGACCGGAGCTGGGCCGGTCGAGCCCGGCGGCGGTCTGCAGCAGCGTGCTCTTGCCAGAGCCCGAGGGTCCCATCACCGCGGTGAAGGTGCCCCGGTCGAAGCCGACATCGATGCCCGCAAGCGCGGTCACCTGGTTGCGGCCGGCGCCGTACACGCGTGTGAGGTGCTCGACGCGTACCGCCGGTTCGATTGTCTGTCCCGGATAATCCGGCATTCTGGTGGCCTCTCTCCGTGTCATCGGCAAGAACTGCGCGCACCAGAAACGCTATTGACGTGGGAGAACGGCAACCATCCCGCGGGCTGCCAGGTCCGGGTACAGCAGGCGCTACCGCCGACCGCCGTCCAGGAAACGCAGCACCGCGGTGACCCGGCGGTCGGCCTGGTCGTCCGGTGGAAGCTGAAGCTTCGCGAAGATGCTGCGGATGTGCTTGTGTACCGCGCCGTCGGTGACGAACAGCCGCTCGGCGATCGCGCCGTTGCCGAGCCCTTCGGCCATCAGCCCCAGCACCTCACGCTCACGCGGCGACAGCTCGCTCAGCGCCGTGTCCGTCCGGCGGTTGCGGGCGAGCAGCTGCGCCACCACCTCCGGGTCGATCACGCTGCCGCCGTCCGCGACGCGGTGCAGCGCGGCGAGGAACTCCTCGACCCGGCCCACCCGCTCCTTCAACAGATAACCGAGCCCGACGGCGCCGACCGAGAACAGGTCGGTGGCGAACGCCTGCTCCACGTACGCCGACAGGACCAGCACCGCGAGGCCGGGGCGCCGCCGCCGGGCCTCCACCGCGGCCACGATGCCCTCGTCGGTGTGGGTCGGCGGCATCCGTACGTCCACGATCGCGACGTCCGGTGCGTGTTCGTCGACGGCGACCAGGAACTCGCCCGGAGTACCGGCCGTGGCGACCACGTCCAGATCCTCCGCCCGCAGCAGCAGAGCCAACCCCTCACGCAGCAGCGGGTCGTCCTCGGCGATCACGATCCGCATGGCAGCTCCACGTCCATTCTCGTCGGCCCGCCCGGCGGGCTCGTCAGTGTCATTCGGCCGTCGTACGCCTCGACCCGCCGGCGGATACCGGTGAGCCCCGAGCCGCGCGCCTCGTCCGCGTCGCCGTGCCCGTCGTCCTCAACGCACACCAGCAGCCGGCCGCGCTCGCGGCGCACCGCCACGTCCACCCGGCTCGCACCGCTGTGCCGGACGACGTTGGTCAGCGCCTCGGCCACCACGAAGTACGCGGTGGCCTCGACCGAGGCCGCGCACCGCACCGTCACGTCCACCTCGAGTCGGCAGGGCACCACGCAACTGCCGGCCAGGCCCGCCAACGCGCCGGCGAGACCCCGGTCGTCCAGCACCGGTGGCAGGATTCCGCGCACCACCGTACGCAGCTCGCCGAGCGCCTGCTCCGCAGCGTCCTGCGCCTGCCCGAGGATCTCGTCGACGCGGTCCGGATTGCGGCGCGCGGCCCGCCGCGCGGCACCCAGCAACACGTTGACCGCGACCAACCGGTTCTGGGTGCCGTCGTGCAACGACCGCTCGATCCGGCGCAGTTCGACAGCGTGGGCGTCCAGCGCCGCGGCGCGGGTGGCGGTCAGCTCGGCCACCCGCAGCGACAGGTCGACACCCGGCGGCGGCGGCAGCAGCAACCGGCCCGGCCACGCCTGGAGGCGGGCCAGGGCCGGGCTGCACCAGATCGCGGCGGCCAGCCAGCCCACCCCGAGCAACCCGACCACGAGTGCCTCGGACAATCCGTCGACGCGCCACCAGACGATCCCCGGCTCGCCGGCATCAGCCGGGAGCAGCCGGTAATACAGCGGGAACGTGACGTACTGGACGGCGGAGAGGGGCAGCACGAGGCCGACCAGCCCGGTCACCAGGCCGATGAGCGAGTGCAGCCCGACCCAGCCCAGCTCCCGGCGCACGAAGGGATCACGCGTCGCCGTCCGCAACCCGACCGGCACCGGTCCCGGCGTGGGGATGGGCTCGCCCCAGCGGGACAGCCGGGCACGCTCCCGGTCGGCCACCGAGCGCACCGCCCGCAACGCACCGGGCGCCGCCAGCAGCCCCACCCCGACCAGGCAGGTCACCGCCACGATCGCCGCCCAGAGCAGCGCGCCCAACGCCAGGGTGGCGGTGCCCAGCCCTCCGACGAGGTGCTCCAGGGCGTCGACCGAGGCGCGAACCCGGCCCCGCACGTACGCCATCGACCCACCTCCTCCGCCAACATAGGCCACCGGGGGCCCGGCCCGGCAACGCTCGGCGTGGAAGGTGCAGCCTGCTGTACCACTGTCGTCGAGCTGGCGGGATCGTTCCCGCCGCGCCGCCCGCCTAGCGTTGACGGCGTCGAGGAACGAACGCCCGAGGAGGCAGTCATGACCGATCCGTACCGCATCACCGAGGCCCCGGTCGCCGCGCCGAAGAAGCCGGGCGGCCTGCTCCGCCCACTGCTGTGGCTGGTGCTCTTCGTCAGCGCGGCGGCCAACGTGGTGCTGTCGACCGCGGTGGACAACCAGTGGCTCAGCTCGGCGTTCGGCCTGGTGGTGGTGCTCTGCGCGGTCGCGCTGACCGTCCACCACCGCCGCAACCGGGCGCGAGAGTCGTAACGACGAAACCCCACCTCTCGTCGCGCCCAAGAACGCGTACCGGGAGTACGGGCCGGGGGACAGTCTGGTTGGATCGGCGTTCATGCAGATGGTGGAACATCCCTGGGGCATCACCGCGTTCGGTGCGGCGAGCGTGAAGGCCCTACCGGATCTTGTGCGCGTCAGGTTCAAAATCGTCCGGGTAGAGCAGGTCCCGGCCGCCGCGTTCGAGGCGGCTCGCATAGCCGTGCGGGCCGTGCGCGGCGCGCTGCGGGAGCACGGGATAGCCGACGCGGCGGTCGAGGGTTCGCGCCTGGACCTGAAGACCGCCACCGAATACACGGACGGGTCACGCAAGTTCATCGGCTACCAGTGCCAGGCGGCCTTCGCGATCCAGTCCGGCGTCCTGGACGACGTCGAGCAACTGCTGATCGACATCGTCGCGGCGGGCGCCAACGAGATCGAGAGCGTCGAGTTCGACGTCACCGGCAAGCGCGAACTACGGGCCGAGGCTCGGCGCGAGGCGGTGGCCGCGGCCCGCGCGAAGGCCGAGTTGTACGCCGAGGCCGCCGGCGTACGCATCGGTGCGGTCCTGCACATTGAGGACGTGGACCCGGAGCAGCCGGGCGCTTCCCGCTACCGCAGCCACGCCGAAGCCGCCGCGACGAGCGCCCAAGACCTCGCCCCAGGCCACGTCGTGGTGTCCGCCGCCGTGGTGCTTGGCTACGCCGTAGCCCGTGACTGACGTGTTCGGAGCTTTGCTGATCACCTCAGATGCGGAAGACGTAGCAGTCGCGGAGGATGCTGACGTCGTCGTCCGACTCGGGCCAGGCGATCAGCGGCCGACCGTGCACGTCGAGGTCATCGGGCCAGCCGGTGGACACCGGGTCGATGCTCACCTCGGCCGCGACCTGCGGCGCCCCGCACTCACCGACGAAGTCCCACAGCTCTTCGGCCTCAAGCCGTTCCGGCGGCCCGGTGAGACCGAGACGCGCCACGGTGCGCTGCTCGATCGGCAGCGGCTCACCGGTCGCCGTTTCCGGCTTCGCACTGCTGAAACGGCGGATGATCTGCCCGCGCGAGCCGACCAGCCACGCGTCGCCGTCGCCCTGGTTGCCGTAGAAGTAGGCCTGCGTGTCGCCGTACCGGGAACTCAGCTCCTGGACCCACTCTTCAACCTGAGGTTCGCCGTCGGGATCGCAACTCGGGCCGGAGACCACTGTCCACCCGTTGAGCAACGGCGAGATGAATACGTGTCGCCACGTACGGGAACCGTCGGGTCCGCCGTGACCGAGGTGAGCGACGAGCGTCTCGCCGAGGCCGTAGGTGGCGGGCGCGGACCTGGTCAAACCAAGCACCTGCATGATCTCCTGCTGATCACCGCCACGCACGGTCAGCCACGAGTTGAAGCAGCCATCAATCGAGTACGGCCGGTCGTGGGGAAGCTTGATCGTGATGAGCCGCCGCAGCACGGCCAGGTCAGCGGGGTCGAGCGCCCCTTCGCCGCCGAGGTGCAGCAAGGCAAGCAGCGCGGGACGCCGGGCCCGAGCTGGACCATCGCGGCGGATCGCCCGTAGCTCCGGCAGCAGAGACGCGTCCAGGCTGGCGAAGCCCTTGTTCACCGGATCGATCAACAGGTCCGCGAGGTCCACGTTGGACACCCTAACCGCGGCGATCCACCTCGGGACATGTCGCTGTCGCGTCGGCCCCGGGTCGCGGTGCGTGGGAGCCCAGCCCAGGAGATCGGGGATGGGCTCCCACGCGGTGCGGATGGATCAGTTGACGGTGCCGATGGAGACGGCGCCGCGTCCGACGACCGCGCCGTCGTTGGTGACGACGGCCAGTTCGCCGTACAGCTCACGCCCGGCGCTCGGGGCGGACTGCGCGGTCACCGTCCCGGTGAGGGTGGCGGTGGCGCCGTTGGGCAGGGCGAGCGGGGTCGGCGGGGTGTCCAGCGTGCCCAGCGATGATGCCGAGAACGAGTCCCGGTAGTCGTAGGCGGTGCTGGTGTTCGGTCCGTCGACGGCGTACCCGTCGACGACGACCCGGTAGGTTCCCGCCGGCGGGTTGGCGATGGTGACCGCTTCCTCGGAGTCACCGTCGGCGGCCTGGCCGACCTGCGCGTCGCCGCGGAACACCGTCAGGTCCAGGTCGGCGCCCAGGTTGGCGGTGTTTCCGATCCGAGCCGTGAACCTGCTGGCACCGCCCGGAACGTCCACCAGGTACTCCTGCTGGGCGCCCTCGGCGATGGTCGGCCGCTCGGCGTGCACGCTGGACAGTGGACCACCCTGACCGGTCACCGCGACCGGGCCGAAGGTGTTGGTCAGCGTCCAGGTCGCCGGGGTCGGCTGGCCGGCGGTGAGCGTCGGCAGTTCGATCACGGCCGGCTCGACCTGCACGCCCTGCACCCGCGCCTGCAACTGGAACGGGTTGTTCAACGCCGGGGAGGTCCGCCGTGCCTCCACCTCGATCTCCCAGACCCCGGCGATCGGGTTCTGGTAGTCGCGCTCCTGCGGCTTGCAGGCGGCGGCGTCGGAGTAGTTGGTGTAGCAGGCGGTGCTGGCCGTGCTCTCCACCGGTACGCCGTAGGGGTTGATGGCGATGAACCGGGTCTGCGACCCGGTGGCGATGCCGGACAGGTTCACCTGCAGCGCCCCCGCGCCGGCCGGCACGGTGATGAAGTACGAGGTGAAGCTGTTGCGCGCCACCGAGCCCTCGGCGGAGAACGAGTAGCTGGGCTTGGTGACGGTGGTGGCGGCCACCACGACGGCGGAGACCTCGAAGTCGAGCACCGAGGTCTTCGGGTCGTCCACGGTCAGGATCGCGCCGTGCGCGCCGGTGGTCGACGGCTTGGCGGTGACCGGGATCGTGACGGTCTTGTTCAGCGGGAGCGCGACCGTCCTGGGTGCGGTGAAGGTGCCGTCGTTGCCGCGCAGGGCCAGCTTGTGGCTGATGGTTCCGGCCGGTCCGCTGGTCCGGGTGACCTTGACCGGGTAGGTGCGGCTCTGGCCGACCTTGTGCCCGCCCTCGGCCGCGGTGCAGCGGTTGTAGACGCCGGCGCCGCGGTTCGGGTTGGGGACGAACCGGCTCAGGTCGCGGTCGTAGCGGGTGAGGTTCTCCGACAGTTCGGTGCAGACCGGGGCGTCGGAGACGTACGAGCGGGTCTCGACGGTCTTGGCGAGCAGCTTCCACGCGCCGGCGACGTTGAACATGCCGTAGCCCTGCGCGTACGTCGCCACGCCCGCGATGGGCTTGGCGGAGGTGTAGATGGCCCGGCGCAGCGCGGCCGGGGTGACACCCTTGTCGGTGGCCTTGGCGGCGGAGAGCAGCAGAGCGGCGGCGCCGGCGGCCTGGGGGGAGGCCATCGACGTGCCGTTGAGCATCTGGTAGCCCGGCGGCAGCGCGTAGCCGGCCTCGGCAACGGGGATGCCCGGCTGCCAGGTCGGCGCGGTGGAGATCGCCGACCCGGGAGCGGTGATGTTCGGCTTGAAGCCACCATCCTCGCGCGGGCCGCGGGAGGAGAAGTTGAACAGCGCGTTCTTCTTCGTGACCACCGAGCCGTAGTTGGCCAGCCAGGTGTCCTTGCTGATGTTCGCGGCGACGCTGACGACGTTCTCGGCGACCGAGGGGTCGCCGACGGTGTTCAGGCCCGGTCCGGAGTTGCCGGCGGAGATGAACATCTGCACGCCGTAGGTGGTGATCAGGTCGTTGTAGAGCTGCGCGCGGGCGTTCGCACCGTCGTTGAGCGTCGGCAGGCCGCCGATGGACATGTTGACCACGTCGACGTGCCGGTTGATGACCAGGTCGGCCATGCCGGTGGTCAGCGCCGCGGTGGTGCAGCCGCCACCCCAGGAGCAGGCCCGGGCGGAGACGAGCTTGGCGCCGGGGGCGGCGCCGTCGAAGGCGGTGTTGCCGAGCATGTCGTTGGCGGCGGTGATGCCGGCGACGTGGGTGCCGTGGGTGGCCTCGATGATGCCGATGTTGACGTAGTCGGCGTACGGGCCGGGCTTTCCGTCGCCCGGGGCGATGTCGACGTCCTCGCGGTACTCGACCACGAAGGGCATCTGGTCCCGTACGGCGGTGGCGGGGTTGTCGGTGCCGAAGTGCCCGACGTCGAAGCGCTCCCGGTACGGGCGCATCAGCGTCTCGTCGGTGAAGCTGTTGTCCTGGTCGACGTCGACCCAGATGTCGTGGGTCTGCGGGTTGTACAGCACGCCCCACGCGTCGGTGGTGTCCCCGTCGCGGTTGACGTCACCCGCCGGGTCGCTGGCGGCGGTGATCGACTCGCGGAACAGGTTGAACGTGTAGGTGCCCGCTGGCACGGTCCACGTCGCGCCGCCCGCGCTGAACGAGGGTCCGGTGACCTCGGTGACCATGCGCCGCCAGGTGCCGTCGTTCTCGGTCACGGGGTCGGTGGCGGTGACCCAGTCGACGATCTTCCGCTCACCGGTCGTGGTCTTCTGCAGCGCCGGCTGATCCAGGTCGATGCCGGAGTCCATGATGCCGATGGTCACCCCCCGGCCGTCCCACTGCGGATGAGCCGCTTTGAAGGACTCCGCGCCGGTCTCGTTCGTCGGCATGTACGGGTTCACCGCGCCGGTGCCCGCGCCCGGACCGCTGAGCGTCGCACCCTGCGCGGCGGCCTTCGCACCGGAGGCCGCGGCACCGGCGGTCGGGTCCGGTAGCTGGATGACCTCGTCCAGGTCGATGGCGGCGACGCCCGGCAGCCTGGCGGCCTTGAGCACCTTGCTGGTGGGCACGGTGGCCAGGACGTAGCCGATCTGGTCGAAACGCCGGTTGACCGCGCCGCCGAGGGCCTCGACGCCGTCGACGACGGCCTTGCTCTGGCCCTTCTCGGCCGCGACGATCAGGGTGACCGTCGGCGCGTGCTTCGCCTCGGCCTGCGCGAGCAGCTTGGCGTCGTGCGAGCCTAACGCCTCCGCGGGGGTCGCCGCCGGAGTGTCGGGGGTGGAGGGAGCGGCGCTCGCGGTGGCGGCACCACCCGGCACGGTCATGGCGCCGGCCGCCAGGACCGATGCGAAGAGCGCGGCGGAGGTACGCCTGCTCAGGTTGCGGGGTCTACTCACGTTCTCTTCCTCCAGAGAACAGGGCCCTGAGATGACAGGGCACGCGTGAGCGATCCTTCGTGGTGTTGGTAGTCGATGTCGATAGATGGTTCGACGTTGTGATCTCTCCGTGACGTCGCCAGCGTGCCCCTTCGCGGCGGGGATGAGATCGACCGCCATGACCTCGAAGGATGTCGCCTGACCAAAATCGGCCATCGCTACGCTGCGGTGCTGTCGCGCTGTCACACCCGCCGCCCTATCGGCACTCGTTTCGGTTTCCGTTACCGTGCGCCCGGCGTTCGATCTGCGGCGGGTCGATCTGCGCTGCCCCGCGGTGGCACAGAAGGCGGGGTCGCGAGATGGCGCGGCGACGCTCACGCGCACGCATAATGGTCCGACGGGTAGCGAGGCGACGTGTCGCAAGCGGCAGGCCGGCGGCCCGACATCACGGGAGGATGGCGGCCACGGTGAACCAGGCGATGCCGAGTGTGACCCGGAACACCCGACAGCGGGCAGAGGTACTGGCGCTGTTGCGCGAGGTGGAGGGCTTCCACTCGGCGCAGCAACTGCACCAGATGCTGCTGGCGCGTAAGGCGGGGGTCGGCCTGACCACCGTCTATCGAACCCTGCAACTGCTGGTGGACGCCGGCGAGATCGACTCGACTCGGCTGCCGGGCGGCGAACAACTCTTCCGCCGGTGCAGCCAGAGCAAACACCACCACCACCTGGTCTGCCGAGACTGTGGGCGCACCGTCGAGGTGGCCGGTCCGGCCGTGGAGCGGTGGGCCGACCAGGTTGCCGCCCAGCACGGGTTCGTGGACGTCGGTCACACCCTGGAGATCTTCGGCACCTGCGCCGAGTGCGTCCGCTGAACGTAAGTCCGATGGTCACGTGCCCTGGGCCTGCGGCGGGCGTACTGCTGGCGGAACTTCTCGACCCGTGAGGGGGACGCAGCCGGCGAACGGGTCGTGGTAGGTGCGCTGTCGCGCTCCCGGGCCTGCCGTTCTATGGCGAGCAAAGCCGCCCTGGACCTGCTGACCAAGAGTTGGGCGGCGAATTCGGCCCGGCCTGAGTACGCGTGAGGTTCGACCCGACGCGGGGGATCGAGTTCGCCAGCTACGCGATCCCCACCGTCGTGGGAGAGATCAAGCGCCACTTCCGTGACCGCACCTGGGACGTCCGGGTTCCCCGACGGCTGCAGGAGCGGCGCATGGCCATCGCCGAGGCCAACAACAGCCTCACCCAGCTGCTGGGCCGCTCGCCGACCGTCGCCGACATCGCCCGACATCTCGACCTCACGGAGGAGGAAGTCCTCGAAGGACTGGAAGGCGCCCGCGCCTACAACGCGGTCTCACTGTCCACCCCGATCGGCGATGGCACCTCGTCCAGGGAGTTGGGCGACACCCTCGGCGGCGACGACAACGAACTCGCCCTCGCCGAGCTGAAGGTGGCTCTCACCTCGGCCCTCGCGCGCCTTGACGACCGGGAGCGGAAGGTCGTCGCACTGCGCTTTCACGGCAACCTGACCCAGCAGGGCATCGCCGAGGAGATCGGGGTGTCACAGATGCACGTCTCCCGCCTGCTGACCCGCGCGCTGGCCAAGCTGAGGGTGCAGTTCACTGCCACCCCCTGAGGAAGCAGGTTGCCTGCGGCGGTCGGTGGATCCGGCCGCCGCAGGGACCAATGGCGCCCTCGCCGTACCGGCGCCGCACGGGTGGTGCCGGTGCATCACGGGCGTCGCCGCGGAACCGGGGAGTGCCCATCAGTCGGACGCTGACGGCGGGCGGCTTCGATTTCGGGGCGAGTCAACTGCCGGTCGCGGATTTCGCGACGGGGCAGCAGCAGGTCGGGCAGGCGCGCCGGGACGGCGGGTTGGGGGAGGAGGAGTCAGCGGCGGGCGAGTTCCGGTGCGGCGGTGTCCAGGGGCACGGCGGCGTCGGGCACCAGGGCGAGTTGCACGCTCGGCCGTGACCCGATGGGTTCGCGGTGGCCCGCCACCCACTAACCAACGGCACCGTCGACCCGGCACAGCTGCTGAACAGACACGAACCGATGACCGACGTGCTGCAGGCGTACCGCCAGTTCCAGGACCGCGACCCGGGCTGGCTGAAGGTCGCCCTCACGACCTGAACCATCGATCACCTCGAGGCGGGCGTCAGGTGCGCAGGGTGTGGCTGGGGCTGCACCCGTAGGCGGCGCGGTAGTCGGTGCTGAAGCGTCCGAGGTGGGTGAAGCCCCAGCGTCTGGCGATCAATGGCGACGGTGGCACCGGTGGTCGGGTCGGCGGCCCGCAGGGCGCGGTGCGCGCGTTCGAGGCGGACCTCGCGGACGTACCGCATCGGTGTCGTGTCGTGGTGGCGGCGGAACGCGAGTTGCAGAGCCCGGGGACGCACACCGGCCGCGGCGGCGACCTGGTCGACCGTGATCGGCCGGTCCGCATGGTCGTCGATGTAGCTCACGGCTCGGCGTAACGCCTGCGGGGTGACCCCGCCGGCGGGGCGCAGGGTCGCGGCGTGGGCGGTGTTGGGAACACGGTAAGGGCCGTCGCCGCGAGCAGGTGGCGGGTGGTCCCGGCGACCAGCGGGTTGGCCATCAGGGCAGGGTCGGACAGCACGCTGCGGGTCAGGTGGGAGACGGTCTGGGTCCAGTGCCGACCGAGCGCCGCCGAGATCGGCCGGGAGCTGTCGAAGCGCAGGTCGGCGCTGCTGATGCCGGTCTGCGCGTGGGCGACCTCTTCGAGCAGGGCGCGGGGGAGGCGGGCGACCAACGTGTCGACGTCGTCGTAGGCGAGGTCCGCGGATTGGTCCGGCAGGATCAGCATCACGTCCCCGGGCCGTAACCGGTATTCGTCCTTGTCCCTGGCGATGGTGAAGCGCCCGCCCACCAGGTGGGTGATGTTCAGATCGCCGTCCGGGGCCGTCCGGGCCTGGGTGTGCGCCGAGTAGTGCAGCCGGGTCACGCCGAGGTCGGCGAGCGCGGTGGTGACGGTGCGCAGGCCGGCTCCGTCGCGGCCCACACCGGACGACCGCACCTTGATGTCGAGGAATGCCCGCCGGATGTAGGCGTGCGCCTCATCGGTGTCGTTGGTGGCGTAGCGCTGCCAGTGTGAGCCGGAGTAGACCGTGCCATCTGTCATGTCCAGCCCTCTCCCGTCCATACTCTCGGCGACGGTCCCCAGCCACGATACGCATCACCTTCGCGCCAGGCGTAGATCGCCGCCCGCTGTCTGGTGGTACCACCCGTGCTGCGGATATGCAGCAGGTAGATCGCCTCGTCCGGCTGTTGCCAAGGCGATTCGGCGGGTGTCCTTGGTCAAGCAGTCGGGCAAGGGCACCCGTCTCCAACTTTTCGCGTCCGGCCTGGTCAGCGAGGCGGTGGAGGCAGCGCCGGGCTGTCGAGCCAGGCGGCGAACAGATCGTCCAGGGGCTCGCGGGCGAAGCGCTGGGCGTGCAGACGGAACTGCTCGGTCGTCACCGTCGCGTGTCGGTGCTCGGCGACCCAGCCTCGCAGGAGCGCGAAGAACGACTCGTCGCCGACCCTCTTGCGCAGGGCGTGCACCGTGAGCGCGCCCCGCTTGTAGACAAGCGGGTCGAACATCCGGTCGACGCCGGGATCCGCGACGACGACGGTGCGCGGGCGATCCGCGACCCACGCGTACCACCGCGCGGCCAGGGCGTCGGTGGGCAGGTCGCCGCAGACGCCGGACCACAGCCACTCGGCGTACGTGGCGAAGCCCTCGTTGAGCCAGATGTGCCGCCAGTCCGCCACCGTGAGGCTGTTGCCGAACCACTGGTGGGCCAGCTCGTGCACCACGAGCCGCTCGTGCGTGCGCCGCCCGTCGACGTGGTTGCGCCCGAAGACCGCCATGCCCTGCGCTTCGACCGGATCGTCGAGGTCGTCGTCGGCGACCACGACGACATACTCCCGGAAGGGGTACGGCCCGAAGAGTCGCTGCAGCGCCGACATGATCTGGCCGTGCCGGCCGAAGTCGTGGGCGACGTCCCGGCGCAGCGCGGGCGGGATCGCGGCGCGCTGCACCACCGCACCGACCGCGAGGTCCACCATCTCGTAGCGCCCGATCTGGACGCTCATCAGGTACGGCGAGGTGGGCTCGCGCCGCTCGTACACCCACGTCGTGCCGCCCGCGCCCCGGCGATGGTGCACGGGATCACCGGTCACCAACACCGTGTACGGGGAGGGAGCCGTGACCGCCACCCGGAAGGTCGCCTTGGCGCCGGGCTGGTCATCGCACGGGAACCACGACGGCGACCCGTTCGGCTGGCTGGCCACGAGCACCCCGTCGGTGAGCTCCTCCCACCCGAGGGTGCCCCAGCGGCCGGAGATGGGCACCGGCTTCCCCGCGTACCGGATGTCCACCCGGAAGGTGTCCCCGGCGTTGATCGGCCGCTCGGGTTTGATCTGTAGTTTGTCCGGGCGGTGCAGGTACTTCGCCGGGCGCCCGTCCACTCGGACGTCCTGGACGCGGAGCCGACCGAGGTCGAGGGTGAACCGGGAGAGCGACTGTGTGGCCACCGCGGTGATGTCGGCCCGGCCGCCGAGCCGGTTCGACATGACCCGGTAGTCGAGGTCGAGGTCGTAGTGCCGCACCCGGTAGCCGCCGTTGCCGTGCTCGGGCAGGTAGGAGTCGCCGGAACGACCGGCGCCGGGCGTTGCGCCGCTCGACGCCGTCTTCGGATTCATGCCGACCGTGCCGCTGGCGCCGGCCAGGTGGTGATCGGGTTGCCCAGCCACCGGCTGTCGCTCGGCACGGCGTCGCCGCGGGTCACCAGTGAACCGGGTCCGACGGTGGTCCGCGCGCCGATGCTCGCGCCGGGCAGGACGATGCCGTGCGGACCCAGCGCGGCTCCCGCGCCCAGTGTCACCTCGTCCATGCTCATCACACGATCATGGAACAGGTGGGTCTGCACCACACAACCGCGGTTCACCGTGGCGCCGTCGCCGAGGCGCACCAGGTCGTACTCGGGCAGCCAGTAGGTCTCCAGCCAGACGCCCCGGCCGATCTTCGCACCGAGCGTGCGCAGCCAGGCCGTGAGCAGTGGCGTGCCGGTCGCGAAGCGGGCCAGCCACGGCGCGGCGAGGGCCTCGACGAACGTGTCGGCGAGTTCGTTGCGCCAGACGAAGGACGTCCACAGCGCGCGCTCGGCGACCCGGAAGCGTCCGACCAGCAGCCACTTCGCGGCCGTCGCGATGGCGGCGGCGGTGATCGCCGCGCCGAGCAGCACCGGCCCGGCGGCGAGCGCGGCCGCCCACCCCCCGCCGGCCCGCCAGACGATCGCGAGTACGGCCAGGACGCCGACCGCCAGGGCGCCGGCGCACATCACCGGGACGATCCGGCACAGCTCGATCGCGGCCCGGGCCAGCTTCAGCCGGAGTGGCGGGTCGAAGGTGCGGCTGGTGTCGGCGGCTTCCACGGTCCGGCGCAGCGGCATCGGCGGCGCGCCGAGCCACGACGAGCCCTTCTTCGCCTTGAACGGCGCCGACGACAACACGCCGACGAGCCCGCGCTTGGGCACCGAACGCCCGGGGGCCGCCATTCCTGAGTTGCCGAGGAACGCCTGCTTACCGATGCGGGCCGGGGCGACGCGCAGCCACCCGTGGCTCAGCTCGTAGGTCGCGACCATGGTGTCGTCGGCCAGGAAGGCCCCGTCGGCGACAGTGGTCATCGCCGGCAGTGCGAGCACTGTGGAAGCCTCCACCCCGCGTCCCACCTTGGCGCCCAGCAGCCGAAGCCACACCGGCGTGAAGAGGCTGGCGTAGAGCGGGAACAGCCCGACCCGCGCCATCCCCATCAGCCGCTCGGTCGTCCAGACCTGCCACGCCACCCGCCCCTGCACCCGGTGGTATCCGGCACGCAGGCCGATGCTGAGCGCCCGGACGGCCCCGAGCACCAGCAGCGCGTAGCCCAACAGGTAGGCGACGGTCGCCACCGCGACGGCGGTCAACACCGCGCCGACAGTCGGCCGGACGGCGAGCGTCCAGCCGAGCAGGGCGATCGCCGGCAGGGCGGCCACGACCGGCACCAGCCCCAGCAGTTGGGCGGTCAGCGCGTACGCGATCGGCCAGCCGCGGGACCGAAGTCGCGTTCGCGGGGGCCGCTGACCGGGCCATTCGGCGGGATCCTTGGCAGCGGGTGTGGCGGGTGAGCCGGCCCAGCGCTGATTCGCCGGTACGGCGCCGGTCACGGTCGACCCGGCGGCGATGCGCGCGCCCTTGCCGATGCGGGCGCCGGGCATCAGGGTGCTGCGGGAACCGACCCGGGCGCCCGCGCCGACGCGGACCCGACCGACATGGACGACATCGCCGTCGACCCAGTGGCCGGAGAGGTCGACCTCAGGCTCGATCGCCGCGCCGCGGCCCAGTTTCAGCAGGCCGGTGACCGGCGGTGCGGAGTGCAGGTCGACGTCGGGAGCGATGGACGCGCCGAGCGCCCGGGCATAAGTGATCGTCCAGGATGCCCCGGCGACGCTTGTGGCGCCGGTCAGCTCGGCGAGACGTTCGGCGGCCCACAACCGAAGGTGCACGCCGCCACCGCGCGGGTAGCTGCCGGGGCGAACCCCACGCAGTAGCAGTCGCGCTCCCGCGGCGGCCACGGCGATCCGGCCCACCGGGCTGAACAGCAGGAGCCAACCCAACGCCACCCACCACCAGGACACGACAGGTGCCCAGGGTGCCGGCGCGAACAGGGCGAGGACGTTGCCGAGGGCGGCCAGGACGGTCAGCCAGCGCAGCCCGACCAGCGCGAGCATCGGCACCAACATCGCCGCCTGGATCAGCCCGGCGCGCCTCGGCGTCGGCCGGACCTCCCGGCGCGTCGCCGCCGTGGTGTCGAGCGCGTCGAGCACACCCGCGAGCCGCGACAGTTTCGGGTGGAGGTAGATGTCGGCCACCGAGACCCGCGGGTGCCGGCGTCGGATCCAGGCCACCAGTTGCGCCGCGTTCAGGCTGCCGCCGCCGTGGGTGAAGAAGTCGGCGTCCGCCTCGGTGGGGCGTACACCCAGGATCTCCGCCCAACCGCCGGCGAGCCACTCCTCCGTCGCGGTCAGCTCGCCCGCGGTGTCCTGCCCGGTGGCCAGCGGCCAGGGCAGCGCGGCCCGATCCACCTTGCCGGACGTCCGGGTCGGCAACGCGTCCACCACGGCCAGCAGCGGCACGAGAGCGGCCGGCAACTGCTCCCGGATCCGCAGCGCCGCCGACGCGGCATCGAAGGTGACGCCGTCGTGCGGAACGACGTACCCCACCAGTAGTTGGTTGCCCGCGGCGGTGCGCCGCACCGCCGCGGCGGCCCCGGCGACGTCGGGCAGCGCCTGCAGTGCGGCGTCGATCTCACCCAGCTCGATCCGGCGTCCGCCGAGCTTCACCTGTTCGTCACCGCGGCCGACGAACAGGAGCCCCTCGGGCTCCGCCCGGACGATGTCACCGCTGCGGTACGCCCGCTGCCAGCCGAGCGCGGGCAGCGCCGCGAACTTCTCGGCGTCCTTGCCCGGGTCCAGGTAGCGGGCGAGCCCCACCCCGCCGATGACCAGCTCGCCGGTCTCACCCATCGCGACCGGAGCGCCGGAGGCGTCCACCACGGCGAGCTGCCAGCCGGCCAGCGGCAACCCGATGCGGACCGGTCCCTCGCCGGTCATCCGGGCGGCGCAGGCGACCACTGTCGCCTCGGTCGGTCCGTAGGTGTTCCAGACCTCGCGGCCCTCGACGGCCAGGCGCTGCGCCAGCTCCGGTGGGCAGGCCTCGCCACCGAAGATCAGCAGCCGGACCTCCTCCAGCGCCTCGACCGGCCACAGCGCGGCGAGCGTCGGGACCGTCGACACCACCGAGATGCGCTGCTCGGCCAGCCACGGACCGAGGTCGACGCCGCTGCGGACCAGCGACCGCGCGGCCGGCACCAGGCAGGCGCCGTGCCGCCACGCCAGCCACATCTCCTCGCAGGACGCGTCGAACGCCACCGACAGCCCGGCCAGGACCCGGTCCTGCGGGCCGATCGCCTCGCTGGCCTCGTCGGCGAGGAACAACAGCGCCTCGGCGTCGACGAAAGCCGCAGCCGCGCCGTGGTGGACCGCCACACCCTTCGGGGTGCCCGTCGAGCCGGAGGTAAAGATGATCCAGGCGTCGTCGTCCGGGCCGGGTCGGCCGATCCGACCCACGGGAGTACGACGCACCGACACCGCCAGCCCGTCACCGAGCACCGCCGCGACTCCCGCCTCGGCGAAGACGAGCTCGGCGCGTTCCTCGGGATCGTCCGCGTCCACCGGCACGTAGGCCGCGCCCGCCGCGAGAACGCCGAGGATCGCCAGGTACAGCTCGGCCGTACCGGAGGTGAGCCGGACGCCCACGCGGTCGCCGACACCGATGCCGTGTCCGGCCAGCGACCTCCGGACGGCCTCGACCTCGTCGGCCAGGTCGCGGTACGTCAGTGCCGTGGCGCCGTCGTCGAGTGCGAGAGCCTCGGCGTGCGCGCGCACGGAGTCGTCGAGAATGTCGACAAGCGTGCGGCCCGCCGCCGCCGGGGCCGATCGGAACACCGCGGGGACCGCCGGTGCGGCGACTGTCGGTGGTAGCGCGACCACCTGGGGATCACTCGTCACGGGCACCTGGCGTTCACCATCTTCGTCTCAGGGATCGGCGTCAACCAGGCATGCGGCATGCGGACCCGCCCTGGGCAGCCCTCAACGCTACGTCGCACGGGGCCGGAAGAGAGGGCCACGTAACGGCTTCGTGTCCACCACCACAGCGATCCCCCTCCGCGAACACCGAGCGGCCGCGACCTGCCGTCGACGACCGATCACACTCCTGTCTCTACTCAGGCCGGGTCGTCGCTGCGGATGTGCACGGTTTCGCCGCCGCTGCGCAGATCCTCTGTCACCTGCTTCTCGGTCAGGGCGACAAGGTGCGAGTCGACAGTCGCCTCGTCCTTGAGGCGTGCGTGCGTCTCGTGAACGCGGGCGGAAAGGTCCGCGTCGTCAGCCTCCGGAAATCGTTGTTTCAGCGTCTCGACCTGGCGTTGCAAGGCGATCTCCGGGTCGACGAGACCGCCACTGGCTGCGGGTTCGGTCATCACACACCTCGCACGTCGTCGTCAGTGTCTCCACAGGTGGTGCCCCGAGCATCGACTCGACATTCATTCGTTCGCGCAAAGTTCACCTTCGGGAGCCGGTCCTACCGCTCCGTCGGTGGGACGTTCGCAGGAGGCTCGTTCCCCTGACGTTTGGTCATCCCATGATCATTAGTGTGGTCCTCACGTTGACGCTGTTCGGCGCGACGACATGGTCGGCGCTGCAGCAACCGCTCGCCCGTCGCCCGGCCTTCCACCACCGCCTTACCGGAGCGCTACTGGCCCTGAGTCTGACGGTGGCCGCCGCGCTGATCACTACCGCGCTCCTGGCCCATCGGTGACGTGGCGAACATCCGCAGCGCCGCCCTCATGTCCCTCCTCGAGTACGAGTGGGCGACGCACCGCGTCACCGGTCGTGGGCGGCCGGGTGGTCGTCGATCGGCCGGTCGAAGTCGATGCGGTGGTCGTACAGCCAGGCAAACGCCTCCGGGGTACTGAATTTCCTCATGAACAGGGGAAACGTCGCGTCGCGCAGGACTCGACCCACGCCGGTGGCCGCCTTGCTGCGGTTGACCTGTCTGGCTCCCGCCAGCACCTTGCTGACGCGCTCGGCGCGCAACCGTTGGTACGCGTGGAACGCCGCCGTCGGATCGTCTCGGTCTCGCAGACAGCGGGCCAGTTGCACGGCGTCCTCGAAGGCCATCGACGCGCCCTGGCCGGAGCTGGGTGAGCTGACATGTGCGGCGTCACCGATCAGGACGACGCGGCCGCGGTGCCACCGCTTCGGGGCACGCATGTCGTGCAGGGGGTACCACGTGTAGTCCGGCGGTGTCGCGCGGATGAGCGGCGTGGCCGGCGATGTGTCCCCGGCAAAGACGTGCAGCAGTCGCTGTTGCCATTGCGCTGCGGTGGTCGCGGCCAGGTCGGCTGCGGTGGGTTCGTCGGCCCAGGGCAGATTGGCGAACCACCAGACGCTGCCGTCCGGACTGGCCATGGAGGCGAAGAACGCGCGCCTGCCGAAGACCATGTCCATCACACCTGGTTCGGATCGCGGGCTCGCCTCGCGGGTGATCCCGCCCGTGCCGATGAGCCCCACGTATCTGGGTCGTGGTGCGTGCGGGTCTACGAAGCGCCGGGTCGTCGAGGCGATGCCGTCGGCCCCGATGAGCAGGTCGCCGACAGCTTCCGTGCCGTCGGTGAACACCGCGGCGACCTGATCACCGCGGGGTTCGGTGTGAGCGAGGCGCTTGTCGTGGTGGATGGGCACGCCGCGACGGAGGGCCTCGTGCCGCAGCGCGGCGTAGAGGTCGTAGCGTCCGATGACGATCGGGAGCGTCCCGTCGGGCAGCGGAGTGCCGGTGTGTCCTTCGCCGAGGCGTCTGCCGTTGCCCAGCCACATGACGCCGCGAGGGACGGGGAAGCCGGCATCGCGGACGACGGTGTGCGCGTCGAGGGTGCGTAGCGCGTCGAGACCGTTGAGGGAGATGCCCATGCTGGCACCCACGTCGTGAGCCGTGGTGGGGTACGCCTCGTAGACGGTGGCGTCGATTCCGACTTTCTGTAGTGCGATGGCAGCGGTCGGCCCTGCGACACCACCGCCGATGATCAGTGCGTGGGTCACGCCCTCTCACTCCTGTTCTAGGCTTTCCACGGATCGGTGCAGTCAAGAACTAGCTTCCCAAAGAAGTTACTTCTTAAGGAAGCTATCGGGGGTGAGGTGGGTGTGTCAACGGGTCACGAGGCACTCGTGGCGGCTGCCTGGGTGGAGATTCCGCAGTTCGTCAGTGCCACCGCGCTGTTCCAGTCGGCCGTCGCCGACCAGCTCGGCGTGCCGGTCAACGACCTGCACTGCCTCAACCTCGTGAGCACGGGTGTTGCCGTCACGCCCACTCAGCTCGCCGACCGGATGGGCATGACCACCGGGGCGGTGAGCAAGATGCTGGACCGGATGGAGGCGCAGCTCCTCGTCCGCCGCGAGCATGATCCGCACGACCGTCGCCGGATCACCGTGCACGCCAGGCCGGACCGGACCGACGAACTGGCCGCGCTCTATCAGCCGATGGCCGCATACCTGACCGAGCGCATCGCCGGGTTCACCGACGACCAGCTGCGCCTGCTGACCGACTTTGCCCGCAGCGGCCGCGAAGTGGCGCTACGCGAAGCCACCCGGCTCCGCGAGGGCGGGAGGCCGCACTCCACGCGGAAACGCCGACCGCCGGATGATCCGGCAAGCTGACCGCGCGGCGTTGCGGAAGACGCGTCACGCCGAACCCGTTCCGGGCTGCCGACAGGGCTAGTGTGCCGGGGGTGAGTGCTTCGGCATTGAAGACGTCCGTCGAAGGTGCGGTAGCCCGGTCGCGACGGTTGGCCGCTGAACCATGCCGGACTCCCACCGGCCCGGTGACCTGAATGGCGAACCGGGAACGGTTGTCGCCGCTGTTGCAAGCCGTCGTCGGCATCGGCAGCGATCTCGACCTGCGGAGCACACTGTCGCGGATCGTCGTGGCAGCCTGTCGGGTGGCGGGTGCCCGTTACGGTGCCCTGGGCGTCATCGGACCTGACCGCAGCCTCATCGAGTTCATCACTGACGGAATGACCGTCACCGAGCAAGACCGTATCGGTGACCTTCCCGCCGGGCACGGCGTGCTGGGTCTGCTCATCGATGAGCCACTGCCGATCCGGTTGCCGGACATCAGCCGCCATCCCCGTTCGCTGGGCTTCCCTCCCGGCCATCCGGTGATGCGCTCTTTTCTCGGAGTTCCGGTGCGCATCCGCGACCAGCTCTACGGCAACCTCTACCTGACCGAGAAACGGGACGCTGCCGTGTTCAGCGAAGCCGACGAGGAGATCGTCATCGCCCTCGCCGCGGCCGCCGGGATCGCTCTCGACAACGCTCGCCTCTACGCAGCGGCGGGCCGGCGGCAACGCTGGCTCCAGGCGACTGCGGAGATCACCGACACTCTCGTCGGCCAGGTCGATCGCACCGATGTGCTGCGGCTGGTGGTGGACCACGCCCGCGAGGTCGCCGACGCCGCGCTCGTGGCCATCCTGCTCCACAACGAGACGACCGGTGAGCTGCGTGTCGAGGTCACCGCGCCTCCTAACGCGGCGCTGGACCGAGCGTCGATCCCGCTCGACGGCACGCCGTTCGAGCAGATCATTGCCGCCGGTGGTCATCTGCTGATCGAGAATCTGGACGCCGCCGCGGTCTGGCCCGCGCCGTTGCCGGCAGGCCCAGCGCTGCTGGCGCCACTGGCCATGACCGGAGCGGTGCAGGGGGTGCTCGTGGTGATCCTGCCGACGAACAGCGTGGGCTTCGACGGCGAGTCTGACATCAACATGATCACCACGTTTGCCTCCCAGGCCGCCCTCGCCGTCGAACGGGCACGGGTACAGGAGGAACGCGAGATGATGGTGGTGCTCGCCGATCGGGAGCGTATAGCGCGGGACCTGCACGACGTGGTGATCCAGCGGTTGTTCGCCACCGGTCTCGGATTGCAGGGGCTGACGCGCCGAGCCGAACCCGCAGACGTCCGGGAACGCCTGGACCAGTCCATCGACGAGCTCGACGCGACCATCCGCGACATCCGCAACGCCATCTTTGGGCTGCACAAGCCAGCCCCCGGATCGGTGCGCGCCGCGCTGACGGCGGCCGCTGACGATGCGACGAGGACCTTGGGTTTCCGGCCGCACCTGACCATCACCGGGGCCGTTGACCTCGCCGTCCCAGATACGCTGCGCGCCAACCTGATCGCGGTCCTGCAGGAAGCGCTGTCGAACATCGTCCAACACGCGCGCGCGACATCTGCCACGATCGCTGTCGCGGTTGACGCAGGTCGCCTGATCCTGCGGGTGGCCGACGACGGCGTCGGCATCGGCGCGGCAACGGGCGGCAACGGGCTCGGCAACCTCCGCAGCCGTGCCGAGGAAAGCGGCGGCTCCTTCGTCGTCACCGACATCCAGCCCCACGGCGCCGTGCTGGTGTGGGACGTGCCCCTCAAGGGCTGACCGCTCCGCCCTGCCGGCACCGTGTCCGAGAGTCGGCGGGTCTGTTGGCACTGAGGCTGTAGCGCTGCGGATCGGGATCAGCGGGCGCTACCCCGCATCAGATTCGTGGCGAGGACTGCCGCCTGGGTGCGCCGCTCGAGGCCGAGTTTCGTCAGGACGCTCGAGACGTAGTTCTTCACCGTCTTGTCGGCCAAGCACATCGCTTGCGCGATCTCCTTGTTCGTCATGCCCTGCGCGATGTGCCGAAGTATCTTCAACTCCTGGTCGGTCAGCGATCTGAGCTCATCGGGCGCCTCCACACCGTCGCGGATACGCGACAGCACCCTGGCGGTGACCGCCGGATCGAGCAGCGACTGCCCAGCGGCAACCCGGCGCACCGCGTCAAGTAGGTCGACACCACGAATCTGTTTCAAGACATATCCGGCGGCCCCGGCCATGATCGCCGCGAAGAGAGCCTCGTCATCGTCGTACGACGTCAGGATCAGCCCGTGAATGCCGGGGTCGATGGCGCGCACGTCCCGGCAGACGTCGATCCCGTTGCCGTCAGCCAGGCGGGCGTCGAGAATCGCCACGTCCGGCCGCAGCGCCGGTATGCGGTGCAGGGCCTCCACCGCTGACCCGGATTCGCCGACGACCTCGATGTCACCGTCCTGAGTCAGCAACTCGCGGATGCCGCGGCGGACAACCTCATGGTCGTCGAGGAGAAAGACACGAATCACCCTTCCGTTGTACTCCGTGGCGGTCGGGTTGAGCAGGGTCCAACGGCCCTTCCTGATGCAGGCATGATGAGACATCTGACAGTTTCAGGTCCTAGGGGCCTGCCGTCCGCTCCGTCTTGGGCGGGGCCGACCTGGGGATCCGGCGTTCGGCACGTGCCAACGCGGGTACAACGGCCCCCACCGGCAGGCCCACCGCCTCTGCCCCGCACAGCAGTGCGGGCGCAGGCTGAGGGTATGCAGATCGACAGCGCCACGGTGAACACGGCAGCCACCCCGGAGCAGGCGTTACCCGCCGCTGACGTTGCCCCTACGCGATCATGTCTGCACCCGTACGACGACCGCGAAGCGTCCCCAGATCGGGCACGCACCCGCCGAGCAGCCGGCCGTCGCCCCCGGCGCACCGGCAGCGCCCTGATACTCGGCCGAACGTGACAGCCACGCCAGTTCCTGGCCAGCCACTGCCTTCTCAGCCGGTGCCCAACGGTATGGCCCCGCCCACCGGTGCCAGCACATGGAAGACCGGCCGACTGGTCGCCGCCTCTCGTGTTGGGCGGACGGCCGCCGGGCCCAGTCAGCAGACCCATCGGGCGCACGCCCGGCGGGACACCGCACGATCAGCCCAAGAAGGAACGTGAGCGCGATGGTCGACATCGCCCGGAACCACGACGGCATAACCCCCACTGCCGCCGGCCCCACGATGCCACCGACGACGCCTCTGGCCGTCGCTGTGCCCGGCAGCGCAGCCCGCCGGACCGTCGACGGGCGTAGCTACGGAGACGTCGGCGCCCCGCACAACGGCCGCGAGTCGTCAGCGGCATTACCCGCCGCCGAGAGCCGCTCCGCTGTCGCGGCCCGTTACCTGCTGGCGGGCATCCGGATCGCGCTGGGCTGGGTCTTCCTCTGGGCCTTCCTGGACAAACTGTTCGGGTGGGGATTCGCCACCCCGTCGGCGCGGTCCTGGCTCAACGGCGGCAGCCCCACCGCGGGCTTCCTTGGCGGCTCCGAGGGTCCGTTCAGTGGCTTCTTCACCGCCATCGCTGGTAACACCGTCACCAACGTGCTGTTCATGGGTGCGCTGCTGGCCATCGGCGCGGCGCTGATCCTCGGCATCGGGATGCGGCTCGCCGCTATCGGCGGCGCGATCCTGGTCGTCATGATGTGGGCAGCCGTGCTGCCGCCGTCGAGCAACCCTTTCATGGACGACCACCTCGTCTACGCGGCAATCCTGATCGTCCTAACCCTGCTCGGCGCCGGGAACACCCTGGGCTTCGGCAAGGCGTGGTCGGCCACCCCGCTGGTCCGTAACGCCACCTGGCTCAGGTAGCCAGGCCCGCTGCGGGTCACCCGATGTCGCGGTGGCCCGCAGCGCCCGACCTCTGGCGCCTGGCAGCAGCGCTTTGGCGCCGAACGGGGTTTCACCAACCGCCGGCCTACTGGATCCAGAAAAGGGTTGCCAGCCATGAGAATCCTCGTCGCCGCCGCAAGCAGGCACGGATCCACAGCAGAGATCGCCGCCCACATCGCAACCGCCCTGCGGCGCGCATCACCGTCTGGCTCCGTCGTCGATGTCGCCACTGCCGCCGATCTCAGAGACGTCACCTCGTACGACGCGCTGGTGCTGGGAAGCGCGGTCTACATGGGACGTTGGTTGGACGAAGCCCGCAGCGCGGCAGCGCGGATCACGTCGAGTCCACCGCGACCGGTGTGGCTGTTCTCCAGCGGCCCGATCGGTAGTCCGCCCAAGCCCACCGAGGCGCCGGCCGAGGTCAGTGACATCGCCACGTCCGTGAACGCACGCGAACACCGCGTCTTCGCCGGTCGCCTCGACCGCCACCGTCTCGGTATCGCGGAGAAGGCCATGGTCATCGCCCTGCGCGTCCCGGACGGCGACTTCCGGGACTGGTCCGAGATCGACACCTGGGCTGGCCAGATCGCCTCTGAACTGCGACAGCCCGTCGCCGGTTAAGCCCTCCTCGACAAGAAAGGCGGCGGTCCTGATGACCGCGACCCGCACCTCACCGCTGGGCACCGCATCCACTCTCCGGGTGGTGGCGGGAAAGCCGTTGGGTTCCGACGAGCTGCGACGCATCGACGCGTACTGGCGGGCGGCGAACTACCTGTCGGTCGGGCAGATCTACCTGATGGGCGACCCGCTGCTGCGTGAGCCGCTGCAACCCGCGCAGGTCAAGCCGCGGCTGCTCGGGCACTGGGGCACGACTCCCGGTCTGAACCTGCTCTACGCCCATCTGTCCCGGATCATCGCCGCCCGCGGCCGGGAGGTCATCTACGTGACCGGCCCGGGCCACGGCGGCCCCGGGCTGGTCGCGAACACCTGGCTGGAGGGCACCTACTCCGAGATCTACCCGCGGATATCGCAGGACGCGATCGGTATGCAGCGCCTGTTCACCCAGTTCTCCTTCCCCGGCGGCGTTCCGTCCCATGTCGCGCCGGAGACGCCTGGGTCGATCCACGAGGGCGGTGAGTTGGGCTACTCGCTGTCGCACGCCTATGGCGCGGCCCTGGACAACCCTGACCTGGTCGTGGCGTGCGTCGTCGGCGACGGTGAGGCCGAGACCGGCCCGCTGGCCGCGTCGTGGCACTCGAACAAGTTCCTCGACCCGGTCGGTGACGGTGCGGTGCTGCCGATCCTGCACCTCAACGGTTACAAGATCGCCAACCCGACCGTCCTGGCCCGCATCGGTGACGACGAACTCAGCAACCTTCTCGAGGGATACGGCCACAAGCCCTACCTCGTCGCCGGCGACGACCCCACCACCGTTCACCAGCTCCTCGCCGCCACCCTCGACGTCGCCTTCGACGAGATCACCGAGATTCAGCGGGCCGCCCGCGAGGACGGGGTCACCGACCGGCCGCGCTGGCCGATGATCGTGTTGCGTACCCCCAAGGGGTGGACCGGCCCGAAGGTCGTCGACGGGCTGCAGGTGGAGGGGACGTGGCGCGCCCACCAGGTCCCGCTGACGGCGGCCCGCGACGACGCCGCCCACCTCGACGCCCTCCAAATGTGGATGCGGTCCTACCGGCCCGAGGAACTGTTCGACGTCGACGGCGCGCCGCAGTCGTGGGTGGTCGACTGGCTGCCCCGGGGCGAGTTGCGCATGTCGGCGAACCCGCACACCAACGGCGGCCGGTTCCCCCGGGACCTGGAGTTACCCGACTTCCGTGACTACGCGGTCAAGGCCGGTGAGATCGCCGAGGCGACGCGGGTGCTGGGCGGCTGGCTGCGCGACGTCATGGCGGCGAACGTCGAATACCGCAACTTCCGCCTGGTCGGCCCGGACGAGACCGAGTCGAACCGGCTCGGCGCCGTCCTCGACACCACCGGCAAGGCGTGGCAGGCCCGAGTCGACGACGTCGACCAGCACCTGGACCGGCACGGCCGGGTCATGGAGATCCTCTCCGAGACCACCTGCCAGGGCTGGCTGGAGGGCTACCTGCTCACTGGCCGGCACGGGCTGTTCTCCTGCTACGAGGCCTTCATCCACATCGTCGACTCGATGTTCAACCAGCACGCCAAATGGCTCAAGACCACCCGGCACCTCGGCTGGCGTAAACCCGTTCCGTCGCTGAACTACCTGCTCACCTCGCACGTCTGGCGCCAGGACCACAACGGCACCTCCCACCAGGACCCCGGCTTCATCGACCACGTCGTCAACAAGAAGGCCGAAGTCGTCCGGGTCTACCTCCCACCGGACGCCAACACCCTGCTCTCGGTGGCCGATCACTGCCTGCGCAGCCGCGACTACGTCAACGTCATCGTCGCCGGAAAGCAACCCGCCCCCACCTGGCTCGACATGGACGACGCCGCTCTGCACTGCGCCCGCGGCCTCGGCATCTGGGACTGGGCGAGCAACGACGACGGCGACCCCGACGTGGTACTCGCCGCCGCCGGAGACGTACCGACCGGCGAGATCCTCGCCGCGACCGACCTGCTTCGCCACCACCTGCCCGACCTCAGGGTGCGGGTGGTCAACGTCGTCGACCTGATGCGCCTACAGCCCACCTCTGAGCACCCGCACGGCTTGCCGGACCCGGAGTTCGACGCCATCTTCACCACCGACCGGCCGGTCATCTTTGCCTACCACGGCTACCCGTGGCTGATCCACCGGCTGACCTACCGGCGCACCAACCACCACAACCTGCACGTGCGTGGCTACAAGGAGGAGGGCACCACGACGACACCGTTCGACATGCTCGTCGTCAACGACATGGATCGTTTCCACCTCGTCATGGACGTCATCGACCGGGTCCCCGGCCTCGGCCGCAAGGCAGCCGTCCTGCGCCAGCAGATGGTCGACAAGCGCGCCGAGCACCGCGCCTACGTGCGGCGTACCGGTGAGGACCTGCCCGAGATCCGCGACTGGGTCTGGCCGCGCACCCCATGACCGGTCGGACGTCCAATCATTCAGGAGATTCGACCATGAGCACTGACGCTGCCATCCGAGCCGCCGACACGCGCGCCGAGGGCCGAGCGCTGTCCGCCGCCGCCGCAACGGCGGGGCACGCCCCGTCGATTCACAACACACAGCCCTGGCGGTGGCGTGTGGCCGGCAACGAGCTGGACCTCTACCTCGATCACAGCCGGAGCCTCGAGATCACCGACCCCGACTCCCGCTTCGGCGTCCTGAGCTGCGGCGCCGCGCTGCACCACGCGCTGGTCAGCCTCGCCGCAGCCGGCTGGCACACGCTCGTTGTCCGTACGCCGAACCCTGCGCACCCCGACCACCTGGCGCAGGTGCGCCTCGACCACCGAATCCCGGTCACCCCGGCTGCGGTACGCCGCCTGCACACCATCGCGCTACGGCACACCGACCGCAGGCCCGTCGTGAGTGCCCCGGTCGCTGCCGACAAGCTGCACGCCATCGTCACGGCCGTCGAATCCGCCGGCGCTCACCTCCACCTGCTCCACCCCAACCAGGTGTACGACCTGGCCACCGCCGTCGATCACGCTCAGCGCACCGAGGCCGCCGAGGTCGCCTGGCAGGCTGAGCTCGCCTACTGGACCGGCGGTACCCGACCGCTGGGCACCGGCATTCCGGATTCGGCCATCGGTGATCGTGCCCCGCAGACAACAGTGCCCGGTCGCGACTTCGGCCACTACGGTGACCTGCCCATCTCTGAGGCGCACGAGAACGCCGCCACCTTCGCGATTCTCTACGGGCTTGAGGACGGCAGGCTCGACTGGCTTCGCGCCGGCGAGACGCTCTCCGCGGCCTGGCTCAACGCCACCGAACTCGGGATTTCCGTCCTGCCGTTGAGCGCGACCATCGAAGTGGCGGTCACCCGTGAACACCTGCGGCGCCTGCTGGCCGACCTCGGTCACCCGCAGCTCGTGCTGCGCTTCAGTACTGCGGACCCGACCGGCGCCGCCGCTCCGCACACCCCGCGAATTCCTGCCGAACAGGTAATCGAGCGGGCCTGACCAGCCGTCGCGCACCACCGGCCCCGCGAGGCTGTCACCACGATCGAAGAAGGCGGCGAACCACAATGACCGTAGCCAAGACGCCTGTCGTACCGGATGTGGGCTGGGAGCCCCGGTCAACCGGCGACCTGCGCCCCGCCTCGGCCGTTGCCGGTGGCCTGTCGTCCTGCGCGTCGCGGCGGTCATCGCCGTCGTCACGATTGGCGTCGGTGTGTGGGCGCACACCACCGACCGTCCGTGGCAGACCCTGACGTTCCTCGCCCTGGGTCTCACCCAACTCGCCGTGGCCCTGGGGGCACGCGCCCGCCCCGGCACGGCGGCCAACCCCATGCTGTTCGCCGCCGTCGGCGCCGCTGTGCTGCTGCAACTCGCCGCCATCTACGCACCGCCGCTGCGTCAGCTGCTCGGCACCGAACCGGTCGCCGCGACCGACCTGCTGATCGTGATGACCGTGTCCGCCCTGGGCTACGTCGCCATCCGCCTCGACCGCCGCATCCACTCGACCCCGCCACCACCAGCGGTGGTTGGTAGGCCTATTTCGAAATGCCCGGAGTCGACAGCTGGCCGGGCGGCTCCGGAGAACCGGTGCGACCAGACTGACCCGTCATGCCGAAATTCTCCCTGACCGCACTGGCCCGCCAGCAGCTCAAGCTCGCGAACAGCACCACGCCGCGATGAGCGGACCCATCAACCAGCTCCCCGCCCGGCATGAGGAGACGAGGCGGTTCGCCACCCACGTCGAGCGGACCTACGCTGACTTCTACCGCACGCTGTGGCAGGCGCTGCGCGCCCCGAAGTAGCCCGCGGGGCAGCCGCGAGAAAAGGAAGTGGGCCAGCGCCTGCTCAGGGGATGCGGTCGGTGAGGCTCTGCGCCGCCTCGTCGAACGCCACGTCGGACTCGCAGGGGCTGTGTCCCTTGATCGGCGGTGGAAAGATGTCGCCGGCCGGGGCGGTCACCCCTGCCGGATCGCGGAGCCGTCGGTCCACCGGCGTACCCCGGTCGGCTGCGGCGGGTGCCGCGTCGGGTCGGGGCGGCGGAAAGACCCGCCCTCCGATGGGGTCGGTGTCCCGCCACAGATTGATCCACCGCCAGTCGACCCGGTCGGCGATCTCGTGGATCACCTCGTCGCTGACGTACGCGGGAAAGAGCCGGGCGTACAGCCGGCGAAGGGGCGAGCCGTGGGTCAGCAGGGCGATCCGATCGGTGACCCGTGGCGGCAGTTGGAGCACGGTCGCGGCGAGCAGGACGGAGCCGTGGCTGTGTCCGCTGAGCAGCACCGTGTTGCCGGAGTCGACGAGGTGGGTGATCCGGCAGGTCAGTTCGGGTACGGCCCGTTCGGCGTAGCAGGGTGGCGCGAACGGGTGTGCGGCTCGGGGCCAGAAGGTGCCCAGGTCCCACAGCACGCCCACGTACCGGCGAAATCCAGGGGTGCGGTAGGCGAAGATTCCACCGATGACCAGGCCGAGGATGATCGCGGCGATCAGGTAGCTGCCGACTCCGATGCCGAAGTCGACGAGGCTGGCCGGCAGCCCCACGTACCGCTGGATCAGTTCGCCCGGTGGCGTCGGCAGCAGGCCGAGCGCGACCATCGTCATGCCGATTCCGGCCAGGCAGGCGTAGAGCACCGCGAGCGGCACCAGCCGCTCGGTGAACTGGGCGCGGGCGATGGCCTTGCGCACCTGCCGCAACCGTGGCCCGGCATCGTTCGGCGCGTCCGGGAAGTCACGAGCAACTATCGACGCCGCGGCGCGTGTCCGTCCCGGTCGGGACGCCAGCGATGCCACGCCGGCGACGGCCAGCGTCACCAGCACCGCCAGTGAGAAGCCGAGGATCGCCCAGATGCAGGCACGCGGGGGGCTGGTGATCAGCCCCTCCGCGGTCGGTGCTCCCCGGTTCAGGACGTCGGACACCCGGTAGACCAGTTCGGCGGAGTACGTCAGCGCCAGACTGATCGCGGCGACGGCGGCCGCCAGGGCGCCGAACCCGAGCGAGGGCGCCGCATCCGGCTGTCGATACCGGTGCCAGAGCAGCACCGCCCCCAGGGCAGCCAGCAGTACCGCCTGACCGATGGACAGCCCGACGACCGTCAGGTTGTAGCCGGGTAGCCCGTTGCGCTCCGGCCAGGAGGCGGAACTGGTCAGAACGTGGATCCAGACCAGCACGGTCAGGCCGAGGGTGATCGTGGGCAGCGCGCTGACCAGGCGGTCGAGCCGCCCTTCCGTGGGTGCGGTCAGGGGCGGGGTGCAGAGCAGGACCGCGCACGTGATCAGCAGAAGCCCGGCACCCGCCGTGAGCGCGACGGTGCCGATCGACAAGCCCTGTGCGGCCCGGGCGCCGAGGAGGCTGAGGTTCAGCGTGGCGAAGCCCGCCGCGACGTGAATCGAGCGCAGCCGGCCGACCAGCGGCTCGTTGTCCCACCGACCGACGGCGGTGAGCCGGTGCGCCGGAAGGGGGTGGACAGTCGCGCGGAAGACGTGCGACGGGAGTGCCGGGCGGGCGCTGAGCCCCCACAGCAGGCCGATGGCCGCAGCCGGTGCCAGCGCGAGCACCGCCAGGCGCAGTCCGGCGGGACGGCCTCCGAGCCAGGAGAGCCAGCTGCGTCCGGCCAGGCACTCGGGGGAGGACATGCACTTCCACGCGATCACGTCGAGTGCGATCCCCACCATGCTCTGCACGTACATCCCGGTCAGGCTGAGTGCCAACAGCCGGCACAGCGCCTTGATCACCGGGTCGGAGCGCGCTCCGGCCGGACGCATCCAGATGGCGAGGTTGATCAGCATGAAGGGCAACAGGATCACCATCGACAGCGTTCGCACCGCGTTGCCAGCGGGCAGGTTGTTCCAGCGGTAGGCCTCCAGCGTCACTCCGTCTGCCGCGCCCGTCACTCCGTCTGCCGCGCCGCTCTCGTGGTCGGGCCGGTAGAAGCCGCCCCGCTGGTCACCTGCCACCTGTTGCACGTGCGGTCGATTCAGCAGGTCCTCCGCGCCGATGGCGGACACCCCGTGCACCCGCAGTTCCACGACGCCGTCAGCTCTGGCGCGTCCGCCCGCGTCTCGCTGATCCATCCGGTACCGGCCCCCCGGCGTGTACGCGGCTCACGCCGACCCGCTCGGCTGATCCGACGGCGCCCGCATGGCGCAGCGGGCGTACCCCGTGACCGGAGAAACAACCGCGCGCTGTGGGTGGTGGCGTCCGCCCGGTCCGTGGGCATTCTTCGGGTATCGACTCGACGACCTGCCCGGCGTGATACCAATACCCGAACAGGCGAAGTCGGCAGAAATGGGCGGCCCATGTCGACAAGGGCAGCAGCGCTGCTTCGAAAGCCGGGGCAACCGCAGCGACCCAGCCTTCTCGAACTCTTCTTCGACCTGGTGTTCGTCTTCGCTCTCAACCGGCTCTCGAACCGTCTGGTCGAGGAACTCACCGAACCGCGGATCGTCCTCGTCGAGGCCGGCGAGACGCTGCTGCTGCTACTGGCCTTCATGGTGCTGTGGTTCGTCACGGCGTGGGTCACCGACCTCTACGATCCGCAGCGGCCGCAGCTTCAGGTGTTGGTCTACACCGCCATGCTCGGCGCGCTGGTGATGGCGGTCGCGGTGCCGCACGCGTTCGGGGACAGAAGTCTGGCCTTCGCTGGCGCGTACGTCGCCGTCCACATCATCCGTGGGCTGATCATCGTGCCGATGCTGCGTGGCCACGAAGCTCAGCGCCGGGCGGCTGCGGTGTTCTTCTGGTTCACGTTGTCGGCCGTGCCGTGGATCGCTGGAGCGATCGTGGCGGATCTGGCCCGCGGGCTGTTGTGGACGCTCGCGATCGCCATCGACTGCACGGCGCTGCTGCTGCTCTATCCCGCGCCGTGGTCCCGCCCCACCCAACGACAGTGGCCCGTCCTGGCCGAATATCTGTCCGAGCGTTACCGACAATTCTTCATCATCGCCCTCGGTGAACTGATCTTGACGACCGGCTCGGCCTACAGCGACACCTCCTTCCGACACGTCGGCCCCGCGACCGCCTTCGCGGTCGCATTCGTCACCACGGTGCTGCTGTTTCGCGTCTACCTCTTCCGGGCGGGTCAACTGTTACCCGAAGCCATCAGAGCTGCCGCTGAGCCCGCGCACCTCATGCGGCAGGCATTCGTCGCGCACGTCCTCATGGTGGCCGGGATCGTCGCCGTCGCCGTCGGATACGAAATCGTGATCGAACATCCGTTCGGGCACACCGACGCGGCGTGGATTCTCGTTGTCCTCGGCGGACCGATGCTGTTCCTGATCGGTCGAGCCCTGGTGGAACACGCGGTGTTCGACCGGGTGTCCCATTCTCGGATCATCGGCGCACTCGTGCTCGCCGCCGCCTCGCCAATCATGATCTTCTTGCCGCCGTTGGCCGTGGCCGTCACCGCCGTCGCCGTCCTCGCCGGCATCGCCGCCACCGACGCCGCCCACGCCCGGGGAAGACCGCCCGAACGGCCGCACCCGCCCAATGCGCAACAGTGAACGCAGACACGATGCGGCCCCCGCAAGGGGTCCACGGAGAGACCTCCCGCGAGGTGGAACCGGCCGTGACGACTCGCGGCGGGTGCGAGGCCGTCACGGTCGGAGCGCGTCCTAGCCTCGAGGGAGCACGGTGATGGCCGCGACGGCGCTGTTGACGACGGTTGCCGTCACGGTGCGGGTCACGGCTTCCGCTGCGGCGTCGGCACCCCAGTCGCCCCGCTCGAGTTCCTTGGCCCGGCTGATCACCGATGACGTCCACGGGATCTCGCGGTGGAACTGCGGGAGCGTCCCGCTCGCCGAGAGCAGCGCCGCGAGCGCGGCGACACGGGCTTGCGGCTCCGCACCGTCCACGAGGACCTGCCGGACGTCGGCGAGCAGGCGGGACCGTCGTTCGGTCCTGCCCTCCCGCAGTGCCGTCGTCCGAAACAAACCGAGCACCTTACGGGACTCCTCGTCGATGTCGCCTCGTGCGATGAGCCGCTCCAACACCGGCTGGCGCAGGGCGGGACCGATCGCGGCCAGGGCCGTCTGCACCCCCCTCGGTTTCTCGGCGAGGTAGTCCCACGCCGGGCGCAGGAGACCATCCGATGGTGGGTGGTCGGGCACGCCCCGGAGCCGCCCCCGGTCCGCCGTGCTCAGGTTCTCGCCGAGGGCGAGGTCCGCGAGGACGGCTCCGCCGAGGACGTAGAAGAGGGTGTTCTCTCCCGCGATCGTCCCGGAGCTGGGTTGGAACAGAAGCAGCAGGAGATCTTCCACAATTGTCGGGGCGTTCGACCGCGGCTCGGTGGTCATCGGCGGGGCTCCCAGCGGAAGAGTCGGGTGGCCAGAGCGACGGCGACGACGACCCAGCCGAGCGTGGGCGCGAGCAGAAGCAGTGAGTCGGTCACGGCGACGCCGCCGTTCCAGGCGTTCATGGTCAGTTCGGTGGCGGCGCCGCCGGGCAGCAGCCGCTTGAGCCAGGCGAGGTTCTCGGTGCCGGAAATGCCCACCCAGCTGGCGACGGCGATCACCCCGAGGGTAACGGGCAGGGTGGTGACCTGGGCGTGTTCGGGGGAGTTCGTCAGCCCGGCCGTGGCCAGGGCCAGGCCGATCATCATAGCCAGGGCCGCGATGGTCGCCACGACCAGCAGGGCGATGTTCGCCGGTCCGCCGGCGACCACGGCCAGGGCGGTCAGGATCGCGGTCACCTGGATCAGGGCGAGGATAACCACGGGCAGTAGCAGGCCGGCGAGGATGCCGGCGTCGCCCTCGGCGGTGGAGCGCAGCCGCTTGAGGAAGAGGTTCTGCCGTCGGGACGCCAAGGTGGTGACGGCGGTGGCGTAGAGCCCGAACGCGGCGATCGTGAACATGACGATCGCGGCGATGTAGCCGAGGCTGCCGAGGGCGGCGTAGGTCTCGTGTTGGCGGACGAAGAACGCGCTGACCACTACCGGGATGATGAGGCTGGTGATCAGTACCAGACGGTTGCGGAAGAGTTGGATCAGTTCGCTGGACGCGATGGACAACACGGTGACACTCCTGTCGGAAGATCGAATCAACTGTTGATGGCGCGGAAGACGTCGTCGAGCCGGGTCGGCCCCGCCGTCAGGTCCCGCAGCTCCACGGCGTGGTCCTGCGCCCAGCCGAGCAGGAGGTGCAGGTCCTTCTGGAGCTCGAAGGTCTCGACCGTGACCTTCCCGCCCAGGTCGACGGCGGCCCGCACCGGCAGCGTCGGCGTCGGTGCGGCAAGGGAGAAGCGGATGACCGCGGGCAGGGTGCGGGTCAGCTCGGAGACGGTGCCCTCCCGGTGGAGGGCGCCCTCGTGCATCAGCCCGATCCGGTCCGCGCGTTGTTGTGCTTCCTCCAGGTAGTGCGTGGTGAGCACGATGGTCGTACCGTCCTCCCGCAGCCGGTCCACCGTCGCCCAGACGGCGTCGCGGGACTGGATGTCGAGGCCGGTGGTCGGCTCGTCCAGGAAGATCAGCTCCGGGCTGCCGTAGACCGCGGTGGCGAAGTCCAGCCGCCGTTTCTCCCCGCCGGACAGCTGCGAGACCTTGCGGCGGGCTCGGCCGGTGAGGTCGACCAGGTCGAGCACCCGGTCGACGTTGTCGGTACGTCGGGTGAGCCGGCCGACCAGGCCGACGGACTCACGGACGGTGAGGTCCGGGGAGAATCCACTCTCCTGGAGCATGACACCCATTCGGGGACGTACCGCCCGACGGTCTTCGGGGCGGTGCCCGAAGACGCGTACGGTGCCCGAGGTTGGCCGCCGGTGTCCCTCGACAACCTCCAGGGTCGAGGTCTTCCCGGCCCCGTTGGTGCCCAGCAGCGCGTAGAGCTCTCCGGGTCGTACCTCGAAGGTGAGGTTCTGCACGGCGTGGAAGTCGCCGTAGGTGAGGTTCAGCTGTTCGACTTCGATGACGGGTGTGGTGGACATGCACCCATGACAGCGCGGGCGCGGCTGACCCGTCAGTGGCACCACGTCATCGCCGCATGTGACGTGGTGTCACTGGTCGTGGTCCCTGGCTGCCGGATACTGGCCTGGTGACCGCGAGATCGCCGCGCTTCACCGAGTCGACGCAGGGAAGGCTGCGCCGGCTCAACCTCGTGACGTCACTGCCGCCGGTGGCGTTCGCCGCGGTGGTCCTGCTCTACACCGACGCGCGTACCTGGTGGCACATCGTCGTCCTGGCACCGGGGGCCGTGGCGGCCGTGGTGGCCTTCGAACGCTGGACGGCCAACGACCTCGCCCGGGTCGCGCTGCCCTGCCTGGTCGTGGCGGCGGCGGTCTGGCCGCTCGGGGTACTGGTGACCGGCAGCCCCAACGCCTACTGGGGGTTCTGCGCCGTAGGCTCCCTCGGAATGCGCGAGGTGCGACGGCGTCGGAAGCTGCTGATGACCGGGCTGTTCACCTACGTCGCCGCCGTCGGTACGGCGCGGTTGCTGGTGCAGCGGGACGACATCGGTCACGTCCTGCTCACCTACGTCCTCATCCCGACCGTCCTCACCGTCATCGTGACGATCTTCACCGTGGTGGGGGAGCGGTTCTTCGACCTCATCCGGGAGCTCGAACAGACCCGGGAACGGGAGGCGGAGTTGGCCGTGGTCCGGGAGCGCGTGCGGTTCGCCAGCGACCTGCACGACATCCAGGGCCACACCCTGCACGTGGTCAAGCTGAAGATCGCCCTGGCCCAACGACTGCTGCTCAACGACACCAAGCGGGCGGAGAAGGAGCTGCGGGAGACGTACGCGCTGGTCAGCGACACCATCGCGCAGACCAAGGAACTCGCCTACGCGCAACGGCGGCTCAACCTCACCGCGGAGATCGAGAACGCGAAGAACCTGTTCGAGGCCGCCGGCATCCGGGTCCGGGTCACCAGGGAGGCCGAGGTCGATACCCGCGCCAGCGAACTGCTCGGGCAGGTGCTGCGCGAGACGACCACCAACATCCTGCGACACACCCAGGCCACCCACGTGCAGATCACCCTCGCCGCGTCGGGCATCACCATCGTCAACGACGGCGTGACCGCCAACACGGCCCCCGAACTCAGGGGACTGGCGGCACTGCGGCAACGGGTGGCCGGCGACGGAGGTGAGCTGACCGTGGAACAGAAGGACCAGCGGTTCCTGACCGCAGCGGTCTTCCCACCCGTGCGGGCCGACGCGGCCCCGACAGTCGGGGGGAAGGACCGCCGATGACCACCATCGTGCTCGCCGACGACGAGGCGCTGCTGCGCACGGCCCTGGCCGCGCTGCTGCCGATGGAGGGCGACATCACGGTGCTCGCCGAGGCGCAGGACGGGCAGACGGCGATCGCCGCCACGCTGCGGCACCGGCCCGACGTGCTGGTCATCGACCTGGAGATGCCGGGCGTGGACGGCCTGGGCGCGGTCGCCGAGATCCGCCGCGAGCGGCCGGAGCAGGTGATCCTCATGCTGACCCGACACGCCCGCCCCGGCGTGCTGCGCAAGGCGTTGAAGCTCGGCGTCCAGGGCTTCGTCAGCAAGTCCGCCGAGCCAGCGCACATCACCTCGGTCATCGCCACCCTGCATGCGGGGAAACGCTGGATCGACCCGGACGTGTCCGCTCTCGCCGTCACCGAGGACAACCCCCTGACCGACCGCGAAGCCGACGTCCTGCGGGTCACCGGGGAGGGCTACTCGGTCGCCGACATCGCCGCGCGGCTCCACCTCGCCCCCGGCACCGTCCGCAACTACCTCTCCAACGCCATGCGCAAGACCCAGACCCGGACGCGCCACGAAGCGGCCCGCTACGCCCGCGAACACGACTGGCTGTAGCGGCGCGCCGGTGTGCCCCGACGGCTGGGTCGTGGGGGAGCAGACCGGCGCCGGCGGCTACGGTGCCCGAACTGTGCCGCTGCGGCCCGCCCGGCGGGGGAACTGCCCTGTGCAGTTCCCCCGCCGGATCGTCAGGCAGCGGTCCGCTGCACCGCCGTGGCCGGGTTGCCGTCCACCGCCGCGGTCAACTGCGGAACGATCTTCTCCAGCAGGAACGGCAGGCTCAACGGGGTGATGAACGAGGTCGCGGCGCCGACGAGTTCCTCGTTCTCCAGGTAGATGTCGCGACCCTCGGTCTTGACCTTGAGCTTGCTGTAGAGCGGGTCGGCCTGCACCTTCGCCCTGTCGGTGTCGTAGCTGTCGACCAGCCAGATCAGTACGCCGGTATCGAGCATGTCGCTGCGCTCCCGGCTCAGGTTCGCGCCGAACTCCTTGCCGGTCACCTCGGCCAGCCCGGACGGCAGCGTGAAGCCCAGGTCGGTGAGAAAGCGGCCGCGCGAGTCCTGCGGGCCGTACACGTAGTAGCCCTCATAGGTGGTGGCCATCAGGCCGGTCGCGCCGGCGAAGGCCGGGTTCGCCGTGCGTACCGCCGCGAACTTGGCCTCGACACCGGTGACGACCGTGTCCGCCTGAGCCTTGCGCCCGACGGCGGTGCCGACCGTACGGGTGACGTCCTGCCAGGACACGCCATAGTCGACGGAGCCTTTCGGCTGCGCCACGGTCGGCGCGATCTTGGCAAGCTTCGCGTAGTCCTCGCTCGTCAATCCCGAATAGACGCCGAGGATGAGGTCGGGCCGTAGCGCCGCCACCTTCTCGAACTGGACGCCATCGGTGTTGGTGAGCACCTGCGGCTTGGCGCCCGTGCCCAGCGCGGCCTCGGCCCAGGGCCAGATGGCACCCGGCTTCTCGCCGAACCACTCGGTGGTCGCCACCGGCACGACGCCCAGCGACAGCAGGGCGTCCTGCTCGACCAGGCCGACCACGGCGATCCGCTTGGGCTCGGCCGAGATGGTGGTGGTGCCGAACTTGTGCTCGATCGAGACCGGGAAGGCGGTGGAGGTGGCGGCACCGGACGAGGGGGCCGACGGCTCCGACCCACCGCCGCAGGCCGCGGGGAGAAGCAGGAGCGCGGTCGCCGCGACGACCGTGGCGCTCCGGCGGATTGAGGTAAGCCGCACGGCTGTTCCTTTCTGCAGCGAGGCCCCAGGGTGATGACCTCGAACGGGAGTGTAGGTTAGCCTCACCTAACTTAGTAACGCGAACGGGTGGACGGTGGAGCACGTGTTGACCTCAGGCACCGGCATCCGCCCGGAGCCCCGGACCGTCTCACCCACCAAGGCGCCGCGCGAGCGGTTGTCGCGCACCGCTCGCCGCTGGACGGGGCTCGCCGTCGGCGTCGTCGCCCTCGCCGCCGCCCTGGCGCTGAGCATCGCCGTCGGCAGCCGTTCGCTCGGCCTCGGCACGGTCTGGCAGGTGCTCTGGCACGACGACGGCTCCGCCGCCGCGGAGATCGTGCATCGGCTACGGGTGCCCCGGACGATCCTCGGCTTCGCCGTGGGCGCGGCGCTGGGCCTGGCCGGCACGGTGATGCAGGCGCTCACCCGCAATCCGCTTGCCGAACCGGGGTTGCTCGGGGTGAGCCTGGGCGCGTCCACCGGCGTGGTGCTGGCCATCGCGCTGCTCGGAGTGACAAGCGCGAACGGGTACGTCTGGTTCGCCATCGCCGGTGCCGGGCTCACCTCGGCGGCCGTCTTCGCGCTCGGCGGCGCCGGCCGGGCACCCACACCGGAACGGCAGGTGCTTGCCGGGATCTCCCTCACCTCGGTGCTTGGGGCCGGAATCTGGGCGATCCTGGTGACCCATCGGGAGGCGTTCGACAGGTACCGGCACTGGGACGTCGGATCGCTCGCCGACCGGGAGACCAGCACGATCACCCAGTTGGCGCCGTTCCTGACCGTCGGCATCCTGCTCGCGCTGCTGCTGGGCCGCCAACTCAACGCGCTGAGCATGGGCGACGACGCGGCGACCTCGGTCGGCGCCCACCCGGGGCGGGTCCGGGCGCTCGGCATGATCACGATCACGCTGTTGTGCGGCGCCGCGACAGCCGCCTGCGGGCCGATCTGGTTTGTCGGCCTGGCCGTCCCGTACGCGGCCCGGATGTTCACCGGCTCGGACCACCGCTGGATCCTGGCCTACTCGCTGGTCCTCGGACCCACCCTGCTGCTCGTCTCGGACGTGCTCGGCCGGGTCCTGGTGGCCCCGGCCGAACTGCCGGTCGGGGTGGTCACCGCGTTCCTCGGCGCGCCCCTGTTCATCGCGCTGTGCCGCCGACGCCGGCTGAGCACCCTGTGAGCGGGCCGCTGCTGCAGCTACGCCCGTCCGGACGGACGACCCGGCTGGTGGTCCGTAGCCGGGGCGGCCGGCTCTCGCTGCGGGTGCACCTGCGAGCGCTGGTCGCCGGCACCGCGCTGCTGCTCACGGCCCTGGGTGTCGCGCTCGTCAACCTCTCCAGCGGCGACTTCCCGATCCCCGTGCCCGACGTGCTGCGCAGCCTCGTCGGCCAGGGCGACCCGGGCACCGACTTCATCGTGCACGAGCTGCGGTTACCTCGCGTGCTGATCACCCTGCTGGTCGGTACGGCCCTGGGCGCGAGCGGCACGATCTTCCAGGGGTTGACCCGCAACCCCCTGGGAAGCCCCGACTTCGTCGGCCTGACGGTGGGCGCGGCGACCGGCGCGCTGATCGTCCTGCTGCTGTTCAACGGCACGGGCTTCCAGGTCGCGGCCGGTGCGATAGTCGGCTGCCTGGCCACCTCGGTCGCCATCTACCTGCTCGCGTTCCGCCGTGGGGTGCAGCCGTTCCGGCTGGTGCTGATGGGTGTCGGAGTGGCCGCGCTGCTCGACTCGTTCAACTCGTTCCTGATCTACCGCAGTCGACTGGACGAGGCGATCGCCGCCCAGGTCTGGTTGATCGGCAGCGTCAACGGTCCCGGGTGGACCGAGGTGACGCTCGTCGCCGTGGCCGTCGCGGTGCTGCTGCCGGTCGCGCTCTACCACGGCCGGCACCTCGACATGCTGGCCCTGGGCGACGAGACCGCGATGCTGCACGGGGTTCCTGTCGAACGCAGCCGGGTGGTGCTCGCGCTGGCCGGCGTCGGGCTCGCGGCCGGTGCCACCGCCGCGGCCGGGCCGATCGCGTTCGTCGCTCTCGCCGCGCCACCGTTGGCCGCTCGGCTGACCGGGTCGCCGAATGCCGGGATCCTGCCGGCCGCGTTGATGGGCGCCGCCCTGTTGGCGGCAAGTGACTGGGTCGCCCAGCGCCTGCTGCCCGACGACGACGTCCCGGTCGGGCTCGTCACCGCCGCCCTGGGCGGCATCTACCTGACCTGGTTGCTCTTCCACGAGCGACGTAACCGCGGACAAGGAGCACAGCGATGACCGAGTCGCGGCTGCGGGCCGACGCGCTGACCCTGGCGTACGACAAGAGGGTGGTCGTCCGGGACCTCGACGTCCAGATCACCGACGGGTCGTTCACCGTCATCGTCGGCCCCAACGCCTGCGGCAAGTCGACGTTGCTGCGCTCACTGGCCCGGGTGCTGAAGCCCCAGGCCGGTGCCGTCTACCTGGATGGTCAGACCATCGCGTCACAGCCGTCGAAGCAGGTGGCGCGGCAGCTCGGCATGCTGCCGCAGTCGTCGGTGGCGCCCGGCGGGATCGTGGTGGAGGAGTTGGTCGCCCGGGGTCGCTTCGCCCACCAGCGCCTGCTGCGACAGTGGTCGCCGAAGGATGAGGCGGCGGTCGCCGACGCGATGCGCCAGACCGAGGTGACCGACCTGGCCGACCGGTTCGTCGACGAACTCTCCGGCGGTCAGCGGCAGCGGGTCTGGCTGGCGATGGCACTGGCCCAACAGACGCCGATCCTGCTGCTCGACGAACCGACCACGTTCCTCGACCTGTCGCATCAGTTCGAGGTGTTGGACCTCTGCGCCGACCTGCACGAGCAGGGCCGCACGGTCGTTGCCGTCCTGCACGACCTCAACCACGCCTGCCGGTACGCCACCGAGCTGATCGTGATGCGGGAGGGTCAGGTCCTCGCTCAGGGTCCACCGGCCGAGGTGATGACGGCGGAGCTGGTGGAGACGGTCTTCGCGATGCCCTGCCGGGTGATGACCGATCCGGAGACGGACACCCCGATGGTGGTCCCGGCCGGGCGGCAACGGCGTCGACTGGCCCGCGCCGGCATCGTCGCAGCGCCGGTCGACCGCGTTTCCGCGTGACCGGCGCGCTCTGCTCCTCCCCGGGTACGCGACGTCAGTTCTTGGGCAGGCCCAGCCGTGCGATACGGCGCTCGCCGTCCAGGGCGCGCATCGCCCGGGCCAGCGTCGCGGCGTGCAGCTCGTCCTCGCCGCGTTCGAGCATGGTCTCCGCCGCCACGCCGATCGCCCTGGCCTCCGCCGCCAGCGCCTGCGCGGCAAGGACGCAACCCCGTGCGTCGAAGTGGCCGCTGTCCCGAGCCGGGTTGAGCCGGGCCACCAGGTCGATGATGCGCAGGTAGCGGTCCACGAGTTCCTGCTCGGCGCGGGTCAGTGCGGGGAGTTCTCGGTCCGTCATCTAAGTCCCTCCGTGGTCGATCCGGGAAGGGTCGCGCATCCCCCGTGCGCGGCAGGACAGGACGAGCCTATCCGCCACTGGCCGGGCCACCCGGGTGTCCGTCCGCCAGCTCGGGTGCGCGTCGGATCAGGAGGACGCCGTACGCCGCGATCCAGACCAGCCAGAGGAGCCAACCGGCGAGGCCGAGCAGGGCGAGTGGAAGCGCACGACGGTCTCCGTTGATCGAGCGTTACGCGCGTCCATCGGGACAGACGGTGGGCGGCGGTCGGTCAGTACGCGATGCCGATCGCCCGACGGATCGTCGCGGGGTCGCCTGCGGCGGCGAGCATGGCGTGGGCCACGTCGGCCCGCGAGATCGTGTAGCCGCGGGCGACGTTGCCGTCGATGGCGGTTCGGTACCGGCCGGTCATCGTCTTGTTCACGAGCTTCGGCGGCCGCACCACCGTCCACTGCGCCGAGCTGTCCGCCATCGCGTGCTCCATGGCCCGCAGGTCCGCGTACAGATCTCTGAGCAGGGCACTGATGACCGGCAGAACGATGCGGCGGTTGAGGAAACTGTCCCCGTCGGGTGTCGGGCCGACAGGGGCGGCGCTGACCGTGACGAGTCGGTGGACACCTTCGGTGTGCATCGCTCTCAGGATCGCTCGCGTGGCGGTGGAGGCGACTGGCCCGTCGCGGCGTCCGCGCGGACCCACGCCGGACAGGACCGCGTCACTGCCGCGCACCACGGGCCCCAACGCATCGGCGTCGTCGAGCGTCGCCACCGTCGTGACCTCCAGCGCCGGATGACGTACGTCGAGGCGGACCGGGTCGCGCACGACCGCGGTCACGGTCAACCCGCGGTCGAGTGCCTGGCGTACGACCTGGTTGCCGATGCCGCCGGTCGCACCGAAGACGGTCACCTTCATCAGCATCTCCTAACTGTGGGTTGAGGGTGACTGTTACCGTAGCGGACAATAACGTGGGCGTACAATGTTGACGTGTTCGACGACTCCACACCAGGCACGGACCGGCCGCTGGCCAGTCGGGCCAACTTTCTGTTGTCACAGCTCGGGTTCCACGTCGCGCAGACGTTCACCGCGCGGCTGGCGCCGCTGGGCATCGCGCCGAACCACTTCGGACTGCTCATGCACCTGGAGCGAAGCGAAGGCAACACCCAGCAACAGCTCGCCGACGCGCTGGGCATCCACCGCAAGGTCATGGTCGGCCTGCTCGACGACCTCGAACAGCGCGACCTGGTCGAACGTCGGCGGCATCCCAGCGACCGTCGCGCCCACGCCATCCACCTGACCGAAGCCGCGCGCGAGCTGCTGCCTCGCGCTCGCCGGGTCGCCGACCAGCACGAGGGCGAGATCCTCACCCCGCTCGACGCCAGCGAACGCGCCCGGCTCATCACCGTCCTGCAACGGCTCGCCGAGCACACGGGGAGCCCGGCCGGCGTCCACCCGGGCCTGCACCAGTCAGCCGCCCGCTCTCGCCATCCGGGCGACTCGTCGGGTGCCCGGTAGGGCCTCGATCGGGTGGCAAAGAGGCGCCGTCCGTGTTCATCGGGCCAGCGCGCCGCCGCGATGCTCCTGCGGGCTGATGCCGTACACCCGCTTGAAAGCCGAACTGAGGTCCCAAGGTCCCGGTGTCGGACGCGGGTCGACGGCGCCCGCCGCGAGCGCCACGACCCGCGGCACCGACGCCAGCGCCGCGAACCGCAGCGGGGCGAAGAATCCGAGTGCCGCGAAGACCATCAGGTCGCCGGCGACCTGGCCCGCCAGCGTCACCGGCCCCCGGTCGGCGAGGATCGTGAGCAGATCGCGCAGTGGTACCAGACTCGTCCCGGCCCGCGCGCCCGGCAACATGATCATCCACACCCACGGGACCGTCCCGTAGACGATGCCGACCTCGGCCAGCGACATCCGCCACGCCCACGCCGGCGTGGCGCCGTTGGCGATGCGACGGCGGGCCACAACCGACACCACCAGCGCGGCCAAGGGCAGTGCGGCCACCGTGGTGTGGACCACCCCGGTGAACGTACCGATCCAGTAGTGCCAGTCCTTGCGCATGCACGACGGAGAGATCTCCAGCGCCGCACGGCCGACCGGCGGTCTGGACATCGCCGTATGCCTGCCGTCGGCCCTGGAGGCCCTCCTTCCGGATGAGGCCTCGGCGCGGCATGTCCGCGACGGACCCTAGGGGTTACGGGCGGCGGCTGCGGCGACGGTTGCCAGCTCTTCGCCCGAGAAGCCGGTGCGGCTCAGCACCGCCAGGGATTTGTTCGTTGCCAGGGTGCACAACGCCAACTCGGTCGCCTCCTGCTCACCGGCCCCGGCCGCCAGCAACGCCTGCTGCAGCATCGCCCGCACACCGTCGATCATGGCGCGGACCGCCACCTGGCTCTCCGCGTCGAGGGCCGGGAACTGCGTTGCCGACACCGTGAGCAGGCAGCCGTCCGGGACCGTTGGGTCGGCGATGCGGTTCAGGGTGACCTGCAGGTAGGCGGCCACAACGGCGCTCGGGCTCGGGTGGGGGCCGGACAGCGCCTGTTCGTACAGCGGGTGGTAGGTCTGCGCGTACCGTTGCAGGCTCTTGCGGAAGAGGGTGCTCTTGTCGCCGAAGGTGCCGTAGAGCGAGCCCCGGCCCAGACCCGTGCCCTCGGTCAGGCGATCGATCGACGCTTCCGAGTATCCCCAGCGCCAGAAGACGTGCATCGCGCGTCGTAGCGCCTCGTCCACGTCGAACTGCTTGCGGCCCGCCATGGTTCGTGAGTCTACACATCTTGTACCGATCGTTCCAAAGGTCTTGTACTGATCGTTCCAAGATGCGTATGGTCACCGGCATGACAAACCTGAGTTCGCTACGGCTGCCCGACGGCTTCACCGACGTCTTCACCAGCCGCCTCGTGGAGGCAAACGGGCTGCGGCTGCACGCCGTCACCGGCGGGGACGGCCCGCCGCTGCTGCTGGTCGGAGGGTGGCCGCAGACCTGGTACGCCTGGCGGGAAGTGATGCCCGCCCTCGCCCGCGAGCACACCGTCGTCGCCGTCGACTCGCGCGGGGCCGGGCTCTCCGACAAGCCCGACAACGGTTACGACGCCGGCACCCTCGCCGCCGATCTGGTCGCGCTGATGGCTGCGCTCGGGCACGACCGGTTCGACGTGGTCGGCCACGACATCGGCATGTGGACCGGATACGCCCTCGCTGCCGATCACCCCGAGCGGGTGGGCCGGCTCGCCGTCGTCGACGCCATCATCCCCGGTCTCACACCTATCCCGTCGGTCTTCAGCCCGGCCGCGGTCAACCAGCGGCTCTGGCACTTCGGCTTCAACCGCCTCACCGACCTCAACGAGGATCTGGTCCGCGGGAGAGAGCGGCTCTTCTTCGGCTACCAGTTCGCCAATAAGGCCGCCAGCCCGGACGCGATCCCCACGTACGCCGTCGACGTCTACGTCGATGCGATCGTCGCGGATCCTCGCGGGTTGCGGGCGAGCTTCGCGTACTACCGGGCGCTGGACGAGACGATCGCGCAGAACGAGCAGCGCAAGAAGAGCCGGCTGACGCTGCCGGTGCTCGCTGTCGGCGGTGCGCGGTACACCGGCGCGGCGGTCGCCGAGACGATGCGGCTGGCGGCCGACGACGTCACCGGGATGGTCATCGACGGCTGCGGCCACTACGCGGCGGAGGAGCAGCCGGCGCGGTTCACCGAGATCCTAAGGGACTTCCTCGGTGGCAACCCGGTAGCAGCCGACACCACGGCCTTCAAATAGTCGATCGAGCCCTGGGCCGGGCCGCGGTGAGCGGGCACCCACTGCGGCCGGGCCGGGCAGTCCTGCTCGAAGTCAGGACTTTCGGGTCCGGTCCCCGGTCCAGGCCGCTTCGAGGATCGCGGTCAGGCTGGCGGTGTCGGTCGGGCCTGGATGGTTCTGGATCAACCGGGTGACGCCACTGGCCATCTCCGCGAAGCGGGGAAGGTCGGCGCGTGCCACGCCGATGTCCGCCAGGGTGGGAGGGATCCCGATGTCGGCAAGGAGCCCGTCGAGCCAGGTGAGGAACGTGTCTGCGGCCTCGGCATCCGAGGCGCCGGTCACGTCGAGCCCGCACACCCCGGCGAGGATGGCCAACCGGTCGGCGATGGCATCCCCGGCCGCGTCCAGCGCGTAGGGCAGGAGCAGCCCGACGCCCAGGCCGTGTGGCGTGTGCGTGGCCGCGCCGATGGGGTACTGGAGAGCGTGCGGGGCCGCGTTGCCCGCGTGGGAGAACGCGAGCCCGGCGAGCATGGACCCATAGGACATGTCCGCGCGCGCGTCCGTGTCGCCGCCGTCCCGGACAGCACGACGCAGGCTACGGGCGATCCGTTCCGCGGCCTGGAGCGCGTAGTGGTCGGTGATCTGGTTACGGCCGAGGAACACCTGTTCCACCGGGTCACGCGGTCCGTGGGCGCGGGGTCGGGCGGTGTAGCTCTCCACCGCGTGACAGAACGCGTCGATGCCGGAGTGGGCGGTGACGGTCGCGGGGCAGGTGTAGGTGAGTTCGGGGTCGACGATGGCGAAGTCGGGCACGATGTGGACGCTGGAGACACCCACTTTCAGCTCGCGGTCCGGGTCGGTCAACACCGAGACGGGGGTGAGCTCGGAGCCGGTACCTGACGTCGTCGGTACCGCGACGAGAGGAACCGTCGGCCCCGGCACCTTCGACTCGCCGTAGAAGTCGCGCGGTGACCCACCGTGGCGCCGGATGACGCCGACGATTTTGGCGAGGTCGATAACCGTGCCACCCCCGATGGCGAGGATCACGTCGGCGTCCACCTCGGCGGCGGCCGCGACGGCCAGGGCGACATCGGTGAGGGGCACGTCTGAAGTCGCGTCGGAGAACACCTCGACGGCCTGGACCTTCTCCCGCACCGCGGCCACGATCTCGGCCACGCCCGGCTGCCGCAGCAGAACCCGGTCGGTCACGATGAGGACGCGCGAGCCACTCTCGGCCACCACTCGTGGGATGTTCTGCGCGACCCCTTCGCCCACGATCAGTTGGCGTGGTCCGCGGACGGTCTCAAGCATGTCGGTGCCTCTCCGGAACGTCGGCGGCGATGTGCTGGGTGGACGTCCGGGTCACCTGTGAGACCGGGACGACGACGGCGAGGTTGGCGGCCCGGGTCGCGCAGGCGAGCGCCCGGCGCAGCGGGCCGGTCACGGTAGGTCGATCGCCGCGTAGGTGAGGTCGAGGTACTCGAGGATGCCCTCGTGCGACCCCTCCTTGCCGATCCCGGACTGCTTCACGCCCCCGAACGGAGCTGACGGGTCCGAGATCAGCCCACGGTTGATGCCGACCATCCCCGTCTCCAGCCCCTCGGCGAACCGGAGCGCTCGCTGGAGGTCACGGGTGAAGACGTACCCGACCAGGCCGTGCTCGGTGTCGTTGGCCTTCGCCAGCACCTCGTCGTCGGTCGTGAACGAGATGATCGGCGCCACCGGGCCGAAGATCTCCGCCCGGAGCATCCGCGCATCCTCCGGTACGTCGACGAGGACCGTGGGCGGGTAGAAGTAGCCTGGCCCGTCCGGACGCTCGCCGCCCACCAGGACCCGGGCGCCACGATCGACCGCGTCGGCGACGAGCTCGTCGATCGTGCTGACCGAGGCCTCGTCGATCAACGCCCCGACGTCCACGCCGTCGTCGAGGCCATGTCCCACCGACAGCGCGCCCATCCGCTCGGCGAAGCGTGCCGTGAACTCCTCGCGCACCGGCTCCTCGACGTAGATCCGGTTGGCCGCGATGCAGGACTCCCCGATGTTGCGCATCTTGGCCACCATGGCGCCGTTGACCGCGACGTCCAGGTCGGCGTCGGCACACACGATCAGGGCCGCGTTGCCGCCCAGTTCCATGGAGGTACGCAGCACGTTGTCCGCGGCCTGTCGCAGCAGCACGCGCCCGACCTCGGTCGACCCGGTGAACGAGAGCTTGCGGGTCCGACTGTCGGCCAGCAGAGCGGAGACCACCGCGCCGGAACGCTTGGTGGTCACCACGTTGACGACACCCGGGGGTACGCCGACCTCCTCCATGATGCGGGCCAGCAACAGCATGGTGAGTGGCGTCTGGCCTGCCGGCTTGGTGATCGTCGTACAGCCCGCGGCCAACGCGGGAGCGATCTTGCGGGCGCCCATGGCCAACGGGAAGTTCCAGGGCGTCACGAAGACGCACGGTCCGACCGGCTTCGGCACGGTGAGGATGCGGTATCCACCCGCGGGGGCGATGCTGTAGCGCCCCTCGACGCGTACCGCCTCCTCGGCGAACCAACGGAAGAACTCGGCGCCGTACGCCACCTCCCCCCGAGCCTCGGCGAGCGGCTTGCCCATCTCGAGCGTGATCAGCCGGGCGACCTCCTCGGACCGCTCGGTCAGTGCCCGGTACGTCGCGGTCAACAACTCCGACCGTTTCCGTGGCGGGGTCGCCGCCCACGCCGCCATCGCCGAGCTCGCCGCGTCCAGAGCGGCGAGCCCGTCCACGACGTCGGCGTCGGCCACCTCGGCGATGGTCTTGCCGGTGGCGGGGTCCTCGACGGCAAAGGTGGCTCCGCTCGCGGCGTCGCGCCAGGCGTCGCCGATCCGGAGCCGCCGGTGCTCGGGGGCCAGGACGTTCATCGGGTCACTCATTGCGTCGCCTCCTGTGATCTTCTTGGTGCTGTCCGGCGTGCCGCAGCGATCGGGCGGTACGCGTAGTCGGACGGGTCACACACCCTCGTCGGGGGCGAGGTTGTCGAGCGGGTGGAAGGTGGCGCACGGTGCCGGCGCCGCTCGTCGGTCAGCGCCCGGCCTCGGACAGCGACAGCCCGGTGCCCGCATCGAACAGGTGCGCTCGGTCCAGGTCGACCGTGACGTGCAGCCGCTCGCCCGGCGTACCGGTGACGGTGGGTCGTGCCTTGACCTTGAGGATCTCCGCCCCCACCAGGACGTCGACCACCGTTCGGTCACCGAGCGGCTCGAGCCCGTAGAGCTCACCCGACAACGACGCGTCGCCGCGCTGCTCGACGGACAGGTCCTCCGCGCGCAGACCCAGCAGCAGGGCACGACCGTCCTCAGCCGTGGTCCAGCGAGGCCGCGGCAGCGTCCATCCCTCCGCGCCGACCAGACGATCTCCCTCGGCGTGGCAGGCGAGCAGACTGATCGGCGGGCTCCCGACGAATCCGGCCACCCACGTGTTGGCGGGACGCTCGTACACCTCGGTCGGCGTTCCGACCTGCTGCACCTTGCCCTCCTTGAGGACCGCGACCTGGTCGGCCATGGACAGGGCCTCGACCTGGTCGTTGGTCACGTAGACGAAGGTCGCGCCGAGGCTCCGGTGGATGCGGGTGAGCTCGGTGCGCATCTCGACGCGGAGCTTGAGGTCGAGGTTCGTCAGCGGCTCGTCCATGAGGAACGCGCGCGGGCTACGCACCAGCGCCCGGGCCAGGGCGACCCGCTGCATCTCACCGCCCGACAACTGCGCGGGACGGCGTTGCAGCAGACGTTCGATGTGCAGCAGGTTCGACATCTGCTCGACGGCGGCGGCGATCTCACTCGACGAGCGGCGGCGTGCCCGCAGCGGCGAGGCGATGTTCTCGTACACCGTGTGTCGCGGGTAGAGGGCGTAGCTCTGGAAGACCATGGCCAGGTCGCGTGCGGCCGGGGCGTCGCCGGTCGCGTCCCTGCCGTCCAGATGCACCGACCCGGCGTCGAGCTTGTCCAGGCCGGCGATCGCCCGCAGGGTCGTCGTCTTGCCCGCCCCCGACGGCCCGAGTACGACGAAGAACGAGCCGTCCGGCACGTCCAGCGTCACGCCGTCCAGGGCCTGGACCTTACCGAAGGACTTGCACAGCCCCTGTACTGCCACGGTTCCCATCAGGCCACCAGCTCTTCCGTGCTCACGTCGTAGACCGCCGGGGTCCCGCCGGTGTGCCGCAGCCCGACCGTTGCGTCAGCGGCGAACCGGACAGTCGGTGGCATCCGAACCCGTACGTCGCGCTCGCCGCTGTGGTCGACCACGTAGATGATCTCGTCGCCCAGCCACTCCGCCGAGACCACGCGGGCCGGCACCGACCGTTCCGCCCCCGGTGCGGTGACTTCCAGCGCCTCCGGCCGTACGCCCGCGACCAGGCGACGGTCGCGCGGCAGGCCCTGCGGTGGCGTGAGGACCAGTCCGCCCTGACCGCGCAGCTTCCCGTCGGCCACCTCCACCTCGACGAGGTTCATCGGCGGCGAGCCGATGAACGCGGCGCAGAAGAGACTCGCCGGACGGTCGTAGACCTCCAGCGGCGTACCGATCTGCTCGACGCGGCCCTTGTTGAGGATGGCGATCCGGTGACCGAGTGACATCGCCTCGACCTGGTCGTGGGTGACGTAGACCATCGTCGCCCCCAGTTCCCCCTGCAGGTGCTTGATCTCGGTGCGCATGTCCGCCCTCAGCTCCGCGTCCAGATTGGTGAGGGGTTCGTCCATGAGGAAGGCGCGCGGTCGTCGCACCAGGGCGCGGGCGAGCGCGACGCGCTGCTGCTCCCCGCCGGACAGCTGACGCGGTCGCCGGTCCAGGAGTGGACCAAGCCGCATCAGCCGGGCGGCCTCCTCGACCCGCTCGTGCACCTCCGGCTTGGGCAGTCCCTCGGCCCGCAGTGGGAACGCCAGGTTGTCGCGGGTCTTCAGATGCGGGTAGAGAGCGTAGAACTGGAACACCATGGCGATGTCGCGCTCGGCGGGCGGCAGGTCGTTGACCAGCGTGTCGCCGATGCGGATGTCGCCCGTCGTCTGCCTCTCCAGGCCGGCGATGGCCCGCAGCGTGGTCGTCTTGCCGCAACCCGACGGGCCGAGCATCACGAACAGCTCGCCGTCGCCGATGGACAGGTCCACGTGCTCGACCGCGACCGTTCCGTCCGGGTAGCGCTTGTGCAGCGCGGTTACCTCGATGCCCGCCATCAGCGTCGCACCGCCCCGAGGGTCACACCGGCGATGAGGTGCTTGCGCACCAGGTAGGCGAAGACGAGCACCGGTAGGGCGAACACCACGGAGGCGGCGGCCACGAGACCCCAGTCCGTGGTGGTGCCGCCGATGAGTCCGGCGATGGCGGGTGGGGCCGTCCGGACGCTGTCGCTGGAGGTGAGGAAGGTGGCGAACACGAACTCGTTCCAGGAGAAGATGAGGGCGAAGACCGCCGTCGCGGCGATGCCGGGCACGAGCAGGGGAAGGGTGAATCGCCGGAACGCCTGCAGTCGGGTGTAGCCGTCGAGCATGGCGGCGTCCTCGTACTCGGCGGGTACCTCGTCGACGAACCCCTTCATCATCCAGATCGTGAACGGGACGTTGAACGCGGCGTAGATGAGGATCAGGCCGAGCTTGTTGTCGATGAGTCCGACCTGGCGGTACATGAGGAAGATCGGGATCACGACCACCACGGGCGGCATGAAGCGGGTGGACAGGATGAAGAACAGTTGGTCCTTCTTGGCCTTCACGGCGAAGCGTGAGTAGGCCCAGGCCGCCGGGACCCCCAGCACGGTGGCCAGCACCGTGGAGACTCCGGCGACCACGACGGAGTTGAGGAACGAGACGGACAGGGCCGAGCGACCGCCGTCGGGGTCGACGAACACGTCCTTGTAGTGGGCCAGAGTGACTTTGAAGTCGAAGAACTTGGCCGGGATCGCGTAGACGTCCCGGTTCTCCTTGATGGACGTCTCGATCATCCACAGCACCGGAAAGAGCATGACGACGGCCAGCACGGTCAGCAGCGTCACCTCCAGCACGGAGCGGCCTCGGCTGCCGAGGCGACGCGCGGGGGGCGTGTGATCCCGGGCAGGACCTGTGGACACGGCCTCGTCGACGGAGACGGCCATCAGCCCTCCTTGAGCTTGTTCAGATAGCGCAGGTAGAGCTGCGTGAGGACGATGACGACGAGGACCATGAGGATTCCGTACGCCGAGGCGGTCCCGGTGTTGAAGCCCAGGAACGCGACCTTGTAGATGTGGAACGACAACGTCTCGGTGGAGACACCCGGGCCACCGTTGGTGAGGATGTAGACGAGGTCGAACAGCCGGAACGCCTCGATGGCCCGGAACATCACGGCAATGAGGAGCAGCGGCCACACCAGCGGAAGGGTGATGGTGCGGAACTTGAACCACTCGGACGCTCGGTCGATCGAGGCGGCCTCGTACAGGTACTTGGGCACCGCGGTAAGGCCCGCGAGTGCGATGAGCATGATGAACGGCGTCCACTGCCAGGTGTCGACCACGACCAGGGAGATCAACGCCGTTCGCTGTCGGGTGAGCCACTCCACCTGCCCCAGGCCGAGCGAGCCGAGCATGCTGTTGACCACGCCGAACTGCGCGTCGAGCATGAACCGCCAGAACAGCCCGACCACGACCGGCGACAGCATCATCGGGACCAGGAACAGGGTGGTCAGCACTCCTCGCCCGTGCGTGCGCCGGGAGATCAGGTAGGCGATGCCGAACCCGAGGACGGTCTGCAGGCCGACCGCGCCGACCACGTAGATCAACGTCGTCAGGGCCCTCGTGTGGACCTGCGCCGACGTCAGGATGGCGGTGTAGTTCCCGAACCCGATGAAGTTGGCGGGTCCCCCGCGGGTGGCCGAGTAGTCGGTGAAGGACAGGTACAACGCCCACAGCAACGGGAACACCGACATGGCGAGCAACAGCAGCAGCGCGGGGGAGATGAAGGCCACGGCGAGCCCGCGGTCGCTCAGCCGGCGGGACCGCCCCGGTGCAGGCGGCGTCGCCGACGCCACCTGCCCGGGACGGTCGGTCGTCAGAGGGACGGAGTCACTCACAGTCCGCCGCCACCCTTGCGGTTGCCGGAGTCGAGCACGCCCTGCTGCTCCTTGGCGATGTCGTCGAGCGCGTCCTTCGGCTTCTTCGCACCGTTCAGAGCCGCGTTCACGTTGGTGTTCTCGATGTTGACGAGGCGCGCGTACTCGGGCACGTTCCACATGTCCCGCATGCGCGGAACCGAGTCGGTGTACACCTGGTTGAACGGCCCGGCATTGAGGAACTCGGGCGACTGCAGGGCGTCCGTACGCGAGGGCACGCCACCGGCCGCGGCCCACTTCTTCTGGACGTCGGCCCGCTCGAACCACTCCATGAAGTTCAGCGCCTCGGCCTGGTTTGCCGCGGCGGAGTAGGCCGACACGTGCATCCCCATGCCGCCGAGCGGGACCAGGTTCGTCTTCTGGGTCGGCAGGGTGGCGAAGCCCAGCTTGTCGAGAATCTGCTCCCGCGTGGTGCCGAGCGTCGACTCCTTCGGATCGAGCAGGCCACCGCTCGCGGCGATCCAGTTGAACGCGATGCAGGCCTTGCCCTGGGCGACGGCGGCGTTCACCTCGTCGATGAACCAGTTGCCGGAGCCCTTGGCCGTCAGCGGCTTCATCTTGTTGACCAGGACGTCCATCGCCTCCTGGCCCGCGGTGTCGTTGAGGACGCCGTCGATCTTGCGCGCCTTGGGGTCCCAGAGGTTGCCGCCGTAGACGCCGTTCACCGTGTTGTAGGTGACGGCCGCGGCGTCGGAGCCGTTGGCCTGGTGGAAGGCCAGCCCGCTGACGCCGGGGTTCTCCGACTGGCACTTCTCGGCGGCTGAGATCATCTGGTCCCAGGTCTGCGGCGGCTTGTCGCCGATCAGGTCCTTGCGGTAGATCATCGTCCAGGTGTCGCCGAGCAGCGGCAGTCCGTACAGGCTGGCGTTCTCGTCGCGCTTGCCGGTCTCCGCCTGGGGGTACTGGCCGTAGGCGGCCAGGAGGTACGGGTTGTAGGCCGTGACGTCGATGTTCTTCTTGACGAAGTCGGTGAGGTCGAGGATGTTGCCGTTCGTCACGGCCTCGCCGATGTGTTGCGAGTCCAGGATCGCGACGTCGAAGTCGGTCTTGCGTGCCGCGAACTGGGTGAACATCGCATCGTGCCAGTTCGCGTTCGGCACGGTGTTGACCTTGATGGTCGCGTTCGGCCGCTCCTTCTTGTACTCCGCGTTCGCGAAGTCCTCCAGTGCCTTGGCGGGCGGCCAGTCGAACCAGATGAAGCTGAGGGTCAGCGGGTCCTTGGTGAGTTCCGGGATGGTCGCCGGCGCCTTGGGGGCGCTCGCCTTCGTGTCGTCACCCTTGTCATCGCCGCAAGCCGTCATGGTCGTGGCCACCAGCAGCATGGCCGCCGTCGCCAGCTGTACCTTTCGCCGGGGACCGGACATTCGTGTTCGCTTCGGATTCCGCATCTTCTCGCCTGCCTTCTGGGTGGGGACTTCTAAGGCCTCGCTATGCGCTTCGCCGTGCAGTTGCTGGTTGTTCAGGCGTGTCGCCGGGCTGTCGCGGGAGCCGACCCGCGGACCGGCGGCACGGGTACGCCGCGATGTACTGGATCTTCATGCCGTCGAGACGTCCGTCGGCCACCTGCGGCCCAGTGACGCACCGAGCGGGACGTCGAGCATGCCCGCGGGCGCTCCAGGGATCGAAGTGGAGCGATGGACGGGCGGTTCCGCGATGGTGCAGGATGGCAAGCATCCGGCGCGTTTCCTATACGATTTGGTGGGGCGTCAGCATCCCGCAGCGTTGTGACTGATGTCAACAGGTTCCCGAAGACGCAAGAAAGGACCTCACGTCACGATGGACGAGGAAGCGATGATCGCGCCGGGCCGCAGGGCCGTGGCAGGCGGAACGCCGCCGGGAAGATCTGGCGGCCGGCTTGCCGACGAGGTGTACGACACCCTGCTCGGACAGCTGATGTCGCTACGGATCGAGCCCGGCTCCCGCGTCACGATCGACGTCCTGGCGCGGGAGCTGGGGGTCTCGCAGACGCCGATCCGAGACGCTCTGAACCGCATGGAGGCCGAGGGTCTGGTCGTGCGTGTGCCCCATGCCGGCTACCGCATTCCGCCCCAGATCACCCGTCACCGTTTCGAGGACATGCTCGAGGTCCGCCTGCTCCTCGAGCCGGCGGCGGCCCGTAGATCCGCCGAACGCGCATCCTTGCAGCAGGTGGCCGGTCTGCGACGAATGCTGGAGGAGATGGCGGAGCTGGAGGGGGGCAGCGGACCCGTGGCCTACGGCGCCTTCGGGCTACGCGATGCCGCTTTTCACGATCTCGTCGCCCTGAGCGCGGAGAACCAGGTCATCCGTGAGGCGCTCGCTCGCCTGCACAGCCACGTGCACCTCTTCCGACTCCACTTCGACACCCAGGTCACCCACCTGGCCATGGCCGAGCACGAGGACGTCGTGGCCGCGGTCGCCGCGCGCGACCCCGACGCCGCCGCCTATGCGATGCGCCGGCACATCCTCCGATCCGGCGAGCGTTTCCGCCGATTGTTCGACGAGGTCAAGGACGCGGACGGAGTCGCGGTAGAGGCTTGACGGGCGGGCTGGGCCGGGGAATGCTAACAATCGATCGAATCGGATCGGATTGGATCCACCTCACCCGTCCCCCCAGTTGTGAGGAGAAGCAGGTGCCCCGAGCGCTGCTCCTGACCGGCGACGCCGCCGAGGAACTCGACACGATGTATCCCTACTATCGCGTCCAGGAGGGTGGCTGGGACGTCGACGTCTCGTCCCGGACGACGCGTGACGTGCAACTGGTCATCCACGAGTTCGACCCCAACTCCGACGCGTACGTGGAGAAGAACGGCCGCAAGCTGGCGGTCGACGTGCCCTGGGCCGACGTCGACGTCGAGCGCTATGACGCCCTCATCATCCCCGGGGGACGTGCCCCCGAGTGGATCCGGGTCGACGCCGACGTCCGGCGCATCACCGAGCACTTCTTCGCGCGCAACCTCCCCATCGCGCTGGTGTGCCACGGCGCGCAGGTGCCAGCGGTGTACGGGCTGCTGAAGGGTCGGAAGACGGCGTGCTTCCCCCCGATCACCGGTGACATGGAGAACGCGGGCGCGACGGTCATCGACGCTCCCGACGTCGTGGACGGCAACCTCGTCTCCTGCCGGGGGTGGCCCGACATGCCGCAGTTCGGCAGGGCGATGATGGAGCTCTTCTCGAAGTCGGTCAACTCCGCGTCGGCATGAGCGCACCTGGCCTGCCCCGGTGACGGCACTTCGGACTGTCGCAGTCGACGGCTCCCCGGTCCACCTCCTGGAGAGCGGCACCGGGCCCGCGGTGCTGATGCTGCACGGCTCCGGACCCGGCACGACCGGGTCCGGCGCCTGGGCAGCGACGGCACAGGCGCTGGGCACGTCCCGGCACGTGGTGGCTCCTGACCAGGCGGGGTTCGGCGGTACGCCTGTCCCGGCGGGCTCCCGGGGTGGGCTCCGGCTGTGGACGGAGCAGGCCGCGGGCCTGATGGATGCGCTCGGTATCGAGCACTACGCCGTGGTGGGTCACTCCATGGGTGGTGCCGTGGCGCTGGCGTTGGCGGCCGCGCGCCCCCAGCAGGTCACCCATGTCGTGGCGGTCTCGACGATGGGCGCTCCCGGGGCGCCGCTGTCCGCCGAGCTCGACGCGATCTGGGCCGCCCCCGCCGGCCCGGACGGGGCACGAGACATGCTGAGCCGTCTCGTCCTCGACCAGGCGCTCGTGACCGACTCGGCCGTCGATGCCCGTGCGGCTGCGATGCGAGCGGGGGCGGCGGCATTCGCGTCGTTGTTCCCTCCACCCAGGGCGCGATGGGTCGAGGACCTCACCCTCTCGGCGCAGACGCTGGCAGCCGTGCGCGTGCCCGTGCTGCTCGTGCACGGGGCGGAGGACCGGGTCACCCCGCTCGAAACGGCAGCCCAGCCCCTGCTCGAACACCTGGCCGACGTCCGCCTGCACGTGTTCGGCCGATGCGGGCACGTGCCGGCGATCGAGCACCCGCACGAGTTCAGGCAACTGCTGTCCTGCTTCCTCCACCCGAACCGAGGTCAGTGACCGCTGCGGCAGCTCCGCGGCCCGCGTTCAGCAGATCTGTGGGTGCGGCGCGTCAGGCGGCGGCGAGCAGCGCGGCCTCCGCCTCCGCGGTGAGTCCGGCTTGCGGCCGGTCGGGGCGTTGGTAGGGAGGGCCATCGAGGGTCTGCAGCCAGGCCCAGGTGTCGATGACGGTGTCGCGGACGGGTCGGCATCGCAGACCGGCCGCGAGGGCCTTGCTGACGTCGCCGCGATGCATGCCGGCGTGCTCGGGTCCGGGCGGTAGCCAGCATGGCAACTGCGTCCAGGGAGTGACGCCGGCAGCGGCGATGGTGGGGGGGTCGATCCAGCGCAGCGTGGCGTCCGAGCCGGTGGCCCGCACGCAGGTGTCGAGCAGATCACCCGTGGTGGTGTGGCCGGGAGGGCTGACCACGTTGTAGGGGCCGGCGAGCCCAGCGGCGCCGCCGTCGAGGACGAAAGCGGCGAGATCGCGCGCGTCGACGTATTGCAGGTCGAGGTCGCGTGGGCCGGGCGCGGCCACGGTGCCGCCGCGGGCGATGCGGAGCAGCCAGTACGGCAGACGGCCGATGTCCTCGTACGGTCCGAGGATGAGGCCGGCGCGGGCGAGCAGGGCTTCTCCGTCGAATGCCTGTTCGGCGGCGATTTCCGCACCACGCTTGAGGGCTGCGTAGTCGACGTCGACCCCGTCACTGTCGGGTGAGCCAGCGACCACAGGTCCGTCTTCGGCGAGGTGCGCGGCGGGCGGGTAGGTGTAGACCGAGCGGCTGGAGATGTAGGTGTAGTGCCCGATGCGTCCGGCGAGCACGGTGCCGACGTCACGCACGGCGGCGGGTGCACCGGACCAGGTGTCGACGACGAGGTCCCAGGTGCCGGTGCGCAGGGCTGCGAGGCCGTCCGGTGTGGTGCGGTCACCGATGAGGGCGGTGATCCCGTCCGGGGTGCGACGGCGGCCGCGGTTGAAGACAGTGACGTGGTCCCGACGAGCTCGGGCGTCGTCGACGATGGCGCGTCCGACGAAGCCCGTGCCGCCGAGTACGAGCAGTTTCATGCCGGAACTGTGCCAGGTGATTCCCGCCGGGGGATAGGACTGCTCGCTGATGGCAGAATCGCGGTGGACGTGTCAGCCGGCTGTGGACCGATGATGCCGAGTGTGCCGACAGTTTTTCGGCGTAGGCGGCGGCGACCTGGTTGAGGCGTCCTCCCGGCGGCAAGTGTGGAAAACGCGGGACCGTCGGCGGCAGCTACGCGGGGAGATGGGCTCCCGGACGGCGGGTTCGCCGTATGGTGCGGGAATGTCATCTCCGGTCTGGCAGGACGGTGCGGCCTACGAGGCGTACGTGGGTCGGTGGAGCCGACTCGTCGCGGTGACGTTCCTGCGCTGGCTTGATCTGCCGGCCGAACTGCGGTGGCTCGACGTGGGCAGCGGCACCGGCGTGTTGACCTCGACGGTGCTGCGCACAGCTCAGCCGCGTCGGATCACCGGTGTGGATCCCTCTGACGGCTTCGTGCGGCAGGCCCGCTCCGGGGTCACCGACGCGCGCGCGGGCTTCGCGGTCGGTGACGCCCAGGTGCTGGCCCTGGAGGATGGTGCCGTCGACGTGGTCGTCAGCGGGTTGGTACTGAACTTCGTCCCCGAGCCGGCACGGGCGGTGGCGGAGTTCGCTCGGGTGGTCGCCCCGGGCGGGGTGGTGGCCGCGTACGTCTGGGATTACGCCGAGGGGATGGCGATGATGCGCCATTTCTGGGACGCCGCCAGCGCGCTCGATCCCGCAGCGGCTGTCCGCGACGACCGGCACCGCTTCGCGCTGTGCCGCCCGGAGCCGTTGCGGACGCTGTGGCGTGACGCCGGACTGACGGATGTTTCGGTGCAGGCGCTCGACGTGCCCACGGTCTTCACCGGCTTCAGCGACTACTGGACGCCGTTCCTCGGTGGGCAGGGCTCCGCCCCGGCCTACCTGGCCTCGCTGGGCGAAGCGCAGCGGGCCGCCCTGCGGGATCTGCTCGCCGCCCGACTGCCGACCGAACCCGACGGGTCGATCCGGCTGACGGCTCGGGCCTGGGCGATCCGCGGTACCGCACCGACGACGGCTCCGCCGAACCAGCGTTGACGGGCGCGCCGCCGTGGGTGCCAGCAACGTCCAGATCGGCGTGCCGCTCCTCGCGACCTGGAGGATCCGGACCGAGCCGCGTCGCCGGGACGCCGAGGGCCGCGCTCAGCCGCCGTCGATCGCGGAGGCGATCGTGGCCGGGGCGCGTAGGGGTGCCAGCTGGTCCTCGCCCAGTCCGTAGCGCTGGGCGAGGTACGCCGGATCCTGCCAGGTGATCAGCGAGCCAGGCTGGCCGTCGTCTCGCACCATGACTCGCATCGGCAGGTCGATCGCGATCTCGGGCCGGGCCTGCATGAGCGGAGTGCCCGCCTGCGGGTTCCCGAAAATGATCACCTGGGTGTCGGGCATGCTCAGCCCGGCCTTGCCGGCGGCCGCCGCGTGGTCGACGACCGCCACCACCGCGGCGCCTACGCGTTCCGCCTCAGCCCTCAGCGCGGAGATCGTCTCTCCGACACCCCGGGCGCTGCGCCTGGTCACCAATCCGTCGTGCACGACCGACCTCCGCTCACCGCGTCCCTGGGCGAATACCTCTCATCCTCCCCACAAGCGAGGCTGGTCCGGGGAGGTTCGCCGCGAAACGACACCCGGGTTGGGTGCCAACCGTCGCCGCCTCCCTGAGCGCCGGGGGCGGGGACACATGCACGTGTGGTCATCTCGCCATTAGACGATACATAATGAAAACGATTACCGTTCCGTGCCTCAGGAATGGAGCGTTTCGTGAAGCATGGACAACGCACGATCATCGCCGCGGCGGCAGCCGCCGCGCTCGTTCTCCTCGGCGGTTGTGGCTCGGGGGAGGACGCGGCCGAGGGCAGCGGCAACACCTCGTCCGGCACGAGGCTCGCGGTGGTTGCCACCACCCCCGAGGTGGCCGACTTCGTCCGCACCATCGGCGGCAGCGACGTCACCGTGACCCAGATCATCAAGCCCAACGTCGACCCGCACGACTACGAGCCCACGCCGGCTGACATCCAGGCGATCGGCAAGGCCGCCATCGTCGTCAAGAACGGTGTCGGCCTCGAGGGGTGGCTCGACCAGACCATCGAGTCGGCCGGCTTCAAGGGCGCCCTCGTCGACTCCAGTCAGGGCGTCACCCTGCGCGAGGGCGGCCACGAGGAGGGCGAGGGCGCGCACGAGGCCGAGGCGCACGACCCACACATCTGGCACAACCCGTTGAACGCCAAGACGATGGTCGCCAACATCGAGAAGAGCCTCGCCGCGGCCGACCCCGCGCACGCGGCCGCCTTCGCCGGCAATCTGAAGAGCTACAGGGCCGAACTCGACAAGCTCGACGCGGACAACGAGGCGGCCTTCGCCCGGATCCCTGCCGAGCAACGCAAGCTTGTGACCAACCACGATGCCTTCGGCTACTACGTCGACCGGTACAAATTGCAGTTCGTCGGCTCGGTCATCCCCAGCCTCGACACCTCCGCCGAGCTGAGTGCGAAGCAGCTCAACGACCTCGTCGCGAAGATCAAGGCCACGGGTACGAAGGCCATCTTCGCGGAGACGTCGCTGCCGCCCAAGAGCGCGGAGGCGATCGCCACCCAGGCCGGCGTCAAGGTCATCGGCGGTGCGGACGCCCTCTACGGCGACAGCATCGGCGCCGAGGGCACGCCCCAGGGCACGTACCTCGGCGCGGAGCGGCACAACACCCAGGTCATCGTCACGGCTCTGGGCGGCTGAGATGGGCGATGTCGCGGTGGCCGGCGCCGCCGTTCGCTACACCGAGGTGAGCGTCGGCTACCACGGCACGCCGGTGCTCACCGACGTCAACCTCGACCTGGTCCCCGGGCAGCGCCTGGCGCTGGTCGGGCCGAACGGCGCCGGCAAGTCCACGCTGATCAAGTCGATCCTCGGCCTGGTGCCGGTCCTCGCCGGCACGTCCACCGTCCTCGGGGGCGCGCCGGCCCAGGCTCGGACCCGCACCGGATACGTCCCGCAGACCGACTCCCTCGACGCCGATTTCCCGGTGACCGCGGGCCAGGTCGTCATGATGGGCCGCTACCGACGCATCGGCTGGTGGCGCCCCACCCGCGCCGCCGACCGTCGAGCGGTCCACGAGGCGCTCGACCGGCTCGGCCTCGTCGAGCACGCGAAGACCCACTTCGGCGTGCTCTCCGGCGGTCAACGCCAGCGGGTGCTGCTGGCCCGCGCCATCGCCGCCGAGCCACGACTGCTGCTCCTGGACGAGCCGTTCAACGGCGTCGACGCGGTGAGCCAGGACGCCATCCTGTCCGTCCTGCGCGACCTCAGCGCGGCCGGGACGACCCTGGTGCTGAGCACCCACGACCTGACGGTCGCGCACGAACTCGCCGACACGGTCTGCGTGCTCAACGGCCGGCAGTGGGCGGTCGGCCCGCCCGACGAGACGTTGACCGCCGAGACGCTGCGCCGCGCGTACGGCGGACACGCCATCGAGTGGAGAGACGGCCGGACAGTGCTGGTGGAGCCGTGATCGAGCCGTTCACCGTACCGTTCCTGGGGCGTGCCCTGGCCGAGCTCACGCTGCTCGCCCTCGTCTGCGGACCGGTGAGTGTCTTCGTCTTCGCCCGCCGCCTGTCGTTCGTCTCCGACGCGCTGACGCACACCGTGTTTCCCGGCGTCGTCATCGGGTTCCTGGCCGGTGGCATCGAGGGCATCGTGGTCGGGGCGCTGGTCGCCGGCGTCGTGACGGCGGTGGCGCTGACCCTGTTCAGCCGTGGCGGGGCGCTGTCCGACGATGCCGCCACCGCCGTGGTGCTCACCGCCATGTTCTCGATCGGCGTGGTGCTCGTGTCGCGGCGCTCCTCGTACACCTCGGATCTGACGTCGTTCCTCTTCGGGCGCATCCTGACGGTGACGCCGCGCCAGATCGCGGAGACCGCCGTGCTGGCGGTCGTCATCCTCGGGCTGCTGCTGGTCAGCGCCCGCGCTCTGGTCTTCCGGACCTTCGACCCGGCCGGAGCGGCCGCCGCCGGCTTCCGGATCGCCGGGCTCGATCTGCTGCTCAACATCATCGTCGCGCTCGTCGTCGTCGCCGCGGTACGCGCCGTCGGCACCATCCTCGTGGTGGCGTTGCTCATCGTGCCGGCCGCGACCGCCCGCATGCTCACCACACGCCTGCCGCTGATGGCGGTGATCGGCACCGGGCTCATCCTCGTCGCCGCATACGGTGGCCTGCTGACGAGCTGGACCGCATCGGTCGACTACGGCATCTCCCTGACCTCGGCCTCCGCGGTCGTCCTGCTGCTCGTGCTCGCCTACCTGCTGCTGCTCCCACTGGGCGCGCTGCGGTCGAGACGCAACCACGGGCAGAGCATCTCCACCGAGGCACGGAGGTCCCCCCATGAACTGGTGGGATGACGCGCTGCACCGGGCCACGGCCGAGGTGCTGCTCGCCGGCGCGCTCGCCGGACTCGTCGGCGTCCACGTCGTACTCCGTCGGCTGTCCTTCTTCACCATGGCACTGACCCACGCCACGTTCCCCGGGGTGGTGGCGGCGTCCATCATCGGCGTCAACATCGTCGTCGGCGGTGTGGTCGCCGGCGCGATCGTCGCGCTGGGTGTCGGCGTGCTCAGCCGCCACAGGAGCCAGAACACGGCCGCGGCGACAGGCGTCCTGCTCTCCGGCGGCTTCGCCCTCGGCGCCGGGCTCGTCGCCACCCAGAACGGCTTCAGCCGAGACCTGACCTCGTTTCTGGTCGGGTCGATCCTCACCGTCAGCCCGCAGGACCTCGGGACCACCGCCGTCGTGCTCGTCGTCGTCGTGGCCGTCCTGCTGGCCTGCGCCCGTCCGCTGCGCTACAGCGGCTTCGACCGGACCGGCGCGCAGGCGGCCGGCTTCGCCACCGGTGTCTGGGACGTCGTGCTGCTGCTCGCCATCCAGGCGGCGGTCGTGACGATCGTCCCGGCCATCGGCACGATCCTCGCCCTCGCCCTCATCGTCGCGCCGGCGGCCGCGGCGCGTCAGTGGTCGCACCGGCTGAGCACCATCACCGCCCTGGCCGTCACGCTCGGCGCCCTCAGCGGGCTCGGCGGCCTGTACGCGTCGAGCCACTGGGACGTCGCCGCCGGCGCGAGCATCACCCTGACCGCCACCGCGATCCTGGCCCTGTCGACAGTGCTGTCCCGGCTGGTCAGATCCCGGCCCACGGCGACCGCCCGCCTGCGGACGTTCCCGGCATGAGCACCGCACACCGGTCACTGGCCGAGTTGGGTGGCCATCCGGCGACGCAGCGGCGGTACGGCACTGGCGGTACGCAGTGCCGCGCGGAATGCGGTCCTGGCCAGGCGGTTGGTGCTCCTCGCCTGGCGGGCGTTGCGCAGCGACTGTCGCACCGCAGCGAAGCCGTAGTCGAGCATCTGACGTTCGTAGTCGTGCAGAGCGGGCACCATCGCGGTCGTGCCGGCGTGGACCTCGGTGAGCTTGACGCACAGCAGGGCGGCGTCGCGCAGCGCGGTATTGGCGCCGATCCCCGCCATCGGGGTCATGTTGTGGATCGCGTCGCCCAGGAGGGTGACCCGTCCGGTCTCCCACGCCTTGACGGGAGTGGCAGTGCGCACCCGGATGGCGTTGATCGTCTGTGGGTCGGAGCCGGCGATCACTTCCCGTAGTGCCGGTGCCCATCCGTCGGTGCGGTTCAGCACCAGGCGTTGGAGGTCCGTTCCGGGGAGGGACTCGACGCCCTCGGCCGGGAAAGCCGTCGCCGCGTCCGTGTAGCCCCAGAGGAGGTAGGCAGTGGTGTTGTCGAGCAGGAACTGGTCCGGCGGGGCGATCACCTGCGGGCCGGGGTGCCACACCGCGGTGAAGAAGGATCCACGGCTTTTCGGGATCACGAGGTTGACGTCCTGGGTCAGCACCCTGGGTAGGGTCGCGTCGGCGAGGCGATGTTTGCCGGCGACCGCCACGACGCCGGTGTCGACGCGCCGCGCGTGGGGGAGTAGTTGGCGGCGTACTCGTGAGTTGGCGCCGTCGGCACCGATGAGCACGTCGGCGGTGGCCGTGCCGCCGTCGGTGAAGTAGGCGGTCACCCGCCCGTCGGTCGTCGCCTCATAGTGCGTGAATTCGTGGTCCAGCCGCACCACGTCATCCATGCCGGACAGCAGCACCTCGCGCAGGCTGATCCTGCTGACACCGTAGTGCCGTCCTTCGGGAGCGCCGGCCGGCGTGATCTCCTCGGGGGTGAAGCGGACCAGGTCGTCGAGCCGCTCGGTGGTGAAACCGAAGCCGCCGGTGTCGATCGAGACGGTGTCGAGGAAAGTCTGCCAGGTGGCGGGCGGTAGGCACGCGTGCAGCGCTCTGCTGCCGTTCGGGTTGATGTGGATGCGGTAGCCCTGAAGCCAGTCGGTGCGGGCCTTGGTGCGTTCGTGGACGGTCACCGACACTCCGGCGCGGCGTAGGCCCTGGGCCAGGCACAGGCCGCCGATACCGGCACCGATGATCATGACGCTGGGTGTGACCATGCAACGACTATCACCCAACTGCATGTCACTGTCAATCAAACAGTTGATTGAGATAGTTGCCCGGATGACCGTGTTACGGTGATCTTCATGGGCAAGCCTCGCCGGTCCCCGAGTGGTGAACAGCGCAAACGCGATCCCGAGCGCACCCGTGAGCGCATCCTCGACGCGGCGTTCATCGAGTTCAGCGAACATGGTTTCGCCGGTGCCCGGACTGGCGCGATCGCCGCCCGCGCCGGGGTCAACCAGCAGTTGATCTCGTACTACTTCGACGGCAAGGACGGTCTCTACCGGGCCCTTCAGCGCACCTGGGAGACGACCAACGGCGCCGCCCGACCGGACCTGCCGTTGGCTGAGATCGTGAGCGGGTTCCTCACCCCCGGTGACCCGCAGCGGTCGTGGGCGCGGCTGCTCGCCTGGGAGGGGCTCACCCGGGCCGAGTCGGATGCCGACCCGGTGACCGACGACTACTTCGCCGCGATGGTCGACGACATGCGTCGCCGGCAGCAGGCCGGTGAGCTCGCCGACGATCTGGACCCCGCGTACGTCCAGGTGCTGCTCTTCGCGGCGACACTGGCGCCGACGGTGCTGCCCCAGGTCGCCCGTCGAATGACCGGCCTCGCCGCCGACTCACCGGAATTCCTCCACGCCTACGCCGAGCAGCTACGTCGCGTCATCGCCCGCCTCGCCGAACCGGTCTAGGGCGAGAGCGTTGCCGGGCGCCCCGTGTCAGTGTCCGAGCGGGCAGACCGCCGCGGTCGGCGACACGACAGCCGACGCTTCGCCGACGGTGTACGCCGTGGACGACGCACGGCCAACGTCATCCTCGGCGGCGCCGCCCTCCCGGTGATCGGCCCGCTCCTGGGTGCCGCCGAGAATCGGTTCGGCACCGCGACGATCATGAAGGGCGGTTCGCCGGCAGCACGGGCGTTCCCGACCCGGCCACTTCATCATGCTGGAGCAGCCCGGACGGATGGCCGAGATCATCGCCTGAGCCACTGCCCAGGGGTATGGCGGTGGCGGCTCCGTGTGTCCCTCACCATACTGAAATTTGAGCATCTTTCGTCTTCTGTCCGAGATATCCGCTGAAGGTTAGTACGGTGAGGATCGGGCGGTGAAGCACGTCTTGGCGGTATCGCAGCCTGCCCACGTTCGTAAGTCACTTACCAACGAGGGAGACGAGACATGCTCGGTATCTCGCTACGTCGGCCGAAGACCATCGCCGCAACGCTCGTCGCCGCAACGCTGGTGACGGTGCTCGGCTCATCCGCCCCACACGTGTTCGCGGACGGCGGTGTGCAACCAACCCCCGACCGGGGGAGTGACGGCAGACCGACGATCGTCCTGGTTCACGGCGCCTGGGCCGACGGCTCGAGCTGGAGCGGGGAGGTCCGCAGACTCCAGGCACGCGGCTTCGAGGTGCAGGTCGCGCCGCAACCCAACCGGGGGCCGACGATCGACAGCGGCTACCTGAAGGACTTCCTGTCCACCATCGAGGGTCCCGTCGTCATCGCGGCCCACTCCTACGGCGGTTTCGTCACAAGCGATGCTGCGACCGGCAACAAGAACGTCAAGGCGCTCGTGTTCGTCGACGCTTTCGCTCCGGAGAAGGGCGAGACCGTCGAGGAGCTCACGGCCGGCTCCGGCTCGGTGCTGGAGCCGGCCCTGACCGACCCCACGAGCGTCTTCAAGCTCGTGCCGTTCCCGGGTGCCCCGGAAGGTGCGGCCGACGCGTACGTCCTGCCGAAGGTGTTCATCCCCGGCTTCGCCAACGGTCTGCCCCGCCGCCAGGCGGAGGTGCTCGCCGTGACCCAGGCCGCGTTGGCCACGAACGCCCTGGCGGTGCCGGCCACCGAGCCGGCGTGGAAGACGATCCCGGTATGGGCAGTGATCGGCACCGAGGACCGGGTCATCCCGCCGGCCAGCCAGGAGGCGATGATGAAGCGGGCGGGGGCCGACATCACCCGGATCGACGCCGGTCACCTGGGCCTGATCTCGCATCCCGGTGAGGTTACCGAGGTCATCCTGGAGGCGGCCCGGACGACCGCCTGACCGAACCTCCTGCCATCGGCAGCAACAGTGGTGGCGGGGGGGGGGCCCGGCCCCCCCCCCCGCGGGGGGGTTGGGCCCCCCCCCCCCCCGGGGGGGCCCCCCGGTGCCCGGGTGAAACAACACCGGGGGCCC
>NZ_JBEZDC010000013.1:0-229343 GCF_040647935.1 Micromonospora sp. NPDC049204 | reverse complement strand
CACGGCCGGCACCGCGCACGGCCGGCACCGCGCACGGCCGGCACCGCGCACGGCCGGCACCGCGCACGGCCGGCACCGCGCACGGCGGCAACATCCCCGTTTCGCGCCTTCGGGGCCTCGCGCGGCATGATCATGGAGCTGGGGCGGGTCGGGCAGCCTCGCCCGCAGCGGAACCCGAGAAGGAGGTGCCAGTGCCGGACGCGGACGAACTCGTCGCCAACGCGCTCGCGGCGGTGCGCGGCACCGACGTACGGAAGGCCGAACGGCAGCTGGACCAACTGATGGTCGGCACCGGCGCCGCGGACGGCACCACGGCGGTGGACGCGGCGTTGCTGCGCCGCCTGGTCCGTGGTCTGGCGCGGCTCTGGCCGCGCGGCTGGCAGCCCGTCGACGTGGACCGGATCACCGGGCGGCGGCTCGACGGCCGCGCGGCGCGACTGGTCCGGGACGCGATGGCCGTGCAGCGGCGCGAGCAGTCGGATCCGGTCCCGGCCTGGTTCGACGAGCAGTTGCGCGCGTTGGCCGCCGAGGTGCGGGCGGACGACGACCGGGTGTTGTCCGGCTGGTCCGCCCGGGAGGCGCTGGACCGGGTCGACGCGCTCCGTACGGCCGTGGACGTCCTCGCGCTGGTGGAGAGCCTGCCACCGATCGCGGTGCTGCGCCCGCCACCCGGGTCGAGCGGGGCGGCGACCGCCCGGTCGGCCGGTCCGGCGCGCAGCGGGTCGCCGATGCTGGACCGGGTCCGGGCGCTGCTGGCCAAGGCCGAGTCGACGACCTTCCCGGCCGAGGCGGAGGCGCTTACCGGTAAGGCGCAGGAGCTGATCGCCCGGCACAGCATCGACGAGGCGTTGCTGGCCGCCGGGGCGGAGCGCGGCGACGTGCCCGGCGGGGTACGCCTGAGCACCGACACCCCGTACGCGGGCGCGAAGGCACTGCTGGTGCAGGAGGTGGCGGCGGCGAACAGGTGCGAGGCGGTCTGGTCCGACGATCTCGGCTTCGCCACCGTGCTGGGCTGGCCGGCCGACCTGGTGGCGGTGGAGTTGCTCTACACCTCGCTGCTGGTCCAGGCCACCGCCGCCATGCTGCGCGGGCGGGTCGAGCGGCGGCAGGGGTCGGGGCGGCGGACAAAGGTCTGGGACGAGTCGTTCCTCAACGCGTTCGCGCTGCGGATCGGCGAACGGCTGCGCGCGGCCACCGAGGCGGCAACCGACGCGGCGGACCAGGCGGCGGCCGAGACGGCCGGGGCGGAGCGACTGTTGCCGGTGCTCGCCGCCCGGGGCGAGGCGGTCCGGGAGCGGCTGGACACGCTCTTTCCCGGCGTCACCCGCCACCGACTCAGCGTGCGCGACGCCGAGGGCTGGTCGTCGGGCACCTCGGCCGCCGACCGGGCGTCGCTGGACGTCGGCGGCGGGCGGAAGCCCCGCCAGGTGCCGGGCCGACCTGATCGGCGCTGAACCGCCCGGCGTGGGACCACCACCGGCGGCGATATCTGCGATTTTCTGCGCTACGCCGTAGGGAACGGATTGTCGGCTCCGACCCTCCGGTGAGTCGCGCCCCGACCGGGGTGCGACACGAGTCTGAGGAGCGTCGCCATGAAGTACATGCTGCTGATCTGGAACCGGCCCGGCTTCACCGAGGAGCTTTCCGAGCAGGACCGCACCGCCCTGTTCGGCGAGGTCGACGAGATCATGAAGGAGTTGACCGAGACCGGCGAGCTGATCGGCGGCCAGGCGCTGGCCAACCCGTCGCAGACGTTGACGGTTCGGGCCGTCGACGGCCGGGCCGAGGTCATCGACGGGCCGTTCATGGAGAGCAAGGAGCAGTTCGCCGGTTACCTGGCGGTCGACTGCGACAGCCCGCAACGGGCCGCCGAGATCGCCGCCCGCTGGCCGGACGTGCGCTTCGGCGGCGCCATGGAGGTTCGCCCGATCATGGACGAGTCCGGAGCGGAGATGTGACCGACGACCGGACGGTCGAGGATCTGCTGCGCACGGTCGCGCCGCAGGTCCTCGGCCTGCTGGTTCGCCGGCACGGCCAGTTCGACAGGTGCGAGGACGCGGTCCAGGAGGCGCTGCTCGCCGCCGCGACGCAGTGGCCCACGCAGGGCGTACCGGACAGTCCGCGCGCGTGGCTGCTCACCGTGGCCACCCGCCGGCTCACCGACGAGTGGCGCAGCGAGAACGCCCGCCGGGACCGCGAGCTGGCGGTGACGCTGCGCGAGCCGGCGTACGCCGGGGTGGCACCGGCGGCCGACGCGGAGCCCGCGGTGGCGGACGCCGACGACACCCTCACCCTGCTGTTTCTCTGTTGCCATCCGGCGCTGACCGGATCGGCGCAGGTGGCGCTCACCCTGCGCGCGGTCGGCGGCCTCAGCACCGCCCAGATCGCCCGGGCGCACCTGCTGCCGGAGGCGACGATGAGCCAACGGATCCGCCGGGCCAAGCAGCGGATCGAGGCCGCCGGAGCCCGGTTCACCATGCCCGGTCCGGCGGAACGGGACGAGCGGCTGCGCACGGTGCTCCGCGTGCTCTACCTGATCTTCAACGAGGGCTACACCGCGTCCAGTGGCCCGGATCTGCACCGGGCCGAGCTGACCGGCGAGGCGATCCGGCTGGCGCGCATCCTGCACGGACTGCTGCCCGACGACGGCGAGGTGAGCGGGCTGCTGGCGTTGATGCTGCTCACCGACGCGCACCGGGCGGCCCGGCTCGGCCCGGACGGGGAGTTGGTGCCGCTCGCCGAGCAGGACCGCACCCGGTGGGACGTCGCCGCCAGCACCGAGGGGATCGCGCTGATCACGGACGCGTTGACCTGGTCGCCGCCCGGGCCGTACCAACTCCAGGCGGCGATCGCCGCAGTGCACGCCGAGGCCCGGACGGCGGCGGAGACAGACTGGCGGCAGATCGTCGCGCTCTACCGGCTGCTGGCCCGGATCGCGCCGAACCCGCTGGTCACCCTCAACCAGGCGGTGGCGGTGGCCATGGTGGACGGGCCACGGGCCGGGCTGGCCCTGCTCACGGCCCTGGACGCCGACGAGCGCACCGCCGGGCACCACCGGCTCGCCGCCGTCCGGGCGCACCTGCTGGAGCTGGCCGGGGAGGTCGGCGCGGCGCGGGAGGCGTACCTGGAGGCGGCCCGGGGCACCACGAGCCGGCCCGAGCAGCGGTATCTGGAGCTGCGCGCCGCCCGGCTGGCGGGAGTGCGACGGCCGCCGACCGCCGGGCAGGTCTGACCCCGGCGGCCGGCAGCGGCGCGGTCACACGTCGGGGTCGACGGCCGGGCAGGTGGCGCCCCGGGCCGGCACCTTCTGGTCGAGCAGGTAGGCGTCGACGGCCCGCTTGACACACGGGCTGGTGCTGTAGCTGCCGTGCCCCCAACCCGCGTAGGTGAGCAGCACGCCGTGCCGGCCCAACTGCCGCGCCACGTTCGTGGCCCAGTTGTACCCACTGGCCGGGTCGTGCACGGTGGCGGCGATCAGCAACGGCACGTCGGTGCGCACCCGCAGCCGGTGCTGCGGGTTGGCGACCGGCGTCGGGGTGCCCAGGCAGGTCGCGAGGGCGAACACCGCCGTCGGGTACCGCAGGTCGGGCGCGAGCCGGGCCACCCGGCGCAGGTGTTCGTCGTACTCCCGGTAGTCGCGGACCGGCAGGCTCCAGTCCTGGCAGAAAACCGCGAAGGGGTACGGCGCCACGGCGTCACCCGTGGACGGGCCGGCGCTTCGCACCGTGGCGGGGGCTTCCATCGCGCCCAACCACTCGGCGAGCCCCGGCCAGCGCCAGGTGTCGTAGAACTCCCGGTGGGTGAGCCGGCTCAACTCGAACGGGGTCAGCACGACACCGGGCCGTTTCGGGTCGGTGAGCGTGCCGGCCTCGGCTCGGGCGCGCAGCCCCTCCCAGAGGGCCCGGAAGTCCCGCCCACGCAGGGCGCAGGCGGCGGACCTTTCACACCAGGCGACGAACTCGTCGAACGCGTCCTCCGAGGTGACGGCCTGGGTGTCCAGGAAGGCGCGGGTGCCGACGCTGTGGTCCACCGCGGCCTCCAGCACCATGGCCCGGACCCGGTGCGGGAACAGCTCGGCGTACTGCTCACCGAGCAGGGTGCCGTACGAGCTGCCGTGGAAGGTGAGCTGCCGCTCGCCGAGCGCGGCGCGGATCGCGTCCAGGTCGCGGGCGGCGCTGATCGTGTCCACGTGGTCGTAGAGCGGCCCGGTGCGCGCCCGGCAGTCGGCCCGCAGCAGCTCGTTGCCGGCCAGCGTGGCGTCGAACTGGGCCTGGTCGGCGATCAGTTGCGGCTGCTGGGCGAGCAGGGCCCGGGAGCAGACCACCGGGTTGCTGCCGCCGGTGCCGCGCGGGTCGAAGCTGACGATGTCGAACCGGCGGCGCAGGTCGGCGCTGAACCGGGAGCTGCCGTCGACCACCCGGTCGACGCCACTGTCGCCCGGCCCGCCGGGGCCGAAGACCAGCGTGCCCTCGCGGGTGGCCGGCTTGGCGACCCGGCGGGCCAGCGCGAGGTCGAAGCGCTCCCCCCGGGGCCGGTCCCAGTCGACCGGCAGTGACAGGGTGCCGCACTCGGCGGAGTCGTCGGCGGCACAGGGCTGCCAGTCGATCGTGGGCTGGGCGGCGGCCGGGCTCGCCGGGGTCAGGCCGGCTGCCGTGAGGGCCAGGGCGACCGCCCAGGCGACGGCGGATTTGCGGACGTGCGGCATGAGGTGCTGTCCTCTCCGTGAAGGAGCGTTGCCGGTGAAACTCGCCCACCGGGCGAGGTGATGCTGCTTCCACCCGGGCCGTCGAGTAGCCGCTCGACGGCCCGGGGCCTTCGTCAGCGGTCAGTCGACCTCGACCAGGACGCGTTCGACGGTTGTCATCCGGGTCTCCATCCCGGCGAGCCGGCCGTCCATCGCCGCGAGCAGCCGGGCGTTCTCCGCCTGGGCCTGAGCGGCCTGCTCGGCGAGCCTGCGGTAGTCGTCCGCGCGGGACGCCTCGTACCGGGCCCGCCGGGTCTTGGCGAGCTGCACGATGGTCACCGTGACCACGCTGACCAGGAAGGCGAAGATGCCGATCGCGCCGACCACCTCGGTCCAGTCGTGCCCGCTCATCGGTTCCCTCCTGGTTGCTCGACCGAGTCGGGCACGGTCAGCGTCTCGGCCGCCGCCGCGATGATCTCGGGGGTGAGGGTGAGCACGAACGGCTGCACCTCGTAGTAGTTCATGGCTTTCCCGTCCTCCGACAACTCCAGGCTCGCGGTGACCAGCCCGGCCGCCGCCAGCTTCCGTAGGTGGACCTGCAACAGCGCTCGGCTGATCCCCAGTTGCCGGGCCAGCCCGCTGACGTAGGCACGCTCGCGGGCCAGCGCGGCGATGATCCGCAGCCGGTGCGGGTTGGCCAACGAGGCCAGCACCCGTACCAGGTCGTCGCCGATCGGCGATGGAGCGCTGCTCACAACCGGCCCTCGCACATGCAAAGAGAAGTTAGCAGGTATGCCGACGCGGCGATACGGACCGAGGGTGGAATCAGGGGGTTCTCAGGGTCGCGGAACGGGGCCGGACACACAGACACGCCGGGCCGGTGAGTGATCACCGGCCCGGCGTGCGGGTTACGTCGTACGTCAGCTCTTGAAGGCGTCCTTGATCTTCTCGCCGGCCTGCTTGAGCTTGGCCGTGGACTGGTCCGCGCGACCCTCGGCCTCGAGCTGCTCGTTATCGGTGGCGCGACCAGCGCCTTCCTTCAGCTTGCCGGTCGCGTCCTCGGTGGCGTTGTTGATCTTGTCGTCGAATCCCATTGCCAACCTCCATTGCAAGCGTCGCTGCTACGACACCACCAGTACCCCCACCGTCACCGGTCCAACCATTGCCGCCGTCACAGTCCGCGACCGACAGCGGCCGGGCGGAACCGGCGCAGCCGCAGGCTGTTCGCCACCACGAAGACCGAGGACAGCGCCATCGTTGCGCCGGCGATCATCGGGTTGAGCAGCCCGGCGGCCGCCAGCGGCAGGGCCGCCACGTTGTAACCGAACGCCCAGAACAGGTTGCCCCGGATGATGCCCAGCGTGCGGCGGGACAACCGGATGGCGTCGACGGCGGCGTCCAGGTCGCCCCGGACGAGGGTGAGGTCGGACGCCTCGATCGCCACGTCGGTGCCGGTGCCCATCGCCAACCCCAGGTCGGCCTGGGCCAGAGCCGGGGCGTCGTTGACCCCGTCACCGACCATCGCCACCGACCGCCCCTGCGCCTGCAGCCGCTTGACCACGTCGACCTTGCCGGCCGGCAGCACCTCGGCGATCACCTCGTCGATGCCCACCTCGGCGGCGATCGCGCGGGCCACCGTGGCGTTGTCCCCGGTCAGCAGGACCGGAGTGAGCCCCAGTGCCCGCAGCCGGGCCACCGCCGCCCGGCTGGTCGGCCGGACCACGTCGGCGACCGCGAGCACGCCCCGGGCGCGCCCGTCCCAGGCCGCGACGATCGCCGTACGGCCGGCGGCCTCCGCGTCGCGGACGGCCCACTCGACCTCCGGCGGTACGTCGATTTCCCGCTCCCGCAGCAGCCGGATCCGACCGATGAGCACGGTCCTTCCGTCGACGGTGCCGGTGACGCCCAGCCCTTCGAGGTTGCCGAAGCCCGTCACCGGGGGCAGCGATCCCTCCTCGGCGGCGCCCGCCGCGACCGCGCGGGCGATCGGATGTTCGGAGGCGGCCTCCACCGCACCGGCGAGCCGGAGCAGCTCGCCCCGATCCGCGCCACTCGTCGGGACCACGTCCACCAGGGTCATCCGGCCGGTCGTCACGGTGCCGGTCTTGTCCAGCACGACGGTGTCCACCCGGCGGGTCGACTCCAGCGCCTCCGGACCCTTGATCAGCACACCGAGTTGGGCGCCCCGACCGGTGCCGACCAGCAGCGCGGTCGGGGTGGCCAGGCCCAGCGCGCAGGGGCAGGCGATGATCAACACGGCGACGGCGGCGGTGAACGCGGCGGTCGGGCCGGCCCCGGTGCCGAGCCACCAGCCGAGCGTGCCCACGGCGAGGGTGATGACGATCGGTACGAAGACACCGGAGATCCGGTCCGCGAGGCGCTGCACGGCGGCCTTGCCGCTCTGCGCCTGCTCGACCAGGTCGGCCATGCGGGCGAGTTGGGTGTCCGCGCCGACCCGGGTGGCGCTGACGATCAGCCGTCCGCCCGCGTTGATGGTGGCGCCGACCACGCCGTCGCCGGGACCGACCTCGACCGGCACCGACTCACCGGTGAGCATGCTGGCGTCGACGGCGGAGGTGCCCTCGTCGACCACCCCGTCGGTGGCGATCTTCTCCCCGGGACGCACCACGAACCGGTCACCGACGGCGAGCCGGTCCACCGGGATCAGGGTCTCCACCCCGTCGCGCAGCACCGCCACCTCCTTGGCACCGAGGTCGAGCAGGGCGCGCAGGGCCGCACCGGCGGTCCGCTTGGACCGGGCCTCGAAGTAGCGGCCGGCCAGGATGAACACCGTCACCCCGGCGGCCGCCTCCAGGTAGATGGTGCCGGCGCCGTCGGTGCGGGTGATGTCGAAGCGGAACGGGTGCGTCATCCCGGGCATGCCGGCGTCACCCAGGAAGAGCGCCCAGAGCGACCAGCCGAACGCGGCCAGGGTGCCGAGTGAGACAAGCGTGTCCATGGTGGCCGCGCCATGGCGCAGGTTGGTCCAGGCGGCCCGGTGGAACGGCAGCCCACCCCAGACCACCACCGGGGCCGCGAGGGTCAGCGACAGCCACTGCCAGTAGTCGAACTGCCAGGCGGGGACCATGGCCAGCAGGACCACCGGCACGCTGAGCGCCACCGAGACCCAGAGCCGGGTACGCGGGCCGCGCAGCGGATCCGCCGGCTCCTCGGCCGTCGGCGGGGCCGGCAGCGCGGCCGTGTACCCGGTCTTGCGCACGGTCTCGATCAGGTCGTCCGGCGTGACGCCGTCGGCGTACCGGACGGTGGCCTTCTCGGTGGCGTAGTTGACGGCGGCGCTCACGCCGTCCATCCGGTTGAGCTTCTTCTCGATCCGGGCGGCGCAGGCGGCGCAGGTCATCCCGCCGATCGCCAACTCGATCCGGTTGGGCGCCGCGGGCAGCGGTCTGCTGGTGGTGGTCATCGTGTGGTCCCGTCAGTTGTGCCCGTGTCCGGGGGTGCCGTGGTCGGCGCCCCCGCTCGGCGCGGGTCCGCTCGGGTTGGTGCCGGTCGGCGGGGTGTCGGTCGGCGGGGTGCCGGCGACGACGGTGAACTCGGCGGTGTGCACCGTCCCGCCGTGCTGGAAGTCGAGGTAGAGCCGGTAACTGCCGGCCGAGGGCACCTCGGCGAGGAAGCTGACGGCCGGGCCGGGCCGGGTCCGCCCGTCGCCCGGCGTCCCGTCCGGATGCACGTGCAGGTACGCGAGGTCACCCCGGCGCAGTGCCACCAGGTGCCCGTACGCGCCCAGGTAGGGCTCCAGGTCGGTGACCGGTCGACCGTCCCGGCTGACGGTGAACGTGAGCGGGGCGGTGCGGCCGGGCTGCGGCGAGCCGGTCAGGGTGACCGTGTAGCCGTCGACGGTGGTGCTGGTCGCCGGTGCGGGCAGCTGTCGTTCGGTCAGCTCACCGGGGACTGTCACGTCGACGCCGAGCGTCAGCGGCTCACCCCCGGTCGGGGCGAAGTCGGCGAACGCCCGCCACTGCCCGGGGCCGGCCAGCGGCGTGCCGACCCGCCAGGTGCCGTCCGGAGCCAGGTCGGGGTGCACGTGCCGGAAACCGGAGAGGTCCCGTCGGACCACGATCAGGTGCATCCTCTTGTCGTGCGCCACGTCGTACCGGGTCACCGGTTGGCCGTCCGGACCGGTGATCCGGAAGGCGAACTCGTCGGCCGGGGCGTCGACCGGGTCGAGGGTGTAGCCGCGGTCGGAGACGAGCAGCCCACCGGGAATCCGGTCGGCCGGGTCGCCACCCTCTCCGGTCGCCGGGACGGCGTCACTGTCGTGCCGGCTCTCGGTGCCCCCGTCGTGCCGGCTCTCGGCGACCGGGGCGCGGTCGGCCACCCGGCCGATGCCGTACGTCGCTCCGAAGATCGCCGCGAGGCCGACAGCGAATCCGACAAGTCTCGTCCCGGTACGCATGTCGGCCCCTCCGCTCACGCGTCGACGAGGTCGTAGCCGGCCTCGTCGACAGCGGCCCGGACGACCTGAACGTCCAGCGGCTGCTCGCTGCTCACGGTGACCTGCCCGGTCGCGAGGTCGACCTGGACGTCGCGGACTCCCGCGATGGCGCCGACCTCGGCGCTCACCGCGCTGACGCAGTGCCCACAGGTCATTCCCTGCACCTGGAACGTCGTGTTGACCATCGGATCGTCTCCTTCGCCGTACCGGTACCCGGTGGGGGTATCACCACCGGACTGCACCGTACCATACCCCCCAGGGGTAGGCTATCCTGGTCGGCATGAGCGCACCCACTCCGATCCGCGGGTACACCGCCAGCAAGGACCAGCTGCTCGCGCGCCTCCGCCGAGTCGAGGGTCAGGTCCGCGGCATCGAGAAGATGGTCGACGACGACCGCTACTGCATCGACGTGCTCACCCAGATCTCCGCGATCCAGGCCGCCCTGGACAAGGTGGCGCTGGGGCTGCTCGACGGGCACGCCCGGCACTGCATGCACGAGGGGGCCGCCGAAGGTCGGGCCGACGAGATGGCCACCGAGATGATGGCGGCGGTCGGCCGGCTGATGAAGCGCGGTTGACGACACGCCCGCGGGTGCCGGCACCCGCGGGCGCGGGGTCGGTTTCCGGGCAACCGGGGCCGGGCACTGACCGTCCGTGATCGCGTGGTCGTCGGTCCGCGATCCGCCGCGCCTCGCGCCGCCTTTCGGCGAGGACACTGAACCGCGCGGCGCGCTGACACGTATCCCGCACCGGATCGTTGGGAGTCTCGACTTGGGTTCCGACCACGCCCGTCCCACTCCGTCCGCCCCACCCCGGGTGCGACGGATCCTCGTCATGACCGTGGTGCCCCTCTTCGTCGCCACCGTGGTCGCCGCGGCGCTGCTCTGGCCGCGCGGAGGAGCACCGCAGACCGACGGCGGAGCGGACGTGCCGCGCTACGCCGGCACGGTGACGCGGGTGGTGACCGAGCCGTGCCCGCCGCTGCCGGAGAGCCCCGAGGGCACACCCAGAGTCGGCACCGGGCCGTGCGGCACTGTCGACGTCCGCGTGGACGAGGGGCCCGCCGCCGGCCAGCAGGTGCAGACACCGGTGCCCGACGGGCCGGGCGCGCCACGTGTCGACGTCGGCGACGAGATCATCCTGGTCGAGTTGACCGATCCGACCGATCCCACGGTCAGCAACTGGAACATCGCCGAGCATCAGCGCGGCACCCCGCTGGTGTGGCTGGCGGTGGTCTTCGCCGCCGCGATCGTCGCGTTCGGCCGGTGGCGGGGGTTGGCCGCGCTCGCCGGGTTGGCGGCCAGCTTCGCCATCCTGCTCACCTTCGTGCTGCCGGGCATCGGCGCCGGCCGGTCACCGCTGCTGGTGGCGGTGGTCGGTGCCGCCCTGATCATGTTCGTGGTGCTCTATCTGACCCACGGCGTCACCGCGCAGACCTCGGTCGCGGTGCTCGGCACCCTGGGCAGCCTGGTGCTGACCGGCGCGCTCGCCACCGTCGCCACCGCGGCGACCCACCTCACCGGCTTCGGCAGTGAGGACGCCACGACACTGTCGATGTTCCAGGGTGACGTGGACCTGCACGGCCTGCTGCTCGCCGGGATCATCATCGGTTCGCTCGGGGTGCTCGACGACGTGACGGTCACCCAGGCGGCCACCGTCACCGAGCTGTCGAACGCCAATCCCGGGCTGACCCGCTTGCAGCTGTACCGCGCGGCGACCCGCGTCGGCCGGGCGCACATCGCCTCCACTGTCAACACCATCGTGCTGGCGTACGCGGGCGCGTCGCTGCCCCTGCTGCTCCTGCTCACCGCCGACGCGCGGCCGATCGGGCAGTTGCTCACCAGCGAGTTCCTCGCGCAGGAGATCGTCCGTAGCGCGGTCGCCACCCTCGGGCTGATCGCCGCCGTGCCACTGACCACCGGGCTGGCCGCGATCGTGACCGCCGCCGGGCGCACCGAGACCACGCCGCCCGCCGAGGTCGCTCGGCCGCGCCCCCAGGCCGACCGGGCGGAGGCGCTGGCCGCCCTCAGCTCACCGCGCACCTCTCGACCCGACGAGCCGGACCAGACGCGGACCCCGCCCCCATCCACCGCCACCGACGGGTGGCCGGAGTCGAACAGGAGCACGGATACGGCATGGTGACACTCCTCAGCGTGACCAGATCGGGCCTCCCCCCTGAGAACCGCGTCACTGGTCACCCAACGCTATGGCGAAATGACACTTTTGGTCGGCATCCAGGCGTAGCTCACCCAGTCGACTCTCGGGTAACCTCGCTGCCGGTTACCGATGAAGGCGCGAAGCGGCGCCTGCGGTGCCACCGCCCAATCGCCAACCGGCGAGCCGGGGACCCAGGTGTGTGGGGTGAATCCGCGTCAGCGGTAGGGGCCACTTCCGCCCCGAACCCGTCAGCTAACCCGGTCGGCGGTCGACGGAAGGGAACATTGTGACGGCACCCCTACGCCGCTGGCTGACACCCGTGGTGGCCGTGATCGCCGCACTGACCGTGCTCGCCGGCCCCCTCCCGGCCCACGCCGCCCCGACGACCCCCACACCGTCCGGGCACGAGGAGGACGACGAGCCCAAGCTGCTCAACGACGTCATCGAGCAGGTGAACCGCGACTACTCCGCCGCCAAGTCCAAACTGGACAAGTCCAAGAAACGGCAGTTGGAGTTGGCGCTGGAGGTGGACCGGGCCAAGGCCGACCTGGACGCGCTGGCGCCACAGGTCGGGCAGATCGCCTCCCAGTCGTACCGGACCGGTCGGATCGGTGCGCTGGCGATGCTGCTCGAGAGCAACGCCCCGGACACGTTCGTGCAGCGCGCCGCGATGCTCGACGAGATCAACATGGTGAACGAGAACAAGCTCGCCGAGGTCAACGCGGTGAAGGCCCGTGCCGAGCAGGCCAAACTGCTCCTCGACACCGAGGTCCGCGAGCAGCAGAAGCAGACCGCCGTGATGGCCAAGCGCAAGAGCGAGGCCGACAAGGCGCTCGCCCTGGTCGGCGGCAAGGGCTTCACCGGCGGCCTGGTGGACGCCACCTCGCCGGTCGCCAAGATCGGCCCGGGTCGCACCGCCGACGGCGACTGGAAGGCGCAGTCCTGTAGCGAGAAGGACCCCACCACGTCCGGCTGCGTCACGCCGCGCACACTGCACGCGTACAAGGAGGTCAGGCGGGCCGGCTTCACCCGGTTCGTCGGCTGTCACCGCAATGGTGGACCGTACGAGCACCCGAAGGGCCGCGCCTGCGACTGGTCGCTCCAGAAGAGCGGCTTCTCACCCTGGCACAACGAGGACACCCGGACGTACGGCAACAACGTCGCCGCGTTCCTCATCCGCAACGCGGACCGGCTCGGCATCTACTACGTGATCTGGAACCGGCAGATCTGGTTCCCGGCGACCGGCTGGAAGTCGTACAGCGGGCCGTCGAACCACACCGACCACGTGCACATGTCGATGCTCTGACCCGCAGCATCCTTCGTCGAGGGCCGTTCCGCGTCGCGCGGGGCGGCCCTCGACGCGTCAGGCGGCCGCGACCGGTTCGGCTGACGCGGTCGGCACGCCGAGCGCCGCGAAGCCGGCCGGCACGGCGGCCACCGGGCGCACCACCCCGGCGGCGAGCCGGTACGACACACCCACCACCGCGCACCGCCCCTGCGCCACCTCGGCGGCCAGCACGGGCGACTGCCCGAGCAGCGCCTCGACGGTCTGCGCGATGTGGATGTCGACGATCCCGTCGATGTCGTCCACGCCCTCGGTCTCGGCCCGGCGCAGGCTGGGCAGCACGGCATCGACGACCGCGCCCAGGTGCCCGGGGGGCTGGGTGCCGGTCGCGACGGTCTCCCGCGCCGCCTGCACCGCCCCGCACGAGTCGTGGCCGAGCACCACCACCAGCGGGGTGCCGAGGACGGTCACCGCGTACTCCACGCTGCCGAGGACCTCCGGACCGGCCGTGTGCCCGGCCGTGCGGACCACGAACAGGTCACCCAGCCCCCGGTCGAAGATGATCTCGGCGGCCAGCCGGGAGTCGGAGCAGCCGACGATCACCGCGAACGGATGCTGCCCGTCGGCCACGGCGGACCGGCGCCCGGCGTCCTGGTTGGGGTGGCGCGGGACCCCGCTGACGAAGCGCTGGTTGCCGGCGGTCAGCTCGGCGTACGCCCGGGCCGGCTCGGTGGGTGCGGACGCCTGGTCGGCGATCCGCTGCGAACCCGGCTGGCCGCCGGGAGTTCCAGGACGACTCATCCCCGCACCTCGTCTTCATGCGTCTGACCTGGTCAGAGGGCTTATCAGCGGGCCGGCGGCGGCGCTGGCTCGGGCTCCACCGTCACACGCACCGTAAGATGCGTCAAGGTATGCGTGATTTAGATTTCATACGTTGACACCGGTTCGACCCCTGGGTGCCGCACCGGACGCACGACGGGCGAGACTCCCGGGGGCAGGGCGGACGCCCGGAGAGGCGGTCACACGATGGGGAGCACGGCGACGGGTGCCACCGGCGGCGGGCGGAACTGGACGTTCCTCACCAACCACGGGCACGTGCTGCTGGCCATCGCCCGCGACCCCACCGCCCGGCTACGCGACGTCGCTGCGGAGGTCGGGGTGACCGAACGGGCCGCGCAGGCGATCGTCGCCGACCTGGAGGCGGAGGGTTACCTGCACCGCACCCGCGTCGGACGGCGCAACGAGTACACCCTCAACCCGGCCGGTCGGTTCCGGCACCCCGCCGAGGCCGACCGCCAGGTCGGTGACCTGCTCGCGCTGTTCGCCGAAACGCCCACCACGGAGGTCGCCCCCGAGGTCTGACCCACGCGACACCCACCCTCCACAGTGCACATGGTGGTGGCGGTCACGCCGACCCGGGCCATCGCCGTGCTGCGCCACGGCAGAGCAGGCGTTAGGTTGGTCGGGTGTCGTCCGCAGTGTTGATCCGCCCGGCCCGTTGGGCTGTGCTGCGGTCACTGCGTGAGCTGACCCGACTGGCGATCACCGCGCTGGTGCTCGCGGTCGGCCTGGGCGGCGCCCTCGCCGCGACCCCACCGCCCGCCTCGACGCAGCTACGGCCCAGTGCCGTGAGCAGCCGGGTGGCGAGTGTCCGTCCCGATGCCGCGCCGGCCACCGAGCGGACGGCCCAGCCCGCTGCCGCCCGGCCGGCTGACCCGGCGGGCACCACCGCGCTGACCTCGCCGATCGCGGAGAGCCGGGGTCAGGCCCCGGCCATCGATCCCGGCCGTGGCACCCCCGCGCGACGCGGTCCACCCGTCCGCTGAGCCTGGCCCGGTGATCCCCGGGGGCCTTGCCCGGCCCCGGGTAGTCCGTCGCAGCAGCTGAGTCGCCCCGACGGGATGACCCGTCGCCCGCTGCCGTCGGGCTCCTCCTGCCACCCGTCGATACCCGCCTTCGACCGCGAGGTGCTGATCATGCAAACCGTTCTCTCCGCCGCCCTGCCCGACCTGTCCCGAGCCGCCGTCATCTGGCTGAGCCTGCTCGGGTTCGTCGGCGTCGCCGTCGCCGCTCTGCTGCTACGGCCCGGCCGGCTCCGCCTCGACCCGGGTGCCCGGATCCGCCGCGCGGCCATGCCGAGCCAACTCGAACAGGCGCAGGAGGAACGGGAGCAGAGCCGCTACGCGCAGGAGGTCGCCGTGGCCGCGACGCGGGCGACCACCACCGCGCAGCGCCGCCGAACGGAGTGGGTGGCCGCGCAGGAGGCGGTCGAGGCAGCCTGGCAGACGTACGAGGCGGCCGAGGCGGCCGTCCGGCGACTCGACGCGGCAGCCGCCATGCCCCTGCCGCAGACCGCCCGCACCCCCGCCGAGTACGCGGACCGCGAGCGCTACCTGCACCGTGCCGCGCTGGACGCGTACTGGCGGCGGGAGTTGTCGGTGGAGCAGCTCAGCGACGTCTTCGCGCACCGCGACGGCTGGGACCCGCGGCTGCACCCGGTCGCACAGGAGCTGGTGCTGCGGCGGGCGATTCGCGACAACCTGGCGGCCCGGCACGCCGCGGCTCGCGAGCAGGAGCAGGTTGCCTGGCGGGCGGCCGAGTTGGCCGTCGCGGCGGCCCGCAGTCTGCGCGAGGAGGCCCACGCGGCCACCGGGCGACGGGTCGCCGAGTCGGCGTCGGTGCTGCCGCTGAGCGAGGTGGTCAAGCCGTCGGTCGAGCAGACCCGGGAAAACACGGTGACCGCTCGCGGCCGCGCGGCGGTGCCCGCGTTCTGAGCCGCGCGGCGGTGCCCGCGTTCTGAGCCGCGCGGCGGTGCCCGCGTTCTGAGCCGCGCGGTTCCCGGTGGGTTAGCGTGACGGCATGTCCCGAGAGGCGTGGGTCCTCGTGGTGATCGCCGGCATCCTGGCCATCGCCACACTTGTCGGTGCCGTGGTGCTGGCGGTACGGGTGGTGCGTACGCGGCGGATGTTGACCGGGCTCGGCACCGGCGGCAAGGTCGCCTTCTACGGCGCGCTGATCTACACGATCTTCCCGATCGACGTCCTTCCGGACCCGATCTACCTGGACGACATGGGTGTCCTGGCCGGCGCGCTGATCTACCTCACCCGGCTGGTGCACAAGCGCCGGGCGGCCGCCCACCAACTGCCCGGCCAGCCCGATTCGTCGACCGATCGGGAGCGGGCACGCCGCCAGGTGCCATGATCGGGGTCGATTCGGTGAACAGGGGACGGACATGGCGGGCGATCATCGGTTGGACGTGCACGACGAGCGTGTCGTCGCCTTCTGCGCGGAACGGCACCTCGCGACCCTGACCACCATTCGTGCCGACGGGACCCCACACGTCGTACCGGTCGGGGTGACCCTCGACCCGGCGGCCGGGCTGGCCCGGGTCATCACCTCCGGCAGCTCCCGCAAGGCCCGTCAGGTGGCCGCCGCCGGTGCGGCGGGCGCGGCGGTGGCGGTCTGCCACGTGGACGGCCGCCGCTGGCTGACCATCGAGGGCCGGGCGGTGCTGCGATCGGATCGGGCCGCCGTGGCAGAGGCGGAGCGACGCTACGCCGAGCGGTATCGCACCCCTCGTCCGAATCCGGAACGCGTCGTCATCGAGATCACCGTCACCGGGCTGCTCGGCAGCCTCTGACCCCGAGGTACGCAGGAATCCCGCCCGGCCGGCCGTCGTTGCACCCTCTCGCGACGCCCGTACCTCCGCGGCCGGCGGAATGCCCGCCGGAGCAGGGCCGTTACGTCCCCGGTACGGCAGCGGCCCAGACCGCCGCTGGTCGTCGCCCCCGGTGCTGAGCCGAGCGCCATTCCCGGTGCTGCGCCCTCCGCCAGTTGGAGGCGCCAACCCCCGAACGGAGACTCGACCATGAACCCGATCATCCAGAAGAGCGGGCTGTCCGTCGTCGGCATGCTGGTCGCCGGCGGTTGTGCCCTCGGCCCGGCGATGGCCGCCCAGGCCGCACCGGCTCCGGCCGCGCCGACCTCGTCGAGCCAGAGCGACCGGTCCGCCGAGCGGGTCCTGAGCGTCGACTACCAGGCGCAGCCGAACTTCTTCTACTGCGGCCCGGCCGCGACGCGGATCGCGCTGTCCGCCCAGGGCAAGGCGCTCTCCCAGGACGAGGTGGCCACGCTGCTCGGCACCACCGAGGCGGGCACCCCGTCGGCTCTGGACACCACCCGGGTGCTGAACGAGCTGACCGGCGGTAAGTACCGGACCACCGAGATTCGTGACTCGGTGGCCCGCCCGGACCAGGTCGAGCAGCTACGCCGGGACGTGCGGGCCGCGGTGGACGCCGGCCGACCGGTGGTCGCCAACATCAAGGGCACCACCGTGGACACCGCCGGCAACCCGCACTCGTACGAGGGTGGCCACTACGTGGCCCTCGTCGGCTACGGCGACGGTGGCGACACCATCCGGGTCGCCGACCCGGCCGACCCGGCGCTCGGCGAGTACTGGATGAGCCTGCCGAAGGTCGCCAACTGGATCGCCGAGCGCGGCTACTCCTCCTGACCAACCCGAACCGCTCACCGGGCCGGTCGCTCCCTCGCGGGGCGGCCGGCCCGGCTGTCGTCGCGCATCCGGGCGGCCAGGTGCGCACGACGACGAACCCGGGCGGCCCGGGTCGGACGGATCCGCCGCAGTTGTCGCCGCACCGGCGGGTGGACTTCGGCCATGCCGACGCCGGCCGCCCGGCGCACGATCCGGTTGGCGTCGTCGGCTTCGCAGCCGCACGCCCGGAGCAGGTCGCTCGCCGACGTCCGCAACCCGGTGACGAGCGCTTCGCCGAACGACCTGACCCCGCTCGCGGAGGCCCGCCCGGCCAACTCGGCGCTCTCCTCGACCAGCCGGCGGGTGCGCCGGGGATCATCACCCACCCGGTACTCCCTGCGCATCTCTGCCACCGCCTGACCCAGGCGGCCCATCGCGTCCGGCAACTCGCGCGGGATCGGCTCGTCGTACTGGAGTGCGGTCGACGCCCAGCGAGCCAGTGCGCGGGTGTCCAGCAGCAGCCGCTCCAGGTGATCCGCGCTGCGGGCGTACCTGTGGTACTGCTCGCGGCGGTGCCAGCGGGCCGGCGCGATCGTCACCACCTCCTCCGCGCCGCTGAGCGCGTCGTGGAGCCGCCCCAGGTCGGCGTCGGTGCCACGCAGCCGCTCCAGGACGCGCAACGTCCCGTCGCCGTCGCGCGCCCGCAACGCCGTCGCCAGATCGCCGAGTTGCGCGCAGAGGGTCGCGTAGATCGGCGCCGCGGCCCGGTCCAGCACTCGCATCGGGTTGATCGGCAACAGCAGCGCCACCACCACCAGACCCACCACCCCGCCGACGAGCGCGTCGAAGATCCGGGGCACCTCCAGCCCTCGCTCCATCGGGGCCAGCGTGGCGATCAGCACGGCCGTACCGCCGGCCTGACCGACGAGCGGGCCGCCCTTGCCGGCCACCAGCAACGCGGCGGCGATGGCCAGCGCGACCACCACGCCGGTCTGCCACGGGCCGGAGCCGAGCAGGAAACGCAGCGTGTCGCCGATGACGATGCCGAGGGCCACTCCGGCCAGCAGCGCGAAGGTGCGCCTCGCCCGCTGCCCGATGGCGGTGGCGATCGTACCGACGGCGGCGGCGGGGGCGAAGACGTGCGATCCGGGGCCGAGCAGATTCTTGGCGAGCAGCGCGGCGATCGCGGCGGCCAACCCGGCCTGGAGTGAGATCACCAGGGTGACCTCCCACTGTCGGGCCCGGATCCGGCCCGCCTGCCCGCTGCGGTGTCGCACCCGTCGGACCGCCCGGCCGCTCCGCTTGGCGGCGTCGTCGAGCCGCGACTGCTCGCGGTCGGCGGGTGGGCGCTCGTCGGTCATGGCGGCGGTTACCCCGGCATCGGCCACGCAATCGTGCCGGTCGCGCCCCACCGACACCACCGGCACCGTGCAGCCCATCGGCATCCGTAGGTTTGCGCAGCCCCGTGGGGGTACCAGGGGCCACACACCTCCCACCGATCCGCAACCGGTAAGGGGCCGTGACATGACCAACCCACCGACCACCGACCAGGACGTCGTCGACATCCTGGTCGCCGACCACCGTGAGGTCGAGACACTCTTCGTCGAGCTGGAAACCCGGCAGGGCACCCCGGAGTACCGCCGCCAACTCGTCGACGTGGTGATCGCCGAGCTCGTCCGACACGCCGTCGCCGAGGAGGCGTACGTCTACCCGACGGCACGCAAGACACTCCCCGACGGCGACGAGATCGCCGATCACGAGATCACCGAACACGCCGACGCCGAGAGGACCATGAAGGACCTGGAGTCGCTCGACCCGTCCGACCCTCGCTTCGACGAGTTGCTCGCCCACCTGACGAGCACCATCCGGCACCACGTGCAGGACGAGGAGAGCGAGTTGTTCCCCCGGCTGCGTGCCGCCACGGCCCGAGAGGAGCTCGTCGAGCTGGCCGGCAAGGTGACGGCGTTCAAGAAGGTCGCGCCCACCCGGCCACACCCGGACGCACCGGACCACCCGCCGGCGAACAAGCTGCTCAACCCGGGCACCGGGATGATCGACCGGTTACGCGACGCGCTGAGCGGCCGACCGACCTCGATGAGCGAGCTGCGCGAGAAGCAGCAGCGCTGACCGCGCCCGGTCCGGAACGGACACTCCCGGGTCGCCGAGCTGTCGGCGGCCCGGGAGGTGTGGGGTACGTCAGCGGACCTGATCGCCCTCGCCGGTACGTGCCTGAGCCTGGTCGACGCCCTTGTCGATCTGGTCGTCGTACTTGCCACCGGTGCGCTTGTCGGCCATGTCACCGGCCTTTTCCACACCCTGGTCGACCTGCTTGTCGTGCTTGTCCGTGAAGTCTTTGGCCTTGTCCATGAAGTCACCCACGGCGATCCTCCTCGAATTCGTCTTTCTCCCCCGTTCCCTGGGTCAGCCAGCACAAACGCCGACGGCAACCGGGGCAACACCAGCAAGCCGTACGCGATCACGGCCAACGAGTCCTGACGCGGGGTGTCGGCGTGCGCCCGGGCGGGTACCGACTCGCCGAGATCGAGGAGGACCGACATGGCGGCAGAGGATTCCGGGGCGGGCACCGGGGAGACAACGGACGGCGCCGGACCACGCCACTCGTGGGCGGCGCTGCCCTGGCTGGTCCGAAGCGCGGTGGTGTGGAGCGCCTGCCTGGTGGTGATCATCGCCGGGCTCTACCTGCTGGGCCGGATCGCCGTCCTGCTGGCACCGCTGGCCATCGCGCTGGCCGCCACCATCTTCCTCACCGCGCTGCTCGACCCCGTGCTGCTCCTGCTCCGTCGGCTACGCCTGCCGGCGGCGCTGGCCGCGCTGTGCACCGTACTTCTGCTGCTCGGCATCCTGGTCGGTGTCGGCGCCCTGGTCTGGAACCTGACCGCCAGCCAGTTCGACCAGCTCAGCCAGGAACTGACGCAGGGGGTCGAGCGCAGCCGGGACTTCGTGACGTCCACGTTGCCGGTCAGCGAAGCGCAGCTGGACCGGCTGGTCGACCAGGCCCGGCAGGGACTCAGCGGCAGCTCGCCGGACCCGGTGGCCGGTGCCCGGACCGCCACCGAGGTGTTCGGCTCCGCGCTGCTCGCCCTGGTGCTGCTCTTCTTCCTGCTCAAGGACGGCCGGTCGATGTGGCGCTGGGTGCTGTCCCGGGTGTCCGGCCCGAACCAGCCGGTGCTGGCGGAGGCCGGTCGGGCCGGTTGGCACACGTTGGGCGCGTACAGCCGGGGCACCATGTTCATCGCCGCCATCGACGCGCTGGGCATCGGGTTGGCGCTCGTGGTGCTGCGGGTGCCGCTCGCCCTGCCACTGGCGCTGATCACCTTCCTCGGCGGTTTCGTGCCGATCATCGGGGCGACGGTGGCCGGCGCGGTCGCCGTGCTGGTGGCACTCGCCGCGAACGGCCCCACCACCGCCCTGCTCACCCTGGCCGCCGTGATCGCCGTGCAGCAGATCGAGGGCAACCTGCTGGAGCCGCTGGTCATGAAGCGGCAGGTCCGGTTGCACCCGGCGGTGATCCTGGTGGCGGTCACCGCCGGCACGCTGATCGCGGGGATCGCTGGCGCGTTCGTCAGCGTCCCGATCACCGCGGTCCTCTGGCGCGTCATCGACACCGTCCAACAACGTCGGGCCGCCTCGGCCCTCACGTCCTGAGGGTGATCGTCAGCGCAGCCGCGTGGTGAACCACGCGCCAGCCTGCTCGGCGACCTGCTCCAGGGTGCCGGGCTCCTCGAAGAGGTGGGTGGCGCCGGGGATCACCCGCAGCTCACCGATCTCCCCCAACTCCGCGAGCGCCCGCTCGTTCAGCGTGATCACTTGCTCATCCAGACCGCCCACCAGCAGCAATGTCGGGGTACGCACCTGGGCCAGCGCGGCACCGGCCAGGTCCGGCCGGCCGCCCCGGCTGACCACGGCACCCACCCGATCCGCGCGGGACGCCGCCGCGACCAGGGCGGCGGCGGCTCCCGTGCTGGCCCCGAACAAACCGATCGGAACGTCACCGGCGGGACGCTCGACCGCCAACCAGTCGATGATCCCGGCCAGCCGGCTGGCCAGCAGCCCGATGTCGAACCGCAGCTCGGCGGTACGGGCGTCCACCTCGTCCTCGGCAGGGCTGAGCAGGTCCACCAGCACCGTCCCGAGCCCGCGGCCGTGCAGCGTACGGGCCACCGCCACGTTGCGCGGGCTGTGCCGGGAACTGCCGCTGCCATGCGCGAAGAGCACCACGCCGACCGGCTGGGCGGGCAGCATCAGGTCGGCGGGGAGCTGAACGTCCCCGATCGGGATGGTCACCGTGCCGCGCTGCTCGTCCATGCCCACCTCCGGAGCGCTCGTCTGCCGTCCCGGATACCCCACACACCGCACCGCACGCACGCGAGCGACAGCCGCCGTCGGCCCCGTTTGCCAGACGGACCATCGGGTAGGCGACGAACGACCGCAGACCGTGTCGGCGCAACCGCGCCCCGACGGATCGCGAGGATCGCCATGGCCAAGCAGCAGATTTCTCAGCAGCAGCAGCAGACGACCGAGCAGGCCCGGCGTGAACAGGACGCCGAGCGCGACCCGGACTTCGGCGACCAGGCCGCCTCGGCCCGCCTGCCCGACGATCCGAAGGCCGCGGCGCCCCGAGACGCGATCGGGCGGCCGTCGACCGGCGAACCCGTCTGACGTGACGTGGTGGTGACGGTCGGGGCGGGACCACTCCGCCCCGGCCGTCACTGCTCGTTCGTACGCTCGGGCAACCGCAGCAGTGGTGACCTGCCCGGTGGCTGCTCGGGTGGCGGCCCGGACGGCTCGGCCTCCGGCACCGGCACCGTCACCGGTTCGTCGCAGGTCACCCGCAGCACCTGGTCGTGGTGGCGCAGTTCCACCACGTCGTCCGGACCGCCGTGCCGCAGCGAGTACGTGGTCTGGTGCGGGCGGACATCCACCCGCAGCGCCAGTCCTCGCCACTGCAGGGAGAACTCCAGTCGGCTGAGTCGGCTGGAGAGCCGGGGCGCGAAGGACAACTCGCCGTCGTGGTCCCGGAGCCCGCCGAGCCCACTGACCAGGGCGAGCCAGGCGCCGGCCAACGACGCCATGTGCACGCCGTCGCGGGTGTTCTCGTTGAGGTCGTGCAGGTCCATGAGGGCGGCCTCACGCAGGTAGCTGTGCGCGAGTTCCGGGTGGCCCACCTCGGCGGCGAGCACCGCCTGCGTGCAGGCCGACAACGACGAGTCGCGTACGGTGCGGCGCTCGTAGTAGAGGAAGTTGCGGACCTTCTGCTCGGGGGTGAACGCGTCCCCTCGCCAGTGCATGGCGAGGACGAGGTCGGCCTGCTTGACCACCTGCTTGCGGTACAGCTCGAAGTACGGGTAGTGCAGCAGCAGCGGATACTTCTCCGCCGGGGTGTGCGGGAAGTCCCACTCCTGTAGCCGGGTGAAGCCCTCCACCTGCTGGTGCACGTCGAGTTCCTCGTCGTACGGGACGTGCATGGAGGTGGCGGCATCCCGCCAGCTCGCCGCCTCCTCGTCGGTGACCCCGAGGTGGAACGCCTCGTCCCGGTAGCGCATCACCACGTCGGCGGCCGCGAGCAGATTCCGCTGTGCCATCAGGTTGGTGTAGATGTTGTCGTTCTTCACGGCGGTGTACTCGTCCGGGCCGGTGACACCGTCGATGTGGAACTGGCCGTGCCGGTCGTGGTGGCCGATCGAACGCCACAGCCGGGCGGTCTCCACCAGCAACTCCAGCCCGATGTCCCGCTCGAACTGGGTGTCTCCGGTGACCATCACGTAGCGGCGCGCGGCGTCGGCGATGTCGGCGGCGATGTGGAAGGCCGCCGTGCCGGCCGGCCAGTAGCCGGAGGACTCCGGCCCCTCGATGGTCCGCCAGGGGAACGCGGCACCCCTGAGGTTGAGCGTCTCGGCACGCTCCCGCGCCGAGTCCAGCGTGCTGTGCCGCCACTGCAACGCGCTGCGCACCGCGCTCGGCTGGGTGTACGTGAGCACCGGAAGCACGAACATCTCGGTGTCCCAGAAGGCGTGCCCGTCGTAACCGGGACCGGTGAGCCCCTTCGCCGAGATCGGCCGCTGCTCGGCCCGCGCGCCGGCCTGAAGCACGTGGAAGAGACCGAACCGGACCGCCTGCTGCACCTCCGGGTCGCCCTCGACCAGCACGTCGGACGCGTCCCAGAACGCGTCGAGGTAGGTGCGTTGCTCCCGGTGCAGGCCGTCCCAGCCGTCGAGGCGGGCGCCGGCCAGTGCCGCGCCGACCTGGTCGCGCAGCGCGGGCAGGGACCGCCGACTCGACCAGCTGTACGTCAGATACTTGATCACCCGCAGCTTCTCGCCGGGTTTGAGCACACAGGCGATCGTGGTGCGCACCCAGTCCTGGTAGCCCTCGGACTCGATGGTGGTGTGGTCCGGGCCGTGCACCTCGTGCTCCATCGCGGCGGCGACCCGCAGCCCGGAGACCTTGGTGCGGTGGATCAGCTGCCCCCCGTCCGGGGTGGTCAGCTCCTCCTCCGCCTGTAGGGGTGACTCCAACACCGCGGCGACCCGGGGGTCCTTGCTCTGCGCGGGCAGCGACTCGTTCGCCACCAGCTCGGACTGCACGATCAGCCGAAGCGGGCCGTCGACGGCCTCCACCTCGTAGCTGATCGCGGCGACCGAGCGCTGGGTGAACGAGACCAGGCGGGTGCTGCGGACCTTGACCTCCCGGCCGGCGGGCGAGCGCCAGTGCAGCTCCCGGTGCAGGGTGCCGGCCCGCATGTCGAGGATCCGCTCGTGGGCCAGCAGTTCCCCGTACCGCACGTCGAGTGGTTCGTCGTCGACGAGCAGCCGCATCAGCTTGCCGTTGGTGACGTTGACGATCGTCTGCCCGGACTCGGGGAAGCCGTAGCCGGCCTCCGCGTACGGCAGCGGGCGCAACTCGTAGAACGAGTTGAGGTAGGTGCCGGGCAGGCCGTGCGGCTCGCCCTCGTCGAGGTTGCCGCGCAGCCCGACGTGCCCGTTGGAGAGCGCGAAGACCGACTCCGACTGGGCCAGCACGTCCATGTCGAGCCGGGTCTCGCGGACGTGCCACGGCTCGACCGGATAGGCCCTCTCCCGGATCACGTCTGGTCCCGTGTGGCGCTCGGCTGGTGCGGGACGGCGGTGCGCGCCGGCGCCGGCGGATCGGCGGCGTCGAGCAGGTCGGCCAGGTCCTGCACCACGACGTCCGCGCCGTGCGCGAGCAACTCGTCGGCCTGCCCGACCCGGTCGACGCCGACCACGTAACCGAAGCCGCCCGCTCGGCCGGCGGCCACCCCGGAGAGCGCGTCCTCGAAGACGGCGGCCTGTGTCGGGTCCACGCCGAGCAGCCTGGCCCCGGCGAGGAAGGTGTCCGGTTCGGGTTTTCCGCGCAGCCCCTGCGCACGAGCGACCAGCCCGTCGACCCGGGCCTCCAGCAGCGGCTCGAACCCGGCGGCGGCGACCACCTCAGCCCCGTTGGCGCTCGCGGTCACCACGGCCCGGCGCAGCCCGGCGGCGGTCGCCGCCTGCAGGTAGCGCACCGATCCCGGGTAGACCTCGACGCCGCTGTCGCGGAGGCGCTGAAGCAACAGCACGTTCTTGCGGTTGCCCACGCCGTTGACGGTGTCGGCGTCCGGGGGGTCGTCCGGGCTGCCCTCGGGGAGCACGATGCCGCGGGAGGCGAGGAACGTCCGGACGCCGTCGGCGCGGGGTCGGCCGTCGACGTAGCGGTTGTAGTCCGGCCCGGGATCGAAGGGTTGGAACGGTTCGCCGGAGACGGTGGCGCGCTGCCGGAGAAACTCGTCGAACGTCTGCGTCCAGGCGGCGTTGTGCACGCGGGCGGTCTGCGTCAGCACACCGTCCAGATCGAAGAGACAGGCGGTCACGTGAGCAGGTAGGCCCAGCACGGTACGAATCTATCCACCCCGCTGGGCCCGCAAACCCGTTTCGGCCTCCTCGGCACGGTTTCAGTTGGGTCGCAGCGTCCAGATCACCGTCAGGGCCGAGGTCGGCGTGCCGTCTTCGGTCGCGATCTCCACGTCGACCCCGAACTCCGGCCGCCGGCCGGACTCGAACTCCTCGATCACGTCGAGGGCCGGCCGGCCGAGCCGCGCGGTGGCCCGCACCGGACCCATGGCGAGCTTGCGGTAGGCGATCTCGGCTCGGACGGCGAGCGGCACGGCCCGGTCGAGCAGGTGCCCGAAGGCCGCCAGCACGACCGCGCCGGAGGCCGTCTCGCCGAGGGTGAAGAGGGCGCCCGCGTGCGGGCCGCCGACGTGGTTGTGGGTGGCCGGCGAGTCGGGCATCCGGACGACTGCCCGGACCCCGCCCGCCGCCTCGGGCGCCACCTCGACGAATTCGAGCCCGAGCGTACGGGCGAAGGGCACCGCTTCGAGCATGCCGGCCGCCACCTGGCGGGAGTCGATGGTCATGAGCCGACGTTACTAGCCGGTAACCAGGCCGGCAACAGGCGTTTTTCTCACCTTCGGCAAGGCTCAGAGGTTGGCGATCGTGCGCAGGATCTCGGCGTAGAAGTTGCCGTCGATGCTGCGGAAGAAGGCGAAATCCTGACCCGGGTCGCCGAAGAAGGGGCGCAGCGTCCACGCCAGTTGGGTGCCGACGAAGCCGAAGAGCAGGATCCAGATGTAGAGCAGGGTCATGCTCGCCGGCCGCTGCGTCGGTTCGCCCCGTCGAATCGAGCGGTCGTTCCACGAGTGCGGGTAACCGGGCGGCAGCGTGCTCACCTGAGGCGCACCGGCGGCCTGGCCACTCCCCTGCGCCGGAACGTGAGCCGGCGCGGCGGTCGCGCCGTTCGGTGCGGGCTCGGCCACCGCGACCGCGGCCGGTACGGTCGCCAGCTCGGCACCCGCACCGACGGCCGGGGCGGCTGCCGGCGCCGAGGCGGTGGGCACCAGGGCCGGCGCCGCCGGAGCCGGGGCGGTGGCGTGCGCGTTGACCTGGGCGTTGGCGGTCGACGGCGCGGCGAGCAGGCCGTGGTCGTTGAGCACCTGCATGCCGCTGGTCAGGAAGCGCAGCCCGACAAGTGCCGACAGGGCCAGGATCGCCACGTTGAGCAGCTTGAAGAATCCGTAGTCGTTCGCGGTGATCAGGAAGAAGAGACTGATCGGCGCGAACGCCACCGCGAGCATCGAGGTGACCGTGATCGCCACCATCACCAGTGCCAGCGACTGGCGCACCGAGAGCCGGGCGCCGAAGACCAGGTTGAACAGGTAGAGCGTGGGCAGGCAGATGACCAGGGTGACCAGGAACAGCAGCGGCAGCTTCAGCGCCGAGGTCAGCGCCATCAGCGGGCTGTGGAAGAAGCCCAGCACCGCCCCGTAGCAGGCCAACGCGATGGCGGAGCTGGTCAGCATCCGCCCGGTCAGCTTGTTGAGGTCACCCTCGGCCACGATCTGCTGCCAGATGCCCTCGCGATCACGCAGGATGCGCTCGATGACGAGCGGGCTGGGACGGTCACCCGACACGGGCGCACCCCTTTCGGTGGTCTTTCACTGTGGACTGGTGGGCAGACGGTAGGGCACCCCGGGCCGGGCCGCCACCCTGCTCCGGTGAGTCCTCAACGCCAACCCACGTCGATCCGGGCGCCCCGCTCGTCGAAGAAGTGCAGCGCGTCCATCCGAACCGAGACGGCGAGCGGGTGACCGGCGCTGACCGCCGGGTACGGCGCCAACCGCACCGCCAGCTCCGCCGGGCGGCGGTGGTGCCGGCCCGGATCGGGAAGCACGCTGGTCTGGGTGCCACTGCTCGGCACCTCCTGGGGCTCCACCGGCTTACCGGTGAGTCGCTGCATCACCGAGCCGAACCGACGCAGGCCGCGCTGGCCCACCGGCGGCGGGTCGAGCGGCGCACCCATCTCGTCGACCATGATCGCGGTGGCGCCGATGTCGAGGAACGCCAGCGACTCGTGCCCGTGGTGCTCCAGGTAGCGGATCCGCCCGCGCAGCACGTCGCCCGGGCTGTCCGGTGCGACCGGGGTGAGCGCCTCGGCCCGCATGCCGACCACGATCCGCTCACCGTGGTAGTGCGCCACCGCCCGACTGCGGATGTCGTTCCAGGGCAGGTAGAGCGACTGCTCACCGAGGTTGAGCGTGACGTACCGGTCGAGGTGGACGTAGACCGACGCCTCCAACAGGTTCATCCGGGGGCTGCCCAGGAAGGCGGCCACGTAGAGCGTCGCCGGCCGGCCGTACACCTGGGTGGGTGTGCCCACGTCCTGGAGGACGCCCTTACGCATGATGGCCACCCGGTCGGCCATGGTGAGCGCCTCGGCCTGGTCGTGGGTGACGTAGACGGTGGTGACGCCCAGCTCCCGGGTCAGGCCCGAGATCTCCGCGCGCAGCTCCGCCCGCAGGCCGCTGTCCAGGTTCGACAGGGGCTCGTCCATGAGGAACAGGCCGGGCCGGCGGACGATCGCCCGGCCCATCGCCACCCGCTGCCGCTGCCCACCGGAGAGCTGGCCGGGCTTGCGGGCCAGCACGTCACCGATGCCCAGCGCGCTGGCCACGTCGCCGACCCGCTCACCGCGCGGCTCCGGCTCCACCCCGGCCAGCCGCAACGGAAAGGCGATGTTGTCGCCGACGGTCATGTGCGGGTAGAGCGCGAAGTCCTGGAAGACCATGGCGATCTTGCGGTCCCGTGGGGGCAGGTCGTTCGCCAGCTCGCCGTCGAGCAGGACGGCACCGCTGGTCGGGTCCTCCAACCCGGCGATCATCCGCAGCACGGTGGACTTTCCGCAACCGGACGGCCCGAGGAGCACCATGAACTCGCCGTCGTTGACATCGAGATTGATGCTGTCGACGGCCATGGTGCCATCTCTGAATACCTTGGTCACATCCTTGAGCGTGACGGTACTCACCGTCGTCCCCCCCAATTGGTCGGCCGAACCCCTGAAGACTGTGACCAGGATCATTGGTTTAGGACATCGGGTAAACGTCCTATGTTGAGTGGGTGACGCTGCTATTAAGCGACAAAAGTCCGATCAGCAGCTTCCGGACCGCTCACCCGGCTCACCGAGGAACACCTGACGCACCACCCGCTCCGCCGCGTGCCCGTCGTCCAATGTGCAGAACCGACCCCGAAAATGCGCGCGCGCCCTGGCCGCCGCGTCCGACCGCACCGCGTCGGTCCGGAACAGGTCGAGCAGATCGTCGAAGGTGGTGGCCACCGCACCCGGCGGTTCGGCCGTCACGTCGAAGTAGACACCGCGGGCCAGCCGGTACGCCTCCCAGTCCGGGGCGTACAACACGATCGGCCGATCCAGCACCGCGTAGTCGAACATCGCCGACGAATAGTCGGTGACCAGTACGTCCGCCACCAGGTAGAGATCCTCCACCCGCTGGTGGCCGCTGACGTCGCGGACCCGCTCCCAGTCCGCCGGTCGACCGGGACGCCGATCACGGTCGTGGAAGTAGTGACTGCGCATCAGCAGCCGGCCCGAGTCACCGAGCGCCCGCACGAACCGGTCCGGGTCGAACGGCGGCCGGTAGCCGGGCAGGTGCTCGCGGTGCGTCGGGGCGTACAGCACGACCTGCTCGTCGGGGCCGAGGCCGAACTCCGCGCGCAGTCGGCGCACCTCGTCCGGGCCGGCGGTGACCAGCCGGTCGTTGCGCGGGTAGCCCACCTCAAGGGTCGTGTACGTGGCCGGGTACGCGCGGTCCCACATCTGGGTGGAGAAGCTGTTCGCGCTGACGCTGTAGTCCCAGCGGTCCACCCGGCGCAGCAACCCGGCGAAGTCCATCCGGCCCGCACCGATCGGGTAGCGCTGCTGATCCAGCCCCATCACCTTCACCGGAGTGCCGTGGTGGGTCTGCAGGTGCACCTGCTCCTGTCGCTTACGGACGAAGTCGGGAAAGTTGACGTTGTTGACCAACCAGCGGGCGCGGGCGAGCACCCGGTAGTACGCCGGGGTGCCGGCGACCACGTACTCCACCCCGGCCGGCACGGCGTCCACCCGGTCCCGGCGCACGATCCACACCCCGCGGATCCCCGGCGCCAACCGGCGGGCGACCTCGTAGATCGCCGCCGGGTTGCAGGAGTAACCCCGGTACCAGTACGCGGCGTAAACGGCGAGCGTCGGATCGACAGGTCGTCGCAGCTCGGCCCGGTAGTACTCGCGCAGCAACCCGTCGCGGGTCAGCCGGGCACCGCGCCGGGCGACCGGGCCGACCCGGCGCCGGGCGGTGCGCGCCTTCCGGCGGGCGGCGTCCCGGGCCCGGCTCGCGGCCCGCAACGCGCTGAAGGTGTGCCACCGACCGGAAGCGACAAGCCGGTGCTTGAGCCCCTCCACCCCGTCCGGCACCGGATAGCCGCCGGGTGGCAACCAGCGTTCGTAGTCGGCGGTGATCTGCGCGAAGAACGCCGGCCGCAGCTCCGGGGCGATCCGCTGACCGTTGCCGAGCACGGTCAGGTAGTGCCAGATCATCCGCTCGAAGACCGCCGGTCGCAGGGTGTCCGTCGCCGAGCCCCACGCGTCCATCAGGTGGAAGACCCGGTGCCACTGCGGGAAGACCTCGAAGTGCCGGTCCCCCCGGGTCCGGGTGATCGCGCCGGCGCGGCGTTGCCGATAGTTGACGCAGACCCGATCGAGTACGCCGATCCGCTGCGCCGCCATCAGCACCGGGTAGCTGAACGAGACGTCCTCGTACCAGCCGGGCGCGAACCGCAGCCCCAGGTCGGTCAGGAACTCCCGGCGGACCAACCGGTTCCACGCGGTGTGCAGCAGGCGCATCGCCGCCGGCCGGTCCCGCAACCGGAAGGTGCCCGAGCCGGGCGACTCGGGGAACACCTCGGCCATCGCGCTGCGGGTGGCGGTGTCGTTCCAGTGGGTCCGGACGTGGTCGACGAGCAGCACGTCCGGTCGGGTCACCCGCAACCGCTCGGCGACCTCCGACAGGCACTCCGGCGCCAGCCAGTCGTCGCCGTCGAGGAACCACACGTACTCGCCGACGGCCCGGTCCAGCCCGATGTTGCGGGCCGGACCGAGGCCGACGTTCTCCGGCAGCCGGACCGACCGGACCCGCCGGTCGCGGGCCGCGTACTCGTCGATGATGTCGCCGCTGGCATCCGGCGAGCAGTCGTCGACGGCGATCACCTCGATGTCGGTCTCCGGCTGACCGAGGATGGAGTCCAGGCACTCGCGCAGGTATCCCTGCACCCGGAAGGCCGGCACCACGAAGCTGATCAGGGTCATCCGGCCGTCCCTCCGTCAGCGTGGCGCGGCACCTCCGGCGCTCACCGGCGCGACAAACGCCCGCGCGCTACGGGCCGGTCGGACGAACCAGGCCAGGACGACGCTCACCACGAAAAGCACGAGAAGGTACGCACCGAGTGTAGCCAGCCCGATACCCGCCATGCCGGCAATCGCCGCGAGGGCCAGCAGCACCGACCGTCCCTCCCAGCCCAGCGTGGCCGCGTGCAGCGGTGGTGCCGCCTGCCGCTTCTCCAGCCGGGCGGTCAGGTCGTAGTGGTGCACGGTGAGCACGAAGACGTACCCGAAGATCAGCCAACCTGGCACGTCGCCGACCACGCCCACCGCGATGGCGAACAGGTACTCGGCCGCCCGCAGCGCCGCCGGCACCAGCCAGTCCAACGGCCCGTTGTGCGCCGCCCCGGCACCCAGACCACCGGCCAGCAGCACCAGCAGCGCCACCGGCACCGCCCAGCGCAGCCCGCCCGGTGCATCCCCCAGCAGCGCGACGACCAGCAGCACCGCCGGGCCGAGCGCGGCGAGCACCGCAAGGGTGAGCGGCCCCATCGGGCGGACCACGGGCAGCCGCCGGGCCAACGGCCCGTCGTCGCGGTGCAGGGTGGCATCGACCGTGTCCAGCACCGGCACCCACATCCAGCGGGCGCGCAGCGTCCGTAGAGCCCCGGTGTACGCGAACGCCAGCACCCCCCAGACCAGCACCGCGATCAGGCTGACCAGCGGATTGAACAGCGCCACGGTCACCGCGATCAACGCCCAGCGCTCACCGATCGGGAAGACCACCGTGCGCTTGAGCCAGTACGACACCGAGCCGGTGTCCGCCTGCACCCGGGTCGACGCCGCGTTCAACCGGTCGCCGATGCCGCCGCTGGCACCCGCTGCCGTACGCGGTCGGCGGGCTGCCTCGTCGTGCAGCGCCCCGTACCAGGTGTCGGTCATGTGCCGGACGGTCTGCAACGTCATCGCGGCGATCGCCAACGCCCAACCGTTGCCCAACCCGGCGTGACTCACCCCGAAGCCCAGGCCGGCGTAGACCAGGTATTCCTTGGCGCGGTCCGCCATGGTGTCCAGCCAGCCGCCCCAGGCGCTGAAGTGCCGGGTGTAGCGGGCCAACTGGCCGTCCACGCAGTCCAGCACGAAGCCGAGATAGAGCAGTACCGCGCCGCCGACGAGGGCGGGTCGTCCGCCGACCCCGAACAGGACCGCCGCGGCCAGCGCGAACAGCACCGAGATCGCCGTCACCCCGGTCGGGGTGAGCCGGAGCCGGGCCGACAGCCGGACCACGTACGGCGACCAGGTGCTGACGAAGTAGGTGGAGAAGAAGTCGTCCTTCTCCTTGACCGACAGCCGCAGCTCGGCCCGGTCCTCGTCGACAGCTGTCACCGCGGCTTCGGCAGCCGCCAACCCAGACGCGTCCGTGACCCGGTGCGCGACGAGCAGGCGTACCCGCTGGGCGAAGATCAGGGTGCCGAGCGCCGCGAGACCCGCGACGAGCCGGTCCACGGCGGACCCGGGGGCGCCGTGCCCGGCTCCCCCGGCAGCCGGCAGCGGCGACACATCGCCGACCGGACCGATCGGGGCGGCGACCGGGAGCACCCCGGACGCGGCGGCACGGGCGGCGGCGGCAAGAGTCGGCAGGTCGTCCACACCGACCCGCAGCGCGCCACCGAACACGCCGGTGGCGTCGCCGTCGAGTGCCTCCAGCGGGCCGGCGTCCACCACCTGGCCGCGTTCCTCACGCACGGCGGTCCGACCGGGCACCGGCGGGTCGGTGAGCACCAACGCCACCGTCGGCCCGACCGGGCTGGTGGCCAGGTGCCGCAGCACGGCCGTGTGGGCGACCAGGTCGGCGCCGGTGATCAGCAGCGGGCCGTCGGCGTCGTCGACAAGCGCGGCCAGCTCGTCGAGGTCGCCGGCGAACCGCACCTCGTCCGCGCCGGCCCGGCGCAGTTGGGCGGCCAGCCGCTCGGTCAGGGGCTCGCCGGTCGACGTGGTCAGGCCCGCCGCGGGAGTCCCGGCGGCGAGCACGATCGCGAGCGTCACCGCGGAACCGCGGCGTGGTACGCGTCGAGCGCCTCGGCGATGGTGCCGTCGAGCGTCAACCGGCCCGCGTCGAGGTACAACCCCCGACGGCAGAACCGGGTCAGGTCCTTTTCGTTGTGTGACACCAGCACCAGCGTGCGCCCCTCCCCGAGCAGACGATCAATCGTCGCGTAGCACTTCTTGCGGAACTCCGCGTCTCCAACCGCGGTCACCTCGTCCATCAGCAGGATCGGGTGCGGCAGGTGCGAGATGATCGCGAAGCCCAGCCGCACCTTCATTCCCGACGAGTAGTGCCGCACCGACGTGTCGATGGCACCCTGCACCTGCTCACCGGCGAACTCGACGATCTCGTCGAAGTGCCGCTTCAGGTAGCCCGTCGACAGCCCGTGCAGCCCACCGACCAGGTGCAGGTTCTCCCGTCCGGTCAGGTCGTTGGCGAAACCGGCGGACAGCTCCAGCAACGGCGCCACCGCGCCGTGCACCCGGATGCTGCCCTCGTCCGGGATGAGCACCCCGGCGATCAGCCGCAGCAGGGTGCTCTTGCCGGTGCCGTTGCGGCCGATCACCCCGACCGTCTCGCCCGGCTCGACGGTGAACGACACGTCGCGCAGCGGCCAGAACTGGCCGGGCAGGGCGCCGCGCCCGCCCCGGTGGATGAACAACTCCCGCAGCCGTAGCTGCCGGCGCCGGTTGCGGACGAACCGGATGCCCAGGCCGTCGGCCTCGATGATCGGCGCGGCCACGTCAGAGTTCCTTGAGTACGGCAGGTTCCAACCGGCGGAACGACCACCAGCCGGCGGCCAGCACCAGCACGCTGCCGACGACAGTCGTGGCGAGCAGCCGGGCGTTCGGGAACTCGTCCGGGTACCAGATCGCGTGGTGCAGCTGGAAGATCCCGACCAGCGGGTTCAGCTCGTACACCAGCTTCAGCCAGCCGGGCAGCTCGGACTCCCGGACCAGGCTGAGCGGATAGATGATCGGCGTGGCGTAGAAGAGCACCCGGATGATCAGCCGCAGGAACCGTTCCACGTCGCGCATCAACACGTTCCACGCGGACAGCAGCAGGGCCAGCCCGGTCAACAGGACGGCCTGGACGGCCACCGCGAGCGGCAGGGCGAGCAGCGACCAGCCCGGGTGGATCCGACCGTGCACCGCGTAGATCACCGCGATGGCGATCAGGATCGGCAGGCCGGCAGCGTACTCGGCGAACCGGCCGGTGACCCGGCCGATCGGGAAGACCTGCCGCGGCACGTTCATCGTGGTGATCAACCGGGACTGGCCGGTCAGCGCGTTCGTCGCCTCGCTCAACGCCGAACTCGTCCACATCCAGGCGAAGATCCCGGTGATCAGGAACAACGGGTACGACCCCGCCGCCTCACCCAGATGCCGGCCGGTGTCCTGCGAGTAGAGCACCCCGAACACGAACCAGTAGATGGCGCCCATGCCGAGCGGCTCGATCAACGACCAGAAGTAGCCGAGCACCGACTGCTGGTACTTGACCGCCAGATCCCGTCGGACCAGGATGCGCAGCGAGTTGCGGTGCGACCACAACGCCGCGACGCCAGAGGTCACCGCGAGCCTCCCGCCTCCTGAAACGGACGACAGGTTAGCAGTCGGTGAACGAATGCCCCGAATCCGCCGGACTCAGCACTCGATCACGTTGACGGCCAGACCGCCACGCGCCGTCTCCTTGTACTTGACCTTCATGTCGGCGCCCGTCTCCCGCATGGTCTTGATGACCTTGTCCAACGACACCTTGTGCACACCGTCGCCGCGCAGCGCCAGCCGGGCGGCCGTGATCGCCTTGATGCTAGCCACCGCGTTCCGCTCGATGCAGGGGATCTGCACCAGGCCACCCACCGGGTCACAGGTCAATCCGAGGTTGTGCTCCATCCCGATCTCGGCCGCGTTCTCCACCTGCTCCGGGGTGCCGCCGAGCACCTCGGCCAGCCCGGCCGCCGCCATCGAGCACGCCGAACCCACCTCACCCTGGCAGCCGACCTCCGCGCCGGAGATCGACGCGTTCTCCTTGAACAGCACGCCGATCGCGCCGGCCGTCAGCAGGAACCGCACCACGCCATCGTCATTGGCACCCGGCACGAACCGGGTGTAATAGTGCAAAACCGCCGGAATGATCCCGGCCGCGCCGTTCGTCGGCGCCGTGACCACCCGGCCGCCGGCCGCGTTCTCCTCGTTCACCGCGAGGGCGAACAGCGTCACCCAGTCCATCGCGTGCAGCGGGTCGGGCGTCCCGGCGTCCGCCTCCAGGCCACGCCGCAGCTCCGCCGCCCGCCGCCGAACCTTCAACCCACCAGGGAGTACGCCGTCGCGCTCACAGCCGCGCTCCACGCACTCCCGCATCACCCGCCAGATCTCCAGCAGGCCCGCCCGGATGTCCGCCTCGCTGCGCCAGGAACGCTCGTTGGCCAACATCACCTCGCTGATCGACAAGCCGGTGGAGGTGGTGACGTCGAGGAGCTGCCCGCCGGTCAGGAAGGGATACCGCACCCGTGTGCTGTCCGGCTTGATCCGGTCCGCGCCCGCCGCGGCCTCGTCCACCACGAACCCACCACCGACGGAGTAGTAGGTGCGGCTGCGCACCTCGGCGCCCTTGTCGTCGTACGCCGCGAAGGTCATCCCGTTCGGGTGGTACGGCAACGAACGACGGCGGTGCAACGTCAGGTCCCGATCCGGGTCAAAGTCGATCTCGTGCGCGGCCAGGATGCTGATCCGCCGCTCGGCCCGGATCCGCTCGACCCGAGGGCCGATGCTGTCCGTGTCGACCGTCTCCGGCGCCTCGCCCGCCAACCCGAGCAGCACCGCCGGACCACTGCCGTGGCCGTGCCCGGTGGCACCCAACGAGCCGAACAGCTCAGCCTGCACCCGCGCGACCTCGGTGAGCAGCCCGTCGGCCTTGAGCCCGGCAACAAACGTCCGCGCGGCCCGCATCGGCCCCACCGTGTGCGAGCTGGACGGCCCGATACCGACGCTGAAGAGGTCGAAAACACTGATCATGGCTGCGCTTCCTCGCCGTCGTCCCGGCGTACGGGACCCGGCCGCCCCAGGACCGCCGGTCTGGCAGCCCTGCTCGTGATCACCGGGGTATGAGTTCCGGCCGCCCGGGGTGTGGATGGCCGATCTGCCAGCCTACCCGCCCAGCTCAACGCCCCACCCGACCACCGGGAGTGTGCACCTGACCGCCATCCCACCGCCACCCGCCCGCCTCGCACGGCCGCCGCCCGGCCAACCCAGCAGGGCCGCACCGCGCCGCCGCCCCGCAAGATCGTGCTCGATCCTGGTTCTAGTGGTCTCCCTCCGTCCTCGATGCCCCTACAACCAGGATCGAGCGCGATCTTGCACGGACACCGGGGCGGACGGACGCGGCGGGCGGCGGCGGGCGGGCTCGGAGAGGCGTCAGCGAGGGGCTGCCCGGGTAAAGCACCTACGGGTCCACGGGTCGCCGCTCATCCTCGGGACGGAGGGCGAGGTGGCCACCCCCTTCTACCGTGGATTGCAGACGCGGCGCACCGCCGCAGAGTGGGAGTACGACGATGAGTCGCAAACTGGTCCGGCCCCGCGAGGGGCGCATGCTCGCCGGTGTCTGCGCCGGCCTCGGTCGACGGTTCGGCATGTCCGCCGGGATGGTCCGGCTGCTGTTCCTGCTGTCCCTGCTGCTGCCCGGCACCCAGGTGATCGTCTACCTGGTCCTGTGGGTGCTCATGCCGAACGAGGACCGCTACCTGGCCTCCACCCAGCACTGACGCTCGCCGCACACCGCCCCATCGGCCCCACATCGCGTTCGGAAGGCCACCACAACCACGTTGTGGTGGCCTTCCGCGAAGCCGAAGCCCGCCGGTCTCCAAGGTTGGCGCGCCGCGCCGACCCACCGACGCCCTCCAAAACGCCACCCCAACCCGCCTCACCCAGGCCGTGCGGCAGCAACTTCGGTGAAGTTGCTGCCTCACGAGCGGCGGAGGTAGCACCATCCCTGAAGTTGCGCGGATCTTGAGCATGGGGGGTCGGGAACAGGCGGAGACGAGGCACGCCCGCCCACGGGCACACCCACGCCCACCCGGCCCCACGGCCACGCCCGCCGGCCCACGCCCCTGCCCGACCCACGCCCCCATGCCCGGCCCCGGCGCACAGGGCATTCCCCGACGGATGCCGTCGCGGCCCACCTGTAGATCCACTCGACATTGCTGATGGCGGGGTGTCCGTGGCATCGGGACACCCCACTTCTGCTGATGTCGAGTGGATCATGGCGAGGGCGGGCGGTGATGGAACAAAGCGCGACGCCCGCTCCGACGGACATCGGGGCGGGCGCTCGGCACTACGGAATTGGCAGGTCAGGGGGCCGTGTAGGTAACGGTGACCTGCTCATAGCCAAGGGATCGCAGCAGCCCTTCCAGCATCTTGCGGGTGTTCTCCTCGGCGCGGGCGGAGAGCCCGCTGTCCCGGGCGGCGGCGGTGATCCGTTCCTCGGCGAGCTGGTAGATCTGCTGCTGCCGGTTGGGGTCGTTGCCGACCAGGTCACCGAGCCGGTTGAGCAGACCACGCTGCTCCGCGAAGACGTAGCTCTTCTCCATGTCGAGATTGGTCTCGCCGAGCTGCGGCGCGGGCAGCTTGATCTCGACGGACTTGCCGTCGGCGGACCGGACGATGGCACCGTCACTGATCTTGGTGAAGTCGACGTACGCCTCGATGCTCCCGGCGCCGACGAACAGGGTGCGCTCGTTGAGCAGGAAGTCCGGCACGTTGCGCCTGTCGTTCTGGGTGTCGACGACGACCTGGAAGTTGCCCTCCGCGGCCACGTAGCGGCTGAGGTCCTGGATCGACTTCAGCAGCGGTGGCTGGCTGCGGTCGGTCTGCTCCTTGGCGAACGGGTTGCGGAACTCCGGCAGGAAGCCGGTCGCCTGGATGCCGAGCAGCACCACCACGGCCAGCGCGGCGGCGCCGAGCAGCAGGAGCAGGCCGCGAGCGGCCCCACCACCACCGCCGTCGCCACCGGCCGTCGGGCCACCGGGAGGACCGGCCGGAGGGCCACCGGGCCCACCCGGGCCGCCAGCACTTCCAAAGCCGCCCGGTGTATCGGTGGTCGGCTCGGGTGTAGCGGTCGACCGCTCCCGGAGATCGTCGCCGGTCGGGTAACCGGGGAACTCCCTCGTGGGCTCGTTGTTGCCAGCGTCGCGGGTCATCACGCTCACCGTCCTCGTCAGACACGTCGTCTGCCGATGACGGTACGGCCCCACTGCGACAGTCGCGCGTTGAGCGCCGGGACTGCGGATTCGGGCAGGTCAGGCGAACGCGGAGAGGCCGGTGAGCCGTTGCCCGACGACGAGCTGGTGGATCTCGGAGGTGCCCTCGTACGTCAGCACGCTCTCCAGGTTGTTGGCGTGCCGCATGATCGGGTATTCGCCGGAGACGCCGTTGGCGCCGAGGATGGTCCGGCACTGCCGGGCAATGGCCAGGGCCTCGCGGACGTTGTTCAGCTTGCCGACGCTCACCTGCTCGGGCCGCAGCCGGTGGGTGTCGGCGAGCCGGCCCAGGTGCAGCGCGAGAAGTTGCCCCTTCATCAGCTCGACGGCCATGTCGGCGAGCTTGGCCTGGGTGAGCTGGAAGCCGGCCAGCGGGCGGCCGAACTGGGTGCGGGTGGTGGCGTACGTCAGGGTGGTTTCCAGGCAGTCCCGAGCGGCGCCGATCGCGCCCCAGACGATGCCGTAGCGGGCTTCGGTGAGGCAGCTCAGCGGCGCCTTGAGTCCGACCGCCTCGGGTAGTTGGGCGTCCGCCGGGAGGCGGACGTCGTCGAGCACGATCTCGCCGGTCACGGACGCGCGCAGCGACATCTTGCGGCGGATCTCCCGGGCCGTGACACCTGGCGTGTCCATGGGTACGGCGAACCCGCGCACGCCCTCGTCGGTGCGCGCCCAGATCACCGCGACGTCGGCGATCGGCGCGTTGGTGATCCACATTTTCCCGCCGGTGAGCAGCCAGTCGTCGCCGTCGCGGCGGGCCCGGGTGGTCATCGAGGCGGGGTCGGAGCCGTGGTCCGGTTCGGTCAGGCCGAAGCAGCCGATCGCCTCGCCGGTGGCCATCGACGGGAGCCAGCGTTGCTTCTGCTCCTCGCTGCCGTAGCGCCAGATGGCGTACATGGCGAGCGAGCCCTGCACGCTGACCAGGGAACGGAGGCCGGAGTCCCCGGCTTCCAGCTCCTGGCAGGCGAGTCCGTAGGCGACCGCGGACGCGCCGGCGCAGCCGTAGCCGCTCAGGTGCATGCCGAGCAGGCCGAGCTTGCCGAACTCGCGGGCCAGGTCCCGGGCGGGCACCTGACCGTCCTCGTACCAGTCGGCGATGTGCGGACGCACCCGGTCGTCGACGAGTTGGCGGACGACGTCGCGGATCTGCCGCTCCTCCTCGCTGAGCGACTGGTCCAGGTCGAGCAGATCGAGCGGAGCGGTCATGGACGCCACCTTAACGAAGGTTCAGCGCGCGGAAGAAGGGCTCGTCACTCGATCGGTTCCGCGAGCACCAGCACCCGAGCGTGGATCTGGTTGCGCTGCTGGAGGGCGGCGCGCAACGCGCGGTGCAGCCCGTCTTCCAGGTAGAGCCCGCCGTTCCACTGCACGACGTGCGGAAAGAGGTCGCCGTAGAAGGTGGAATCCTCGGCGAGAAGCTTGTCCAGCGCCAACTCGCGCTTGGTGGTGATCATCTGATCCAGGCGCAGCGGACGGGGCGGGATCTCCGCCCACTGCTTCAGGGTCAGGTTGTGCTCCGGGTAGGGACGCCCGTCCCGGACCGCTCTGAAGATCACGACGGCACGCTCCCCTCCCCGTGGCCGGGCCGACCGACAGCGCCGAGCCGGGCCGCGGCGGGCACCGCGCGGCGCGGCACCGATGATGACCGTGCCAGCCTAGCCGCCCATTGCTCGCAGCGTTCTGCTCCCTGATGTCAGTTTCGCTACCGGTCGTCCGATCCTCAACCGGACGAACGGGACACTCCCCCTCAGCTCCACCTGCCGCGGCGGACAACCTCGTCCACGCCACGACGCCCACGGCGCAGCGATGGTGACCGATGGTCGGGTGCCCGGTAACCGATTGTGACGGCACCGATGGGTTGGTACTCGGTCGGCACCCCGAACGCGTCCCGGTAGCTGGCCAGCCGCTGCGGCGCGATGCCGAAGAAACAGGCCCCCAACCCCTCGTCCACGGCGGTGAGCAGCATCAGCAACGCCGCGAAGCCGGTGTCCACGTGCCAGTACGGCACCGGCCAACGATCGGTGGACCGGTCCGTCCAACCCTTGTCCGGCTCGGCGTACCGTCGCAGGTAGGCCGACTCGTTCGCGTGCGGCACCACGATCAGCGGTGCCCGGCGCATCCCGGCCAGCCAGCGCTCCCGTCCACCGCCGTCCGGGGTGGTGGCCGCCCAGAACCGCTCCCGGTCGGCCGGCTCCTCCAGCACCAGGAAGCCCCAGCCCTGGGCGAAGCCGGCCGACGGGGCACGGATCGCGTGGTCGAGCAGCCGGTCCACCACGTCGGGCGGGACCGGACGGTCCGGGTCGTAGTTGCGCACCATCCGCCGACGCCGGACGACCTCGGCGAACTCCATCAGGCCCCGGGCCGGATGCCCCAGGCACCCCGCCAGGTCGTGCCGGGCTTGAGCGTGAGCAGGTCCCTTCCCGACCGGAACGCGTCCGGAGGGCAGGTCATCGGCTCGATCGCCACCGAACGGCGGTGCCGCACACCGGTGAGCGCGTCCCCGGTGAACACCTGCCACCAGCCGAACTCCGCATCGGCCCAGATGCTCACCCCGGCCGAGGAGTCCGGGGCGGACAGGCTCACCGACGAGCCGCCGTCGGCGTCGCGGATCACCTCGCCGAAGCACAGGTCGAGCTCGGCGGCACCGATCCGGCGCGGGCTGGTCCAGTCGTACTCGGTGCTGGCCACCGGCGTCGCGCCGATCGGCAGCAGCCGGCCGTCGACGAGCATCCGGGTACGGGCCGGCAGCCGCATGACCAGGTCGTCGACCGCGACACCCGGCAGTTGCAGGTACGGGTGCACGGAGAAGCCGAACGGCGCCGACTCGCCACCGATGTTCGTCACCTCGTGCTCGGCGCGCAGCCCGTCCGCGCCGACGCTCCACCGGCTGACCAGCCGCAACGGCCACGGGTAGCCGGGCTGCGGCGGCAGGTCGTAGCCGAGGGTCACGGCGTCCGCCGACTGCTCCAGCAACTGCCACGGCACCCAGTTGACCAGCCCGTGGATCGCGACGTGCCGCTCCGGCTCGGTCAGCGGGAGCTGGTGCGTCCGCTCGCCGAACGGGTAGCGGCCATCGCGGATCCGGTTCGGCCAGGGCGCCAACACCTGTCCGGCGCAGCCGGGGCAGACCTCGTCGGTCTGGTAACCGTCGACCAGGTCGACACCGTCGTGCCGGTACGTCCGCAGCCCACCACCCACCTCCACGATGACGGCCTCGTGGCCGGCGGCGGAGATGGTCCACTGGGCGCCGGAGAACGCGCGCTGCTCGGGGCTTTCCATGTCGGCGACCCTAACCGGTCACGTCCGGTCGCCGCTCGACCCCGCCGCCCGGTAGCGCAGCAGCGCCGGGAACGCGACCGCGAGCACCACGACGAGCACCGCCGAGGCGAGTCCGCCGGCCACCCAGGCCACCCCGCCGCCGAACCCGGCGGCCATCGTTCCGGCCCGCAGATCGCCCAGCCGAGGACCACCGGCCACCACTACCGTGTTGACGCCCTGGAGCCGGCCGCGCATCCGGTCCGGTGCGTAGACGAGCATCATCGACTGGCGCAGCACCGCGCTGACCAGGTCCGCGGCCCCGGCCACGGCGAGCAGGAGGACCATCAGCCAGAGCTGGTGGGCGAGCCCGGCCGCGGCGATCGCGACTCCCCAGGCGACCACCGCGACCACCAGGCCGAGGCCCTGCCGGCGGAGCCGGCCGATCCAGCCGGAGGTCAACCCACCGATCATCGAACCGATCGCGATGGCGCTGTAGAGCAGGCCGACAGCTCCACCGCCGCCGAACCTCTCGTGGGCGATCTCCGGGAAGAGCGCGCGGGGCATGGCGAGGATCATCGCGATCAGGTCCACCCCGAAGGACAGCAGCAGCACCGGCGTCGTGGCCAGGTAGCGGAATCCGTCGACCACACTGGCCAGGCCGGCGCGGCGGCGCTCCCCGTCGGCGGTCGGCTCGGGCGGCAGCGCGGGCAGGCGCAGCGCCGCCCAGAGCATCGCGGTGAACAACACCGCGTCCACCCCGTACGCGATGGGCAGCACGACCGTGGTGTCGGCCGAGGCGGAGAGGATCAGGCCGGCGGCGAGCGGGCCGGCGACCGAGGCCGCCGTGAAGGTCGTGTAGTTCAGGGTGCTGGCGGCCGGCACCAGGTCATCCGGCACCAGGCGGGGCAGCATCGCGCTGCGGGCCGGCGAGGTGATCGCGAACGCCACCGACTGCAACGCCATCAACGCCAGCAGCAGCACCGGGCTGCCCACGTTCAGCAGGGCCTGGACCAGCAGCCCGAGGGTGGACGCCCAGAGCAGGACCGACCCGCCGAGCAGCACGGCACGGCGGTCGTGGGCGTCGGCGACCGCGCCACCCCAGAGCCCGAAGATCAGCAACGGTACGAAGGCGGCCACGCCCAGCAGGCCCACCCAGAACGAGTCCCGGGTCAGGGCGTACATCTCCACCGGCACCGCGACGGCGGTGAACTGGAACCCGAACATCGCCACGGTGTTGCCGAGCCAGAGCCGCCGGTACGCGGGCACCCGCAGCGGACGTACGTCGATCGCCCAGCGGCGCGCCCCGCGCGGCCGGGCCTCCCGCACACCCGTCACGGCGCCAACCGCTCGACGGTCCAGCCACCCTCGTCGAGGCGGAAGCGGAGCCGGTCGTGCAACCGACCGGCCCGGCCCTGCCAGAACTCCACCGACTCGGGTCGGACCCGCAACCCACCCCAGTGCGGCGGGATCGGGATCTCCGCCTCGTCGGCGAACCGCTCGGCCACCTCCCGGTAGCTCTCCTCCAGCGCCGCCCGGTCCGGCACCACGTGGGACTGCGGGCTGGCCCAGGCGCCCAGTTGGGAGCCGCGCGGTCGGCTGGCGAAGTACGCCGCGCTCGTCGCGCGGTCGACCGGCTCGACCTGCCCGGCGACCACCACCTGCCGCTGCATGGGAAACCACGGAAAGACCAGGCTGGCGTACGGGTTGGCGGTCGCCTCGACGCCCTTGCGGGACAGGTGGTTGGTGAAGAAGACGAAGCCGTCCGGGTCGTACCCCTTGAGCAGCACCGTCCGACCGCTCGGCCGGCCGGCCGGGTCCGCGGTGCCCAGCACCATCGCGTTCACCTCGGGCAGCCCGAAGGCCACCGCGTCGGCGAACCAGGTGCCGAACTGCGTGTGCCAGTCGGCGGCCAGGTCAGCTTCGGTCAGGCCCAGGTCCGCGGCGTACTCGTTACGCATCGCGGCCGGGGCTGGTGTGTCGCCCGTCACGTCCCCACTCCTTATCGGCAGGTCCGGCGGCGCCCTCCCGCGCTGGCCAGCCCGCACCGCCCAGTCTCACCGAGTCCGGCGGAGAATGCGCGTCCGGGGATGTCGCGTGCAGCACAGTCGCCGTGGGTCGCGTATCCGGTCACTCAGCAGGCAAGATGTTGCGAACACATACCTGATGGTCGCCTAGAGGGCGCTCGGCCGACCGGGCCGGATGAACCGACCGGGCGCACCGACCAGATCCAGGAGAGCGACATGGCCGATTTCAAACCCGGGCTGGAGGGCGTCGTCGCCTTCGAGACCGAGATCGCCGAACCTGACCGTGAGGGCGGTGCGCTGCGCTATCGCGGAGTCGACATCGAGGATCTGATCGGCCAGGTGTCGTTCGGCAACGTGTGGGCACTGCTGGTCGACGGCCGGTTCGGGCCGGGCCTGCCGCCGGCGGAGCCGTTCCCGGTGCCGGTGCACTCCGGTGACATCCGCGTCGACGTGCAGTCCGCAGTCGCCATGCTGGCCCCGTACTGGGGTCTCAACCAGCTGTTGGACATCTCCGACGAGCAGGCCCGCGAGGACCTCGCCCGGGTTTCGGTGACCGCGCTCTCCTTCGTCGCCCAGTCGGCTCGGGGCCTCGGCCTGCCGGCGGTGCCGCAGAAGGAGATCGACAAGGCGCAGACCATCGTCGAACGGTTCATGAAGCGGTGGCGCGGCGAGCCCGACCCGCGGCACGTCAAGGCCGTCGACGCGTACTTCATCTCGGCCGCCGAGCACGGCCTGAACGCCTCCACCTTCACCGCCCGCATCGTCGCCTCCACGGGAGCGGACGCGGCGGCCTGCATCTCGTCGGGCATCGGCGCCCTCTCCGGCCCGCTGCACGGTGGCGCGCCGTCCCGGGTGCTCAGCATGCTGGAGGCCGTGGAGCGCAGCGGCGACGCGGAGGGCTACGTCAAGGGCGTGCTCGATCGCGGCGAACGGCTGATGGGCTTCGGCCACCGGGTCTACCGGGCCGAGGACCCGCGCGCCCGCGTGCTCCGCCGCACGGCCAAGGATCTGGGAGCGCCGCGCTTCGAGATCGCCGAGGCGCTGGAGAAGGCCGCGCTCGCCGAGTTGCAGGCCCGCCGCCCGGACCGGGTGCTGGCCACCAACGTCGAGTTCTGGTCGGCCGTCGTGCTGGACTTCGCCGAGGTGCCCGCGCACATGTTCACCTCGATGTTCACCTGCGCGCGGATGGGCGGTTGGAGCGCGCACGTCCTGGAGCAGAAGCGCCTGCAGCGGCTGGTCCGCCCGTCCGCCCGCTACGTCGGCGCGGAGCCGCGCAAGCCGTCCGGCGTCGAAGGCTGGGCCGCCATTCCGCACGGCGTCTGACCGGTCGCGAAGGGTCCCTCCACCACGTCTGGCGTGGCGGAGGGGCCCTTCCGTGCGTCTACCGGTGGGCGCCGTCGAGGTGTGGCGAAGGACTCAGCCCCGCCCTCGGGGGCCCGGCTTCCACCGATGGGTCCGAGTGCGAGGATGAGGGCCGGCAGTGTCGCCGGGCCCGCCCTCGCCCTTGCGGAAGGATCTTCAAGACCGTGGCTGACGCACCGACCATCCGGATTCCCGATGACCTCAAGCCCGCCGACGGACGTTTCGGCTGCGGCCCGTCCAAGGTCCGCCCCGCGGCGGTATCCGCACTTACCGAGGTCGCGACCAGCTACCTGGGCACCTCGCACCGGCAGAAGACGGTCCGCGACCAGGTGGCCCGGCTGCGCTCCGGCATCGCGGAGTTCTTCTCGCTGCCCGAGGGTTACGAGGTCGTGATCGGCAACGGCGGCACCACCGCGTTCTGGGAGGTCGCCACCTTCGGCCTGGTTCGCGACCGGGCCCAGTTCGCCAGCTTCGGCGAGTTCGGCGCCAAGTTCGCCAAGTCGGTGAAGGACGCGCCGTTCCTCGGTGAGCCGACCGTTCGCAAGGCCGAGGCCGGCAGCGCACCGACCCTGCTGGCCGAGTCCGGCGTGGACACCTACGCGACTCCGCAGAACGAGACGTCGACAGGCGTGGCCGTCCCGATCAGCCGGGTTGCCGGGGCGGACGACGGCGCATTGTTGCTCGTCGACGCGACCTCCGGCGCGGGTGGCCTGGACGTCAACGTCGGCGAGACCGACGTCTACTACTTCGCTCCGCAGAAGTGCTTCGGCTCCGACGGTGGTCTCTGGCTGGCTCTGATGTCACCGGCCGCGCTGGACCGTGCCGCCGAGATCAAGGCGTCCGGGCGCTACATCCCCGCCTTCCTCGACCTGGCCACCGCGATCGACAACTCGCGGCTGGAGCAGACCTACAACACCCCGGCGCTGGCCACCATCTTCCTGGCCGCCGAGCAGACCGACTGGATGAACGCGCAGGGTGGCCTGGCCTGGGCGGCCAAGCGCACCGCCGAGAGCGCCGCCACGGTGTACGGCTGGGCGGAACGGTCCAGCGTGGCCACCCCGTTCGTCACCGACCCGGCACTGCGTTCCAACGTGGTCGCCACGATCGACTTCGCCGACGGGGTGGACGCCACCGCGATCGCGAAGGCGCTGCGCGCCAACGGCATCGTGGACACCGAGCCGTACCGCAAGCTCGGCCGCAACCAACTGCGGATGGCGCTGTTCCCGGCAATCGAGCCTTCGGATGTCGAGGCGTTGACCGCGTCCATCGACTACGTCGTCGAGCGACTCTGACGTTCGTCACGGTCGGTGTTCGTGGGGGCCTTCACGGACACCGACCGTGATCATCGTTGCAGCTCAGTCGCGACATGCGGGGTGTCGCTTCCCCCACCCCGAGACAGATGCGCGTACGGTGGTCCGAGACGCCTGGGTGGCCGACTCGTGGCGTGCGGCCAGCGAAGCGGGACGGAGGCAACGCTATGCGCCCAGTACGCTTCGTCGCCCTCTCCGAGGACGGCCATGCCCTGGTTCTCGCCGACGAGGTCGGGCGGTTGCTCGCCCTGCCGATCGACGACCGGATCTCGGGTGCGCTGCACGCCGAGCCCGGCGCGCCGCCGCTGCCGGCGGCACCGGCCGCCGCCGACCCGATTCCGTCCCTGTCCCCTCGGGACATCCAGGCTCGCATCCGCTCCGGTGAGTCCGCCGAGGATGTCGCCCGGATCGCCGGCGTGCCGGTCGACCGGGTGCTGCGCTATGCCGGCCCGGTGCTCCAGGAGCGGGCGATGCTCGCCCAGCACGCCCGCCGCACCCGCCTCAAGGGAGCGGAGAAGCCCACCCCGCTCGCCGAGGTGGTCAACGGTCGGCTGAGCCAGCACGGCATCGACACCGAGAAGATCTCCTGGGACGCGTACCGGCGGGACGACGGCACCTGGCGGATCATCGCCACCTGGCCGTCGGGCAAGGCCACCGCACAGGCCATCTGGGATCTCGACAAGACCCGGCAGTCGGTCGCCCCGCACGACGACATGGCGCAATATCTGTGCGCCGAGCGGCCCGTGCCGATCCTCGGCCAGGAGCCGGCACCGGAGCGGAGCGGGCACGGCCTGCCCGGTCCCTCGCGCGGCGAGCCGAGCCGTGGTGGGCACGGGTTGCCGGCGGCGTCCGAGCATCCGCGCCCTGGCCGGGACCCGATCCGGGCCGGGCGGGACGCGCTGCTCGCCTCACTGGACCGTCCGCTCGGTGCCTCGTCGGGTCGTGGCCTTGAGCCGCGTACCCCGGCTGCTCTTGCCGGTTCGGACGCGCCTCGCCAGCGGCCGGTCGGCGGGGGTGCCGCCGCGCTGCTCGGCGGCGGCCAGGGGTCGGCCTTCGACGACGACTCGGACGCGCCCAAGGAGGTGCCGGCCGTGCCGTCGCTGGCGGTGCTGCGGCCCCGCCGCACGGGCGCGGCGGCAGCCGCCGGTGGCGAGTCGACCGACGCCAACGGCAAGCCGCGTAAGCGCCTGCCGAGCTGGGACGACGTGCTCTTCGGCAGCGGGCCGGCCGCACGCGAGTCTTCCTGACCCTGCGCGTCGACGGGTGGTGAACGGCCCCCGTCGACGCAAGGCAGGGCGGTGTCGGGTCACCTGATCCGTCGCACATCTTGGCCAAACAGCGATAGGCGTTAGCTGGCCTAGCTGCCGCCCAGGAAGTGCTGGCCTCGCCCACTACAGCAGACCATCTCGCGAGCTCCCCGCCGCCTGGTCGAGGGCGGCGACCTCGCGTACGGCCTGGGCGATGGCCGAGAAGTCCTTCTTGAGGATCGCACCGTGGTTGCTGGCGACCTTCGCGGCGATCTGGATGCTCGGGTTGCGGACGGTCACCGCGTCGAGGCTGGCGCGGATCTTCTCCTGCTCGTCACCGCGACTGCCCAGGGACGTGCCGGAGGCGACGACGTAGCGCACCGGCACGGTTATGCCGTCCAGCACGGGGCCCAACTCCCGCTCACGCGATAGTTTGCCTAGCTCGATGTTGCTGTCCGCCATCTGTTCGGCATTCATCCGCGGGGTCAGACCGGTCGGGCGCAGCAGCGGCATGAACAGGTTCATCCGTCGGAACATCTTCCGGATCCGCTGCTCCATGGCCTCGTCGAGCCAGTCGTGCGGGAACGCGCCGTCGACCAGGACCGCACCGAGAGCCCGCTCCGGGTTCCGGTTGGCCCAGTGCGCCCCGACCACCGCCCCGTAGGACCAGCCCACCACCAGTGCGCGGTCTACCTTCCTGGCGGCGAGGACGGCATCGACGTCGCGGACGGCGGCCTCGAAGGAGTAGTCCGTCGAGCGCTTCGACTGTCTGCCGCGAGCCCGTTCGTCGTAGGTGATGTGCCGCCAACCGGTACCAAGGTCGGCGATGACCCGACGCCAGTACCCCTGGGTGGCGAACTGACCGTTGAGGTAGAGCAGGGGGACACCGGGACCGCCGGTGTCGGTGACGGCCAGGGCGGTGTCGTCGACCGGCACCAGGCCGGTCCACGCCGAACTGGTCGCGGACATGCTGTTGTTCGTCATCGTGTTCCGTCCTGTTCAGAGGCTGCGGGCGGCGATGTCGCCGCGGGAGGTGATGGCGCGGATGTCGAGTGCGGTGGTGCCGTCGTTGCGGAGGGCGTTGCTGACCCGGCCGTGGCCGGTGCCGGCGTCCAGCGCGGCCGAGACGCCAGCTGCGGCGGCGATCGAGATGTCGCCGGACTGGGTCGTCAGCACGACGCTGCCGCGCACGGCCTCGGCGATCCGGATGTCGCCCCTCGCGGTGCTGATCTCTGCGGGGCCGTTGAGCCGGCCGACCTCGACGTCGCCGTCGATCGCGGTGAGGCGGACGCTCGCCGCCTCGTCGATCTTGATTTGCCGGTACGCCCCCTCGAAGGCGATGTCGCCGAGTCGTCCGACGCCGCGCAGCTCGGCACTGGCGGTCCTGGCTTCGACGTGGGAGCCGGCGGGCAGCTGGACGGTGACCTCCAGAGATCCGGATGGGCCGATGAGCGAGTTGCTGGGGGCCGCTGCCGTGATCCGCAGAACGCCGTCGGCGTACGTGACGGTGGCCTGTTCGGCCGCCCTGGTGTCGCGGCTCTTGGCCGGGTCGGTGGGCAGGATCTCGACGGTGGTGTCGACGCGGTCCGCGGCGATGAGCTGGATGCGCCCGGCGGGGATGTTCAGGATGGCGGAGATCGGGGCGGGGGTGTCGAACGTCTTCATCATGGTCTCCGGTGCTCGCGCGTTGTTTCTGATACCGGAAACGCTACGTTGCTTTCCAAAGTCAGACAACCAGATCGTTGCGTTGTTGATAAGAAACAGCAGTTCAGAGCCCGTTTATCATTGCACTGACCCTGCTGGATAATGCAACGGGCGATGTGCCCATGTTGCAATGGACTGAAAGTGAACGCTATGGTGAAGGGGCCACAAGGCCGCCACGAAGGATCACCAGGGAGGTCAGATGCCGGGAGGCCGACTCACCCAGCAGGAACGCCAGCAGATCGCCCTGGGGCTGGCCGACAGCCTCCCCTACGCAGAGATCGCCCGACGTCTCGACCGACCCACCTCGACGATCACCCGCGAGGTGATGCGCAATGGCGGCCCGCTGGGCTACCGCGCCGACCTGGCTCACCGCGCCACCGAACGCCGCGCCCACCGTCGCAGGCCTGCCTCCTCCCGCCCGACGGGAGCGGCCCTCCCGCAGCACGGACGCGACGCCGAGGCCGTGGCCGAATACGAGGAGACGTTCACCGCCGTTCTCATGGCGTCGGGTCTGAACAAGATGGGGGCCCGTGTGTTGACCTGCCTGTTCACCACCGACGCGGGCACCCTCACCGCGTCCGAGCTCGCCCAGCGCCTCCAGGTCAGCCCGGCGTCCATCTCCAAGGCGATAACTTTTTTGGAGGGCCAGAGCCTGGTCCGCCGCGTACGCGACGAACGCCGCCGCGACCGCTACGTCGTCGACAACGAGCTCTTCTACCAGGCCACGATCGCCAGCGCCCGAGCCAACGACCAGCTCGTCGCCACCGCGCGGCAGGGCGTCGCCCTCCTCGGTGCGCACACCCCGGCCGCCGCCCGCCTGGAGAACATCGCCCGCTTCCTCGACTTCATGAGCGAGAGCATCGTCCGCGCCGCCGAACAGGCCCGCGAAGTCCTCCACAGCGGACCCGAGCCTGCCGCCGCCCAACCGATCTCGGAGCAGGGGCAGGCGCCCGTGCGGGTCGTCCCGCCGACGGCACCGGATCAGAGCGGCCAGGCGGCGAGCCGGTCGTAGCGCGAGCCTCGGGAGTCGAGCTGGCTGCGCATCAGCAGCAGCTCGCTCACCTGCCACTCCGGTCCCCGGTAGTCGTCCAGGTCGGCCCGGTCGGCCTCGACGTCGGCCGGGTCCATCCGATCACCGGGCCGGGCCACGGTCAGGTGTGGGCGTAGCGGCCTGGCGTCGTACGGCAGCCGGACCTGCCGCAATCGGGACCGGACCAGCCCGGCCAGCACGTGCAGCGCCTCGACCTCGCCGCGCAGGCCCACCCAGAGCACCGTCGACCGGCCCTGACCGAACCGGCCACCGCCGCCGAGGCTGAGCCGGGGCAGGGAGTGCCGGCCGTCGCGGAACCACTCGGCGGCCAGCCCCAGCGCACTCTCCACCTCGACCAACCGGGCCGCCTCGACGTCGCCGAGGAAGGCCACTGTGACGTGTAGCTGAGCCGGATCGGCGAGCCGGACGTTGGTGCCGGCGGCGGACGCCGCGCCGACCCGTAGCCGCGCGACCTGCGCGCCGAGGTGGTCGACCAACTCGGAGGGCGGGTAGACCGCGACGAAGAGCCGCAACCGTCGCTCAGCGGTGCCGTTGCCGGTGCCCGGCTCGGGCCGCCGGGAGGGCCAGCCCGGCGGCGTGCAGCACACCCTCCACCCGGACCCGCTCGATCTCCTGGTCGACGCCCTCCAGGTCGGCGAGGTGTTCGTCGATGCCGAGGGCGCGGCAGGCCAGCCGGAGCCGGTCGTCGTACGCCTGTAGGAGCGCGCCATGCCAGACCATCGACCGCCCGCTGCCGCCGAGCCGCTGACCGCCGAGGCGGCGCAGGTCGGCGGCGAGCTGCTCCAGGGGGCGACGGTCGACCCGGTCGAACGCGCTGAGGTCGATGTCGCGGGTCAGCGCGTCGGCCTCGACAGCCCGGTCCAGTCGGGCGATGGTGCGCTTCTCCCGTCGGCCCTCCCGCCACTCGGACCAGCCGCAGACGACCCGGTCGAGGATCTCGTCATAGCAGAAGAGCAGGGCGAATGCCGCCGGCAGGCTGGCGACGGCAAGGAACGCCAAGGCCAGCACCAGCGCGCGTCCGACTCCCACGTATCGACGCTAAGCCCCGCCGTGCCGAGTCGCCAGCGATTTGGCCGCATCCGCACAATCCGATCAACACGACGCGGTCCGAGTGGCGGTAAACCTCAGCAGTCGGCGGAGGTCACGTAGAAGCGGGGCATCGGGAGTACCCGGAAGCGAAGCCGGGCGCCGGAGCGACGCAGCTGCCAGGTGAGGGCGATCAGCGCGGCGGCCAACGAGATCAACGCACCCATCCAGATGCTGGCGCCGGCACCGAAGTGCTCCGCGACCCAGCCGATGAGCGGCGCGCCGACCGGGTTGGTGCCCAGGAAGACGAGCACCCACAGGGACATCACCCGACCCCGGAAGGCCGCATCCACACCCAACTGAACCCGCTGGTTGGCGGCCTGGGCGAAGAAGACCATGAAGAAGCCGGTCGGCACCAGCAGCACCACGACCAGCCAGTACGCCGACGCGAGGCCGACCAGGGTGCCGAAGCTGGCGCAGGCGATCGCGGCGCCGAGCACCAGCCAGACCGACGGGCGACTGCGCCGGCCGGTGCCACTGAGCGCACCGCCGAGCGCGCCGACGGCAAGCGCCGTGCTGAACAGGCCGAAGGAGGCGGCACCGGTGTGGAAGACCGTCTTCGCCAGGGCGGCCAGGGTGAGCTGGAAGTTGAAGAGCGACATGCCGATCACCGACATGACCGCCATCGGCAACAACAGGTCGGGTCGACGCCAGACGTACCGCAGCCCGTCGATGACCCGTGCGGACGCCCGTTCGTCGCGCGGCAGCAGGGCGTCGCGCTCTAGCTCGGCCGTCCGCATCCGGACGACGTTGACCAGGGGCGCGATGGAGCTGACGGCGGTGAAGAGGAAGACCGGGCCGACGTCGAACGCGGCGATGGCCAGGCCGGCGACGGCCGGTCCGACGATCCGGGCCGAGTTGAACACTGCGGCGTTCAGCGACAGCGCGTTCGGCAGCAGGGGTGTGCCGACGAGTTCGGAGACGAACGCCTGGCGGACCGGGGTCTCCACGGCGTTGGCCGTGCCGAGCAGCGCCGCGAAGGCGAAGACGTGCCAGAGCTGCACCAGGTCGGTGAGGACCAGCAGGGACATGCCGAGCGCCAGCAGGCTCCAGAAGGCGTTGGCGACGAAGAGCAGCACCCGCTTGTCGTAACGGTCGGCCAGCCGGCCGGAGAGCAGGGTGAGCAGCAGCACCGGGGTGAACTGGCAGGCGGTCACCACGCCGAGCGCGGTGGCCGAATTGTTGGAGAGGTCGAGGACGAGCCAGTCCTGGGCGATGAACATCATCCAGACGCCGATCAACTTGATCAGCTGCCCGGATGCGAAGAGCCGGTAGTTGCGAACCTGTAGGGACTGGAACATCGTGCTCAGCTTGGCCTGCACTCTTGGTGCGCCTCCTCGGACGTACGCGTCATCGACAGGTGACGGCACGGCCCGGTGGGGCTGAGTGCGGCTCAGGCGCGAGCGAGCTGCTGGAGAATCTCGGCGGCCCTCTGCAGGGTCTCCCGTTCGTCCTCGTCCAGCGCGGCCAGCCGGTGGGCCAACCATTCGTCGCGGGCCCGCTCGAACTGGTCGAGCACGGCGTGCCCTCCCTCGGTCGCCGCGAGGATGACCTGCCGACCGTCGGTCGGATGGGGTGTCCGCCGCACGAGGCCGCGGTCCTCCAACTTCCCGACGATCTTGGTCATCGTCGGTGGCTGCACCCGCTCGACGTCGGCCAGTTCCCGGGGGGTCATCGCACCCGCCAGCCGCAGGCTGGTGAGCGCGGAGACCTGGGTGACCGTGAGGTCCCCGACCGGTCGGGCCTGGCGGACCCGCCGGTTGAGTCGGGTGATCGCATCACGCAACTGGGGGGCCAGCTGCGCCGGTGGCACGCGTTTCGCCGTCACCGTCCGCTCCGTCACAGTAGTTAGCTTAACTAATGAGCATGGCTAACGACATCGGTTATGACCAGGCTCACGAGGAGGTCAGTGCTGTTCCGGGCGGGGAATCCCGTTCGACTCCCCGCCCGGACACACGTCAGAGCACGAGCGATTCGATGGGTCCACGCAGGAAGTACAGCACGAACAGCGCGGCCACCCCGTACAGCAGCGGGTGGACCTCCCGGGCCTTGCCCCGCACCAGCTTGAGCACCACGAAGGTGATCAGGCCGGCACCGATCCCGTTGGAGATGGAGTAGGTGAACGGCATCAGCACGATCGTGAGGAACGCCGGGATGGCGATCTCGTAGTCGGACCAGTCGATCGTCCGGACCGCGGTCATCATCAGGAAACCGACCACCACCAGGGCCGTCGAGGCCGCCTCGAACGGCACGATCACCACCAGCGGCGCGAGGAACATCGCCAGCAGGAAGAGCACGCCGGTGACCAGGCTGGCCACGCCGGTCCGGGCACCCTCCCCGACACCGGCGGCACTCTCGATGTACGACGTGTTGCTGGAGGTGCTGGCCGCACCACCGGCCGCCGCCGCGATCGAGTCGACGAGCAGGATCTCCTTGGCCCGGGGCGGGGTGCCCTGCTCGTCGAGCAGGCCGCCCTCCTGGCCCACCGCCACCATCGTGCCCATGGTGTCGAAGAAGTCGGTGATCAGCAGCGTGAAGACGAACATCAGCACGACGACCCAGCCGGCCCGCCCCCACGAGTCGAGCACGTTGAACTTGCCGAGCAGCGACAGGTCCGGCAGGTCGACCACCGTCTTCGGCAACTCCGGCACGTTCAACGCCCAGCCCTTGGGGTTGGGCTTCCCGTCCACGAACGACGGGCCGATGTTGCCGATCGCCTCCACGATCACCGCGAGCACGGTGGAGGCGAGGATGCCGATCAGGATCGCGCCCTTCACCCGGCGTACCAGGAGCACCAGGGTGATCAGCAGACCCACCACGAAGACCAGCAGCGGCCAGCTCACCAGCTTGCCGCCGATGCCCAGGCCAACCGGGACCGTGGTGTTGGCGGCGTCCGGGAGCCGCCGGACAAAGCCGGCGTCCACCAGACCGATGATGGTCAGGAAGAGCCCGATACCGACCCCGATCGCGGTCTTCATCTGTGTCGGCACCGCACGGAACACGGCGGTCCGCAGACCGGTCAGCACCAACACCGCGATGATCACACCTTCGATCACCACCAGGCCCATCGCATCGGCCCAGGTCATCTCGGGAGCGATCTCGTACGCGACGAGCGCGTTGACACCCAGACCGGCGGCGAGCGCCAGCGGGAATCGGCCGACCACACCCATCAGGATCGTCATCAGGCCGGCGACCAACGCGGTCCCGGCAGCCAGCGCGGCAATCGGCAGGGTCTTGCCGTCACCGTCGACGGCACCACCCAGAATCAGCGGGTTGAGCACCACGATGTACGCCATCGTGAAGAAGGTCGCCAGGCCGCCGCGTACCTCACGGCTCAGCGTCGAGCCACGGGCGGAGATCTCAAAGAACCGGTCGAAACTGTTACGCGGATGAGCGGGGTTGGGAGGTGTGCCGGTCTCGGGCGGCGCTACTGCCATCAGGTCCTCGCAGGTGATCTTCCGGTTGTCGCGCGCATCGTCCCAGATCACCAGCGGGCAGGGGAAGTGGATCGCGTACGCTTGCCGAATGCCGAACGAGCAGCCGCCGCGGCCGGCACCACTGGACCCGCCGATGGTGCCGTTCGCTCTCGCCGGGTTGGTCGCCTGGGCGGTGGCCGGGCTGGTCCTGCTGATCTTCTTTCGGGGCTGGTTGACCGACCACGGTCATCAGAACTGGCTCTGGACCTGCCTCGCCGGTTTCCTGTGGGGCTTCCCGGGCCTCGCCGTGATGCTGCGGCACGACGCCAACCGCCGCCGCCGTCGCGCGAACTGACCTGGCCACCACGCCCGGGTCACCCGGGCGCGAACGCTCAGGAGTGCCCGTACGGCTCCGCCGGCTCGGTCGCCTCCACCGAGCCCGGGGCGCGACTGACCGACATGGCCTCCACCGCGCTGTCGTCGTACACCGTCGGTAGCTCTTCGACGGCGGTCTCGGCCGCCTCGATGAGCGTCTCGGAGTGGGCGCCGCAACCGTGGTCGGCGCTCACCACCCGGCCGTCGTCCGGTGCGTAGAAGTTGCCACACGCCCCGAACGCCTGCCGCATCGCGCCAGCCAGCGGCAGGTAGAACCCGCAGGTGCCGCAACGGGCAGCGGCCGGCGCGGCGGTGGAGATGGGCGCGGCGGGGCCGTGGTCGCCGTCATACCAGCGCTGCGCCGCCTCGATGCGGCCCTCGCGGGAGAGCACGCGCGCCCGCCCGAGGCCCAGCTCCCACGCCGTCTCCTCGACCGCCGGGTCGTCGGAGAGCAGGTAGCCGGGGACCAGTCGATCGTCATCCGGCGCGCTGGGCAGCAGGTCGCCCGGACCCAGGTCGCCCGGCTTGAGCCGCTCCTGCCAGGGCAGCCAACCGGGCGCGAGCAGCGCGTCCGGGCCGGGCAGCAGCACCGTCTCGCAGATGGTCACGGTCTTGCTGCGCGACACCCGGGTGACGGTGACCGCCCACCGCCAGCCGCGATAGCCGGCGAGGAGGCACTCGAAGTAGTGGGTGACCAGGCGTTCGCCTTCGGCCACGACCTGCAGGTGGTCGCCGACGTCGTCGGTTTCCACCTCGGTGATGCCAGCGCGGGCCACCTCGACGGCGGCGGCGCAGACCTGGTCGAGACGGGCGGCACGGGTGGAGGCGGGCCTGGTCACCTGACCATTGTTCCCCATGCGCCCCGCAGGGGTGACAGTGACTCCCGGGGAACCTTTCCCCGCGGTGGTGCGGCGTACCCGGATCAGATGGGCGAGGATGGTGCACATGCCGTCGTACTCCCGCTCCGGGCGATCCGTCCTCGGGCGAACCGTCGGCACCGGCATTCGCGCCATTCGCCTGCTGCTGCGTGGTTCGGTGGGCAGCGGCCGCTGGGTGACCAGGCGGGCCGGTCGGGCCCGGACCCGGGGTGCTGGCGGCGAGGTCGGCATGGTTCGCCTGTTCGACCTGCACGCGGTCTCCTGTGCCGGTGACACGCTGATCGCCATCGGCCTGGCCGGGACGATCTTCTTCAACGTCCCGCTGGGCGAGGCCCGCAGCAAGGTCGCGCTCTACCTGCTGGTGACCATGGTGCCGTTCGCCATGCTCGCTCCCGTGGTGGGCCCGCTGTTGGACCACTTCCGGCACGGTCGCCGCTACGCGCTGGCCGCCACGATGCTCGGCCGCGCGTTCCTGGCCTGGTTGATCTCCGACTACATCCACGGCTTCGGGCTCTATCCGGCCGCGTTCGGGGTGCTCGCCCTGTCCCGGGCGTACGGGGTGGCCCGCTCCGCGGCGGTGCCCCGGTTGTTGCCGGAGGGGCTCGGCCTGTCCCAGGTGGGTGCCCGGGCCAGTGTCTACGGCACGGTCGCGGGTGCGCTGGTGGCGCCGATCGGGTTGGCCGCGTTCTGGTTCGGCCCGCAGTGGCCGCTGCGCGTCGCGTCGGTGATCTTCCTGATCGGCATGGTGATCTCGCTCCGGTTGCCGCCGAAGGCCGACTCGGAGCCGCCGGAGCGGGTCCCCCGGCCGCTGCGCCGGCTGGGTGGACACCGCGGCGACCGGCCACTGGGTCGGGGGCGGCCCGCCGGCCGGCTGGTGATCGCCACCCTGATCGGTTCCGCGACGCTACGCGCGGTGTACGGCTTCCTGCTGCTCTTCCTCGCCTTCGCGATCAAGAAGGGCGACCTGACCACCGTGGCGTTCGGCCGGGATCTGGGTGCCGAATGGGCGTTGGGGCTGGTCGGCGGCGCGCTCGCGGTCGGTACCTTCCTGGCCACCGCCGTCGGCACCCGGCTGCGCATCCACCGACCGACCGCCATCCAGTCCAGCAGCATGATCATCGTGGCAGGAGTGGCGGTGCTCACCGTCATCCAGTTCTCGCTGGTGATGGTCGCCCTGCTCTGCCTGGTCGCGGCGTTGGTCAGCGGTATCTCGAAGCTGGCCGTGGACGCCTCGATCCAGGAGCGCATCCCGGAGCGGCTGCGAGCGAGTTCCTTCGCCCACTCCGAGACGGCGCTGATGCTCGCCTTCGTCGCCGGCGGCGGGCTCGGCCTGGTGCCGTTCGACGGTCGGGTGGGTATCGCGGTGGCCGCCGGCGTGGGCGTCCTGGCCGCGATCCGGGGTGTGCTGGTCGCCGCCCGACTGCGCGGCGAGAAGCTGGCCGGCCGACCACTCGGCGACGACGAGCTGACCGAGGACGAGCTGACCGAGGACGAGCCGGCCGACGAGCCCGGGGACTCCACGCCCACCTCGCCCGCACCGGCGCAGAGCAGCTCCCCGTCGTACGAGGATCCGAGCCTGGCCCCGCCGGGCTACCACATCTACCGGCCGTCCTCCGCCGTCGGCGGCCCGGGTGGCGGCGCCGACGAGGAGACACGCCGCGAGTCCCCCGGCTCGCTCTCGTGACCGGTCTGCTGGTGGTGACGGCGGTACCAGCCGAGGCGGACGCGGTCCGCGCCGGGCTGACCGACCCGACCGTGACCGTCGCCCCGGTCGGTGTGGGTCCGGCCGCCGCCGCGGCCGCCACCGCACGCCTGCTGGTGCTGGCCGAGGCCGCCGGACGGCCGTACCGCGCGGTGGTCAGCGCCGGCGTGGCCGGTGGCTTCACCGGCCGGGCCGAGGTCGGCGCCACGGTGCTCGGCACCGCAAGCGTCGCGGCCGACCTGGGCGCGGAGTCACCTGACGGTTTCATCCCCGTCGACGAGTTGGGCATGCCACTCGCGCTGCTCGGTACCGGCAGCGTGGTGCCGGCCGACCCGGACCTGCTGGCCGCACTGCGGGCCGCCCTTCCGGGGGCCACGGCTGGCCCGGTGCTCACGGTCAGCACGGTCACCGGCAGCGCCGCCAGCACCGAAGGGCTGCGCCGCCGGCATCCGGAGGCAGTCGCCGAGGCCATGGAGGGGTACGGCGTGGCGGTCGCCGCAGCGCAGGCCGGCGTGCCGTTCGCCGAGCTGCGTACCATCTCCAACCCGATCGGCCCCCGCGATCGCGACGGCTGGCGCCTGCGCGAAGCCCTCACCGCCCTCACGGCGGCGGCCCCGGCGCTGCGCTGAGCCCACCTGTGGATAACCCTGTGGACAGTGGCCCTGGCGCTGTGTACATCCCTTCGTCAGCACCTGTAGAGCCGCTCCGCCAATGGGGCAAGAAGGTGCACCTCGCCAGCACGGCACGGCACGGCACGGGCGAACGGCCGGACCACGCTGATGCCGGTGAGTCATCTTGATGACTCACCGGCATCAGGCTCGATGGAGATACGGCACGGGCACGGGTATGGCCACGGCACCGCACCTTGCGGACAAACGGCGAGTGCCCGACAGATCACAGGCACCAGACCGCGCCGACCGAACGCTCGGGGGCAGGGCTAACGTGGGGCCGTGGCGCTCTCTCTGGCGATCTCGCCCTGCCCCAACGACACGTTCGTCTTCCACGCCCTGGTCCACGGGCGGGTGCCCGGCGCGCCGCCGGTCGAGGTGACGTACGCCGACGTGGACGTCACCAACACGGCGGCCGAGCGGGGCGCGTTCGACCTGGTGAAGGTGAGCTTCGCGGCGCTGCCCTGGCTGCTCGACGACTACCACCTGCTGCCCTGCGGCGGTGCACTCGGTCGCGGCTGCGGCCCGCTGGTGCTCACCAAGGGCGACCGCACCGACCTGACCGGTGCCACGGTGGCGGTGCCGGGCGACCGGACCACCGCGTACCTGCTGTTCCGGCTCTGGTCGGCCGGACGGCCGCCGGCCCGGATCGAGGTGGTCCCGTTCCACGAGATCATGCCGGGCGTCGCGGCGGGCCGCTACGACGCGGGGCTGGTCATCCACGAGGCCCGGTTCACCTACCACCGGCACGGCCTGACCGCCCTGGTCGACCTCGGCGAGTGGTGGGAGGCCGACACCGGGCTGCCCATTCCCCTCGGCGCGATCCTGGCCCGCCGCGGCGCGGTGGACCCGGAGGCCGCGGCCGGCTGGGTCCGCGAGTCGGTCCGCCAGGCCTGGGCGGACCCGGCGGCCAGCCGGGAGTACGTGCTGGCGCACGCCCAGGAGATGGAACTCGACGTGGTGGACCGGCACATCGGCCTCTACGTCAACGAGTTCACCGCGGACCTGGGCGAGGCCGGTTTCGCCGCGGTGGCGGCACTGCTCGACCGAGCCGCCACCGCCGGCCTGGTGCCTCAGACCTCCAGCTCGCGGGCGACCGCGTGGACGAGCTGAGCGATCTTCTGCGCCGCCTTCTTGTCCGGGTACCGACCGCGGCGCAGGTCCGGCTGGACCTTCGCCTCCAGCACCTTGATCATGTCTTCGACGAGGCCGTGCAGCTCCTCGGCCGGCCGACGGCGCAACTCCGCCATCGACGGCGGCGCGTCCAGCAGCTTGACTCCCATGGCCTGCGCGCCCCGGCGACTGTCCACCACACTGAAGTCGACCCGCTGGCCACCCTTGAGGTCGGTGACACCCGCCGGCAGCGCACCCTTGGGCAGGAACACGTCGCCGCCCTCGTCACTGGTGACGAAGCCATATCCCTTGGCCGTGTCGTACCACTTCACTCGACCCGTAGGCACCTGAAAACCCCTGCTTCACTTGAGCCGCTACTGCTCCAAGGCTAGCTGGATCATGCCGTCGAGCGCCGCCGGGAATTCGGTGAGATCGTCCAGCACCACATTCGCCCCGGCCGCGCGCAGCTCATCGTGGGAGCACGGGCCGGTCGCGACACCGATGCCGGGCACCCCGGCGGTCGCCGCCGCGACCATGTCCGCGACGTGATCGCCGACGTAGTGGGTGGCCTGGTGTTCCCGTAGGGCCTTCGCCTTCTGCTCGGCGAAGAGGTCACCGGCCAACTCGTCGACCGCGAGGCCCAGGTGGTCCAGGTGCAGGCGGGCCAGCCGGCCGATCTTGGACGTGACGACAAGCACACGTCCGCCCCGGGCGCGGATCGCGTCGATGGCCTCCCGCGCGCCCGGCAACAGGACAGAAGGAGTGATCGCGTACGCCGGGTACAGCTCGCGGTACACCCGCACGGCCGACTCGACCTGCTCCGGCGGGAACCAGTGCGCGATCTCGGTACGCAGCGGCGGCCCGAGCCGCGACACCGCCAGGTCGGCGTCCACCGGCACACCGGTCCTCGCCGTCAGCGCCCGATAGGCCGCGGCGATGCCGGGGCGGGAGTCCACCAGGGTCATGTCGAGGTCGAATCCGACGGTCAGTGCGGGCATGTCGAGAAACCTACCCGGCGACCCCCGGTCGGCCGGACGTCCGAGGGGCGCGGAAGCCCACTGCCGGGCTAGCGTGGAAACACGATGACCACCTCACTCGCCGACCACCTGCGGTCGCTGCCCGACGAGTCACTGGCCGCGCTCCTCCAGCTGCGGCCCGACCTCGTCGTGCCCGTGCCAGCCGACATCTCCGCCCTGTCCATCCGGGCACAGTCCCGGGTGTCGGTGGCCCGCGCGCTGGACGGGCTGGACCAGTTCACCCAGCAGATCCTCGACGCCGCCCGCCTCACCCGGGACCCGGACGACGGCACCACGGCCACTGACGCCGTACTCGCCATGGCGACCACCGGGCCGCACCCGCCCGCGCCGACGGCCGTCCGAGCCGCCGTGGGCCGACTACGCGCGCTCTTCCTGCTGTACGGCCCGGAGCACGCGCTGCACGTGGTGCCCGCCGTCGACGAGGTCTCCCCGTACCCCGCCGGGCTCGGCCGGCCAGCGGCGGAGCTGGACCCGCGTACGGCCGCGCTCTGCGCGGACCCGGCGAAGCTACGACGGACGCTGCTCGCCGCCCCGCCCTCGGCCCGGGCGATCCTGGACCGGTTGGCGGCTGGCCCGCCCGTGGGCAGCGTGCCCCCGGGCGCTCTACAGGCGCCGCCGCTCGGTGCGGAGGACCCGGTGCTCGCCGACCCGACAAACGGTGGCGCCCCGACCGGTTCCCCGGTGCGGTGGCTCGTCGACAACCGGCTCCTGGTCCCCGTGACGACCGGCTCGCCGACGTCCAGCGGCACGGTGGAGCTGCCCCGAGAGGTCGGCCTGCTGCTCCGCCGCGACAGCGGGCCGCTCGGGCCGCTGCGCACCAGCCCACCGCCGGTGACCGCCGCGCCGCGTGAGCCGAAGGCGGTCGACTCGGCCGGCGCGGGGCAGACGATGGAGGTGGTCCGGCACACCGAGGGGCTGCTGGAGCAACTCGCCGACGAGCCCGCGCCGGTGCTGCGCTCGGGTGGCATCGGCGTACGGGACCTGCGGCGGCTGGCGCGTACCGCCGGGCTGGACGAGTCGACGACCGCGCTGCTGCTCGAGGTGGCGTACGCGGCGGGGCTCGCGGGTGAGCTGGAGATGCCCGGTGCGACCACCAGCCGGTACGGGGCGGACCAGCAGGTGCTGCCGACCGGCGGGTACGAGGTGTGGCGGGCCGCCTCGCTGGCCCAACGTTGGGAGCAGCTCGCCCGAGCCTGGCTGAGCATGAGCCGGCAGGTCGGGCTGGTCGGCCGCCGCGACGACCGGGACCGGCCCATCACCGCGCTCTCCGCCGAGGCCGAACGGGCCAGCGCGCCGGCCACCCGTCGGGCGGTGCTCGGTGTGCTCGCCGACCTGGAACCGGCGACCGCGCCCACCGCGGAAGAGGTGCAGGACCTGTTGGACTGGCGGGCGCCGCGGCGCAGCCGGGGCCGGGACGCCGCCCACCGGGAGGTGCTGGCCGAGGCGGCGCAGCTCGGCGTGACCGGGCTGGGGGCGCTCACGTCGTACGGTCGGCTGCTGCTCGGTGACCTGACGTCGGCCGACGAGCGGGGCGACGACCCGCTGGGCGTGCACGCCGACGTGGAGAGCGGTGACCCGTCGAGTGCCGCCCGAGCCCTGGACGCGCTGCTGCCCGCCCCGGTCGACCACTTCCTGGTGCAGGCCGACCTGACCGTGGTGGTGCCCGGCCCACCCGAGCCGGCGCTCGCCGCCGAATTGGAGGCGATGACCGAACTCGAGTCGGCCGGCGGGGCCAGCGTGCACCGGGTCACCACGGCGAGCGTGCGGCGTGCACTGGATTCCGGCTACACGGCCGATGATCTGCACGACGTGTTCCGGCGACGGTCGCGTACCCCGGTGCCGCAGGGGCTCACCTACCTGGTGGACGACGTGGCCCGTAAGCACGGTGGGCTGCGGGTGGGGCTGGCCGGTGCGTACCTGCGCAGCGACGACGAGACGCTGATCAGTGAGGTGCTGGCCGACCGCCGGTTGGAGTCGTTGGCGCTGCGCCGGCTCGCGCCGACGGTGCTGTGTACGCCGTACCAGGTTGGTCGGTTGTTGGGCGCGCTGCGCGACGCCGGGTTCGCCCCGGTGCAGGAGGACGGCACCGGCAGCACCGTGCTGGCCCGGCCGCGGATCCGGCGGGCCCCGGCCCGGGTGTCGATGACCACCCGGACACTCGATCCGCTGGCCGTCCCGAAGCTGCCCATGCCCCGGCTGCTCGGGGTGGTGGAGCACATCCGGCGGGGTGACGCGGCGGCGCGGGCGGCCCGGCGGGCACCGGCTGTGGTGCGGGGCGGGGCGGCGGGGCTGGGTGGCGGCCCGGTGCCGGCGCACACGCACAGCGAGGCGCTGGCGGTGCTCCAGCAGGCGGTCCGCGACAAGGCGCTGGTCTGGGTCGGTTACGTCGACGCGCACGGGGCGACCGCGTCCCGGCTGGTCAAACCGGTGTCGATCGGTGCGGGCTACCTCCGCGCCGAGGACGAACGGACCGAGATGCTGCACACGTTCGCGTTGCACCGGATCACCGCGGCGGTGCTGGCGGACTGAGCGGGGCGAGGTCGTTGGGCTGGTCGGTCAGCGGCGGCTGCGGCGTACGGTGCCGACCACCGAGATGACCAGCAGCAGCGCGAAGCCGGCGCCGGCGGACTCCCCGACCGAGTCGACGAAGCCCTGGCGCAGCACCAGCCAGCCGAAGAGGAACCACCCGACGAGAAGCGTCGCGGCGACGGCATAGGCGAGCACTGTCGCACGGGACACCTCGTCGGGTGGAGCTTGTTCGTGCTCCGGGATCACCTCACGGTCGACCGTCATGCCCAGCCTCCCCGCCCGGTCCGGCCCTGGCCTCCCAGCGTGACACTCGTTGGACCGGTCGGACAGGGGGGTTATCCCCGCGATTCGCTCCGCGTCGGTCAGGTGCCGGGCCGGCGGCCGATCAGCACCACCCGGGTGCCGACCCTGCCCAACTCCCACATCCGGACGGCGTCGGCGTGCAGCAGGTTGAGACAGCCGTGCGAGCCGATCGACTTGTCGTGCAGGTAGGTGGTGGTTTCGTGGAAGCCCATGCCCTGGGTGAAGTGCTGCCAGTACGGCAGCCACACCTCGTACGGGTCGGACCACTCCTTCGGGTTGCGGAAGTTGATGGTGAACGTGCCGGCCGGGGTGCGGTAGCCGGACATCCCGGTGCGGGTCACCGTCGGCGGCATGATCACCTTGCCGCCCCGGACCGCCCAGACGGTCTGCCGGGTCAGGTCCACGCAGAACGTGGTGCCCGTGCCGGCCCTGCACCGCGCCGGGTCGGTGGTGGCGAGGCGCTGGGCCACGTCGTACGTGGTTGGCCCGGCGCGACCCTCGACCGGGCGAATGCCGTACCTCTTCTGGAACTTCTTGATCGCGGCGCAGTCGGCAACGGACTGCCGCCCGTCCACGGTCACGGCCCCGAATCCGCCCAGCCGGGCCAGGTAGGTCTCCACCTCGCGCTGGTGCTGCCCCTGGGGGCAGCCGGCCACCGTCGGCGTACCGGTGCCGGTGGTCGGCTTCGGCGTCGCGCTGCCTGTGGGTTTCGGCGCCGGAGACCGGGTTGCCTTCGGCGTGGGGCTGGGTGCGGCCGGTGTGGGTCGGCCGCGCTGGTCCGGGCCGGGCGTGGCGCTCGCCCCCGTTGCCTGTTCCGCCGCACCGGCTGGGGCGGCTCCCCCGCCACCACTCCCACCGGACTGCGGATCGAACGCGCACGCACCGGCGCCGACCAGCACAACCACCGCCAGGGCGACCAGCCGGGAGGTGATCCGGACTCGTTGCATTGGAACCTCCCCTGACATCGTCCCCTTACTAGACGTTCGTGAGTGCCGTCACGGTTGCGGCCGGTGAGCATCTTTCTTCGGGGATCCCACATCGTGCAACACTGGATGGTCGGCCAGCGGCGGGTATGCACCCGTTCCAGCCGGGCGACCAACCGAGGAGAGGACGCTGGCGTGAGCGGTGGACCACTGATCGTGCAGTCGGACAAGACGCTGCTGCTGGAGATCGACCACCCCGACGCGCAGGCCTGCCGGATGGCGATCGCGCCGTTCGCCGAGCTGGAGCGCTCCCCCGAGCACGTGCACACCTATCGGCTGACCCCGCTGGGCCTCTGGAACGCCCGGGCGGCGGGGCACGACGCGGAGGGTGTGGTCGACTCCCTGCTGAAGTACTCCCGTTATCCCGTGCCGCACGCACTGCTGGTCGACGTGGCCGACACGATGGACCGGTACGGCCGACTCCAGCTCGCCAACGACCCGGCGTACGGGTTGGTGCTGCGCGCACTGGACCGGCTGGTGCTGATCGAGGTGGCCAAGAGCAAGAAGCTCGCCGGGATGCTCGGCGACAAGATCGACGACGACACGATCCGGGTGCACCCGTCCGAGCGGGGCCGGCTCAAGCAGGCGCTGCTCAAGCTGGGCTGGCCGGCGGAGGACCTGGCCGGCTACGTCGACGGTGAGGCGCACCCCATCGAGCTGGCGGAGGCCGGCAAGGACGGGCGCAAGCCGTGGACGCTGCGGTCGTACCAGCGGGAGGCCGTCGAGGCGTTCTGGGCCGGCGGGTCCGGTGTGGTGGTGCTGCCCTGCGGCGCCGGTAAGACCCTGGTCGGCGCGGCGGCGATGGCCGAGGCGAAGGCCACCACGCTGATCCTGGTCACCAACACGGTCGCGGGCCGGCAGTGGAAGCGGGAGCTGATCGCCCGCACCTCGCTGACCGAGGAGGAGATCGGCGAGTACTCCGGGGAGCGCAAGGAGATCCGCCCGGTCACCATCGCCACGTACCAGGTGCTCACCTCGCGGCGCGGCGGCGCGTTCACCCACCTGGACCTGTTCGGGGCCCGCGACTGGGGCCTGGTCGTCTACGACGAGGTACACCTGCTGCCCGCGCCGATCTTCCGGTTCACCGCGGACCTTCAGGCCCGCCGCCGGCTGGGCCTCACCGCGACCCTGGTACGCGAGGACGGCCGCGAGGGTGACGTGTTCAGCCTGATCGGCCCGAAGCGGTACGACGCGCCGTGGAAGGACATCGAGTCGCAGGGCTGGATCGCTCCGGCCGAGTGCACCGAGGTCCGGGTGACCCTGACCGACGCGGAGCGGATGTCGTACGCGACGGCGGAGGCCGAGGAGCGCTACCGGATGGCGGCGACCGCCCGCACGAAGCTGCCGGTGGTCAAGGCGCTCGTCGACCGGCACCCGGACGACCAGGTGTTGGTGATCGGGGCGTACATCGACCAACTGCACCAGCTCGGCGAATATCTCGACGCGCCGATCATCCAGGGCTCGACCACGAACAAGGAGCGGGAACGGCTGTTCGACGCGTTCCGCACCGGTGAGATCCGCACGTTGGTGATCTCCAAGGTCGGCAACTTCTCCATCGACCTGCCCGAGGCGGCGGTGGCGATCCAGGTGTCCGGCACGTTCGGGTCGCGGCAGGAGGAGGCGCAGCGGTTGGGGCGGGTGCTCCGGCCGAAGGCCGACGGGCGGCAGGCGCACTTCTACACGGTGGTGTCCCGGGACACGATCGACACGGAGTACGCGGCGCACCGGCAGCGCTTCCTCGCCGAGCAGGGGTACGCGTACACGATCATCGACGCCGACGACGTCCTCGGCCCGTCCCTCCCGACCTTCGACTGAACCTTTGCAACTTTGATCGACTCGGTTTTCCGGAAGTCGGGGTGTGCAGGGCAGGTTGATGCCCCGACTACACGGAAGCCGAGTCGCGGCAGCCGCGCCGCGAGCTCTGGCCGTGCAGGCTGGTCAACGTCGACGGGACTCCGCGACGAAGACGCCACGCCCTGGACGACCCACCAGCACGCCCTGCTCCCGCAACTTCGCCACCGCCCGGCTGATCGTGGACTGGGAGACGTCGTATTCGTCTGCCAGCACCCGCCCGGACGGGAGCTGCGACCCAGGCGCGTAGGTACCGTCCTTGATCTTCTTCACCAGGTCGTCGAGCAGCTCGTCCATTGTGGGCGGGATAGGCACGCGGAGCCCCTTGCAGTCGGTTGGCCCGCCCAGTATTGATCAGCCGCTTCGACGTAGGCAACGCATGTAGCGCGAGTGACATAAGCGGGTAGATAACTCGCTGACCTGTTTGACATAGGTGACTCAGTGGCAATAGCGTCGCTCTCGGTGATGCGGTGCTGCTGCGGTCGGTTGGCGCCTCTCGTACTGGTCCCGCATCGCCGCCGAGACCCCTCCCGCCGCGCTCCCCCGGCGCGGCCTGCTGCCGTACCTCCGGAGCGGCCGCAGGGCGGGGCGGCCTCCGTCGACCGCAACCGGCGGAGGCCGCCCCTGCACGTCGATCCCATCCGACGAAGGGCAGACACCGATGAGCGAGCGTTGGGTGATCCACCTGCCGGTCACCGCGCCGGATCTGCTGCGCGCCCAGATCTTCGCGCGTACCGCAGCTCGGGTGCTGGTCCGGCTCTGCGCGCGGGTCGAGCCCGGCGGGGTGACCGTCTCGGCGGAGGACCAGCAGGGCGTACGACATTGGGTGTTCTGTGACCGGCCGCTGCCCGGCGGCGCGCGGTGTGCCCTGCCGGTCGACCACCTCGCGCCGTGCGGGCGGCGACCTCGTCCCAAGGAGATCGACGAATTGACGAGGCGGGGTACCCTCCGCAGCCTGGGCTTGAGTTAGGGGTCGCTCGCCGATGAAGTACACCGCGCAGTGCGTACGTTCAGGTCACTGGTGGGCCATCACCGTGCCGGAGGTCAAGGGTGTTGTCTCCCAGGCACGTCGCCTCGATCAGGTGGAGGCGACGGCACGGGCGGCCATTGCGCTGATGCTCGACGTCGACCCACACAGCTTCGACGTCGAGGTGGAGCCCGACCTGCCGCAAGAGGTGACCCGCGTTCGCAAAGCCCGGAGCGCGCTGCGCAAGGCCGAAAAGTCCGCCGAGGAGGCGACTGCCACCGCCGCACAGGCACTCCTGGCGAAGGGCTACACGGTCCGCGACGCGGGTGCACTTCTTGGCATCTCGCCACAGCGTGTCTCGAAGTTGGCACCGAGGAAGGCTGCGGGCGACAGCGCCAGCACGGGCGCAGCGGCCGGATTGATGCAGAAGCGGGAAACCGTCGCCGCCTGCGCGCCCCGGCCGGCCGACCAGCACGACCTGCTCCCGCAACGCCTCCACCCCCTGATCCGCTTCGACGCAGGCACCTGACGCACAGCCGGACCGCTCAGCGGGAGAAGCTGCGCACGAGCACGGCCAGCCGCTGCTGGTGGCCGGCGCGGCGGAGCCGGCCACTGCGCATCAGCGTGACCAGCCCGTGCAGGCCGCTCCAGAACGTCTCGGTGACCGTCTCCAGGTCGTCGTCCCCGGCGACCGGGCGCACCGTCTCCGCCAGCTCGGCGAAGCCCCGGGCCAGATCGGTCGGGACGTCCTGGCTGGCGAACGGCAGGTCCACGGCGAGGGTGAACATCGCGTCGTAGAGCGCGGGCCGCTGTTCGGCGAAGGTGGTGTACGCCGCCGCGACGTCGGCGACCGCCTGCCGGGGGTCGGCGGCCGAGGCGCGGGCCGAGGCGAGCGCGGTGGCCAGCTCGGCGAAGCCCTCGACGGCGACCGCCGCCATGATGGCGTCCTTGCCCTTGAAGTGGCTGTAGAGGACGGGCTGGCTGTATTCGATCTCGGCGGCGAGTCGGCGGGTGGTGACCGCGTCCCAGCCTTCCGCCAGAGCCAGGTCGCGCGCCGCCTCGACGATGGCCCGTTCCCGTTCCGCCCGCTCGCGCTCCCGGCGCGTCTGAGTCGACATGACTTGAACTCTAGCACCGCTAGATATCCTGCCGACGCTCTGCTAGCGTCGCTCTCACATCTAGCAGCGCTAGCAATCGGAGCGGACCATGTTGTCACCCCTCGCCTACGGGCTCGCCGTCCTACTCAACCTCTTCATCGTCTTCATCGGTGCGCGGTTCCTGCTGGCGCCGACCGCGTCGGCTGCCGGGTACGGCGTACCGGCCCGGCCGGAGGGAGATCCCGCCTACCTCTCCGTCAAGGGCGTACGCGATCTCAGCTACGGCCTGCTCGGCCTCACCCTGATCGCCTTCACCACCGCCGACGCGGTCGCGTGGTTCATGCTGGTCGTCGCGCTCGTCCCGCTGGGCGACACCGTCATCGTGCTCCGCAACGGTGGGACGAAGGCCGTAGCCTTCGGCATCCACTTCGCCACCGCCGTCGTCGTCCTCCTGGACGCGGCCCTGCTGTTCGCCCGGTAACCAAACCCCACCCAGACCCGACCCTGACCCCGCCCGCGTTGATCAAGAGGTTTGCGTCATCATCAGGCCGATCGATGACGTAAACCTCTTGATCAACAGAGTGGATGGGCTACGGCGTGGGTGGTGGGCAGCGGTCGGGGAGGGTGACCTCGCCGGGGCGGTGGTCGAAGGTGTCCATGGTGAACCACTCGTCCAGCTCCGGGTCGAAGAGGTTCTGCAGGCCGAACTGCAACACCTGCCACCACCGGGTCGGGTCGTGCTGGTCGACGTAGATGTCGCCGAGCGCGAGCGGGAACCGGAAGAACTCCCCCGGCACGGTGGAGCCCCCGACCACACCGACCCGCCAGTGGTCGACGTGCCGGTCCTGGTCACCGTGCAGGACCTCCGGCCCCACATACCGCGCGGTCTTCAGCTTGTCGTTGAAGATCTGCCGGTTGAAGAACCCCGGCACCTTGCTGCACGCGCGGGGCGGGAAGAGCGGAATGTTCGGCCACTTGTAGGTCAGCGTGTAGAGGGTGTTCTCGTAGATCAGGTTGGTGAACCAGATCGGATGGTCCGGGCCGCCGGCGGTCATCTGGCTGTTGCCGTCGCGGCCCTGCCACGAGAACGGCACGTCGATGCCGAGGTCCCGCACGACGTACCGACCGGTGCCCTGGAAGTCGGCGGGGAGCAGCGGCGGGCGCGGCTCGCGCGGGTCGGGGGTGGTGGGGCCGTCGGCCTGGGCCGCGCGGGGCAGCGGCGCCGCCGCCGGACCCGGCGCGACCACCCCGAGGGCGAACAGGGTGACGCGGCCCTGATCGACTCGGTTTTCAAGAGGTCGCGGCGTCCGGGACACGTTGATACCCCGGTTTCACCAAAGCCGAATCGGTCAGAGCAAGCGCTGCCCGACTGCTCAGGCGGCGCGCAGTTTCCGTAAGACGTACTGGTTGAGGCTCATCCCATCCTCGGCAGCCTCGATGGCGAGTTCGCGATGGAGGCTCTCCCCGACACGGAGGTTGAACTTGCCCGAATAGCTTCGTTCCGCGAACGGCTGCGGCACCGGCTCGCCCTGCTCCTCCATATCCGCGATCACCTCCTGCACGAGACCCTGAAGACCTTGCAGCGCCTCAACCTGTGCGGGGGCCAGCCAGGAGAGCGACGGAAACTCGGCGCAGGTGGCGACGAACTCCTGGTCATCGACCGACCAGGTGACGCGGTATGTGTAGTGCGTGATTTCGGGACGGGCGTCGGGTTGCATCACATCGCCTCCTTCTTGTCGATCGCCTTGAGGACCTGCCGGACCTGATACGCCTTGGCCTTGCCCTTGTCGTCCTGGATGTTGACGCGTGGGTCACCGACCCACGGCATCCTGAACACGGCATGCGAGGTCCCCGCCTGCCGCGGCTTCCCGAAGTAGTGCTCGCACACCCGATAGAGATCGTTGTAGGCGATGTTCTGCTGATGCTGTCGCATCGCTTCCACGAGCTTGGCTATCGAGGGCACCCAGCAATGGTACTACCCGCAGTACCACCGCTCCACCCATTCAAAGGATGCGCGTCGCCCGCTCGGCGGCGGCGACGGCGTCCCGCCGGGCTGGGTCGAGGTTGGCGCTGATCACCACGGACGCGCCGGCCGAGAGCGGCGCGAGCAGCCACTTCAATGGCTCCTCGTGCTCGGCGGCGTCGACCAGCAGACGATCGCCGGCGCGCAGGCCCAGCATCTTCGCGTACTCCTGGGCGATCGCGCCCCACTGGCCGTAGGTGGTGCCGTCCGCGGTGGCCGGGTCCGACGGGCGGATGGCGGTGTGCTCGGGCGTCGCCTCGCCGTGGCGAAGCACCTCGGCGGACCAGTCCAACCAACCCAGCGGCACGTCGGCCAACCGCCCCGGGCCGGTGCCGACGAGGTAGCGGTGTGGCGCGTCCGGCACGTCCTCCAGCCAGTCGTCCTGCCGCTGCGGGGTCACCAGGACCGCGTCGAACGGCCGGTCACCGCCCGGTTCGAGCACGGGCAGGCCCGCGGTGGCGCGCGGTCGGAACGACACCGCCAGGCCCGAGGCCCACGCGCCCAACAACACCGCGGCGGTACGCCAGTGCGGCGGCAGCAACACCGCTACGCGGCTGCCGGGGCCGAGCCCGCAACCGTCCCGCAGCAGGCTCGCGCTGCGCGCCGCCCAGACGCCGACCTGCTGTGCGGTCAGGTCGACGCGCTCGCCGGTCGCCTCGTCGCGGTAACTGAGCAGGGGCTGCTCGGCGTCGGCGGGTTGGGCCGCCAGTTCGGCCGTGACGGTTGGCTGCATCTCCACGCTCCCCGGGTTGACGTCGGCCCCACCCTACGCAACGACTTTGGTCGCTCCGATCGCCGCCCGATGGCGGTATCGGGCGACCGCTTGGCCTCCGCACGGTACGAGGTGACAGGTGAAACGCCACCGCCGAGGAGCGCCCATGCCGACCGGACCCGACCCCGCCGCCGCCGACCACCCGGCCGCCGCCGACCACCCGGTCGCCGCTGAGCAGCCGGTCGCCACCGACCAGCCGGCCGCCGCTGAGCAGCCGGCCGCCACCACGCGGCTGCCGTTGCGCCGGCGGCTCCTGCCGGTGATCGCGTTGCTGCTGCTCGCGCCCTGGGCGGCGGAGTGCTCGTGGGGCGGCTTCGCCATCGACGACTTTCTCCCTGTGCTGATCTTCCTGGGTCCGATGTACGGCGGCGCGGCGATCCTGATCCGGGAGACCGCTCGGCACCTCGGCGCGAGCTGGCCGACGATCGTGCTGCTCGCCGCCGCGTTCGGCGTACTCCAGGCCGGGCTGGTTGACCAGTCGCTGTTCAATCCCGACTTCCTCGACGACACCCAGTACGCCGACACCCGGGCCGCCGCCGAGGCGACGCTGGTGCCGGGGCTCGAATTCAGCCTCCGGCAGGCGTTCGACTACGTGGGCAACCACATCGTGCTGACGATCTGCGCGCCGATCGTGCTGATCGAGTCGTTCCTCGGGCGGGACCGCCGGCTCCGGCCGTGGCTGGGCCGACCCGGTCTCCTCGTCGTCGGTCTGATCTATCTGCTCGGCAGTCTGTTCATCTTCTCCAACATCAGCGGGGACAAGGGCTTCCTGGCCAGCCCACTCCAACTGGCCTTCACCGCCGTGGTGGTCCTCGCGCTCGTCGGAACGGCGCTGCTGCCCCGCTGGCGCCGCCCCCACCCGCGCCGGGCCCGTCGGGCGCCGCATCCGCTCTGGGTGGGTCTGCCGATCGTCCTCGTCCGCCTCGGCGCCGACCTGATGCCCGGCTGGCCGGGGATGGCGATCGCGCTGGCGCTCGCGGCGGCCGCCGGAGGGCTGATCGTCTACTGGTCGTCGCGCAGCAATTGGGGGCAGCGGCACGTGCTTGTCGCCGGTAGCGCGGGCCTGGTCGTGGCCGCCGCGTTCGCGTACGTGGTGCCGCCGTACTCCCCGGCCTCTCCGGCGGCTGCCCTGGCCGGCGACATCGCGGTCACCGTCGTCACGGTCGCCCTGTTCGGCGGTGCCTGGTGGCGGCTGCGCCGGGGTTCGCCGACTGTTCATGTCGGCGCAAGCTGACGCTCCCCGACAACTGTCAGCCTCCGTCCGGGTACGACCTAACGGAGGAAGTCCTTGACTCTCAGAAATGCATTCGCCGCGCTCACCGCAGCCGGTGTCGCCGCCGCCAGCCTGACCGGGGCCACCCCCGCGTCGGCCGGCGGACACCACCACCCGTCGCTCGCCTTCGACCGGGTCGCCACGTATCCGGTGTTCCAGAACCGCCCGGCCGGGGAGGACCCGGCGACCGCGACGGTCGCCGAGATCTCGGCGGTCAGCGAGGACGGCCGCACCCTGATCCACACCGACGCGCTGGCCCGACGCATCGGCTTCCTGGACATCTCCCGCGCCGACCGGCCGCGCGGCCTCGGCACGCTCTCCCTGGCACAGCTCGGCAACGCCGAGGACGAGCCCACCTCGGTCGCCGTGGTCGGTCGGTACGTGCTGGTGGTGGTGAACACCAGCGGCAGCTACACCGGGCCGTCAGGTCGGCTCGACGTGATCGAGCTGGCCAGCCGGAAGCGGGTGGCCAGCTTCGACCTCGGCGGTCAGCCCGACTCGATCGCGATCAGCAAGGACAAGCGGTACGCCGCGATCGCCATCGAGAACGAGCGCGACGAGGAGGCCACCCCGCCCGGCGGCGAGGAGGGCGACCTGCCCCAGGCGCCCGCCGGTTTCGTGCAGATCGTCGACCTGACCGGGAAGTCCCCGGCCGGTTGGCGGCTGCGCCCGGTCGCGCTGACCGGCGCCGACGGGAGCGCGCTGCCCGCCCTGGTCCAGGCCGGTCTCGCCGCGCCGACCGACCCGGAGCCGGAGTACGTCTCGATCAACAGCCGCAACCAGTTGGCCGTGACGCTCCAGGAGAACAACGGCGTTGCCCTCATCGACCTGCCCACCGGTCGGATCACCACGGTGTTCAGCGCTGGCACCGCCACGATCAACGGGATCGACACCAGGAAGGACGGTGTCATCGACCTGACCGGCAGCATCACCGACGTCCCCCGCGAGCCGGACGCGGTGGCCTGGGTCGACGACCGTTACCTGGCCACGGCCAACGAGGGTGACTGGCACGGCGGCACCCGCGGCTGGTCGATCTTCGACAGCCGCAGTGGCCGGGTCGCCTGGGACGCCGGCAACACCTTCGAGCGGCTCGCCGTCACCTATGGGCTGCACAACGAGGACCGGGCCGCCAAGAAGGGCACCGAGCCGGAGGGCGTGGCCGTCGCCGAGTACGACGGCGTGCGGTACGCGTTCGTCGGCTCGGAGCGCAGCAACTTCGTCGCCGTCTACGACCTGGGCGACCCCACAAAGCCCGTCTTCCGGCAGGTGCTGCCGACCACCAACGGACCGGAGGGACTGCTGCCCATCCCGTCCCGCGGGCTGCTCGCCGTCTCCAGTGAGGAGGACGACGCCTCGGTGAACGTCCGCGCCTCGGTATCGCTCTTCCAGCTCGGCAGGGGCACCCCGGAGTTCCCGAGCATCGTCTCCGGCGCGGACCGCACCGGCACCCCGATCGGTTGGGGCGCGCTCGGCGCGTTGAGCGCGGTGCCGGGCAAGCGGGACCAGCTCTACAGCGTCACCGACGCGGCGTACAGCCAGACCCGCATCCTCACCATCGACGCGAAGCGGTCGCCGGCCCTGATCACCGGCGCCCTGCCGGTGCGGGACGCGGCCGGCACCCCGGTCGGGTACGACGCGGAGGGGATCTTCGCCCGCCCGCAGGGCGGCTTCTGGCTGGCCGTCGAGGGTGCCAAGGGCGCGGAGAACAAGCTGGTCCGGCTCGACGCCGCCGGGGTGACCCGGCAGACCGTCGCGCTGCCCGCCGAGGTCGCCGCCGGCCTGGGCAAGCAGGGCCTGGAGGGCGTCACCGCTACCACCGACCGGCAGGGTCGGGAGATCGTCTGGGTGGCCGTGCAGCGGGAGCTGAGCACCGACCCGGCCGGGATCGTCCGGCTGGGTCGCTACGACGTCACCGCGGGCACCTGGAGTTGGTACGGCTACCAGTTGGACGCCACCAGCGTGCCCGGTGACTGGATGGGCCTCTCCGAGATCACCGTGGTCGGCGACCGGCTCGCGGTCATCGAGCGGGACAAGCTGAACGGGCCGGCCGCCACGGTCAAGCGGATCTACACGGTGCCGCTGCCGGGCGCGGCGGCGACCGGCCCGCTGACCGTGCTGCCGAAGACGCTCGCCGTCGACGTGCTGCCCGCACTGCGCGCCACGAACGGTTGGACCCAGGAGAAGCTGGAGGGCCTGACCGTCGCGGGCAACGGCGAGGTCTACGCGATCACCGACAACGACGGGGTGCAGGACGCCACCGGCGAGACGGTGCTCCTGCGCCTCGGCTCCAGCCGGAAGGTCTTCGGGCACCGCTGATCGGCAGCGCTCGGAGAAGCCACCTCGGCCCGGCGTCCACCCACGTGGACGCCGGGGTTCCCTCTTTGCCAGTGCCACGATCGCGATCCCGGCCGGTACGCCTCCGGCCGGTCACGCGCCTTCACGCCGGAAGGTCAGGCAAGCCGCCGGGCGCGGGTGGCGGTGACCGTCGCGGTGCCACTGCTCGACAAGCCGGAGATCAGGTACGCCCGGTAGGTGCCATTCGGCAGCACCGTCCACAGGTCCGGCGTGCCGTCGGCGTTGATGTCGGCGGCCTGCAGCGCGCTGATCGCGACGCCGGTGTTCCAGTTCGTCGCCACCCGGTACTGGGTGTGCGTCAACGTGCCGGTGCCGTCACCGTTGTCGACCATGGTGACCCCGGTCCACAGGTACAGGTGCCCGGTGCCGGCGTTACGCAGGAAGAGAGCCACCCCCGACGCGGTCTCGGTGCTGGCGATGGTCCAGTTCTGCCAGTCCGCCGCACCGGTCGGCGTGGGGTTGGTCAGGTCGGTGACACCGTAGTAGAGGCCCGGCGCGTGGAAGTTGGGGTGGTAGCCGAGCCGGTAGCCGTTGGTGGCGTCGCCGGCGATGCCGAACAGATCCGGGATGCTGGTGTCGACGCCGTCAGCCTGGAACGCGTTCGCGAGTTGCAGAGGGCTGTTGCCGTTGGCGTCGGCCAGAAACTCGTACGGGATGGAGAACTGGTTGTTGTAGGGGCTGGGCATCGTGCCGTCTCCGGCACCGCGGAGAAGGATGGCGGCACCGGCGGAGTTGCCGGTCGGGTAGTAATAGAGGAAGTCCTGGCGTTCGCTGCCGGTAAAGCGGCCGGTGATGACCTGGGCGCCGTCGAAGTCCGCTCCGGACTCGTCTCCGCCGACACCAGTGCCGAGTAGGCCGATGTTGATGGCCGGAGTCTGCACCTTGCCGGTGCCGACGCCGGTCTTGCGAGACTTCAGGCCGAGCGCCGACCAGACGCCGGAGGCGAGGCGAGTGCCTGGGCCGCCGACAGCGACCAGGTCCGCGACGCCGTCACCGTCGAGGTCCTTGTCGACCGGACCGGCGGTGACGGTGGGCGTGGGCTTCGCCTCGGCCTGGGCCGGCAGGGCCGGGGCGAGCGCGGTCAGCGCCAGCGCCACGGGCGCGGTCCAGGCCAGCACGCGGCGGGAAGTGAAGGACTTGGTCAAGGGTTCCCCCGTGTTGTTAGGAGTTGCGGCTCGGACGGTACCGGACAGGAACAACTGTCACGAGCCGTGCAAACCCGTCCTCCCGGAGCCTTGGTCCGCGCTAGCTCGACCGGCTGATGGCCGGCAGTTCCGGGCCGCCGTCGAGCAGGGGGGCGAGCAGGTCGTCGTACTCCTCGACCCGGGCCAGGACCTCGGCGGCGGTGAACTGGCGGACGGCCGGCTTCCGGCCGCGGGCGCCGGCCTCGACCTCGTCCCAGGTCAGCGGCGTCGACACCGACGGCACCGACTGTGCCCGCAACGAGTACGGCGCGACAGTGGTCTTCGCCGCGTTGTTCTGACTCCAGTCGATGAAGACCTTGCCGGGGCGCAGGTTCTTCGCCATCTTCGACACGATCAGCTTCGGGTGGGCCTTCTCCAACTCCTGGGCGATCCGCCGCGCGTAGGCGGAGACGTCGTCGGAGGGCTGGGTGCCCGCGATCGGGCAGCAGAGCTGCATGCCCTTCTTGCCGGACGTCTTGGGGTACGACTCGATGCCGTCGTCGGCGAGCCGGTCGCGCATCAACACCGCCACCGGACAACACTCGGCGAGCCCGGCCGGCGGCCCCGGGTCCAGGTCGACGACCATCATGTCCGGGTGTTCGCCGACCTTCCACTGCGGCGTGTGCAGCTCCAACGCGGCCAGGTTGGCCAGCCACACCAGGGTGGGCAGGTCGTCGGCGACCACGTAGTCGATGGTCTCCCGGCCCTTCGTCGACCCGGGCGCGGGCAGATTTTCCACCCGCACCCAGTCCGGGGTGGCGGCCGGCGTGTTCTTCTCGAAGAACGACTTGTCGTCGACGCCGTTGGGGAAGCGGATCCGGGTCACCGGCCGGTCGCGCAGGTGCGGCAGCAGCACCGGCGAGATCCGCGTGTAGTAGTCGATCACCTCACCCTTGGTGAAACCAGCCGCCGGGTAGAGCACCTTGTCCAGGTTGGAAAGCTCCAGCGGGCGGCCCTCGACGTCCACCCGTAGCCGCTCAGCCGGCATCGTCGACCTCCTCCGGCGGCTTGTCCGGGCGCAACCGCAGCACCCGGGGGAAGCGCAGCCGGCCGTCCGGGGTGCGCTGGCCGTACTTCACCTCCACCACCACCCGAGGTTCTACCCAGATGGCACCCCGGGCATCCTCGCGCGGCACACCCGGTGCGAACGGGGACACGCCGGAGCGCAACGGCTCCAACTCGGCGAGGAGCTGCCGCTCGATGGCCGCCCCGATCCCACCGCCGACCCGACCCCGGTAGATCAGCCGACCGTCCGGACCGGGCACCCCGACCAGCAGCCCGCCGATCCGACGCGCGCCCGGTCGCCAGCCACCGATGACGAAGTCGCCGGTCACCTCCAGCTTGACCTTCACCCAGTCCGGCGAGCGCACCCCCGGGCGGTAGACGGCACCGACCCGCTTGGCCATCACGCCCTCCAGGCCGTGCTCACCGGCCGCCTCGTAGGTGGCCGGCCCGTCGGCGAACATCGGCGGCACCGCCCACCGGAGGCCACCGAGCGCGAGCGCCTCCAGCGCCTCCCGGCGGCGCTCGTACGGCCAGGCGGTCAGGTCGTCCCCGTTCAGCCGCAGCAGGTCGAAGATCATGTACGTCACCGGCATGACCGCCGCCAACCGGGCCGCCTTGGCCCGGTCCCGGACGTGCATCCGCTCGGCCAGCGCGGTGAACGACGGCTGCCCGCCCTGACCGAGCAGCACCACCTCACCGTCGAGCAGCGCGTCGTCGACCTGCTCGTAGAGGGTGGCCAGCTCGGGGTACGCGGCGGTGATCTCCACGCCGGAGCGGGCGTACAGGTGCTGGTCGCCGCCGGAGATGTCGGCGAGCGCGCGGACCCCGTCCCACTTGAACTCGTACGCCCAGCCGTCACCCGCCGGGAGCGGCCCGGTCATCGCGAGCATCGGCTTGAGCGGCGCGCCGGGCACGACCCGACTGTAGTAGCAGGCCGAACACCTCGCGTCCGGTTCATCGGGATGCGAGCATGGTCGATACCGGGGAAGGGAGCGCAGGATGCGTGCCATCTGGAAGGGAGCCGTGTCGTTCGGGCTCGTCTCGATCGGGGTGAAGCTCTACTCCGCCACCGAGGAGAAGGACATTCGGTTCCACCAGGTACACCGTGAGGACGGTGGCCGGATCCGCTACAAGCGCACCTGCTCGGTCTGCGGCGAGGAGGTCACCTACGACGACATCGCCAAGGGCTACGACATCGGCGGCGGCGAGATGGTGATCCTCACCGACGAGGACTTCGCCGACCTGCCGCTGACCAGCTCCCGCGCGATCGACGTGTTGGAGTTCGTGCCGGCCGAGCAGGTCGACCCGATCCTCTACAACAAGGCGTATTTTCTCGAGCCGGAGGGCACGGCCACCAAGCCGTACGTGCTGCTGCGCGACGCGCTCATCGACTCGGAGCGGGTGGCCATCGTCAAGGTGGCGCTGCGTCAGCGGGAGCAGCTGGCCACCCTGCGGGTCCGCGAGGGAGTCCTGCTGCTCAACACCATGCTCTGGCCGGACGAGATCCGTACCCCGGACTTCGGTTTCCTCGACGAGGACCTCAAGGTGCGCCCACCAGAGTTGGCGATGGCCAGTTCCCTGATCGACTCGATGACCGGCGAGTTCGAGCCGGATGTCTTCACCGACGACTACCGGGCCGCGTTGCAGGAGGTCATCGACGCCAAGGTGGAGGGTCGGGAGGTCGTCCAGCCGGAGGAGGTCGAGGAGGCCCCGGCCGCGGCGGTGGACCTGATGGCCGCGTTGAAGGCCTCGGTGGAGCGGGCCAAGGCGGCCCGCGGCGAGCAACCCGCCCGTGGTGGCGGAGGCGGCGAGCCGACACCGATCTCGTCGGCCCGGTCGGCGCAGAAGGCGGCGGAGAAGAAGGCCGCCAAGGCCCCCGCGAAGAAGACCGCGGCGAAGAAGACGGCCGAGAAGAAGACCGCCGCGAAGAAGGCCGAGCCGGCCAAGAAGACCGCCGCGAAGAAGGCGGAGCCGGCGAAGAAGACGGCCGCCCGCAAGACCGCACCCCGCAAGAGCGCCTGACCGGTACGGCAGCGACGGCGATGTCCGGCGGGCCGGGTACGCTCCGCCGGCCGCTGGCCACCGGAGGAGCCCCCATGCCGTACACCCCTGACCTGGACCGGTTGTTGACGCCCGGCGCCCGCTTCACCGACCAGCACGGCGCGTACCTGATCGAGGTCCACCCGGTGGACGACGTGGTGCTGCCCACCGGGCAGGTGGTCGGGTGCGACCCGCTGGTCTGCCCGGACGCCGAGCCGTTCACGGTCACCGTGCCGCCGGGGCGGTATGCGGCCCGCGCCTGGGTGGCCGTGGTGCTCCGGGAGGACGCCGAGGTCGACCGGCGGGTGGCCGCACTGGAGTTGGTCGTCTCCGCCGAGCCGACGACCCGGTGGGAGCCGGCCGTCGCGGGCGACCAGGACGTGTCCACGCTCGGCGCGGACGACTACTTCGGGTACGGGGTGGACGCCGGTGTCGGCACCCTCGCCGACCCGACCGCGCTCGGTGTCCTGGAAGGCTGGGACTACGACCGGGTCGAGCAGGTCTTCCTCTCCGGCGAGCTGCCCTCGTCCCCGGTCCCGAGGCTGATCAATGCCGTCCTGGACGAGGCCAGCGGGGCCAACGTCGTCACCGTGGCCACCGGTTGGGGTGACGGCTGCTACGGCACCTGGATCGGGCGTACCGCCGACGGCCGGGTCACGTCGTTCGTGACCGACTTCATGGTCATCCCGGGATAACCGCCCGGGAACGGCCCGGAACTGCCGCGCTGGGCGATCCGAGGTGTCCGTGGCCGGCACGGTGGGCCGTGGTGCGGGTACCGTGTGCGTCGGCTTTCCCCCCGGCACCGGGTGCCGGCCACACTTCGCAGCAGGGAGTCGACGACGTGAGCGAGCGGACGCAGCAGAACCGGCCGGCGGACCAGGACCAGAGCCCGGCGACCAAGTCGGGGCGCCGGCTGGCCGCCCAGTTGGCGGCGAAGAAGGCTGCCGACCGGAAGCGCAGGCGCAACGCGTGGGCCAGCGGTCTGGCCGCCGTCGCCGTTGCCGGCGTGCTGATCGGCGTGTTCGTGACGATCGGCGGCGGTGGCGACGACAAGCCCAAGAACCAGGCCGACGCGACCCCGTCCGCGTCCGCCCCGGCCCCCGACGGCCCCGACGCCGCCGCGCCCCCCGCTCCGCAGTTGCCGGCCGGCGCCGACCCGGCGCTGGGCAGCAAGCCGACGGTGAAGCCGGGCACGGGCGAGCTCAAGAAGCTCACGGTCACCCCGCTGATCAAGGGGACCGGCCCGGCCGTGCAGAAGGGCCAGAACATCACCACGAACTACGTGGGGGTGCTCTACAAGGACGGCAAGGAGTTCGACTCGTCCTGGAACAGCGGGCAGCCGGCCACCTTCCCGATCGGCGTCGGCCGGGTCATCCCCGGCTGGGATCAGGGCCTGGTCGGCGTGACCGTGGGCAGTCGGGTGCAGCTCGACATCCCGATGGAGCTGGCGTACGGCAAGGACGCCGCCGCGCAGGGTGCTCCCGAGGGGCCGCTGCGCTTCGTGGTGGACGTGCTCGCCGCCCAGTGACCCCGTCCGGATCGCCCCGGTTGTCGCCGGGGCGCGATGGAGTTGTTCACATGGGGCTTCCGGCCCGTCACCCAGCGGCAGTAGGTTCGGCGTCACCCCGGGCGGTTCGCCGTCCGGGGTGATCCGGGACTCCGACGCGGAGGTGCAGATGACGGCGCTGGACGAGCCTGGGCGGACCGCCCGGTCGATGTGGGCGTACTTCGAGCCGGTGCACGCGGTCACCTACCTGCACCCTCGGGCCCGCGCCGCGTACGAGGCGGTCGGCTTGCGCGGCTACTGGCGTGGTTACTTCGCCGGCCGGGCCGCGCCGCTGGGTGCCACCGAGGCGGCCCCGGTGATCGCCGCCTTCTTTACCTTCGCGCCGCCGATGGTGTCCCGCGCGCTGCCGGCGGTGTGGCGGTTGGCCACCCCGCCGGAGGCTTTGCGCGCCCGCCTGACCGGTGCCGTGCAGGCGCTGGCCGAGCTGACCTACGAGCTGCCGGAGTCGCACCTGGCGGAGGCCGCCGACCTGCTGGAACGGGCCGCCTCGGCGGCGCAGACCGCCGGCCGGGTGCTCGGCGCGGCGAACGCGGCGCTTCCGGTCGGGGAATATCCGCTGGCGCGGCTCTGGCAGGCCGCCACCACGCTGCGCGAGCATCGGGGGGACGGGCACGTGGCGGCGCTGGTGGCCGCCGGACTGGACCCGGTGGAGACGCTGACCGGGCGGGTCGCTCTGGACGGTTCGCAGCCGCAGTACCTGCTGGGCCGGGGCTGGTCCGAGGAGCAGTGGCACGCCGCCCGGAAGCGGCTCACCGAGGGGGGTTGGCTGACCGGGGACGGCGCGGCCACCGACCACGCCCGGGCCGGGTTCCAGGCCATCGAGGACGCCACCGACCGGGCGGCTGCCCACCCGTGGCAGGCGCTCGGCCCGGACGGCACGGACCGCCTCCGGGAGTTGCTGGAGCCAATTGCCAGGTCCGCCCACACCCTGCTCCCCGAGAGCAGCCCACTCGCCCTGCCCGCGCTGCCCGGCTGACCGGGCACCCGCCGATCGGGCAGGATGGGCGCGTGACTGATGCGGTGGTCTTCGACCTGGACGGCGTGATCGTGGATTCCGAGCCGGTGTGGGAGGAGGTCCGCCGGGCGTACGTGGCGACGCACGGCGGGACGTGGCAGCCGGACACGCAACGTCGGCTGATGGGGATGAGCACCGGCGAGTGGGCCCACTATCTCAGCGGTGAGCTGGGCGTCGGCCGCACCGCCGAGCAGGTCGCCGTCGAGGTGGTCGAGGAGATGACCCGACGCTACCGGGACCACGTACCCCTCATCGCCGGCGCCGACCAGGTGGTCCGCCGATTGGCCGCACGGTGGCCGCTGGGGTTGGCCAGTTCGTCGCCGACCCGCCTGATCGAGGCGGCGCTGGCCGCCACCGGTCTGACCGACGCGTTCGGGGCGACCCTCTCCACCGAGCAGACCGAGCGGGGCAAGCCGGCACCGGACGTCTACCTGAGCGTCGCTGAGCGCCTCGGCGTCGACCCGGCCCGCTGTGTGGCGGTGGAGGACTCGTCGAACGGGGTGCGGTCGGCCGCCGCGGCGGGGATGCGGGTGGTGGCCGTGCCGCACGGGTCCTACCCACTCGACCCGGATGCCGCCCGGCTCGCCGTGGTGACGCTCGGGGCGATCGGGGAGCTGACCCCGGAGCTGGTGGAGAGCCTGGGTTGACGCCGGCCGAGAGGGGTAGAGACCACCAATGAAAGCGATCGTGTACGAGCAGACCGGCGACCCTTCGGTGCTGGAGCTGGTCGATCGGCCGGTGCCCGAGCCGGGGGCCGGCGAGGTTCTGGTCCGGATGGCGGTGTCGGGGGTCAACCCGACCGACTGGAAGTCCCGGCGCTCCTTCGCGCCGAAGGGTTGGCAGATTCCCGGGCAGGACGGCGCGGGAGTGGTGGAGGCGGTCGGCGACGGGGTCGACCCTGACCTGATCGGTGAGCGCGTCTGGATCTGGGAGGCCGCCTGGCAGCGGCCGTGGGGCACGGCGGCGGAATACACGCTGGTGCCGGTCCGGCAGGCGGTACGCCTCGGCGACGCCCCGTTCGAGCTGGGGGCGGCCCTGGGCATTCCGTTCCTCACCGCGCACCGCTGCCTGACCGCCGGCGAGTTCATGCCGGACACGCTGCGCGCCGGTGCGCTGGCCGACCACACGGTGCTGGTGCAGGGCGGGGCGGGCGCGGTGGGCAACGCCGCGATCCAGCTCGCCCGCTGGGCCGACGCCACGGTGGTCGCCACGGTGAGCAGCGCCGAGAAGGCCCAGCTCGCGGCGGCTGCCGGTGCCTCCTACGTGGTGAACTACCGGGAGCAGGACGTGGTCAAGGAGGTCCGCAAGATCGCTCCCGACGGGGTGCACACGATCGTGGAGGTCTCCCCTGCCCGCAACGCCGCAATCGACGCACAGGTGCTGCGGCACGGCGGCGCGGTCTGTATGTACGCCGACGACGGCGGCGACGAGGTGAGCATCCCGATCCGGGCGATGATGGTGCCGAACGCCAGGTGGCAGTTCGTGCTGGTCTACACCGAGCCGAAGGCGGCCAAGGCGCAGGGCGTCAAGGACGTGGCGGCGGCGGCCGACCAGGGCGGTCTGCGGGTCGGCGCCGATGCCGGCCTGCCGCTGCACACCTACTCCCTGGCCGAGACGGCCGCGGCGCACCAGGCGGTGGAGGACTCGACGGTGGGCAAGGTGCTCATCGCCACGAGCGACGCCTGATCGGGTCGCTGACCACCCGATTTCCCCGTCATCAGGACAGAGGCGAACAAGTTTCGCAACAATGACTATGCGGGTCACCCCGCGTGGAACGGGCGGCCCCGGCGCGGTGCGAACGCCGGGGCCGCCCCTGCGGAGGAATGTCGCGTGACACTCCCCGCCGCGCGGCGACAGTGCCGGAGGAAACGTTACGGCGCTGTCAGCTCCCGGACACTCAGCTCGCCGTCGGCGTACCGCGAACGGACGACCTTCTTGTCGAACTTGCCCACGCTGGTCTTCGGCACCGTGTCGATGAACGCCCAGCGCTCGGGCAGCTGCCAGCGCGCCACCGAGCCGGCCAGGAAGTCCCGCAACTCCTCGGCGGTCACCGAGGCGCCCTCCCGGACCACCACGGTGGCCAGCGGACGTTCGTCCCACCGCTCGTCCGGCACGCCCACCACGCACGCCTCCAGCACCGCCGGGTGACCCATCAGCGCGTTTTCCAGCTCGACCGAGGAAATCCACTCACCGCCGGACTTGATCACGTCCTTGGCGCGGTCGGTCAGGGTGATGTACCCGTCCGGCGAGAGCGTGCCCACGTCGCCGGTGCGCAACCAGCCGTCGCGGAACTTCTCCTCGTCCGGGGCGTCGTCACCGACGTACCGGGCGGTCACCCACGGCCCACGGACCTCCAACTCGCCCACGGCGGTGCCGTCGGCGGGCATCGGGTCGCCGGACGGGCCGACGATCCGCGCCTGCACGCCCGCCGGCACCCGCCCCTGGGTGTAGCGGTAACGCCAGGCCTCTTCGCCGGTCGCACCGGCCGGCGGGCGGGAGACCGACCCCAGCGGGGACATCTCGGTCATCCCCCAGGCGTGGATGACGTCGATTCCGTGCCGCTCGTCGAACGCGTGCATCAGCGCCGGCGGGCACGCCGAGCCGCCGACGATCACCTCGGTGAGCGAGGACGTGTCCACGTCGTGGGTGTCCAGGTAGGCCAGCAGATCCGTCCAGATCGTCGGGACCGCGCCGGCCAGGGTGGGCCGCTCGGCGGCGATCATCTCGGCGATCGGCGCGGCCTGGAGGAACCGGTCCGGCATGATCAGCGACGCGCCGGAGAGGAAGGCCGCGTAGGGCAGACCCCACGACATGGCGTGGAACATCGGCACGATGGCCAACTCGCGATCGGTCGGCCCGAGACCGAAACCCTCCGGCATGCAGACCTGCAACGAGTGCAGGTAGATCGACCGGTGCGAGTAGGCCACGCCCTTCGGGTTGCCGGTGGTGCCGGAGGTGTAGCAGAGCGCCGCGGCGTCGTGCTCGTCCACCTCGGGCCAGTCGTACACCTCGGGCCGGTCGGCGAGCAGCGCGTCCCAGTGGTGCACGGTGATCCGGTCACCGGCCGCCGCCACCAGCGGAGCCGGGTCACCGCCACCGACCACCACGACGTGCCGCACCGTGGTCAGCTCACCGATCACCCGGGCGAGCAGCGGGATGAGCGTGCTGTCGACGAGCACCACCCGGTCCTCGGCGTGGTTGGCGATGTAGACGACCTGGTCGGGAAAGAGCCGGATGTTGAGCGTGTGCAGCACCGCACCCATGCTCGGCACCGCGAAGTAGGCGACCAGGTGCTCGTTGTTGTTCCACATGAAGGTGGCGACCCGCTCGTCGCCGGTCACCCCACACTCGTCGCGCAGCGCGTGTGCCAGCCGGGCGGCGGTGCGACCCACCTCGGCGTACGTCATCCGGCGGGGCTCGGCGCCCGTCCAGGTGACCACCTCGGCAGAGCCGTGCACTCCTGCGCCGTGATCGAGGATCCGGGAGACCTGCAGAGGGGCGTCCATCATCGTGCTACGCATGGGTAACAAGCTAGTGTCGGCGGTCACACGTTGGGAACCCCCGTAAGTTGTCGCAGGTGAGCATTTCCTGGGCCGACTCGTACGTGGGGCAGTTGCGCGCGCTCGCCGGGGATCGGACGCTGATGTTCGTCGGTGCCCGCGCCGTGGTCAGCGACAACGCGGGACGCATCCTGCTGATCCAACGCTCGGACAACGGCCAGTGGGCCATGCCGGCCGGGGCGATGGAGTTGGGCGAGTCGATCGCCGACTGCGCGGTCCGCGAGGTCCGCGAGGAGACCGGGCTCCGTGCGCTGCGGGTCTGCGCGTTCGCCCTCTACACCGGCCCGGACCGGACGAGCACCAACATGTACGGGCACACGTACCAGGTCTTCACCACGGCGTTCAAGGTGGAGGAGTGGGACGGGCAGCTCGCCCGGGTCACCGACGAGACCACCGACGCCGGCTTCTTTCCCCGCGACCGCTTCCCCGCCCCGCTCTCCACCTCGGTCACCGAAACCCTTGCCGACCTGGACGTCTTCGAACAGACCAACCGACTCATCCTCAAGTAGGGCGACCCCGGAGGCCGTGCCTCACTGCGGGTGACGGAGGCCGGCGAAGAACCCCTCCTGGATCCAGTTCGGGTACGCGACCGGCAGCTTGGTGACCTCGTCCAGCTCGGTCAGGTCCTGCGCGGTGAGCGTGAGGTCCGCGGCGGCGATGTTGTCCACCAGCTGCTCGTGCTTGCGGGCACCGACGATCACGCTGGTCACGGCCGGCCGGGACAGCAGCCAGGCGACCGCCACCCGGGCCGGGCTGACCTCGTGCCGCTCCGCGACGCCCTTGAGCACGTCGACCACGCCGAAGGCGGTCTCGGGGTCGAACGGCGTGAAGCTGGCGTAGCCAGGCTGGGCGCTACGGGCACCACTGTCGGCGACGGCGCCGTCCCGGCTGACCTTGCCGGAGAGGAAACCGCCAGCGAGTGGGCTCCACACGGTCAGCCCGATGCCCGCGTCGAGTGCCATCGGCACCACGTCGCGCTCGACGTCGCGACCCAGCAGGGAGTAGTACTCCTGCACCGAGACGAAGCCGGCCAGCTTCTCCCGGGCGGAGATGCCCAGCGCCTTGGACAGCTGCCAGGCGGCGAAGTTGGCGGCGCCGATGTAGCGGACCTTGCCCTGCCGGACCGCGTCGTCGAGCGCGCGCAGCATCTCCTCCATGGGAGTGACCTGGTCGAAGTTGTGGATCTGGTACAGGTCGATGTGGTCGGTGCCGAGCCGCCGCAGGCTGTCCTCCAGGTTCTGCATGATGTGCAGCCGGGAGGTGCCGACGTCGTTCGGGCCAGGGCCGGTCCGGGAGTGGACCTTGGTGGCCAGCACCACGTCGCGACGCCGCTTGCCGAGCGCCTTGCCGAGCAGTTCCTCGCTCTCGCCGTCGCTGTAGCCGTCGGCGGTGTCGACGAAGTTGACCCCGGCGTCCAGCGCGGTGTCCACCAGCCGCTGCACCTCGGGCAGCGCCAGGCCGCCGAGGGTGCCCCAGAGCGGGTGCCCGCTGCCGCCGAAGGTCATCGCGCCGAGCGAGATCTCCGAGACGTACACCCCGGTGGTGCCCAGCAGTCGGTACTTCACGTGTCGCTCCTCGTGAGGCGGAGTTCGGAGGCCACGGTCGGGCGCTCCCTGGTCACCATGTCGGACACTGTGTCCGGCAACGAGCGTACGTCGCCGATCGAGCACCTGGCCACCTAGGATTCCGGCTATGCCCTCGATCACCCGCCGCCGCCCGAGCAACCCCGACGGGCGAGCCGCCGTCGAGGCCCGGGTGCTGGCGGCCACCGAGCGACTGCTTCAGCAGGGGGCTCGCTTCACCGACCTCGGCGTCCAGCGGATCGCCGCCGAGGCGGGGGTGGCGCGGTCGACCTTCTACACCCACTTCCGGGACAAGAGCGAGCTGCTCATGCGCCTCGCCGGCACGATGCGGGAGAGTTCGTTCGGCCGCACCGGCGAGTGGAACCCCGGCGATTCGGGTGATCCGCTCGCAGTGCTCACCGAGATCTTCGCCGACGTGATCCGGATATACCGGACGTACGCCCCGGTGCTGGCGGCGATCAGCGAGGTCGCCGCGTACGACGAGGTGGTCCGGGAGTACTGGGCGGCGGGGTTGGAGCAGTTCGTCACCCGTACCGTCGACGTGCTCCGGATCGAGCAGAAGGCCGGGCGTACCCCCGCCGACCTGGACGTGACGACGGCCAGCCGGCTGATCGTGGTCGGCGGCGACCGCTTCCTGGCCGACCACGTCAGCACGACCTCGGCCGACCCCGAGACCGACGCGGCGGCCGCCCGGGAGTTGGCCGCGACCTGGTGGTACGGCGTCTACCGCCGCCCCGCCTGACCCTTTCGCCCTCCAGGTCAACTCCGACTCACGGAAGTCGGGGCGTCCCTACCACCTGGACACCCCGACTTCACTGACCCCGAGTCGATCACGACGGTCGGCCGGTTGCCTCAGGCCGCGGTCGGGACAACTGGCCGGCCGGCACCGGTCAGATCATCGTCTGGGACTTGGCCTCCATGTCGGCGGCGGCCTCCTCCTTGGACTCGCGGGTCAGCGGCTTGCCGCCCGGGGCCGGGGCCTCACCGCCGAGCGGGTCGGCGCCGCCGGTGGCACCCTGCGGGCCGGCACCCCGCAGTTGCGTGTTCGGCAACGTCAGGGTGACCACCACCGCCACGATGGCGATCAGGCCGGCGGTCAGGAAGACCATGTCCAGCGCGTCGACGAAGGCGCCCTGGATGGCCGCGCGTACCGGCCCCGGCAGGGCCAGGATGGTGGCCGGATCGTTGATCGAGATGTTGGTGCCGCCACTGGCCGCCACGGCGGCCTGCTCCTGCGGCGGCAGTTGCGCGATCGCGCCGGGCAGCCGGTCACCGAGCCCGCTGGCCAGCCGGGACGAGAGCACCGTGCCGAGGATCGCCACTCCGAACGAACCACCCAGCGACCGGAAGAAGGTCGCCGAGGACGTGCCGGCGCCCAGGTCGCGGACGGACACCGCGTTCTGCACCGCCAGGATCAGCGACTGCATACACAGACCCAGGCCGATGCCGATCACCACCATGAACCCGAACGCCACCCAGAGGGAGGTGCTCACCTCCAGCCGGGTGAACAGGAACATGCCGACCAGCAGCGTCACCGACCCGGCCACCGGGAACCACTTGTACCGGCCGATCCGGGTCATCGCGCGACCGGTCAGGATCGAGGTGATGATGATGCCGGCCATCATCGGCAGCATCAGCAGACCACTGCGGGTCGGCGAGGCGCCCTTGACGATCTGCAGGTACAGCGGGATGAAGATGATCGAACCGAACATCACCAGACCGATGACCAGAAGCGCCGAGTTGGCCAGGGCGAAGGTGGCGCTGCGGAACAGCCGCAGCGGCAGGATCGGCTCGGCCACCCGGGCCTCCTGGAGGACGAAGAGCACCCCCAGCACCGCACCGACGACGAACAGCGTGATGATCACACCCGATCCCCAGGCGTACTCGTTGCCACCCCAGCTCAGCGCGAGCAGCAGCGAACTCACCCCGGCGACCAGCAGCCCGGCACCGAGCCAGTCGATCGAGTGGTCCCGCCGTTCGAACGGAATCAGCCGCATCACGTGGTAGCAGACCACGATGGCCAGGATCGCCAGCGGCACGTTGATGTAGAAGATCCACCGCCAGTCGGTCTCCGCGAAGTACCCGCCGACCAGCGGCCCGGCCACCGACGAGATCCCGAAGACCGCACCGAAGAGGCCCTGGTAGCGCCCACGCTCACGGGGTGACACCACGTCCGAGATGATGGTGAACGCGAGCGTCAGGAGACCGCCGGCGCCGAGGCCCTGGATGCCCCGGGTGATGATCAACTGGGTCATGTTCTGCGACAGCCCGGCCAGCAGCGACCCGACCAGGAACGTGCCGATCGAGAAGAGGAAGACCGGGCGGCGCCCGTACAGGTCGGCCATCTTGCCGTAGAGCGGCGTCGACGCCGTCGAGGCGAGCAGGTACGCGGTGACCACCCACGAGTAGTGGTTGATCCCGCCCAGTTCCCCGACGATTGTCGGCAGGGCCGTACCGACGATGGTCTGGTCGAGTGCGGCCAACAGCATGCCGGTCATCAGGCCGAACATGAGCAGCCGGATCTGCTGACGATTCAGCACCGGCGCGGCGGAGGCTTCGGTGGTCATGTGCCCTTCTATCCCGCACACCGCAGAACATGCGCCCAACCCCGCAAAAAACCCACCCCGCCAGCCCTCACCGGACCCCCTCCCCTGCCCTCCACACCGGTGATCAAGAGGTTTGCGTCATTTTCGCGGCCCAGACTGACGCAAACCTCTTGATCACCGAGGCAAAGGGGGTTAGGCGGCGAAGGTTTTGGTGATTTCTTCGCAGAAGGCGGGGAGGTCGTCGGGGTTGCGGCTGCTGGTCAGGTTGCCGTCGGTGACGCACTCCTCGTCGACCCAGGTGGCGCCGGCGTTCGTCAGGTCGGTACGCAGGCTGGGCCACGACGTGATCCGTCGGCCGCGCACCACGTCCGCCTCGATCAGGGTCCACGGACCGTGGCAGATCACCCCGACCGGCTTGCCCGCCTCGAAGAACGCCTTCACGAACTGCACCGCGTCCGGGTCGCTCCGCAGGAAGTCCGGGTTCGCGACACCTCCGGGGAGCACGAGCGCGTCGTAGCCGTCGGCGTCCGCCTTGTCCGCGGTCACATCCACGTCGTACGTCTTCGACTGGTCCAGGTGGTTGAAGGACTGGATGGATCCGGGCTTGAGCGAGACCAACTCGACGGTCGCGCCGGCGTTCTCGACCGCCTCACGCGGCTGGACGTACTCGACCTCCTCGACGCCGTCGGCGGCCAGGAAGGCGATCCGCTTGCCCTGTAGTTGCGCTGCCATCTCGGTACATCTCCTTTCCGGGGTTACCTCAATTCCCTTCCCGCCTCCGGACGTCCGAAACGACCCAGCCGGGCGCTAAGGGCACGGTGGGGACACAGCCGCAGGTCAGGCGCGGCTCAGGTTTGGCCAGGAGGGCGCTGGGGACCCGGGGAGGCATGGCAGGAGCAGCAGCGGAACAGCGCCGGCTCGCCACCGTCGTGGAGAGCTGGCTCGAACGCCCAGTCCTGATCGTCGGTGACGCCATGTTGGACGAGTGGCGGTTCGCCGACTCCGACCGGCTCTGCCGAGAGGCGCCCGCACCGGTCCTCACCCTGCGCCGACGGATCTCCGCCGCCGGTGGGGCCGCGAACACCGCGGTGAACGTCGCCGCCCTCGGCGGCCGGGCGGTGCTGGTGGCACCGGTCGGCGCCGACGTGGCCGGTGACGAGTTGCACGACTGTCTGGACCGCGCGGGCGTCTGGGACCGCACGGTCAACCAGCCCGGACGGCCCACCCCGGTCAAGCGGCGGATGCTGGCCGGCAACCAGATCCTGCTCCGCGAGGACTCCGGAGACCCGGACGACGCGCTCGACCCGGAGGGCGTGACCCGACTGCTCACCGCCCTGAGCTGCGCCACCGAGGAGCTGCGCGCCGCCGCCGGCGGGCAGGCACCGACCCTGGTGGTCTGCGACTACGGCCTGGGTGCGCTGCCCGCGCCGGTCCGCGCGTGGCTGGTCGAGCAACGCGAGCGGTACGCCACCGTCGCGTTGGACGCCCACGACCTGGCCGACTGGCGGGGTCTCGCACCGACAGTTGTCACGCCCAGCTTCGCCGAGGCGACCCGGCTGCTGGCCCGAGCCGGCGCGACGACCCGACCGACCACCGGCATCGACCTGCACCTGGAGCACCCGCACGGCGACCCGTCCGACGGCCCGTCCGAACTGAGCGTGGGCGCGGCCCCGGGCGGGGTACGCGCCGACGAGGTCACCGAGAACCACCCGGGACCGGTCGGTGAGCCCACCCCGGGCGAGGACCGGGTGGCTCTCACCGGCGACGGGCTCAGCGTCACCGGCACCGGCGTCACCGTGAACACCCGGGCCGGGGAGGGCGTCGACCGGGCCGTCCTGGCGGAGTCGCGCCTCGCGGAGTTGCGCGCGCACACCGGCGCCGACGTGGTCGCGGTGACCCTGGACACCGAGGGGGCGGTGGTGGGTGGCGCCGACGGGGAGCCACGGCGCAGTCACAGCACGCCGGTCCCGGCGAGTCACGCCGTGGGCGCCGGCGACGCGTACCTGGCGGCGATGACGTTGGCCCTGGCCGCCGAGGCGCCGCTGACCACCGCCGCCCAGCTCGCCCAGTTGGCGGCCACCATCACCGTCTCCGACACCGGCACCTGCGTGTGCCGGCGGGAGGATCTGCTCACCGCGCTCGGCCAGCCGACCGAGACGATGAGCCATCCCGCGCTGGTCGGCACCGACGAGTTGGACGCGATCGTCGCCGAGTACCGCGAGGCGGGACGGTCGGTGGTCTTCACCAACGGCTGCTTCGACGTGCTGCACCGGGGGCACGTGCGCTACCTGGAGCAGGCCCGCGCACTGGGTGACCTGCTGATCGTGGCGGTCAACTCGGACGGCAGCGTACGCCGGCTGAAGGGTCCGGACCGGCCGGTCAACCCGGTCGAGGACCGGGGTGCCCTGCTCGCCGCACTCGCCTGTGTGGACCATGTGGTGGTCTTCGAGGAGGACTCACCCGCCGCGCTGATCGAGGCGGTCCGGCCGGACATCTACGTCAAGGGCGGGGACTACCCGCCGGAGCTGGTGCCGGAGGCGCCGCTGGTGCGCCGGCTGGGCGGCCAGGTGCACACCCTGGGGTACGTGCCGGACCGGTCCACCTCGGCGATCATCGAGCGGATCCGGTCACACAGCCAGGACACGTCGCCGCCCACCGCTGAGCGGGAGCCCGACCCGTCGCTCAGCTCCCGTACCCAGGCGTCGTGAACCGCCCCCTCGACCTCGGCACCCCGGCGGAGTTCCGCACCGACCGGCTGGTCGACGTGTTGATTCCGACCCGGAACCGACCCGCCGAGTTGGCGGTCACCCTGGGCGGACTCGCCGCCCAGGACGGGGTACCCGGCTTCGGGGTGGTGGTCAGCGACCAGTCCGACGGGGATCCGGCGTACGCGCATCCCGCCGCGGCCACCATGGTCCGGGCGCTGCGGCACCGGGGTCACCCGGTGCTGCTGACCCGCCGGTTGCCCCGCCGGGGGTTGGCCGAACACCGGGCGTACCTGCTCGCTTCCTCGACCGCCCGGTACGTCCTCAGCCTCGACGACGATGTCTGGCTGGAACCGGGGACGCTGCACCGGTTGGTGACGGCGATCGGGGAGCTGGGCTGCGGATTCGTCGGCAACGGAGTGCACGGGCTGTCGTACGCCGATGACGTGCGGCCGGACTCGCACGGGCACTACGAGGAGTGGGCCGGCCCGCCCACGCCGGAGCGGATCCGACCCGACACCCCGGAGTGGAACCGCGCGCGGATCCACTCGGCGGCGAACCTGCTGCACATCACCGATCGACTGGCGCTGCCGCCGGGGGCGTGGCGGGCGTACAAGGTCTCCTGGATCGGCGGGTGCGTGCTCTACGACCGGGCCAAGCTCGTCGACGCCGGCGGCTTCGACTTCTGGCGTCGGGTGCAGGAGAAGCACCAGGGTGAGGACGTGGCCGCGCAGCTCGCGGTGCTGGCCCGTTACGGCGGTGCGGGCATCCTGCCCAGCGGCGCGTACCACCTGGAGTCCCCCACCACCGTCACCGACCGGGACGTGGAGGCGTGGGAGGTCGTCCTCGCCGACGAGGACAGCCCGCAGCCGGCCTGAACTACCGGGTGAGCAACTCCCGGGCGGCTTCCAGCACCTCGATCACCGGAACGTCGGCGACGAAGGAGTCCCGATGCGGGCACTCACCGTCGCCGGGTCGGTGCGGATAGATGCCCGGTGTGCAGTCGACCCCGCAGACCGGGCAGTGCACCGTCCACGAGCTGATCGGCCGGTGCCGGCCCCGCAGCGGGCTGGCCCCGTTGATCAGGTTACCCACCCAGAAGATGCCCACCGTGGGCGCGCCCACCGCGGCGGCCACGTGCAGCGGGCCGGTGTCGTTCGAGATGACCAACGCGCAGTCGGCGTAGCAACCGACCAGCCCACCCAGGCTGAGCGTACCCACCTGTGGGCGCACCGGCACCCGAGCCGCGGCGACGACCCGGTCCACCACCTCCTGCTCGGCGGGCGTGCCGGTGACCAGCACCTCGTAGCCGTCCTCGTGCAGCGCACGCGCCACCTCGGCGAAGTGCTCGGCGGGCCAGCGGCGGCGGTTGTCGGTGGCGCCCGGGTGCAGCGCCACCCGGCGCCGGTCCGCCGAGCCGAGCACCCGGGCGGCCTCGGCCCGATCGGCGTCGGTCACCGCGAGCGTCGGGGTGATGGTGGTGGCCGGCGCTCCCACCAGCCCCACCACCTCCAGGTAGCGGATCACCTCGTGCTGGTAGTAGACGTAGCGGAGCCACCGGTCCAGCGGCGGCGCGTCGTCGGCGCGCAGGCCGACGGTCACCCGGGCACCGAGGCGACTGATCAGCGGGTTCGAGTTGGCGCCACCGCCGTGGATCTGCACCGCCAGGTCGAACCCGGTAGCGGCGGCCAGGAAGTCATCGATCGACGACTCCGACTCGCCGGGCTCGGCAGCACGGATGCCGGGCGCGGGCGGCACCACGAGCACCCGGTCCACCGGGCCCGGCCGGTCGCGCAGGAGCTTCGCGTGCCACGGCGCTCCGAGCAACACGATCTCCGCCCCGGGGTACGCGGCACGCAACGCGTCCAACGCCGGCAGGGCGAAGATGAAGTCGCCGAGGGCGTTGGCGCGCAACACCGCGATGCGGTGCACGTCTTCGACGCGCCCGGCCGTCGGGCCGAGCAGGGACTGAGTGACCACGCAGCAGCTACGTTCGGTCGACCTCGCCGGCGGTGTCCGGGCGGTGCAGCTCCCGGTCCGCGGCGGGGTCGGCCGGCATCGGCGTACCAGTGGAAAGGTCGCCGGAGCGCGGCCCGGTGCGACCGACGGTGATGGTGCGCGGCGCGGGTCGGGTCGCCCGGGGCAACCGGACCCGGAGCAGGCCATGGTCCATGACCGCGTCGATGGCCTCCGGGTCGACCCGCGACGGCAGGTTGATGCGGTATTCGAAGCCTCGCGTCTCGAAGCCGCCGGGAATGCCCTGGTCGGCGTTGACCTCCGCCTCGGAGCGGGCCCGTACGCACAGTTCGAGGTCGTCCAGTTCCACCGCCACCTCCTCCGGCGCCACCCCGGGCAGCCGGACGACGGCCTCCCAGCCGTCGGCGGTCTCGGTCAGCTCGACGTCGGACGCACCGGCCCGGCCACCGACCAGGCGGCTCAGCTCGGCGCGCAGTGACTGCAGTTCCCCCATCGGATCCCAGCCCTGCTGCCGACCACCCCGCCAGCCCCGACCGAATCCGCTGTTCTGCTGCTCACTCATCACACCTCTCCGATCCGCTGCGTGGCCGTGGGCGGCCGTAGTGAGCTGGGCGCGTCCAGGCCGGCGTCCCGGTCGACGCCCACACCGAGCCGGTCGACCAACTCGCCGCCCAGCCAGGCGCTGATGCCGAGGATCCCCACCGCGACCACCTCGATGGCGACGAGGGCACCGCCCGCGGCCCGGGAGTCGGCGTTGAGCCGGACGGCCCACACCGCGGCGAAGAGCAGGATCACCGCGACGTTGGCGGCGGCGTGCAGCAGACCCACCCGCTTGGCCCGGGTGCCGGTCGGGATGGCCAGCAGGTCGAACGAGCCGGCCGCCGCCGCGAGGAGACCGCCGATCAGGCCGACGGTGATGTTCCAGTACGCGACCTCGCCGAGCAGGTCGGGGCCACCGACGGTGTCGACCACGTCGAACAGCACCGCCGTGGCCAGCAGCGCGACCGGGAACATGACGAGCATCGGATGGACTGGGTGACCCAGTACCTTGAGTCGGCTCTCCATCTCCGGCCTCCACGTGTCGGCGTCCTGCGGAACGGTTCTCGTGCGGCGGGCGCGTCGGGTGAGGCCCTACCCCCGGCGACCGGGCACAAACCTCACCCTGGTCACGGCGGCCTAGGCTGACAAGCGGCGGTGCCCGCCAACGGGTCAACGCCTGAGGGAGGATCACGTGACGGTGGAGATCACTTCGCACGAGGAGCTTCGCGACCTGCTCGGGGTGCCGAGCGCACGGGCCGCCAACAAGGATCGCCGTCGCCTGCACGAGCGGGACCGCGAGTGGCTCGCCGCCTCGCCGTTCTGCCTGCTGGCCACCGCTGGCGCGGACGGCAGCTGCGACGTCTCACCCAAGGGCGACCCGGCCGGCTTCGCCCTGGTGCTGGACGACACGACGATCGCCGTGCCCGAGCGGCCGGGCAACAAGCGCGCCGACGGTTACCGCAACATCCTGGACAACCCGCACGTCGGGATGCTCTTCCTGATCCCGGGCCGCACCGACACACTGCGGATCAACGGGCGCGCCCGCCTGGTGAGCGACGCTCCCTGGTTCGACGACATGATGGTCAAGGGGCACCGGCCGGTGCTCGCCGTGGTGGTCGAGATCGAGCAGATCTTCTATCACTGCGCGAAGGCGTTCCTGCGGTCCGCGCTGTGGCAGCCGGAGACCTGGCAGCCCGACCTGCTGCCGTCCCGCGCCCGCCTGATCAAGGAGGTCGAGGCGCCCATGGTGAGCCTGCAAGATTTGGAGCGGCACTACGGCCCGGAGTACGCCAAGAACATCTACACCTGATCCCGTCAACCTACGCTCACCGAGGGTCACGGTGATGAGGCTCGCCTGGTAGCTTCCGTCGATGAGCTCGTCAACTGAACGAGGCGCGGCGGGCCACGTTGACCGCGTCGCTGACTACTACGACAACAACACGCGTCGGTTCCTCCTGGTTGCCGAGAGCCCAGGCAGTGACGCGATCCACCGGGGCGTGTGGACTCCGGATGCCGTGACCTCCGCAGATGCCATGGACACCGTCAACCGCCTGATGATCGAGCGTTTGCGCGGCCACGTGCCTGCGGGAGACGCGAGGGTGCTCGACCTTGGCTGTGGCGTCGGCGCGACGATGGTTCGCCTGGCCCGGGCGGTGGATGGCTTGATCTCTGGCGTGACCATCAGCCGGGTGCAGGCCGAGATCGCAGCGAAACGGTTCGCCCGCGAGGGACTGACCGACCGTTGTCAGGTGATCTGCGCCGACTTCGCCGAACTGCCCGCGGGACCGCACTACGACGCCATGGTCGCCGTGGAGGCGGTGGTCCACTCGCCGTCGCTGAAGGATCTCCTCCCGTCCCTTGCGGATCGGCTGCGCCCCGGAGGCCGCCTGATCCTGTGCGACGACTGGCTGACCGACAAGGATCGCGGGCTCGCCGCACGCGAGCGCTGCCTCGACCAGTTCCGCGCCGGCTGGCGGATCGGGAGTCTGCACACTGTGGCCGAGCTGGACGCCATGTCTGAGCGCGCTGGGTTGCGCGTGGTCGAGGACCTGGATCTGACCTCGTATCTGCGCCTCGGTCGGCCCCGCGACCGCGTGGTCAAGCTGGCCGTGGGCGCCACAGCCGTCGTGCCCCGCCTTCGCGACCGTCTTGTCGAGATTCCCCTGTGGGCCAACATGGTTGGCGGGTCCGCGTTGCAGGCTGGATTGGCGCGGCGTTGGCTGGAGTATCGCCTGATCGTGCTCGAGAAGGCCTGAGCTTCGGTCAGGCCGACCAGCCGGCCCGATTGCCGAACGACTCCCGGGTGATGCCGGAGCCGGTCTCCGGCCGCGAACCGAACCGATCGTCGTGTAGATGCGCGAAGAGATAACACATGCCTTCGCAGTCGGCATCCAGCAGCGCCATCGCCGGGTTGGCGCGGACCGCCTCGTAATACGCCTGCCCCAGGGCCACGATGAAACCTCGGGCGTAGAGGAAGCCGTCGTCCGACCCGTCGGTCACCTCGTGGATGTCTTCCCGATCGATGTCGTACAGCTTGCGCTCCACCACCCGGTCGAGATCTGTCAACTCCTGCCCGGTCAGCCCGACCGTCAACTGCCGAAGGCGGTCCAGGAAGGCGTCCAGCCAGGCGTCGATCGCGTAGGACGTGCCGTCGTCGCCGTCGTCATCGGCGGGGTCGCGCTCGATGAGGGCCTGCCGCAGCGCCAAGGGTTCGGCGCCCAGCTCGGCCCAGGCCGCCTCGATGAGGGCCCACAACCGGGCCTCGTCGGCGGGGGTGGGCAGCGTCCCCGGGGAATCGGTGGTCACGGTCGAACCGTATTGGCAAGGACTGACACTTCCGTACGAACGAGTCGCTCTGGCGTCGTTCGCAGGTGCTGGCCCGAACTACGTACCGGCACGAACCAGCGGCGGCCTCTGCTCCGGATACGCCGGGTCCGGCACCGCACGACGCCACCGAAAGTAGGCGTTGGCGGATGGGAGCGCGAGCAGGATGATGGCGACCAGCAGTGCGGGCGACGCCACGAGCCCCGAAACGGTGCTCACCGGCTCGACCCACCCGGGCATCAGTTGGTCCGCGATTGCATCCACCCGGTCCCAGTCGGTGCTGTCCGGGACGTCGCTGGTGTCAATCGGGAGGAGGCCCAGGATCAGCCACGCGGCCGAAAACGCCACCGTCACGCCACCCAGGACCCAGGTGACGATCCGGGTCCAGTTCCGGCCGGCGAGGTTGGCCAGCGCCAGCGCCAGGATGGCGAGGGCAGTCAGTGCCACGACCAGGCCGACACCCGCTTGGAACACCATCCCCACGGCAGCGAAGCTGCTTGGCGTGCCTGCCTCCTCGTGCGCTCTCTGGTAGGTGTTCTGATCCACCGCCTCGGCGGCTACCTGCGCGAGCCGGGCCAGCCCACTCAGCCCCAACAACGCACTGGACGCGGTGACGACGCGCACCCCTGGCCTACCGACCCCCGTGATCATGGTCGGATGCTAGCGCCGGTCGCCGTCCGTCCGCTGTCCATAGGACGTCGGCCAGGAGCTGGACCAGCGCCGGGACTGCGTCAGGACGGCGCGTCGTACGCCCGGGTCAGTAGCCGATGCTCATCAGGTCGGGAGTGTCGTCGTCACCACCACCGGGCCGCGTGTCGGTGCCCCGGTCCTGATAACCACGCCAGTACGCCTGCTGGGGTGCCCGGGCCACCGAGATGACCACGACCTTGATGCCTCCGGCCAACTGTCGGCTGTTGACGATGACGGCGGCGACCGAAGCGGCGGCGGCGATGGCCCCAACGGCGAAGGCTCGGCCGGACACCGCGCCGTCCCAGTCGATCGCGGCGACCAGCACAGTGGCCAGCCAGCAGAGTCCGGCGACGGCGATGACGACATTCGCGGCCTTTGACTGAGTGCGAGTATCCACGAGGGGCTCCGATCTGCGCTGGGGCGGCGGTACGAGGGGATCTGAGGTCGGGTCACCTCCAGCCGGGCGCACACCGGGCGGCTGGCATCGGTCACGCCACCCGTCACGCGGCGGGTGAGCCACATCAGGCCGGGCGGGGGCCAGGTCCGGTCCTGCCACCTACGGGACGTCGGAGCGGGGCAGCAGTCGGCAGAGACGCTGCGCGAGGGACGGAACGAACGCAGCGACCAGGATGCTCGGCGGGTGCGCGGCGCCGGTCACCGTGCCGCCCACCCCCGGCGCCCGGGCATCGGAACGACGGCGCACCGCGAGGGCTGGGATCACACCAGGCCGCGGCGGCGATGCCACACCGGAAGGGGCGATGCCACCCTGTTCGAGCCACATGCAGCCTCCCCCCGGTAGGCGTCGTCCCGATCCACGTGAGGTACGGAGCTGCCGCACTGACCTGCCGGGATTGGGCCGGAGGAAAGCTCGGCAGATAAACATGATCTCGCACCCGTCCAGCCGAAGCGAGCCCACTGCACGGACACACGCTTTGGTCAGCGGGCTGGTTGCGCTCATCGACCAACGACGAAGCCGGCCCTACCCAGGATGGGCAGAGCCGGCAGAAAGGTGGTCGCTGCCCGGTGGCGCGTCGGGTCACCGCAGTGACCGGACCCGCCTCAGTTGAGGTTCATCCTGGCGCAGGGAACCCAGTTGCCGACCGGGTAGCCCGGCCGCCGGCCCACCAACCCGCACGGCAGCGGTGCCGTCGGGAGGCCCAGCCGGGGTGCGATGGTGTTGAATGCCAGCCGGCCCATCACGGTGTAGCCGCCCGGCGTGGGGTGCACGCCGCACTGGTCCAGATAGCCTTCCGGGATGGGCTGGTAGTCGATGAAGTTTGGTACGCGGCTGCCGTACTCGTCGATCACCTTGATGCTGCGGTAGATCGCGTCGTTGACCTTGGCTTCGCTCGCCGGGAGCCAGGCGGGACTTGGACCGGGTGGGGTCGTGCAGCCGTCGGTGCCGTGCCCGGAGCTGTACTGCACCCAGGACGGGTACATGAGCACGTCCGGGTCCAGATCCAGCGCGGTGTCGAAGAGCGCGCGGTAGGTGCTCTCGAAGGCGGTGATCTGCGCCGAGGTGGCGTTCGACAGGTTGTTGTTGGTCCCGCAGTTCAGCAGGATCACGTCGGGCCGGTGCGTGGTGACCAGACCCGCCATCCGCGACGACCAGTAGTTGCAGGTGGTGCCTCCGGCGGCGGCGACGACAAACTCGTACGGTTGGCAGAACTGACCGAACAGCCACCCCAACTCCTCGCGGTAGCCGGCGGTCTCCGATGCGGTCATCGTCGCGCCCGCGGTGATCGAGTCACCCACGGTCAGAATCTTCACCGTGGGTCGCGCCGGCTCCGGGCAGGCGGCGGCAGCCGCGGCCTGGGCGGCGACGGGTGTCCCCGACGGAATGGACAGGCCGATCGCCACGAGGACAAGGGCGGCGGCACTCACCAACACAGGACGTAGATTCATCGACTCTCCCCGTACGCACGCGGCGACTCGCTCGCCACGGACCAGGTCTGGCACTGGTAATGCCATTTGTGGCACTGACGGTACCGCGTCCACCACTCAGTGCCAAGTGTGGCAATGACACGTACTTTCGGTTAATGGTGGTCGATCTTTGTTGACAGGGCTGCTCTCCGTAATCGCAGCAGGAAGCGGCCCGTCAAGCCGCCTCGCTGGCCAGCAGCCGGAGCCGAATCTGGCACTACACTCGGGTCCGGCAACGGAGTCCCACATGCGGCACTTACGATCACCCTGTGTCAGCGAGTGCCAGCCAAGATCCCCGGGTCATCGCGTTCGCGCGGTTCATCAAACGCGCCCTCGACGAGGCCGTCCGAGAACGCGCCATGTCCATCGAGGACGTCGAGCAGCGCACCGGCATCGGCCGCTCGACGATCTACCGATGGCGCCGGGCCGAGATAGCCAACCCGCAGCGCACCCAGGTCCAGCAGTTCTGCGACGGCCTCGGCATCCCGCGCTCGGTGGCCTCGCAGATACTGGGCTGGGACGGCGCGCCGCCATCACCCACGCCCGACCCGAGCACCGACCCCGACCTGCGGGCGGTCGCACGCATCCTGATGGATCCCAACGTCTCGGCGGAGGAGAAGACCGTCATTCGAGCGACGCTGCAACACCTGGCCCGCCGAAGGTAGCCCCGGTCAAACGGGTGGGTCTGCCGCCGGGCCACGCACGTCCGACTCACGTGTCAGGATCTCGGCCATGCGTCTCCCGTTCGGCCTGCTCGTCGCATCCGTCGCGGGCGGCCTGCTCTCGGCTGCGGCGGCGCTGCTCGCCATGCCAGCCGCATCGATGCAATTCGGCCTGGTCATGCTGCTCGCACTGCTCGGCTACGTCCTGCTGGATCGCGGCGCGCGCCGGGTGCGGTGGGCCGTCGCCGCCGGTGTCGTGCTCCTCGCCGTGGTGGCGGCCAAGAGACTGTTCTGGCATCAGGAGCAGGTCGTCGACGTGGGCTGGGTGACCTACGGGCCAGCGGCAGCGGAGACGTCCAACCTGGGGCCGTGGCGCGAGTCGATCGACAGGCAACGGCTCGCCGCGCTTGGCGTGGCGCTCGGCGTTGTCTGTCTCTCGGCCGCCGTGGTGGCACTACCGTCCCGCGGCAGACGGCGGGGTGTGGCGACGGCGGCCGTCGCGCTGCTGCTGCTCGCCTGGTTCGGGCTGGACTCGACCCGGGAGTTCGTCGACTATCCGCTGCCGGACCTGCTCGGGACGGTCTGGCCGGCGCTGCTCGCCACCCTCGTGTCCATCGGGGCACTCGCGCTGTCCGGATGGCGGGCCGACCGCCGTTGGCTGCTCCCGGTGGGGTTGTTCCTGCTGTCCCTCACAACGGCGAACGCGTACTCGGATCTCGCCGGAGTGTGGTCCGGGTGGTGGGAGATGGCCCACCCTCACCAGAGCGTCTTCCTGGTCTTGGGGATGGTGGTGAGCACGTCGTGGGAAGACTCCCTTGAGGTGTCGTCGGCCGTGGAGACGGCGATCGCGCTCGCCGGGGCGGGGTTGACGGCCGTCGGCACGCTGCGCAGTTCCCGTGAGGCCACGGATCAGACGGGCGTCCCGCTGACCGGCCACGAAGACCCGGACAAAACCTTCCCGGCATAGCGCACCCCAACCAACGCTGTTGATCACGAGGGTACGGACATCAGCCTCTGGCCCTTTCCTACCGAACCCTTGGCCCCATTGGGTCAGCGCATGAATGCGAAGTGTAACCATGGTCCGCCTTTTTGCGGTCCATAGGTGCGGCCTTCCTCATTGCACGGTCCACAGCAGCCACCGCTTCTTGCGTTCTCGCTCGCCGTCGGTAACATCTTCATGTTTTGATCTATAACGGGGAGAGAACCAACATGCGATTGAAGTTCCCGGCCGGCGCCCTCATTGCGCTGGCGCTGCTGATTCCGGCCGCACCGGCGGCGGCTCAACCACCATCGCCCGGGCTGAACGCGGCCTGCCAGACAGTCGAGCGCAAGGTGTACAAGGATATCCGCGAGCTTGTCACCATCGATCTGGACACCGCCACCGTTGTCCAGGTACGGGTGCTGGCCTCTCAGATCCTGGCAGCGGCAGGCAAGGACAAGCTGCCCACTCTGCAGGACGCCCTCCAGAAGCCGCTGGACGGCACCTCGGCAGAGCTGCGGGCCTTCCTCAAGGCGGACGTTTACACGGCCTGGTCAGTGGCTCTGCGGATCGCGGTGAACCAGACGATGACGGGCGCTGGCACCAACGTGAAGGAGGCCGCACAGAACACGCTCAAAACCGACTCCGTCGACACCTACCTGGCTTACCTGAACAACGACCTGTACGCCGCACGTACGGCTGACTGCGCGTCGCAGCCCACGCCGACGCCCAGCGCCACGTCGACTGCCACGCCGATCGCGACGCCGAGCGCGACGACCACCGCCACGCCGAGCGCGACGACCAGCGCGACGACGACCGTTGCACCGACCCCGACGTCCTCCGCCAGCGAGGCCGCTGCCGGCGGTGACGGCGGCGGGCTGCCCGTGACCGGTGCCAACACCATGATCGTGGCCAGCATTGGCGCTGCGCTTCTGCTCCTCGGCGGCGCGGGCTACCTGATCGGACGCCGACGCCGTGCCCGCTTCGTGGCATAACTAGTTCAACGCGCCCGGCTCGATGATTCGTCGAGCCGGGCGCGATCGGCGCCGGTCGCGCCGAGGCCGGAAAGTGTTCAGAAACGCCCGCTGATGGAGGCGCCGACAATCCACCGGATGTCCGATTCGGAGATCTGGTATGGATCTGGCGGAGGCCACCACAACAGGACGAAGTACATCCTGTTGCGGATCCACTCCGCCTGCTGAATTCCCTCGCCGCTGACCGTTCGGTAGACGCGAACCTCAACGCCGTCGACACGCAGATACTCCGGCGCGACATCGTCCACGCGATCCGGCAGCGTCGTGATTGCGGGATCCCGGAAGAGACTCAGGGAGCGACCGCCGCGGTAGGTGGAAGCTAGTAACTTGTCGTTGATGTCCGACTGATATGCCCCGTTGAATGGCTTCTCGCGGCTCTTGATGAAGCGCTTCGCCGGCTCCAGGGTCGCGATTGGACTCGCGGCGGTGGAGGCCACCGGTCCAGCCGACGTCGCCGCAGCCGTGGGGGCCGCTGGCTGGGGCGGCGGCCGTGACTCCGGCGAACGATTCGACGGCGCGGCATCGAAGCCCAGGAGGACCGCGACGGCAGCACCGACCATCAGCAGGGTGCTTCGCCCGCCGCGGGGTGGCTCGCCGTACGCCAGGATGGTGGAGCCGTCAGGTGACGCAGTGGTGGCGGCGTCCCGCGGAGCAGGCTGCATGTGGGCCATATTGGCATCAAGCCACCGCCGCGGTGGTCCGCACGGCGGGTCGGCGCCGGTCCGGGTGCTGGTCTGTGGCGGGGGACTGCGCCCAGAGCGCGGTGACTTTCGCGCGCTGATGTTTCCGATGGCGCGATACGCGATACTTCCCGTCATGAACCGCCATGACCTTGTGGAGTTCAAGCAGATCTGTCACCCGTCCGAGATCAGTGCCCGCCAGATACGCGAGCTGGTCGAATGCTGGATCGCGGTAGCGAACCTGGGCGGTGCCGTCGGCTTCGCGTTCCCACCCGTCGGATCGGAACAGGTGGCTCCCGTGGCCGAACGCCTCATCGCCGGCCTTGATCCTCAGCGCAGCAGGCTCCTGCTGGCGGTGGTCGACGGGACACTGGCAGGTTGGCTGCACCTGTTCCGTCACGAGGATCCGCTCGTGGCTCACTGGGGCACCGTCAACCGCGTCCAGACACATCCCGACCACCGAGGTCGCGGGATCGGCGCAGCGATGATGCATCGGGTTCGGCAGATCGGCCGTGACGAGATGGGGTTTGAACAACTGCGCCTGTGCGCGCGAGGTGGAGCCGGCCTGGAGGACTTCTACGGTCGGCTCGGCTGGAAGGAGATCGGCCGGTGGCCCGGGGCGCTGCGGTTTGGCGAGGGCGATGACCGAGACGAGATCCTGATGATCCTCGCGCCGCTGTGACTCCTGAAGGCACAGAAGAGGGCCTCTGGCTCCCGGGCTTCCACCCGAGGCCAGAGGCCCTTTTCCTACTGAGCCGCCTGACGGAATCGAACCGTCGACCTACGCATTACGAGTGCGTCGCTCTAGCCGACTGAGCTAAGGCGGCAACGATCAGCAAGTGTACGGCACCCCGTTGACCCGCACCGAACGGGATACCCCCGCGCTTCCAGCATCGGCAACCGGACAACGACTGCCAACTGAGCCGTTACCGGACAGCGCCTTGCCGGATCCGGTACTACGCTGCGGCGGGTGAGCGACGAACGCGACGACCGGGCTCCGGCGGCCGACGATCACCCCGACGGCGAGCGTGTCCGGCCTCGGCCACGCTCCACCGATCCGCTGGAGCTGGGCTTCACCCCGCGCAAGCCGGTGCCGTGGCTGGCGCCGTTCCTGCTGATCAGCACCGGCATCCGGACGCTGCTGGCGATCCTCTTCGGCGCCTACCTCGACAAGCGCGAGTTGCAGAACGCCTTCGGCGACGACATCTTCCGCCAGACGGGACCGGACGGCGGGCTCTGGCTCGACTACGTGGCCGACCTCGGTGACGGCTTCCACGCCACGTACTCGGTCGCGTACCTGCTGGCGCAGCCGGAGCTGACCGTGGACGGACACCGGCTGCCCCGGGCGCAGACCCTGGTGATGGGCGGCGACCAGGTGTACCCGTCGGCGGCCTACGAGGAGTACGAGAACCGGTGCAAGGGCCCCTACCAGGCCGCGCTGCCGCTGACCCCGCCCGAACGCCCCACGCTGTTCGCGGTGCCGGGCAACCACGACTGGTACGACGGACTGACCGCCTTCCTGCGGCTGTTCGTCCGCTCCCGGGACCGCAACTTCGCCGGCTGGCGTACCGGGCAGTCGCGGTCGTACTTCGCCGTGGAGTTGCCGGCCGGCTGGTGGCTGCTCGGTCTGGACGACCAGTCCGGCTCGTACCTGGACGACCCGCAGTTGGCCTACTTCGACGAGGTGGCCCGACGACTCGGCCCGGAGTCGAAGGTGATCCTGGCCGCGCCGTCGCCGACCTGGGTCAAGGCCGCCGACAGCCCCGCGGCGTACGACTCGATCGACTACTTCGTCCGGACGATCATCGACCCGACCGGGGCGCGGGTGCGGCTGTTGCTCTCCGGCGACCTGCACCACTACGCCCGCTACGCCAGCCCGGACCGACAGTTGATCACCTGTGGTGGCGGCGGGGCGTACCTGTACCCCACCCACAAGCTGCCGGAGCGCATCGAGGTGCCGCCGCGCGACACGCTGGCCCGCCGGGCCAGCCGCACACAGCCGTACGACCTGGTGGCCCGCTATCCCGACGCGGCCCGCTCCCGTCGCTACGGCTGGGGCATCTTCGCCCGGCTGCCGTTCCGTAACCCTGGCTTCACCACCCTCCTCGGCATCCTGCACACCCTGCTGATGCTGGCCATGGCGGGTGCGACGGCGAACTGGGCCGACAGCACCGATCAGCGACTGTTCAGCGTCCCGCTGGTGCTGATGGTGCTCGTGACGGTGGCGGCGGCGGTGCTGTTCGCGAAGCCGCCCAACGCCAGCGGTAAGCGGCACGCCCGGCACTGGCTTCTCGGCGTCGGCCACGGGGTGGCTCAGGTGGCGATGGCCGCCGGCGGCACCTGGGTCTGGTTGGCGCTGCCGTTCTACGAATGGCCGTGGCCGCTGCCGGCAGTCGCCGCGACCGTGGTCTACGGACCGGTGATCGGCCTGGTCGCCAGCCAGTTGGTGGCGGCGTACCTGCTGGTGGCGGGCTCGTGCGGGGTGAACGTCAACGAACTGTTCGCCGGGCAGGGCATCGAGGACGCCAAGGCGTTCCTGCGGTTGCGCATCGATCCGGACGGCACGCTGACCATCTACCCGGTCGCGGTGGACCGGGTTTCCCGCGACTGGCAGGTGAACCCGGACCAGTCCCCCACGGCGAGCTGGCTGACCCCGAAGTCACGCCTGACCGCCCACCTGGCCGAACCCCCGATAGTCCTGCCCTGAGAGTGACCACCCACAGGTTGATCAAGAGGTTTGCGTCATCCGGGGAACGATCCCTGACGCAAACCTCTTGATCACCGCGCAGGGGGCGGGGGTCAGGGGGTGTAGTGCTGGTCGTGGGCTTGGCGGGGGGCGCAGACGGAGGCGCGGGAGCAGGAGCAGCGGGAGCCGTCCGCGTCGAGACGGACCGTCACCGCGTCCCGGGGGACGCTGTGGCCGACGACCCGGCCGTCGCCCTCCGGCGTGGAGACCCGGCTGCCGACCGCCGGGGCGGTCTCCTGGAACCTGGCGTACAGGGGGTGCTCGTACTTGAGGCAGCACATCAACCGGCCACACGCGCCGGAGATGCGCAGCGGGTTGAGGGGCAGGTCCTGGTCCTTGGCCATCCGGATGGTCACCGGCTCGAAGTCGGTGAGGAACGTCGCGCAGCACAGGTCGCGACCGCAGGAGCCGATGCCGCCCTGCACCCGCGCCGAGTCGCGCGCGGACAGCTGCCGTAGCTCGACCCGGCAGTGCAGGGTGGCGCCCAGATCACGGACCAGGGAACGGAAGTCCACCCGGTGCGGGGCGGTGAAGTAGACGGTGCTGCGCTCGCCGCCACTCTCGGCGGAGCCGAGCACGTGGTCGACGGCCACCACCTTCATCGGCAGGCCGTGCGAGCGGATCAGCCGTTTCGCGGCCACCTTCGCCTCGGCCTTACGACGCCGTAACTCCTCGTCCCGGCGCAGGTCGTCGTCGCCGGCGACCCCCACCAGCCGGGGAAAGCCGTCGGTCTCCTCGGTGACCCACTGCGCAGCCCACACGCACTCCGCCACCTCGGGCCCGTCGTCGGTGGGCACCAGCACCTTGTCGCCCACCTGCGGACGCAACTCGCCAGGATCGAGGTAGTAGAGGCGCCCGTACCTGTTGAAGCTGACCGCGCAGAGCATCCCCATCCCCCCACCCTACGACGGATCACCGCAAAGAACGCACCAGCCAATCCCCCAACTGCCATCCATGAGCGTCGACTCGACGGATTGCCGGGCGGCCCGTCGTGCCGTTGCGCCTCGCCCGGACGGTTGATTCCGGACCCGGACAGCAGACAAGCACGCCCCCGGCGGCGTTGAGTGAAAGGCAGACCTGCGGGGGGTGCAGGGGAAGACCACGGCGTCGCCGTGGGCGCCGGCTCCGGTCCGACGCCCGCGAGCGACGCCGTGGCCCGTGCGAGCGACTACCAGCCGACGCGGGTGGGCTGGTCGTAGTGCGGCTGGCCGACCACCGGCGAACGCCACGCGGTCTCGGCGAGGCTCGGTGCCCACTGACGCAGCAGTGTCTCCGCACCGTCGTACGCGACGCAGAGCACCGCCAGCACCCGCGCGGCGATCTCCGCCGCGTCGGCCACACCCGGCCCGACCGGCCCGGGGCGGGTCGACGGACCCGGGGCGGTGGCGGCGACCACGGCCACCGCCTCGGCCGAGCGCAGCACGTCGGCCAACGTCCGGGCCAACGCGAGACGACTGCCCTCCACCCAGTCGGCGAGCGCGTCCGCGTAACCGGCTGTGGATTCGAGCCGCCCGACCAGGCTGTCCGGCCCCTCGTCGAGGTGGCGCAGCAGCGCGGCCCGCTGTTGCCCGTACGCGGTGGCTGCCGGGCCGGACCAGAGCACCGAGTCGGTGAGCGCGGCGGAGACGTCGTCGTACCCACGGACCAGCCGGCGCACCGCGTGCCCGGCGCCGGCGAGCGGCGCGGGGTGCAGGTCGAGGAAGCCGCGGACCGCGTCGCCGGGCAGCACCTGCATCCGGCGCAGCAGCGGCCAGACCCGGTGCCCCTCCGGGACGCCGGCGGCGATCAGCCGGTCCACCCGGCGCAGCAGGTCGAGGCCGGGGTCGGCGAGCCGGTCCAGCGCGTCCATCAGGGCTCCCCGGCGAGCCGGCGGCGGGCTGCCCGGTCGACCTCGGCGTAGCGGTCGGCGGCCTCCCGCACCGCCGCGGCGGCGGCGGCCAGCCGACCGGCGGCGGTGTGCGCCTCCCGGGCCCGGTCGTCGGTGGCGGTGACCCACTGCCGGTGCAGCGCGCGACCGATCTCGCCGGGGCGGCCCGGAGCGTCGGCACCGAACGCGGCCTGAGCCGGGTCGCTGGCGGTGACGGTGTGCGCGATCGTGGTGAGCGTGGCGCTCGCCTCGTCCAGTCGGGCGGAGAGCGCGCCCAGTGTGTCCATCTCAGGCCCCCGCGAGAGGTCGGTAGGCGGCGAAGGTCTCGTTGTGCAGCTTCTCCCGCGCCCACTCGGCGGCGTCGGCGGCCGCGGTGACCGCCGCCTGCACGGAGCCGGCGACGTCCCGTGGGTTGCGGGTGTGCAGTGGGCCGAGGAACCGGACGTGGGTGATCCGCCCTCCGGCGGTGACGACGACCTCGACCAGACCGTCAGGCGACCGGACGGTCACCTCGACGGTGGACACCGCCTGGTCGAACTCCGCCTGAAGCTGCTCGATCCGGCGGTATCGCCGCACCGCCTCCTCGATCCAGGCTTCGTCGATCTCCCCCCGTGGCATCGGCCGACTCCTCCCGGATGAGCCATCACTGAGCGTGCCGCCGCCGTCACCTCGGCACACCGGACCGTACCGCACCACAATCGGGCCTGTCGATGCCTGTGGACAACGCCGGAAGCTGCGGTTCAGCCCTTCCAGAGGGCGAGCATCATCGCCTCGACCGCGATCCGCGGCTTGACGTTCGTCTCGATCGCCGCCCGGCAGGCGAGCACGGCCTCCAGCCGGCGCAGCGACCCCTCGGCGTCCCACTTCTGCGCGCCGGCGCCGGCCAGTGCGGCGGTGTCGGTGTGCACCGGGGCGACGGGAGCGCGCAACGCCATGGTGAGCGCGTCCCGGTAGAAGCCGGCCAGGTCGACGAGCGCCCGGTCCAGTGCGTCCCGCTGGGCGCGGGTGGCGCGAGACTTCTGCCGTTTCTCCAGCTCCTTGAGCTGCCCGGCCGCGCCGCGGATCGCGCCGGCCGCACCCCGACCGGTGCCGCCCGCGCCGAGCGCGGTCTCCAGCGCCGCCCGCTCGGTCGCGTCGGCCTCGGTGACCGACGCCCCGGCTTCCGCTTCGGCCGCCTCGATCAGCGCCGACGCCGCGTCGAACGCCGCGCCGACGCCTGTCAACCGGCGCGGCACCGCGAGCACCGCCTCGCGCCGCTTGCGGGCCTCCGGGTCGCGGGCCAGCCTGCGGGCCCGACCCACGTGCCCCTGCGCGGCCGCCGCCGCCCACCGCGCCACGTCGGGCGCGATCCCGTCCCGGCGGACCAGCACCTCGGCCACCGCGTCGGCCGGCGGCTGCCGCAGGGGTACGACCCGACAGCGGGACCGGATGGTCACGGAGATGTCGTCCGGGTGGGTGGACGGGGCGCAGAGCAGGAAGACCGTCCGCGGCGGAGGCTCCTCGATCGCCTTGAGCAGCGCGTTGCCGGCGGCCTCGGTGAGCCGGTCGGCATCCTCGATGACCACCACCTGCCAGCGCCCGCCGGACGGGGTGCTGGCCGCCCGGAGCACCAGAGCCCGCATCTCGTTGACGCTGATGGACAGCCCTTCCGGCACCACGAGCCGGACGTCGGCGTGGGTGCCGCCCATCGTCGTGTGGCAGCCGGGGCACTCGCCACAGCCGGTGCCGTGCACGCACTGGAGTGCGGCGGCGAACGCCCGCGCGGCGACCGAGCGACCGGAGCCGGGCGGGCCGGTGAAGATCCAGGCGTGCGTCATCCCGGCGGACGGGTCCATCCCGCCTGGGGCGGCAGCGCCGGCCGGGCCGGCGGCACCGGTCGTCTCGGCGGCACCGGCGGTGAGCAGCGCGGGTGCCCGGTCGGCCGCGCCGGCGCGCAGAACGGCAGCCGCGGCGGCGGCGGCCCGGCGCAGGTCGACGACCGCCTCGTCCTGACCGACCAGGTCGGCGAAGACGTCCGGCATCAGGTCTTGTGCTCCATCGTCACCAACTCCGCGTCGGATAACTCGGGCTGCACCGACGTGTCCGGGCCCTGCGCCGGCCGGGGGTGCACGACGCCGCCCGGCTTGCCGAGCATCTCCTCGACCCGGCGGACCACCTGCCGGTTGATCTCCTCGACCGACCGGGACGCGTCGAGCACCAGGTAGCGCTTCGGGTCGGCGGCGGCGAGGTCGAGGAAGGCGTACCGGACCCGCTCGTGGAAGGCGACCGACTCGGCCTCCAGCCGGTCGGTGCCGGTGTTGCGGGAGACCACCCGGGACAGACCGGTCTTCGGCTCGACGTCCAGCAGCACCACCAGGTCGGGCTTGAGCCCGCCGGTGGCCCAGGAGGAGAGCCAGGACACCTCGTCGACCGGGAGTGTCCGGCCGGCGCCCTGGTACGCCAGCGACGAGTCGACGTACCTGTCGCTGATCACCACGCCGCCGCGGACCAGCGCGGGCCGGACGACGGTGGCCACGTGGTGTGCCCGGTCGGCGGCGTAGAGCAGCGCCTCGGCGCGCGGTGACGGCGCGTCGTCGCCGGAGGTGTCCAGCACGAGCGACCGGATCCGTCGACCGACACCTGTCGCCCCCGGCTCACGGGTGACCACGACCTCACGTCCGTGGCCGCGCAGCCGCTCGGCGAGCGCGGTGAGCTGGGTGGACTTGCCCGCGCCCTCGCCGCCCTCGAAGACCACGAAGAGCCCGGCGGAGACGAACGGCTCGGCCGGCATCAGCGGACGACCCCGGATGGATCCCCAGAGGTCGGCGAGGACCGGCACGCCCTTCTTGTCGTCCATCTGGCCGAAGGCGCTGATGCCGGCGAAGATGCCGGCGGCACCGGCGGCGAGCAGCAGCAACCGGGTCGACGAGATGGAGATGCCCAGGTCGGCGATTGTCAGCTCGCGGGAGCCGCCGACGCCGACCAACACGCTGCTCAGCCCGATGGCCAGGATCAGCACCAACCGGGTGCCGATCTGCACCACCGCGAACACCCGGCCGCGTACCTCGTCGGCCACCTCGCCGCCCAGCAGCGTGGTGCCGGCCAGGAACGCCATGCCGGCGCCCGCGCCGACCAGGACCGCGCCGACGATCGCCATGGACAGGTGGATGGCGAAGGCGAGGGTCATCACCGCGGCGCTGGCCAGCACGATGCTCATCCCGAACCACCGCCGCCGGGACATGTCCTTGACGACCATCGGACCGAGCCCGATGCCGAGGGCCAGACCGGCGAACATGGCACCGAAGAGCAGCGAGAACGCGGCGTCGCCAGCGCCGAGCGAGTTGGCGAAGAACTTGGCCGTGCCGACCACGATGCCGCCACCGGCGAACGCGCCGAAGATGCCCAGCACCAGACCACGCACCAGCGGGGTCTTGCCGATGTACTTCCAGCCCTCGGCAAACTGCCGGAACATGCTCTGCTCGGCACGTTCGACCTCGCCGCGTTGCGCCTCGCTGATCTCCTTGATCCCGAACGCCACCACAAGTGCGGTGGCGAGCCGGGACAGGGAGTTGATCCAGAGCGCGAGCTGAGCGGGCTCGGCCCAGTTCGGCAGGTCGCCGCCGACGGCTCCACGGACGCCCTTGTCGAGCACGGCCAGGCCGACGGCGGCGGCGATCGGGGTGAGGCCGTACGTGGTGATCAGCGTGAGCTGGTTGGCCGCCTCCAGCCGGGCGCGCGGGATCAGGTTGGGGACCGCGGCCTCCTTGGCCGGGATCCAGAGCAGGGTGAGCGACTCGATCAGGAAGGTGGCGATCAGCGCCCAGCCGACCACCAGACCGCCCGCGGCGCCGGAGAGGGCGTAGAGCGGGATGGAGGCGAAGAGCACGAAGCGCAGCAGGTCACAGATGACCATCGTCCAGCGCCGGTCGAACCGGTCGGCGAAGACGCCGGCCACCGGGCCGAGCACCAGCGCGGGCAGCAGCCGGATCGCGGTGACCCCACCGAACGCGGCGCCCTGGGCGGTGCTGCCCTGCACCTGAGAGGCGGCGAAGAGGGCGGTGGCCAGCAGGCCGAGCCAGTCGCCGAAGGAGGCGGCGCCGAGCACGATCCAGAGCCGCCGGAACGGCCTGATCCGCAGGACCGAGCGGATCGCGGCGTAGCCGGACGGATCCACCTGGCCGGAGCTGGACTGGTTGGCGGCGTTCTCCGACTGCTCTCCCGAGCGCGACACGCCGTGCGACTCGCCGCCGTTCTGGCTTTCGATGGCCGTACCTCCACGTGCCGGCCCATCGCTGGGCGCCTCCGGTGGAACACTCTAGACCGGGTGGGGGGCGGCCCCACCGATGACATTCTCCTGCTCGCTGAGCCTAGGCCGCCGGAGGCACCGGCCGCAGCCCGGACGTACGCGAGGGTATTTCGCATTTACCGCCGGACAGTTAGCGTGCACACGTGGCCATCGAAAGCGACAAACTTCGCGAGCGCCTGGATCGGGCGACCGCCCACCTCGACCCGCCCTACGCCGTGGTCGACATCACCGCCTTCGACGCCAATTCGGTCGCCCTGGCCGATCGCGCCGCCGGCAAACCGGTCCGACTGGCGAGCAAGTCGGTCCGTGCCCGCGAGTTGATCAGCCGAGCCCTCGCCCGACCGGGTTGGCAGGGCGTGATGGCGTTCACCCTGCCCGAGGCGATCTGGCTGGTCCGGGCCGGAGTGAGCGACGACGTGCTAGTCGCGTACCCGAGCGTGGACCGGGCCGCACTCGCCGAGCTGGCCGCCGACCCGACGCTCGCCGCCGCGATCACCCTGATGATCGACGGCACCGGGCAGCTCGACCTCATCGACGACGTCCGCGCCCCGGGGCAACGCGCCGAGCTGCGGCTCTGCCTGGACCTGGACGCCTCCTGGCGACCGCTGCGCGGGGTGCACGTCGGCGTCCGCCGCTCGCCCGTGCACAGCGCCCGGGCGGCCGGCGCGCTCGCCGCCACCGTCGCCGACCGGGCCGGCTTCCGGCTGGTCGGGCTGATGTCGTACGAGGCGCAGATCGCCGGCCTGGGCGACGCGCCGCCGGGGAAGACGCTGCTGGCCGGCGCGATCAGGCTGGCCCAGCGCGGGTCGTACCGCGAGTTGCTGGCCCGCCGGGGCGCGGCGGTGGCCGCGGTACGCGAGCACGCCGACCTGGAATTCGTCAACGGCGGCGGCACCGGCAGCGTGGCCGCGACCAGCGCCGATCCCGCGGTCACCGAGGTCACCGCGGGATCGGGCCTGTACGGGCCGACGCTGTTCGACGCGTACCGCGCCTGGCGACCCACCCCGGCGGCCTTCTTCGCCTGTGCGGTGGTCCGCCGGCCGACGCCGGAGCTGGCCACCGTGCTCGGCGGCGGTTGGATCGCCTCCGGCCCGGCGGCCGACAGCCGACTGCCCCGGCCGTGGCTGCCGGCCGGGCTCAAGCTGGTCGGCACCGAGGGTGCCGGTGAGGTGCAGACTCCGCTGTCCGGCGCGGCGGCGGCCACCCTGCGGGTGGGCGACCGGGTGTGGTTCCGGCACGCCAAGGCTGGTGAGCTGTGCGAACGGGTCAACGAGCTGCACCTGGTCGAGGGGGACGTGGTCGCGGCGACCATCCCCACCTACCGGGGTGAGGGGCAGGCCTTCCTCTGAGGCCCGCGCCGGCTCACGCCGGTTGGGCCACCTCGGTCTGCCCAACGGTGGACCGGTCGCTGTCCGGGCCGTCGACCTGGCGGTGCAGGTATTCCCGGATCAGCGCCTTCGCCTCCAGCAGCACCCGCTCGTCGCCGTCGGACTTGCGTCGGAACGCGAGCTTGATCAGCGCGTCCGCCGCCTCGACCGCGATCTCCAGGACGAAACGGAGCTTCGGTACGTCGGTGAGCCCGAACCGCTCGGTGAGCACCTGCGCCAACTGGTCGGCGATCACGCCGTTGTTGTCCCGCTGCTCGTCGAGCAGGTGCAGGTCGACCACGTCGCCGAAGTGCAGGGTACGGAAGCCGGGGACGGTGCGGTGCATCGTGATGTACTCGTCGATCCCCGCGTCGACGCCATCCCACCAGTGGGTCATCTTGTCGGAGGCGAACCGCTCGTCGAGGCGTTGGAGATAGGACTCCATCGTCCGCAGGGTCAGCGCCTGCACGATCGCCCGTTTGTCCGGGAAGAACTGGTAGACCGACCCGATAGCCACTTCGGCACGCTCGGCGAGCAGGGTCGTGGTCAGCCCCTCGTACCCCACCTCGTCGACGAGCTCGGCGCAGGCATCCAACATGCGCTGGACCCGCGCGACACTTCGACCCTGCACCGGAACGCGGCGCAGCGGCCCGGTCGTGGCGGCTGGTGTGGACACTCGGCGCCACCCCCCTTCGACGGATGAACATATCTCCACGTCACGAGTCCGTGACTACCGGTACAACGAGCGGATCGCAATTGCGGTATTTACCAGGCACAACGTTCCTGATATGAAGTCACTTCATATTCATGAATGAGGAGTGCGCATGGTCGTCACCGCACCGCTCGCCGCTGAATGGTCCAACTGGGCCGGCAACCAGCGTGGCAGCGCCACCGCGATCCTGCGCCCCGGCTCGCCGACAGCTGTCGCCGAAGCCGTCCGATCGGCTGCGGCCGACGGTGCCCGGATCCGCGTGACCGGCAGCGGCCACTCGTTCACCGCCGTCGCGCTCGCCGACGACCGCCGGATGGAACTGTCCGAGCTGGACACGATCGTCAGCGTCGACGTCGCGCACCGACTGGTCACCGTACCGGCGGGAATGACCCTGCACGCACTCAACGGCCTGCTCGCCCGGCACGGCCTCGCACTGCCCAACCTCGGCGACATCGACGCGCAGACGGTGGCCGGGGCGATCTCCACGGGCACCCACGGCACCGGAGCCGGCTACGGGTGCCTGTCCACCTTCGTCGAGGCGATCACCCTGGTCACCGGCACCGGTGAGGTGCTGCGCTGCACCGCCGACGAGCATCCCGACGTGTTCGCCGCCGCCCGGGTGTCACTCGGCGCGCTCGGCGTCCTGGTCGAGGTGACCCTGCGCTGCGTGGACGCCTTCGTGCTGCACGCCCACGAACGTCCCGCCGAACTGGCCGACGTCCTCGGCGACCTGCCCACGTTGATCGGCTCGCACGACCACGTCGAGTTCTACTGGTTCCCCTACACCTCGCGGGTGCAGGTTAAGACCAACGACCGGGTGCCGGCCAACGACCGACCACTGCCCCGCTGGCGCGGCTGGCTGGACGACGACTTCCTGGCCAACCGGGTCTTCGCCGGCGCCTGCCGACTCGGCCGGGCCGTGCCCGCGCTGGCCCCGGGCATCAGCGCGGTCTCCGCCCGCGCCCTCACCGAACGGCGGTACACCGGCCGCTCCGACCGGGTCTTCTGCACCCCGCGCCGGGTCCGCTTCGTGGAGATGGAGTACGGCCTGCCCCGCGAGGCGCTACCCGAGGCGCTCGCCGCGCTCCAGCGGATCGTGGACGGGCTGCCGTTCAAGGTGCTCTTTCCGGTGGAGGTGCGATTCACCGCCGCCGACGACATCTGGCTCTCGCACGGCTACGGGCGGGACAACGCCTACATCGCCGTGCACCAGTACGTCGGCATGCCGTACGAGCCGTACTTCCGGGCCTTCGAGAAGGTCACCGCCGGGCTGGGTGGCCGCCCGCACTGGGGCAAGCTGCACTACCGCGACGCCGCCTCGCTGGCCACGGCGTACCCCCGCTTCGCCGACTTCCAGGCCGTCCGCGACCGCCTCGACCCCGACCGCGTCTTCACCAGCCCCCACCTGACCCACGTCCTCGGCGCCTGACGGCCCCCGCCGGCCCCGCCGGCCCCGCCGGCCCCGCCGGCCCCGCCGGCCCCGCCGGCCCCGCCGGCCCCGCCCGGAGATCTTGGAAGGAAAGTGCCCGGGGAGGGGCGGTTTGCTTCCAAGATCTGTGAATGTCAGCCCGGCCAGCCTGCGGCGCCCAGGGCGGCACGGAGTTGGGTGACGACCTCGTCCGGTTTGGATCGGATTGCCCAGGCCGGGAAGCGCAGCACGCGGTCGCCTTCGATCCACAGATCGTTCTGCCGGCGCATGTCCGCCCACCAGGCGCGCGGATCGAGGTGTTGGCCGCCGTCGACCTCGATGTGCACCCGCCACTGCTCGAAGTAGGCGTCCAGGTCACGGCGTCGCCCGGTCTCGTCATAGCGGATCTTCTGGCGCGTCGGTTCGGGTAGCCCCGCACGACGGATCAGGCTCAGGAAGTCCAACTCCGGCAACGAGTGTGACCCACCCGCCGCGTCCGCTGCCGTGGCCAGGATCAGCTGGCGCGGCGGACCCGGGGCAGTCGTTCGACGACCAGGTGCAGGTCGTCGGCGGCCACGAGTCGTTGTTGGAATGCGGCGGCGACAATCGCGTGCCTGCTGGTCATCGCCCGCCCACTGCGCGGCGTCGACGATTGAGCGAGCCGGCATGGTCCGTCGAGGTTGGCCAACCGCCAGCACATCCTGGTCCGTCAGTGTCGTGGTCCGGTGCGCCACCACACCGGCGGGCAGCGACCCACGCCGGCAGGAGGCGGGGAGCAGGATGTGGATCGGGCGGCCGGGGAACCCTCGTACTCCTCCGGCCTGTGCAGCGGTCAGACCCCCGAGGATCGCCTGTGGTCCCGCGGCGAGGACGGCCACCCAGCGGAGTTGGCCGGCGTTGACCGGTCCGTTGTGCGCGACCAGCACGGCGCGATGGACCTGTCGCCACCTGCCGGTCGCCAGCCGGTGCCGGATGGCCTTGGGCGACAGGTGCCGCCTCGCCTGGGCGAGGCTCAACACGTCCTTCTGATGAAAGAGCAGCCAGCTCAGCTCGTCCGCGTCATCGCTCGGCAGCCGGCGAGCCCAGGCAGCCGGCGACGACGCCCTCCGGAGACTCATGACCGTCAAGTCTCCCGATGGCCGACCCGAACGGCAGTCCCTGTGGACAACGACGAGATCTTGGAGGGAAACCGCCCCTCCCGGGGCACTTTCCTTCCAAGATCTCCTGTCGTGCGGGGCTACTCCGTGCTGGACGCGGCCTTGCGCGGGGCGGCCTTCTTCGCCGGGGCCTTCTTCGCCGCGGTGGTGGCCTTGGCCGTCGTGGTCTTCTTCGCGGCCGTGGACTTGCTGGCGGCAGCCGTCTTCTTGGTGGCCGTGGCCTTCTTCGTGGCCGTGGCCTTCTTGGCGGGAGCCTTCTTCGCCGCCGCCTTCTTCCGCGGCGCCGGACCCTTGGCACGCTTCTCGGCCAGCATCTCCGACGCTTCCTCGATGGTCAGCGCCTCCGGAGTCTGCCCGCGCCGCAGCGACGCGTTGAACTCCCCGTCGGTGACGTACGGGCCGAACCGACCGTCCTTGATCACCATTGGCTTCTCGGTCGCCGGGTCGACGCCCATCTCCCGCAGGGGCGGCGCCGCTGCCCGCCGTCCACGGGCCTTCGGGGCGGCCAGCAGCGCCAGCGCCTCGTCCAGGCCCACCGTGAACATCTGGTCTTCGGACTCCAGCGAGCGGAACTCCTCGCCCCGCTTCACGTACGGGCCGTAGCGGCCGTTGTTGGCGAAGACCTCGACGCCGTCCGGTGCGACACCGATCAGCCGGGGCAGGCTGAGCAGCTTGAGCGCCTCTTCCAGGGTGAGCGAGTCCGGGGTCTGCGTCCGCAGCAGCGACGACTTGCGCTCACCGCTGGACACGTACGGGCCGAACCGGCCGGACTTGAGCACGATCGGCTCGCCGGTGCCGGGGTCGTCGCCGAGCTTGCGCTCGCCGCTGCCGCCGAGGAACAGCTCGTGCACCTTCTCCGGGGTCAGCTCGTCCGGGGCCAGGCCCTCGGGGATCGGCGCACGGTCACCGCCCTGGGTGCCGCTCTCCTCGCCCTCAGCCGGGGCTGCCGGTGCCGGCTGCTCGCCGCCGGGCAACTCCCGTTGCAGGTACGGCCCGTACCGGCCGACCCGGACGACGACCTCGCGGCCCTCGTCGTCGGTGAAGAGCGGGATGGAGTTGACGCTGCGGGCGTCGATGTCGCTCAGGTTTTCGGTGACCAGCTTCTTCAGCCCACCGGAACGGGCGATGTCCTGGTCACCGGCACCGTTGGAGCTGCCGAAGTAGAACGCGGTGAGGAAGTCGACAGCGGCGTGGTCACCGCCGGCGATCTCGTCCAGCTCGTTTTCCATCGTGGCGGTGAAGTCGTAGTCGATCAGGCGCGGGTAGTGCCGCTCCAGCAGCCCGATCACCGCGAACGCCAGGAAGGTCGGGATCATCGCCTGCCCGCGCTTGGTGACGTACCCCCGGTCCTGGATCGTCTGCATGATCGACGCGTAGGTGGACGGGCGGCCGATGCCCAACTCTTCCAGGGCCTTCACCAGCGACGCCTCGGTGTAGCGCGACGGCGGCTGGGTGTGGTGGCCCTGCGCGGCCAGCTCGTCGGCGGTCAGCGGCTGGTCCTTGACCAGGGTGGGCAGCCGGCGCTCGGCGTCCTCGGCCTCGGCGTTCTCGTCGTCGCTGGACTCCACGTACGCCCGCAGGAAGCCCGGGTCGGTGATGGTCTTGCCGGTCGCGCCGAAGTCGGCCTCCTCCTGCGAGGTGGACACCGCCCGGATGCGCACCGACACGCTGGAGCCGACCGCGTCGGTCATCTGCGAGGCGATGGTGCGCCGCCAGATCAGCTCGTAGAGCTTGAACTCCTCGGCGGACAGCTCCTTGGCCACCTCGCCCGGGGTGCGGAAGTTGTCCCCCGCCGGGCGGATCGCCTCGTGCGCCTCCTGCGCGTTCTTCACCTTGCCGGTGTAGCGACGCGGCTCCGGCGGCACGCTGCGCTCGCCGTACAGCTCGACGATCTGCCGACGAGCCGCCGAGATGGCGGTCTCCGACAGGTTGACCGAGTCGGTACGCATATAGGTGATGTAGCCGTTCTCGTAGAGCCGCTGCGCGGTGCGCATCGTCTGCTGCGAGGACAGGCGCAGCTTGCGGGCCGCCTCCTGCTGGAGGGTTGAGGTGATGAACGGCGCGTAGGGGCGGCGACGGTAGGGCTTCTCCTCGACCCGGGTGACGGTGAACGGCCGCCCGTCGAGGCGGGCCGCGAGACCCCGGGCGCCACTCTCGTCCAGGTGGACGACCCCGGCACCGGGCTTCACCCGGCCGGTGGTGGGCTCGAAGTCCTTGCCGGTGGCGATCCGGTCGCCGTTCAGGGCGATCAGGGTGGCGTTGAACGCGCGCGGGCCCTCGCCGGCGTTGGACACGGCGAGGGTGGCCAGGATGTCCCAGTACTCGGCGGTGCGGAAGGCCATCCGCTGCCGTTCCCGCTCAACCACGATGCGGGTCGCCACGGACTGCACCCGGCCGGCCGAGAGCCTCGGCATGACCTTCTTCCACAGCACCGGGGAGACCTCGTAGCCGTACAGCCGGTCGAGGATCCGGCGCGCCTCCTGGGCGTCGACCAGATCGCGGTCGATCTCCCGGGGGTTGGCCACCGCCGCCTGGATCGCCGGCTTGGTGATCTCGTGGAAGACCATCCGCTTGACCGGGACCTTGGGCTTGAGCGTCTCGACCAGGTGCCAGGCGATGGCTTCGCCCTCGCGGTCCTCATCCGTCGCCAGGAAGATCTCGTCGACCTCCTTGGCCAGCTTCACCAGCTTGCTGATCTGCTGCTTGCGGTCGGCGGAGACGACGTAGAGCGCCTGGAAGCCGTTGTCCACGTCCACCCCGAGCCGGGCCCAGGGCTCCTTCTTGTATTTGGCCGGCACATCGGCGGCGTTGCGCGGCAGGTCGCGGACGTGACCGAAGCTGGCCTCCACGACGTACCCCGGGCCGAGGTAGCCCGAGATCGTCTTGGCCTTCGCCGGTGACTCGACGATGACCAGACGGGTGGTTCCAGCTTTGCTCGGCACGTCTCTCCCCGACCTCACTCCTGCTCGTGGCCTGCCAGCGCCCGGACAGCGACCGCCTTCGACCCCGCCGTCGCACCGGCGGTCCGGATGTCCAACGTAACGCGCCGCCCGCGTTTCGGGTTTCGCGGGCGGCAAACCGCCACCGCGCGACGGTCAACTCTCGCCCCGCCGCGCTCGGCACTGCCGGACGGCGCCACCGTACACCGTGGGTAGGGCTCGAAGAGGGTCACTGTGACGATGGCGGGCCTACGACCGAGGGTCGACCCGCCCGTTTTCCGCCTGGATAGGGCCTGTCGGCTGTCCGGCACCGGACACCCCGCCTCGCCGCCGAATCCCGTCGATCATGGACTTGTGGTGGGCGTTATAGACCCGAACAAGCAGTTCGTCCACCACCGCAACTGCATGATCGACCCGGGCCGGGCGGGGTTCAGGGTCGGGTGGGGTTCAGGGTCGGGTCGGCCAGGCGCTGGCGGGTGCCGTCGGGGGCGGGCCACCGACCAGTTCGGCGAGGCGGTCCAACCGTCGCCGGCCGCTGATCAGGTAGGCCGGGCCGCCCGCAACCGGGCTGAGCAGCGTGCCAGCGAGCCCGGCCGCGGCGAGCACGACACCGATCGGTTCCCAGCACTCCCGGTCGTCCACGCCGAGCCGCAACAGGAAGCCATCGGGCGGCTCCGGCGTCCCGGCCGCGGCGAGCCACAACCGCAGCCGCCGGCCGGTCAGGTGGAAGGTGGCCGGCGGGCGTTTCGCCGTACCGTGCAGCCAGGCCGCGGCGAGCGGCTTCAGGACCCGGGTGTACGACGTCCGCACGGCGTGTCGCTCGCCCTCGGTCGGCTCCCAGCTCGCCGCCAGCCCCCGCGACGCCAACTCGGCGACGAGCACGTGCACCCGCCACGCGGCGTCCACCTGCACCGAGAGCCGGGCGGTGCCGCCCATGCGGACCACCTCGCCCGGCCCGGCGAGCAGCCCGGCCAGGTCGGCGATCGTCGGCTCGGCCGCCTCCGCGCCGAAGAAGACAAGTTGCCGATCCACGTCGTCACCTGCGGTGGGGCCGTTGTGGGGCGGCCCACGCCGCCGTCGCGCGGGTGCGGGCGCGCCGGACTCGGGGGCGGGGAACAGCGCCGGTGGTTCCGCCGCGGTGTCGTCGAGCCCGCTCAGTGACACTCCGGCACCTCGTCGAAGGCCTTTTTCAGCTCCTCGGAGTTGAGCTTGCTGGTGTCCAGCGCGCTGGCGTCGTACTCCGTGTTGAGGGTCGCCACGGCGGCCCGCACGCCGTCGTAGAAGGCGGTCGGCTCGCCGGTGCCCAACCCGTCGATGGTGTCCCGGGCGCGGCCGTACGCGTCCCGCATCATCCCCAGTGAGCTGCGGAAACCGGCGGAGATGGCCTCGCCGTTCTCGGCCTCCGGTACGCCCGCCTTCTCCACCTTGCGGCGGGCGGCCTCGCTGGCCCGCTCCGCCCCGTCGAAGAGCCGCACCAGGTTCTCCTTGGCCTGCGCCGGCGTGGTCTGCGCGGTCATCTGCTCGTCGGTGCTGCTGGTCAGCTTGTTGATCTCGGAGCGCCACGGGGTGAGCGCGCCGCAGACCGAGGCCGCCCAGGCCCGTGGGCTGGGGCCCCCGCCGCAGCCGGCCAGGACGACGATCGTGGCCAGGACCACCGTGAACTTTCCGGCGGCAGACGCCCGGCACGTACGCATGCGTTGCAGCGTACGGCCTTTGGCCAGGTGTGGCATCGGGCCGGACGGCCGGGGTCCCCGGTCGACGGGCTACGTCGACCGGAGACCCCGGACCGGTCCTGGGTCAGGCGTTGATCGTCTCCGGGCGGTGATCGCTGTTGCCCGCGCCGGTGTTGCCATCGGCGTCCGAATCGGACATCGCGATGCCCTTGCGCTTACTGAACACCACCGACGCCACGATGATCAGCGTCGCGACCAGCGCGATGCCGACCCGCAGGCCGACGTTGCGCTCGTCGCCGACGCTCCAGGCCACCACGGCGGGCGCGATCAGCAGCGAGACCAGGTTCATCACCTTGATCAGCGGGTTGATCGCCGGGCCGGCGGTGTCCTTGAACGGGTCGCCGACGGTGTCGCCGATGACCGTGGCGGCGTGCGCCTCGGAGCCCTTGCCGCCGTAGGCGCCGTCCTCGACCAGCTTCTTGGCGTTGTCCCAGGCCCCACCGGAGTTGGACAGGAACACCGCCATCAGGGTGCCGGCACCGATCGCACCGGCCAGGTACGCCGCGAGCGCACCGGGCCCGAGGCCGAAGCCGACCGCGATCGGCGCCAGGATGGCGAGCAGGCCGGGGGTCATCAGCTCGCGCTGCGCGTCCCGGGTGCAGATGTCGACGACCTTGCCGTACTCCGGGCGCTGGGTGCCGTCCATGATGCCGGGCAGCTCACGGAACTGCCGGCGGACCTCCATCACCACGGCACCGGCCGAGCGGGACACCGCGTTGATGGCCAGCCCGGAGAAGAGGAAGACCACCGCCGCGCCGATGATCAGGCCGACCAGGTTGCGCGGGTTCGCCACGTTCAGCGCGTTGAGGATCTCGTTGCCGACGTCGCCCACGCCAGCCGTCGCGTACGCGCTGCTGAGCGAGTCGGTGTACGAGCCGAACAGCGCGGTCGCGGCCAGCACCGCCGTGGCGATCGCGATGCCCTTGGTGATCGCCTTGGTGGTGTTGCCGACCGCATCCAGCTCGGTCAGCGTGCGAGCGCCGTGCTCGTCGATGTCGCCGGACATCTCGGCGATGCCCTGGGCGTTGTCGGAGATCGGCCCGAAGGTGTCCATCGCGACGATCACGCCGACCGTGGTGAGCAGGCCGGTGCCGGCCAGTGCCACCGCGAACAGCGACAGCGTGATGGAGCTGCCGCCGAGGAGGAAGGCGCCGAAGACGCCGGCGCCGATCAGCAGCGCCGAGTAGACCGCCGACTCCAGCCCGATGCTGATGCCGGCCAGGATCACGGTCGCCGCACCGGTCTGCGAGCTCTTGCCGATGTCCTGCACCGGCCGCCTGTTGGTCTCGGTGAAGTAGCCGGTCAACGCCTGGATCGCGCCGGCCAGCACGATGCCGATCACGACCGCGCCGATGGCCACCAGCCGCGGGTTGCCCGGGGCGTCGGTGAGGCCGCTGTCGAACTCGCCGAAGGTCGCCGGCAGGTACGCGTAGGCGGCGATCGCCACCAGCACCGCGGAGAGCGCCGCCGACAGGTAGAAGGCCCGGTTGATCGCGGTCAGGGCGTTGCGGTCGGACGCGCGCAGCCGGGTGATGAAGACGCCGACGATCGCGATCAGTACGCCGATGGTGGAGATGATCAGCGGGAAGACCAGACCCTGCTCGCCGAAGGCGGCGCGGCCGAGGATCAGCGCGGCGACGAGCGTCACCGCGTACGACTCGAACAGGTCGGCAGCCATGCCGGCGCAGTCACCGACGTTGTCGCCCACGTTGTCGGCGATGGTGGCGGCGTTGCGCGGGTCGTCCTCGGGGATGCCCTGCTCGACCTTGCCGACCAGGTCGGCGCCGACGTCGGCGGCCTTGGTGAAGATGCCGCCGCCGACCCGCATGAACATCGCGAGCAACGCGGCGCCGAAGCCGAAGCCCTCCAGCACGGTGGGCGCGTCACCCCGGTAGACGAGGACGACGAGCGCGGCGCCGAAGAGGCCGAGGCCGACGGTGAGGAAGCCGACGACGCCACCGGTCCGGAAGGCGATCTTCATGGCGGCTTCGCGGCCACCTGCTCGCTCCCTCGCGGCGGCCGCCACACGCAGGTTGGCACGGGTGGCCAACCACATGCCGGCGCCGCCGATGAACGCGCTGAACAGGGCGCCCACCACGAAGAAGAGTGAGCGGCCGATCTTCACCGCGAGCTCGCTGCCATCGGTGTCGTGCACCGGAAGCAGGAAGAGCAGCACGACGGCGACGACGACGAAGATCGCCAGGGTGCGGAATTGACGGAGCAGGTAGGCCGAGGCGCCCTCCTGGACCGCCGCCGAGATCTCCTGCATTTTCTCGGTGCCCTTACCGGCGGCCAGCACCGTTTTCGTCAGGGCGGCAGCGAAACCGAGTGCCACCAGCGCGACGACCGCGGCGATGACGACGTAGGTGACATTGCTTTCGGTAAGGGAAAGCCCGCCGTCGGCGGCCAAGGTCTCGGACATCTGTGTCCTCCTGTTACCGAACAATCGCGCCGGTGAGTGGAGACGCACTGACCGACGCCTGGATGCGGAATTCGCAAGCGAGCGCCAACCCCAGCGGACCAGCGATGACCACCCATACCCGCTGGCTGCGGGACGGATCACTTGCTGACAACCCGGGTACTGTAGCCCTCCGCAGTGTCGGAGGTCACACGCAGGTGCCACCGTGTCGCGATGATCTTCATCGCTGTGTTATGAAACGAAATCTGATATAGGGCTTGGTCCATGCGAAGAAGGCCGCATCCCCAACCGGGGACACGGCCTACGCAGCGGAACTGGGTCAGTGGCCGACCGGCCACACCATCCGCACCTCGGTGCCGATGCCCTCGTCGACCGGGCGCACCTGCAGGTCCTCGACGAAACCGGCGAGCAGCGCGAATCCGACGCCGGTGGTCAGCGCCTCATCGGTGAGCGACTCGTTGGCCAACGCGTCCGGCGGCAGCGCGGTCAGGCCGATGCCCGCCTCGATCGGCGCCCGGTCCACCACCCGCACCGCGTACGAACCGCCGTCGGACATCTCCACGAGCACCGGGTCGGGCAGCCCGTACTGCCGGTGCAGGGCCACCGCGCGGGTGCACGCCTCACCGATGGCCAGGCGTACCTCGTCCAGCAGGTCCTCCCGGACCCCGGCGCGGCGCGCGACGGCCACGCCGACCAGCCGGGCGGTGCGCACGTGCACCGGGGCGGGGGAGAACGAGAGCTTGACGGTCGCCATCACGCGCCGGCGCCCGCCGAGTCGGCGCTGATCGCCGCGTCGACCGTCGGGTGCAACGGGAACACCTGGTCCAGTGCGGTGATCCGGAAGATCTTGAGCAGGGGCTCCTTGTCACAGACCAGGGCGAACGAACCTCCGGCCGACCGCAGCCGCTTGAGCGCGCCGACCAGCACACCCAGGCCGGTGGAGTCGAGGAAGTCCACCCGGTCGAGATCGACCACCACGTGCCGGGCGCCACCATCGATCAACTCGAGGAGTCGTTCACGGAGCCGGGGCGCGGTGTAGACGTCCACCTCACCACCGACCTCGAGCACCGTGTGCTCGCCCTCGGTGCGGGTCGCCAGCGACAGCTCCATCGGTCCTCCTCGCCAGAGCCGTAAACTCTCGTGGGCATCTAACCACTACCGCCGGGGCGGCCTGCGGACACCAGCGGAGGCTTCCCCTTACCCCGGTGTCCGACTTTTCATCTCCGAACACCAGTGCGAGAGTGCAGGGCGTGACCTCCGACGACTTCAGCTCCGCGCGCGGCACGCCGCGCCGCGACCTGGAGTCGTCGTCCGCGGCCACCGTATCCGCTGGTCCCGGCCCCGGGCCAGCGCCGGTCGACCTGCTGCGCCGGCTTCGCGCCCGGGGCGCCGGCGACCCGGTCACCCACGTCGAGCGGGTGCCGGCCCGCGCCGGGGTGCCCGCGCCCTGGCCGTCGTGGGCACCGGAGGAACTGCGGGCGGCGTTCGCCGGACGCGGCGTGACCGCGCCGTGGCAGCACCAGGCCGAGGCAGCCACCCTGGCGTACGAGGGTCAGCACGTGATCGTCGCCACCGGCACCGCGTCCGGCAAGTCACTGGCGTACCAACTCCCGGCGCTGGCCACCCTGCTCGCCGACCCTCGGGCCACCGTGCTCTACCTCGCGCCGACCAAGGCGCTCGCCGCCGACCAGCTACGGGCCGTCGCCGCACTGGAACTGGAAGGGGTACGCCCCGCCTGCTACGACGGGGACACGCCGCGCGCCGAGCGGGAGTGGATCCGCCGGCACTCCCGGTTCGTGCTGACCAACCCCGACATGCTGCACCACGGCATCCTGCCCGGTCATGCCCAGTGGTCCGGTTTCCTGCGCCGACTCGCGTACGTGGTGATCGACGAGTGCCACACCTACCGAGGGGTGTTCGGCTCGCACGTGGCGCACGTGCTGCGTCGGCTGCGCCGGCAGTGCGCCCGGTTCGGGGCCACCCCGGTCTTCGTCCTCGCCTCGGCGACCTCCGGCGACCCGGCGACCGCCGCCGGGCGGCTGACCGGACTGCCGGTGACGGCGGTCACCGAGGACGCGTCGCCGCGCGGCGGCGTGACCTTCGCGCTCTGGGAGCCGCCGCTACTGCCACCCGACAGCGGCTCCTCCTCTCCGGTGCCACCACAGGCGACAGGTGAACACGACGACCTCCACCAGGTCCGCCGGTCCGCGCTGCGCGAGACCGCGGACCTGCTCGCCGACACGGTCGCCGAGGGGGTACGCACCCTCGCGTTCGTCCGCTCCCGCAAGGGCGCCGAGGTGGTGGCGGCCAACGCGCGTCGAGCACTGGACGACGCGGTGCCGGGGCTCGGCGACCGGGTGGCCGCCTACCGGGGTGGCTACCTGCGCGAGGAGCGGCGCGAGCTGGAACGGGCCCTGCTGCACGGCGACCTGCTCGGCCTGGCCTCGACAAACGCGTTGGAGCTGGGCGTGGACCTGGTCGGGCTGGACGCGGTGCTGATCTGCGGCTACCCCGGCACCCGGGCGTCGCTGTGGCAGCAGGCGGGCCGCGCCGGGCGCTCCGGGCAGGAGGCCCTCGCCGTGCTGGTGGCCCGGGACGACCCACTGGACACCTACCTGGTGCACCACCCCGAGGCGATCTTCGGCGCCCCGGTGGAGGCGACAGTGCTCGACCCGGCCAACCCGTACGTGCTGGCGCCGCAACTCGCCTGCGCCGCGGTCGAGGCGCCACTCACCCCCGCCGACCTGGTGCTCTTCGGTGACGGGGCGAAGGAGGCCGTCGACCAACTGGTGGCCGCCGGGGCGCTGCGGCAGCGGCCCACCGGCTGGTACTGGCGGCACCGGGAGCGGCCCGAGGTGGATCTGCGCGGTGAGGGCGGCGCCCCGGTGTGCGTGGTGGAGTCGTCGACCGGCCGGCTGCTCGGGACCGTCGACGGTGGGTCCTCGCACTTCCTGCTGCACTCCGGCGCGGTCTATCTGCACCAGGGCGTCTCGTACGTGGTCGACGACCTCGACCTCGCCGACGGTTGCGCGCTCGTGCACGCCGAGGAGCCGGACTGGTCCACCCACGCCCGCGACGTCACCGACGTGTCCGTGGTGTCGGTGCGCTCGTACGTGGACGCCGGGCCGGTCGGCATGTTCCTCGGCGAGGTGGACGTGACCAGTCAGGTCGTGTCGTACCAGCGCCGGCGGATCGCCACCGGCGAGGTGATCGACACCCGACCACTCGACCTGCCCACCCGGGAGCTGCGCACGGTGGCGGTCTGGTTCACCCTGTCGCCGCAGTCGCTGACCCTCGCCGGGGTCCAGCCGGCCGACGTGCCAGGTGCGCTGCACGCCGCCGAACACGCCGCGATCGGCCTGCTGCCGCTGATGGCCACCTGCGACAGGTGGGACATCGGCGGGCTCTCCACCGCCGTGCACCCGGACACCGAGGCGCCGACCGTCTTCGTCTACGACGGGCACCCGGGTGGCGCGGGGTTCGCCGAGCGGGCGTACGGCACGGCGTCGGCGTGGCTGCGGGCCACCCGGGACGCGATCGCCGAGTGCGGTTGCGAGACCGGGTGCCCGTCCTGCGTGCAGTCGCCGAAGTGCGGCAACGGCAACAATCCGCTCTCCAAGCCGGACGCGATCCGGGTGCTCGACGTGGTGTTGGCGAACCTGCCCGAATGAGCGACTTGCATGAATCGGCCTGACGCTGGGCACAATGTGTGGGAGCGCTTCCATCGATCTCTCTGTTGCTGATCGCCCCCCGTGCCCGAGGAGAAGCCGTGGCCGACACCATCGCCGAGACCGTCGACCTGCTCTATACCATCGACCAGGATCAACTCACCCTCGACCAGCAGATCGCGCTCGGGTCCGCGCTGGCCAACCTGGCTCAGGCCGAACGCCTGGACCAGATCAACGAACGCCTGCGCGTCATCCACCAGGTCCTCAACACCTGGGCGGTGCGCGCCGCGACCACCACCGACGGGCGCTGACCCACCCCTTTCACCGCACGGGCACCGGGATGCTGGGGTAGTCGTTCGACGACCCACGACGGCTACCCAGCATTCTGCGATCGTCGATGGCAAGGAGCGCGACAGTTGTCGGGCTGTGCGAGACTCCGGCGGACCAACCCCCTGAGGAGCTCAGATGCAGTACGACAATTTGCAGGGCCAGCACCAGTTCCATGTCCGTCAGCGGCTGCGCATGATGGTCAACCAGTACGAGGTCCGTTCGGTCTCCCCGGACGGCACCGAGGGTGAGCTGATCGCGTTCGCGCAGCAGAAGCGGCTCGCCTTCAAGGAGCAGGTGACGATCTACACGGACGACTCGAAGCAGCAGCCCCTGCTCGGTTTCAAGGCTCGCCAGCGCATCGACCTCGGCGCCACGTACGACGTCACCGACGCCGCCGGGACCGCGATCGGCCTGTTCCGCAAGGACTTCGCCCAGTCGCTGCTCCGGTCGACGTGGCACGTCGAGCAGGCCGGCCTGCCGCAGGTGACGGGCCAGGAGCGCAGCCTGCCCGTGGCACTGCTACGCCGGTTCGTCGACTCCCTGTCGTGGCTGCCGTACCACTTCGACTTCACCGCCGGCGGCCAGCCGGTCTTCACCGTGGTCAAGAAGTGGGGCCTGCGCGACAAGTACGTCGTCGAGGTGCAGCACCCGCAGATCGACCGCCGCCTGGTCATCGCCATGGCCGTCGCCCTCGACGCGCTCCAGGCTCGCTGACACCCTCGACCCCACCCGCTGCTCGGCCGCTGACCGGGACACGGCTCTGCGCCCTGGTCCCGGCCAGCAGGCCGCTGTCGATCAACCGCGCACCGGGCCGGCGCGGGCCGTTGACGTGGCGACCCGGCTCAGTCCGGGGAGTGGCGTGAACGCCACCTCGACGGTCACCAGCACGTCGAGCCCGTCAAGGCGACAGCCGACCATCCGACCCGCGTTGCGGCCGGCGGTGTCGCCCGCGAACTGGCAGGCCATCGCCTCGCCGTCGAGTGGGCGGGCGGCTCCCGCCAGCGCGCCGAGATCGGCTGCCACCGCCGCCCGCTGACCCGCCAGCTGAGCCGCGGCGACGGCGGCACCGAAGGTGCCGACCAACAGGAAGACCAGTCCGATCGCCAACACCAGGACGGTCGCACCACCGCGCTGCGCGTCCGGTGGACCGTGCTCGAGTCGCTCGGAGTCCGGGCCGTGGGTCCGTCGCACCATCAACTCCTCTCGGCAGCGCCGGGCTCCACGGCTGCGACAGCGGTGGCGACCACGGTGATCCGAGGGAGCCGGCCGCCCAGCGCCCGGACGGGCGCGCGTACCGTCGCCCACACCCGGTCGCCGTCGACGGACACCGACACCTCCGCCCCTGGCGGTGCGGCACGCTCACCTTCGGCGCTGCCGTCCGCGCCGCGGGCGGCGGCCAGCGCCGCTTCCCGGGCCGCGTGCAGGCAGCCGGCCTGGGCGCTTACGGCATTGACGGCGGCGAGGCCGACCAGCAGGAACAGGAGCAGCGCCGGCAGGCCAGCCGCCAGTTCGGCGGTGAACGACCCTCGATCCCCGTCGGCGGCCCGCTCGACAGCGCGGACTCTCCGCCGGTCGAGCGCCCGCTCGGGATTGCCCGGCCTCCGATCGCGGCCAGCCTGCCGGCGCCCGATCACTTCAGCGCCCGGTCGATGACGGCGGTCAGCGCCGACTGGACGTTGCCGGACGTCAGCACCTTCAACAGGATCCCGGCGAAGGCGACCGCGGCGAGCGTGCCGACGGCGTACTCGGCCGTGTTCATTCCGGCGTCGCCGCGCAGCCGGGCGATGAGTTTGCGCATTGCTGTTTCCCTTCTCGATGGGTCAGAGCACGTCGCCGAGAACGGCGACGATCACCGGCACCAGGCCGGCGAGAATGAACGCCGGCAGGAAGCAGAGCCCCAGCGGCAGGACGATGAGCACGCCCGCCCGACGGGCTGACGCCTCGGCGGCGCTCGCCCGGTCGGCACGAAGGTCGTCGGCGAGTCGGGTCAGTGCGCCGGCCAGGGCCGCGCCGCTGTTGGCCGAGCGCAACGCCGCTGCGGTCAACCGCTCCGCGCCGGGCACTCCGTTCAGCGCGGACCACGCCTCCGCCGGGCCACCACCGAGCAGCAACGTGCGGCCGGCCCGGGCCAGGCGCGCCGCGAGCGGTCCGTCGAGAGCCTCGGCGACGGCCAGCACCGAGCGATCCACCGGAGCGCCCGCCCGCATCGCGGCTGCCAGCAGGTCCACCGCGAGCGGTAGGTCAGCGGCCTCCTGAAGCCGCCGCGTGCGCACACCCGGTGACTCGATCCGCCGCAGCAGAAAATCCAACAGCCACGCGGTCGGGACCGCACCGAGCAGTCCCAGCCAGCCCTCGGCGACCACGGCGACGGCCAGCCCACCCAGCGCCGCGGCGAGGCGGATCGCGTCCGGCCGCAGCCCACCGCTTCGACTGCGACGGCTTGTCAGACTTCGCGACATCATCCGGCCCGCCCCGGCGTCGCACCCAGCCGTTCCGTCCAGAGGAGGCCCACGACCTGCAGGGCGACCGCGACGACCGCACAGACCCCGCCGACACTGCTGTGCAGCAGCACCGCCACCGGGTCGACGCCGATCCCGTACCCGAGCAGAATCCCACCCACCGGCAACGCGGCCAACAACCAGGCCGTGGCCCGGGCACCGGCCGCCTGGGCCGCCGCGGCAGCCAGCCCTCGGTCGGTCGCCCGAGCGTCGGCCTCGATCCGCTCGACGAGGTCCGCCAGCGGCGCGCCGGTCCGGTCGGCCAGCCGCACCGCAGCCGCCGTCAACTGACGCAGCCGGTCGGACCCGTCCCACCCATCGGTGGCGGCCTCGATCGCCTGCTGCACGGGCAGACCGGCCCGGAGGTCCGCCGCGAGGCCACACAGTTGGTCCAGCCCACGTCGCCGCCGTCGCTCGGCGCCCCGGTTCACTCGCCAGCGCAGCATCGCCCGCCCGGTCAGCGCGGCGTATCCACCCAACGCGACCGCTGCGACCGGGCCGCCGACCACCGCACCGACACCACCAGCCAGCAGCCCGACCAGCGGAAGCATCCGCCTGGACGACCGCCGAACCCGTCCCCGCGCCGCCACGGTCGGGACATCGGCCGACCCGACGAACCGGTCGGCCCGGCGGACGACACCCCCGCGTCCCTCGGCCGTCGCCGGGCTGGACCCGCCGGGCGGGACGTCCGCCATGTCGCCGCACCCAGCGGTCGTCACCGCGGCCGAAGCGCCGTCCGTCCGGTGCGCCCCCACATCGCCGCCGCCGATCGTCATCTCGGCCACGGATGTGCCACCCCGCCCTTCGGCGTCCGGAATCCTGGCCTCGTGCCCAGCGGCGCCGGCCGGACGTCGGGGGTCCCGACGGGTTGGGGGACGTGTCGGGCCTACGGGACGGGCGCTCCCCAACGACCCGCCCGTCGCCCCGGGCCGGACCGCGCTGCCGGTGACGTCCCGGCTGGGCCAGCCGAGCGCGGTAGGCCTCCCGCTCCGATTCGCACTGGTCCGTGGCCGGCACGGAACGCTGACCGGGCCACCCGGGGTCAGCGGGTCGCCCGGCCCGTCGACCGGGCCGTCCGGCGTGCGGCCGAGTTCCCGGATCCACTCCACGAGCGCGTCGTTGGGATCGATGCCGCCGCCTCGCCGTCCCGTCGCCAACACCCGACGTCGGCGGGCCCGGATGCTGTGCACGGGCCATGCCACCAGGACCGCGGCGACCAGCAGCAACGTCGCCGCCAGCATCGTCGCGCCGGTCATGCCGGTCATGCCGGGCCTGCCGAACCCGGCCACGGCTCGCTGAGGATCGGCGGCACCGCCACCCCGCGCTCGCGGAGCAGCGCCCCCAGCGCGCGGGCAGCCAACCCGAGACCACTGCCGCGTACCCAGGCAGGCACCACGGTCACCAACCGTTCCGGTCCGTCGGGCAGGAGCAGGCAGATCGACTCCAGAACGCGTCCCTGATCACCGCGCCGCACCTGGAACAGCACCTGCAACGCGGCGGCCACCTGGGCGTGCAGCGCGGCGCGCGGCAGCCCACCCAGCATGCCCAGCGCCTCCAGCCGGGCGGGTACGTCGGACGGGGAGTTGGCGTGCAAGGTGCCAGCTCCCCCGTCGTGGCCGGTGTTGAGCGCCGCCAGCAGGTCGACCACCTCACCGCCCCGGCACTCTCCGACCACCAGGCGGTCTGGACGCATCCGCAACGCCTGCCGGACCAGGTCCCCGAGGCTGACCGTGCCCGAGCCCTCCACATTGGCCGTGCGCGCCTGGAGCCCGATCACGTGCGGGTGCCCTGGACGCAGCTCGGCGGCGTCTTCCACAAGCACGATCCGCTCGGTGGCTGGCACCATCCCCAACAGCGTGTTGAGCAGGGTCGTCTTGCCCGACCCGGTTCCACCGCTGACCAGGTACGCCAGGCGGGCAGCCACGACGGCGGCGAGCAGCGGCGCCACCGGTCGTGGGACGGTCCCGTGGCGGACCAGTTCGTCGAGACTGAACGGCCGGTGCCGGAAGGTCCGCAGGGACAGGTAGGGGCCCTCGGTCGCCACCGGCGGCAGCACGGCGTGCAGCCGGGTGCCGTCGGGGAGCCGGGCGTCCGCGTACGGGGAGCCGTCATCGAGCCGACGGCCGGCGCTCGCGATCAGGCGCTGCGCCAACCGGCGGACGTCCTCGATCGAGCCGAACGGGACCGCGACCTGCTGCAACCCCGAACCACGATCGACCCAGACCCGGGTCCCGTTGACGAGGACGTCGGTGACCTCCGGGTCGGCGAGCAGTGGAGCCAACGGCCCGGCACCCACGAGATCGTCGTGCACCCGGTCGGCTATCCGCAGCACGGCGTTGTCGCCGAGCACCGCAGCGGTTGGCTCGGCCCGTACGGCGGAGACGATCGCCGCCGCTGTGACCGGGGTGGTGGCGGCAGCGATCCGTTGCCGCACCCGGGCGGCTAGGGTGCCGTCCTGCGACCGGCCGGTCATGCCGCACCCGTCGCCGGGACACCGGTGAGGTCGGTGACGATCCGCTGGCAGAGTGCGGCCAGCGGGCCCTTCCCCGCAGCGGCCGGCGCCTCGCCTCGTTCCAGTCCGCGGCACAGCCCTGGCTCGGGGCGCAGCGCGCCAGCCAACGGCAGGCCCAGAGCCCGTGCCACCTCGGTGGCACGTAGTCGGCCCGGAGCGGGGCCGCGCACCACCACCGAGAGCGCGGCGCAGTGCGGGGCAGCGATGGCCACCACCCGAGCGGCCGCGGCGGTGGCACGCAACTCGGCGGGGACGACGACGAACGCTTGGTCCGCCGCCTGCAACGCCACCACCGCGGCGTCGTCCAACTGTCGGGGCACATCCGCCACCACGAAGTCCCGACCTCGCCGGGCGGCGTCGACGGTCGCGGCCATCGCCGCCGCCGGCAGCGCCAGCACCTCGCCGCGGTCCCAGGAGAGCACCACCAGGTCACCCCGGTTGGGCAGGGCCCGCACCAACGCCGGGGCGTCCACGCGCCCGTCGGCGCTGGTGAGCGACGGCCAGCGCAGCCCCTCCAACTGCTCCCAGCCCAGCACGAGGTCGAGGCCACCCCCGAGCGGGTCCGCGTCGACAAGCAGCGTGCGCAACCGGGCCCGAGCGGCAGTCACGGCGAGGCCACCAGCGAGCACGCTCGCCCCGGCGCCGCCCCGGCCGCCGAACACCGCGACGATCCGGGCGCCGACACCGTTCGGACGGTCCGGACCCTGTTCGGCGAACCGATCCACCAGCCACGGTTCGGCGGTGGGCAGCATGGCGACGTGCTCGGCCCCGATCAGCTCGGCGGTCTGCCAGCCGGGGTCGAGCTGACCGACCCGGCCGACCAGCACCAGCCGGGACCGCTGCGGCAACCGGGCACGCAGACACGACTGCGCCTGATCGGCGCCGAGCAACACCAACGGAGCGGGCTGCCAACGAGTACGGGCGGCGGCCGGGTCGCGGGCCAACTCCACCTCGGTCCCGCCAGCGGCGGCGAGCCGGAGCAGATCATCGAGCAGATCGTCGTCGCCGGTGACCACCAGCGGGAGCGGGCGGATCGGCGGAACCGAGGTACGGGATGGCATCGCGGCCTCCAGCGGTCGGGCTCTGGTATGTCGCCGACCCTGCTCGGAAACCGCACGGCAGGCTGCCCGACCGCGCCCACCTGTGGACAACCTCGGGGGGTGTGGACAACGCCCGCCGGGACAGTTGATCTGCTACGCGCGCGGCCTGTCCGCCACCGCACGACTTGCTCGAGACGGCAACGGGGCCGCTCCTTTCGGGAGCGGCCCCGCTGTCGCCGGTCGGCCAAGCTGGTCGGTCCAGCCGACGTCGAGGATCATCTGGTACGGACGCTCCCGCACCGCCACGTCTTACGCGTAGGCGACGCCGTCATCCCGCCGAGGTAGTGATGATCGCCTCGACAGGACGGGAAACGGCATGCGGATCCACTTCCGCAGCTTCCACAGGCGACGCGGCCCGTCCGAGAGTCATATGTTCAGCGGACCGCCGTTACGCAGGACGTCATCCTTGATCGCGATGAGGTTCGCGGACACGTACGGGATGTTGTGCGCCTGGTGCCACTCACTCGGGAAATACGTGACCAGACGCGACGTCTGGAAACGGCATTTTATTTCAGGCACGAACCGAGAATAGTTGGCGTCCGTGAAATACCAGAACGAGTTCTCGTTGTAGAACGCCACGTGCGTCGGATCCTGGTAGGCACCTCGACCGTCGGTGCTGGGCGTCAGCGACAACAGCATCCCGTTCGGCGCGAGCAGTCGGTACAGCTCGTTGAACAGTTTGATCTTGTCCGGGATGTGCTCCAGGAAGTCGGCGGCTCGAATGACTCCGACACTACTGTCCGGGAGGTCGACTCCCTTGGTTATGTCGCAGACCATGTCGACGCCCGACCCATCGTGGTAATCCAGGCCGAGATAGCCTTCCGGCTTGTTGTGCGCAGCACCGAGATCCAGCGCCAGGAGGCCCTGCCGCCGTGCCCAGGCCAACGCGTTCTGCTGAATGTTTCGATCGTAGATCTCCACCGTACGCTGCTGGATGCGGGCGTTGACATCCGGAATGCGCTGCGTGTTCTTGGCATGCATGCGCTGCAGGTACAGGCATTTCTGAATGTGCTGGAACTCGCTCACCTGGTACATCCGAGCCATGAGGTCGGCGTCGTCCGCGACGTCGAGAGACTCGTCGTATCCGCCGACCTTCTCGTAGATGTCCCGGCGGAAGGCCCGCACGTGGTTCGGTGCATACCAGATGTAGCTCACGTTGTGCGGTGTCGGGGGCAACGCCCGGCAGACCAACACCTCACGGCCGTCCACTTTCTCGTCGTAGTGCCGCCAGCCGAACGACGTCGCGAAACGGTCTTCACAGCGGCCGCCGTCCTCCTGGATCTGCGCGGTGTCGCTGTAGACGAATCCCACCTCCGGATTGCCGTCGAAGGCGTCCACGATCTGTTGCAGACAGTCGGTGCTGAGCAGGTCGTCGTCGTCGAGTTCGACAAGTATCTCCCCGACGGCCTCGGCGCAGGCGCGCCCCTTCACGGCACCAACGCCGTCCAGGTTGTCCTCGACAATGAGCCGGATCCGATCGTCGTGCCTCTCCGGCCGCCAACGAGACCCTTGATTGAGAATGACCACCCATTCCCAGTCGGTGAAAGTTTGCGCGACCAGCGAACGGAAACATTCGTCGATGAAACGAGTGCGGTTGCTTCCGGTAAAGACTGTCACCCGCGGGGCGTGCATTGAACCACTCACCTACCCGCCGGAGCCGAGGATCGAGTGGTCGGGGTCGGAGTCGGGCGGTACTTCGCCGGAACGGCAGAGGCGAGCCCCTTGTCCAGCCGGATCGCGGCCTTGAAGGCGTCCCGTGCCTTCGAGTCGTCGCCGGTTTGGGACAGCAGTATGCCCAGCCGGAGGTAGGCGGTTGACGACTTGTTGTCGATCGACACCACCTTGCGGTAGATGTCAATCGACGTCGTCGGGGCCTTACCTTCCAGTGCAATCGCCTTGTTGAACAGGGCGGGCTTGTAGTTGCCGTCGGCAGCCAACGCCTTGTCGTAGTTGGTAACCGCCTCGTCGGGCTGGTTGCGCGACTGAGCGATGAAGCCCAAGTTGAACCACGCGAACTTGTTGTCGGCCTCTGCCGCCAGCACCTTCTCGAAGGTGGTCTTCGCCGCGTCGAGGTTCCCGGCTTGCCCCTGCTCGACTCCGAGCTTCAGCAGGTCCGCCGGAGCGGTCCCGGCGTTGGTGTCGCCGTTCGCCTTGTCGCTGTCGCCGGAGCTGCTCGTCTGCGGCTTCTCAGCAGGTTCGTCACTGCATCCCGCGACTCCGGTCAGCAGGACCGCACCACAGGCAAGTGACCCGAATATCTGACGCGTGTTCATTGCTCCTCCGTGACGGTTGCGGGGCGGCCCGACTCGCTGTTCGGCCGGTTGGAATTGCCGCTGTTGGCCGACGTACGGCCCGATGTAGTGCCGGCAGGCGCGAACGCCACAGGGGTGCCGAGCGAAATGCAGGACACCCAGATATCCGCACCCCCACCGGTGAAGGTGAACTGATAGCCACTTGTGGAGAGTGGCTGGATCAGCACCGGGTTCACGCCCGCACCCGAGAGCTGGTATCCGGTTCCGACGGCGATGTCTCCGGCCTGGCAGCCGAAATTCACAGGAGTATCCGCAATCACGGTCAGCGGGCCCTGAATGTAGGCAGCCTCGATTCCGTTGCCCGCCAATCCCTGCACGCCCTGGGCGCCAGTGGCGCCCTGCGGTCCTGGTACGCCCTGGGTACCCTGAGCGCCCACGTCGCCCTGGGCACCCTGGAAACCTTGGGCACCCTGAGTGCCGGTCTCGCCCTGCGCACCCTGAGCACCGGCCGCGCCCTGTGCGCCCGCCTCGCCCTGAGCACCCTGAAAGCCCTGGGCGCCCTGAAATCCCTGGGCGCCGATGTCTCCCTGAGGTCCTTGTACGCCCGGCACGCCCTGCTCACCTGGAATGCCCTGAGGGCCGGCGTCGCCCTGAGCACCCTGAGCACCGGCATCGCCCTGAGCGCCCTGGAAACCTTGGGCACCCTGAACGCCGGCGTCGCCCTGCGCGCCCTGCGCACCAGTCGCACCCTGAGCGCCCTGAAAGCCTTGAACCCCCTGGAAGCCTTGACCACCCTGCGCGCCTTGCGCACCCTGGACGCCGGTCTCGCCCTGCGCGCCTTGAGCGCCCTGCGCCCCGCCATCGCCTTGTGCACCCTGAGCACCCTGGACGCCAGCGTCGCCCTGCGCGCCCTGAACCCCCGCCTCACCCTGAACACCCTGCGTGCCCTGAACGCCTTGGGAGCCCTGAACCCCCGCAACGCCCTGCGCGCCCTGAAAACCTTGAACACCCTGAACGCCGACGTCGCCCTGAACGCCCTGAGCACCAGTCGCACCTTGAGCGCCTTGAACCCCCGCCTCGCCTTGAGCGCCAGCGTCACCCTGTGCGCCCTGAGCACCCGGGGCACCCTGAGCACCGACCTCGCCCTGCGCACCCTGAAAACCTTGAGCACCCTGAACACCGGCCTCACCCTGGGCGCCCTGAACCCCCGCATCACCCTGCGCGCCCTGAGCGCCCTGAACACCGGCCTCGCCTTGAGCGCCTACGTCGCCCTGGAAACCTTGAGCACCCTGTGTGCCGGCCGCGCCCTGAACGCCCTGGGCGCCCGTCACGCCTTGAGGGCCTTGAGCGCCTTGAGCCCCCGCCTCGCCTTGAGCACCAGCGTCACCCTGCGCGCCCTGAGCACCCGTCACACCCTGAAAACCTTGAGCACCCTGAACACCGGCTTCGCCCGTCGCGCCCTGAGCGCCCGTCGCGCCCGTCGCGCCCGTCGCGCCCTGAGCGCCTTGAACCCCGGCCTCGCCTTGAGCGCCTATGTCGCCCTGAAAACCTTGAGCACCCTGAGTGCCGGCCGCGCCCTGCGCACCCTGAGCACCAGTCGCACCCTGAGCGCCCTGGATGCCCTGGACACCGGCCTCGCCCTGCACGCCCTGAGCACCCGTCGCACCCTGAGCACCCACCTCGCCCTGCGCACCCTGAAAACCTTGGGCACCCTGAACACCGGCTTCGCCCTGGACGCCCTGAGCGCCCGTCGCGCCCTGAACCCCCGCCTCGCCTTGAGCGCCAGCGTCACCCTGCGCGCCCTGAGCACCCGCCGCGCCCTGAACCCCGGCCTCGCCTTGAGCACCTACGTCGCCCTGAAAACCTTGAGCACCCTGAGTGCCGGCCGCGCCCTGCGCACCAGTCGCACCCTGAGCGCCCTGGATGCCCTGGACACCGGCCTCGCCCTGCACGCCCTGAGCACCCGTCGCACCCTGAGCACCCACCTCGCCCTGCGCACCCTGAAAACCTTGAGCACCCTGAACACCGACATCGCCCTGAACGCCCTGAGCGCCCGTCGCGCCCTGAACCCCCGCCTCGCCTTGAGCGCCAGCGTCACCCTGCGCGCCCTGAGCACCCGCCGCGCCCTGAACCCCGGCCTCGCCTTGAGCGCCTATGTCGCCCTGAAAACCTTGAGCACCCTGAGTGCCGGCCGCGCCCTGCGCACCCTGAGCACCAGTCGCACCCTGAGCGCCCTGGATGCCCTGGACACCGGCCTCGCCCTGCACGCCCTGAGCACCCGTCGCACCCTGAGCACCCACCTCGCCCTGCGCACCCTGAAAACCTTGAGCACCCTGAACACCGACATCGCCCTGAGAACCAGTCGCGCCTTGTGCGCCCTGAGCACCAGCGTCACCCCGCGCGCCCTGGAAACCCTGAGCGCCCTGCACGCCGGCCTCACCCTGAACGCCCGACGCGCCCTGCGCACCTTGGGCGCCCTGAACCCCCGCCTCGCCTTGAGCGCCTGTGTCACCCTGCGAACCCTGGAAACCCTGCGCGCCCTGTACGCCGGCTGCGCCCTGAGCACCCAAAACACCCTGCGCACCCTGAGCGCCCTGAACTCCCGCCTCGCCCTGAGCACCCTGAGCGCCCTGGACCCCGGCCCCACCTTGCGCCCCTTGAGCGCCCGAGTCGCCCTGCGCACCTTGGAAACCTTGAGTTCCCTGCGTACCCGCACTGCCCCGCGCACCTGCGTCGCCCTGCGCTCCTTGAGCACCTGCGTTTCCCTGCGCTCCTTGAGCGCCCTGAACGCCCGCGTCGCCTTCCGCGCCTTGAGTACCTTGCGCACCCTGAACGCCGGCGTCACCTTGAGCGCCGGTATCGCCCCGAGAACCCTGGAAGCCTTGTGCGCCCGCGTCGCCCTGCGCACCCTGAGCGCCCGCGTCACCCTGGGCACCCCGAACGCCCGCATCACCCTGGGGGCCTTGAGCGCCGGTGTCGCCCTGGGGGCCTTGAGCGCCCTTGGCGCCGTGCGAGCCGTGCGGGTAGTCCGACTTGGGCTGCTTGCCCCTGTCGTTTCCACCCCACGGACCCTGCCAGCCCTGCGGGCCACAGTCAGTTGGCGCGTCCGGGTACTGGTCTGACGAATCAGGTCCGTCGCCGTCCTGGCGAACGCTCGACCAGGCCAACGGCCAGCTGCCGTACTGGCCGAGCGGACCGGGCGTACCGATCTGCATGCTCCGAGCAGAGGATGTCGCCTCCTCGGGTTGCGCTGCGGCTGCGGGTCCACCCGTCATCCCGACTACCAGCAGGGCAGAACTCAGCCCTGACGCGGCGCGGCCATGCTTCAGGACGCGCTGCAGCCGTCGGTCGTTGTTCATGACCCCTCCAGAGAGCCACTCCGGACACACCAGAGCTGCTTGGCAGTGACTTGCCGCCACGCCGCAGGCAAAGGCGACGCATCAGACCGATTCAGACCTTACGTACGATTTAGCCGCGCATGACGGTTTTGTCGAAGGTGGATGTTCGTCATGATTCGGCGAACAGGCCGCAGGGGAACGTGATGCGCGTGGGCGATCGTCCGTCACCACTCCCGGCCGCCGACGACTGCTGACTCACCCTGGGCCGGGACGTCGACAGTCGACGCTCCCCCGGTGGAGGGACGGTGTTGGCCCCTGCTGGGGAGGAGTGGCGCCCCCGCCGGCGCGGACGATCGACCTATGACTGTCGATGAGGTGTCGCGTGGTCCCGGCCTGGAAGGGCTGGTACTCGACCGCTCGCGGCGTACGCGGATAACCCGAATGGTGATCGGCTATGGGGTGGTCGCCGCTGTGCTGCCGTACCTGCTGCTGAAGATCTTGTGGATCGGCGGGGTGATGGTCGGCGTGCCGGAGGGTTCGCCGGCGCGTGGCGCGGACTTCGTCGCACCGAACATCGTCACCGCGGCGATGGATGTCGTGGCGATCCTCGTCGCGGTCGCGTTCACGCACCGCTGGGGACTGCGGCTGCCGGAGTGGCTGGTGCTGGCACCGGTCTGGGTCGGCACCGGGCTGCTGACCCCGGCCGTGATCGAGGTGGTCAACGGAGCGGCGGCCGGCGCGGTGACAGGTGGCCGGGAGGTGAGTCTTTCCGGAGGCCTCGTCGCCCCGTGGACCTATGTGGTCGTCTACACGTCGTTCGCGTTGCAGGGCCTGCTGCTGTCTGCCGCCTTCCTCGGGTACGCGCGGTCGCGCTGGCCGTACCTGTTCGACCGTCCGTCGGCCGCCGGAGTCGGCGCGACCCGCGGCCTGCAGGTGGTGCTTGCCCGCGTGGGTGGCGCCGTCGCCGCGGCGATCGCGGTCGCGCACCTGCTGATGGCGTTCGGTACGGAGGGCGCGTTCCTGGGTGCCTACCAGGAGGGGTGGGAGTACACGGCCCGCTCGGGCGAGGTGGTGAACGCGCTGATGGCGGCGTCCGCCGCGGTTGGCGTTCTGCTCATGCTGCGCCGGCCGTCCGGCGGCGGCCGCACGGCGGCGCGGGTGGGGCTGGCGCTCACCTGGGTCGGTACGGGCGCGATGTTCGGGTACGCGCTGCTCACCCTCCTGGCGGTGGTCCTCGGCGCGCCGGAGTCGGACAACGTCACCGCCCTGAACGGGCTCACCCAGTTGGGCGCGCTGCTCGCCGGGGCGGCCCTGGCGATCACCGCCGCCCTTCATCTGCTGGAACGTCGACCCGGCCACCAGCACCCCGCGCTCGCCGAGGGCACGCGATGACGGCGGCGAACCGGCCCGACCGGGTCCGGGCCTGGGACCGGTACGGCTACGCCGCCGTGATCGTCACCGGTGGACTCGCCGTGCTGACGCTCATCTGCGCGGCGACCGGGAAGGGCTACCCGTTCGGACCGAACGATCCGGTTGATGACATGTCGCTGATCCGGGCCGTTCCACCGGGAGTCGGTGCGGCACTACTGGCAGGCGTCCTGCTGGGCGCGATGCTGATCATGCTCGGGACGGCGGGGCGACGTACCGCGCGTCCAGCTGGTGCCGCTCGTGCCGCCGTGCTCGTGGCGGGGTACGCGGCGGTCGTCGTCATGCTGTTCGTGGTGCCCGACATTCGGCTCCTGGCCCTGGTCGCCTACGTGCCGATGCTCGTACTGGGGGCGCCGTTCGGTTGGCCGGACGTGGACTACCGCTCGATCGTGACCGCGGTGATCGCCTGGCAGGTCGTCAGTGTGTCCGTAGGACTGCTGGTGGCCATCCACCTGGTGCGCTGGCAGCGCGCCACTCGGGGCGCCTGCGTCGCGTGCGGTCGGGCGCACACCCGTACCGGATCGTCTTTCCATGCGGCCACCGTGGGTCGATGGGCGACCGGCGTCGCGGTCGCCGTGCCGTTGCTGTTCGCGGTTACCCGGTACGCGTGGATGGCCGGCGTTCCCCTCGGTATCAGTGACACGGCCATGCGGCAACTGCTGGAGACCGACGGACGCTGGCGTGGCGGTGCCCTGGCCACCTTCGCCGTGGTGGGGGCGGGGTTGACGCTGGGACTTGTGCAGCACTGGGGAGAGGTGTTCCCTCGTTGGGTCGTGCGGCTCGGCGGGAGGCGGGTGCCGGTGCGCCTGGCGGTGGTCCCGGCCATGGTGGTTGCCGCGCTAGTCATGTCGGCCGGGCTGGGTCTGGTCAGCAACACCGACATCTTCTTCGGCGAACTCGGGGCGCAGCCGTGGCTGGTCGGCATCCACGTGCTGTGGCCGGTGTGGGCCGCCGCGCTCGGTGTCGCGGCCTACGCCTACCACCTTCGCCGCCGCGAACGATGTGCCGTCTGCGGCATCGGCGACAACGAGCGGCAGCCAGACGATCGGGAACGTACGTAACAGCGGTCATCGTTGTTCGGGACCGGGACGACCCCCGTCGGGGGAAAGTGACCTGACATAGCAGCGAATGGGATCGGGTGCCGTACCGCGTGGTCAGACGTGCCAGTCATGGCGTCGAGGATGATCGGGTGTGGACGCGCGGCACGACGTTCGCTGACGATCCGCTGACTTTCCTCTGACGCGCTGCGGGCACCCGAGGACGGCCGGAGGCCGCCCGCAGGGCAGTCCGCGGGCGCGTGGCAACTTCGGACCCCTGACTTGCAAAGATCAAGACCGGTGTCGGCCACCGTCTGCGACTGCCGTTGACCTGCTCGACTTGTCGGCTACGGTCGCCCGCCACTGGTGTTCGTCAGCCGGCTTGGCTGTACGGCTGGCTGTACAGCCACACGGTTTAGGAAGCGTGGACACGGACGGAAGCCGCTCGGCACTGACCCGGCTTGACTGCCACGCCCAGGAGCTAACCGTCGTTGACCGCCGGCTCCCGCCCCATCGGGCACGAGGCGGGCACGCCGCACTCCCCTGCCCTGCCCTGCAACGAGTCAGCTACCCGACAAGCCCTCTTGCTAGGTTCGGCTCCGGCACAGAAAAAGCTATGCTATTCGGCACCCAGCAAGCTCGGTCAATCGAATATCGGTTAAGAATCTATGGACCTAATAGAAGAGTTCATCGCTCGCTACACCAAAGAATACGACTTCTATGAGCAAGCAGGACGCCTTGCGGCGCAGGAGCTTGAAGCAACCCTGCAAGCGGCAGGCATACGGTCAATCGTCACCCATCGGGCGAAATCCAGAGATCGACTCCGAGAGAAGTGCCTTCAACGCGGACGGAAGCGCGGAGGATACAAGAGCGTAGAGGAAATCTTCAACGACATTGTTGATCTGGCAGGAATTCGGGTAGCCCTATACTTTCCTGCCGAACAAAAGCAAGTCGATGGCATCGTAAAGCGGCTGTTTAATGCGTTCGAAGTCAAGGAATTCCCCGAAGGTGGAATACGCCCAACGAAGAGGTTCAGCGGTTACGCTGCAACACATTACCGTGTACAACTGAAGGAACAGGAGCTTAGCGAGGCGGACAAAAGGTACTCGCTTGCGCGAATCGAAATTCAGGTGGCTTCTGTTCTCATGCACGCATGGGCCGAAGTCGAGCACGATTTGGTGTACAAGCCACTCGCGGGCGCTCTTTCCGAAGATGAGCTCGCTATCTTAGATCAGCTCAATGGCTTGGTGCTTGCCGGTGAAATCGCGCTTGAAAGGCTCCAAAGGGCGGGCGAGGTCCGAGTTGCGAGCAGTGGCCGCAGATTCGCGAACCACTATGACCTTGCAGTTCACCTCCTAAGTCAAGTGCCGGACCGATTGGATCGGCCTGTCAACGAGGAAGGTCTAGGGCGAGTCGACCTCCTCTTCGACCTACTTTCGCAACTGGACGTCGATACACCTGACCAGCTTTCTCCCTACTTGGCCGCCCTCCATGACGACCTGGAGCGACGACCGCTAGCGGATCAAGTAATTGATGCCCTGCTAGCCGAGGACTCCTCCCGCTACAAGGCCTATCAAAGGATTCGGGAGCAGCGGCGCAGCTCACTCTATGGAGTGACTCCGGAGCCAGGCGACACCGCTGCCCTGGTCGGCAATTTCCTAATGAGCTGGGCAGAACTGGAGCGCCTCTTCAGGGGAATCGGCCCAAGTCTGGGCTTGAAAAGATTCATGATGCCGACTGGGCGGCTGTTGCGCGATAAAGGCCTGTTGCCGCCAGACATGTCTATTGATTTTGATTCGTTGCGCCAGATTCGGAATCATCTTGTTCATGGCATCGAGCCAGCAGCCCCTGAGGAGCTTATCGACGCAGCGCAACGCGTTAGGCGGATAACAGACGAAATAACTCGCCAGCTAAAAGACGGCTTAAATGAAGGACTCGATTGAGATTAGATGGGGCACAGGGCGGCCGTCAGAATCCTCAGCGCTCCGCGCCGCTGCCCCTCGTGCCATCCCGTCTGCCGCCGACCCACACACCGTGGAGCGGGCCAGGGCCAGGGTGACAAGGTGGAGCGCCCTACCGGACGAACGACCTTGTCGCCCTGGCCCTGGTCTGCTCGGCTTCGCCTGGATCGGTGGCTGGCGGGATGGCATCCCACCACCCACGAACCGAAACCGTTCGACAACTCCCTCTCGGAGTCGTCTGGCCCCGCCGGAGGCGTGACCCGCCGACGGAGCCCCGGCCATCCTGGAGCCGGAGCGCCCCCGCCGGAGGCGCTCTAACCGCAACCCCGCGACCGCCGCCAGCTCGCCGACGCGGCCGGTGCGCGCTCCCCTACGCCGCGCGGGCTCGTGGCCGCGCGGCCCGGCCGGCTGCCCGCCCACCACCCACCGGTCAACGCCCCTGTCGTTCTGTGACGGCCTCCCGGGCTTCCCGCTCTCCGCGCCAGCCGCCGGGCGTTCGGCGTGACGGCCGCAGAGCGACAGCGGCAGCGACCGGCGCGCACCCTGGCGGCGGCGCGTGCAAGCCGTCAAGGGCCGCCTTGATCGTGTATCGAAACTGCGGTCTAGATTGCGCTGCCGTGTTCCGCATACACGGACACGCCGTTACTGCGCGCTGCGATAGCAGTGCGGATCCTACGGACGAGCCGGGGCGGGCCGTGCTGTTCCAAGGACTCTGGGCTTACGTAGCGCCACTCGGTCAGTTCACCGTCCGTGAAGCGGATGTCGCGCTCCTGCTCGGCGCCGAGTGATCCGCCGTCGAAGATGAAGAGAAGCTTGTCGCCTTCATGTTCGGCAGGTGCCCAGTCCACGACCAGCATCGGCCCGACTGCCGGGGTGAGACCCAGTTCCTCTTGGATTTCGCGTATGCAGGCTGCTCGGGGTGACTCACCGGGTTCGACATAGCCGCCGGGGATGTCCCAGTGCTCTTTGTAGCTGGGACGTACGAGGAGCACGTGGCCATCGTCATTGAAGAAGAGGGCACCGGCGGCGACGTGTGGGGTTGCCATGGGTGGCATCTCGTTGGCCGTCACCAGGGCAGCCTAGATGGGCCGGTTCAGTCGAGCACCTTGAGTCGCTGGGCCAGGCCGACCAGTTCGGCCGAGGGCTTGCCGCGCTGCCGTCGGATCCAGGTCAGCGCGAGTTGGCGGCTGAGGAAGTGGTGCCGAACTTGCTCGGGTGCCATCTGTTCGGCGTCGAGGATGACGGCCTGGGCGTCGTCGACCCGGTTCCACGCGCTGTAGGCGCGGGCGACTTCGAGGGAGTGCCGTACCCGACGCTCCATCGGTAGCCCGGCGGTGTCGACGCGCGGGCCGAGGTCGATGGCGACCTGTAGGTCGCCCAACTCGGCGGCCGTGGCGACGCGGTGGATGGCGACGTTGGTCGGGCCGAACGCGGTCCAGAGGTAGTTGGCGTCGGCCCCGAGTCGGCCGGCGGCCTGGTCGGCGGCGGCGAGGAAGGTACGGGTGGTGAGGGCGTCGTTGGAGCGGGCTGCGGCCATCGAACCGGACAGGAAGAGCGTCCCGTAGACGGAGAGCAGCGCCGGTGTGGCGTGCGTGAGGTGGGGTTCAAGGAAGCCAGCGGCGTCTTCGGTGAGGCGTACCGCTTCGGCGTAGCGCCCGGTGGCGTGCAGGGCGTGTCCGACGGAGCGGAACAGGGAGCCGGTGACGAGTGGGTCACCTGTGGGTCGGACGGCGGTCAGGCCGCGGTCGGCGGCGATCCATGCCAGGTCGCTCTCGCCAAGCTTGGTGAGCTGGGTAGCGGCGAGCTGGTACGCCAAGCCGAGAAGCCGACGAGCCTGGTCCTGGCCGTCGCCGTCGTGGTGGTCGGCGGCGGCCTGGGCGCGGTGCAGCAGCTCGGGCAGGCGGCCGGTCACGTACCCGAAACGGGAGTCCTGGTAGGCATCCCAGAGGGCGCCTACCTCCTTCCTGAGCACAGCGACGCTCGTTGGCTCCGCGTCCGTGTCGCTGCCGAAGGGGCCGAGGGCGCGATAGTCCATCAGGGCGGCACGGAGTGCGGGGACAGTGGCGGTGCCGCTGTCGCCGGTCCAGTCGAGCAGCGAGGGTTCGCCGAGCAGGTCGCCGAGGGAGACGTCCAGGACTTCTGCGAGGGACTTGATGACGGAGAGCCGGTCCAGCTCGATTCGGTTGTTCTCGACCTTGCCCAACCAGTCAGCGGTGCGGCCGATGAGTCCGGCCAGGACCTCCTGGGACAGGCCGCGCCGCCGGCGGTACCAGCCGACACGTTCGCCGATGGTCAGGGTGTTCGTCATCCCGCGCACCGGTTCACTGTCTCCCCTCGGCCGACTGCGACCCCGGAAGTATTTTCCGGGTTGCTGGGCGGTATGTGCCACAACCTGGCTGCATGAAGGGGCTAGACGTATCGAAAAGCTGGCAATCCTGCTGGGGCTTGGGCTGGAAGTACACACTTGCTCGCACCGCCATCCGGGGGATGGGGCGTGGGACGGAGCGGACCCGTTCTCTGGCCCAACGGTCGTGCCCGGACTGCGCGGGTTTCGGTCGCGCGGCGACCTGCTGAGGCTGGCCCGGGGTGGGTGCTGGTGTGGAGCCGCGACGCGATCGACGGCTCGTGAATGCCCCGGCCGCCTCGGCGCTTCGCACACCGACGCCCCGCCGGCCGGGTGTCCCCGTTCCGGGCGACCTGGTGCTGATCGACGGCCGGACGTCGGTGCAGTTCGGCGGCGATCGGGCGCTGTGGCTGCGGGTGACCTCGGTCTGCGACAAGCCGACGTATCACGGCTGGGTGTGGCTCACCGGTTACTCCATCAATCCAGCGAGCGGCAAGGCGCTGGCCCGGCGGGAGATCTTCGTGCAGATCGCCGGCCTTCAGATCCAGCCAGGCAAGACCGACAGCGCGCCGCCTCGCAACCTGGCGCCGGTGATGAGGAGACGCGGTGTTTGACATTCGGATACGACTCGGCGCGGTGCTGAAGATCGACACGGCCGATCGCCTTCTGCCATCGGACGGGTCGGTCACGCTGTGGGTGACCGGTATTCGGCTGGTGGCTCACCGCCCCCCAGAGGGTGAGTGGATCTGGGTCGAGGGGATTCGGCTTGGTCCGTCCGGCCGCCGTGGTCCGCAGGCGCAAATTTTGGTACGCGCGAGCAAGTTCCCGCCCGACGGTGCGGTCCCGTGACCATCTACCTCTCTGGTCTAGTGGGTCACCGAGGTAGCGCCGGGCCGATGGATGGCGGCGTGGCCGGACCAGAATGGCCGGGTCCGGCCAATCCTCGCTAACTTCCCCCCGCCGCCTCGCTCGGCTGACCCGGGACACCCGCATTCACCTGGCCGGGAGCGCTCCCCACAAAGGGACGACCCCCGTCGGGGGGATGCGGACCGAACTTGTCGACCCATGCCGATCGGCAGCGGCCCGGATCGGGAAGCAGGTTGGGCTTGTTGTCGTTCGCTGTTCGACATCTGCCCCAATCAAGGCTCCTGCTGCCTCCTTGATGCCTCACCGCTGCCCGACACCTCATTGATGACATGCTCAAGACGGTCAAGATCGGCCCGCATTGCTTCCGTCAGCTCCTGCTGCGCCTCCGCATACGTGTCCAGCAACGCGCCGCCGTCGACTAGGGTCTCCTCGAACATGGCGGCGACCACCTTGCGAAGGTGGTCCGCCATATCAATGATCGGCCTGCGGGCACAAAGTCGAAGCCGTACGGCATGCTCGATCACCTCCACGAGCTTGGCGTCGGCTGCCAAACGGCTGGCCTGAGTAACCCCGCCATCGGCGTACTCGTGCCGAATCTTGTTCTGAAGATCAAAAGCCGACTCAAGTGCACGAAGGTAGGAAAGGTACTCCTCGCGGCGTATCTGGGCTTGCAAGCGCAGACGTTCCACAGTCACTGCCCGCGCAGCTTCCTCACGCGCCGACTTCCTCTGCTGGCCAGCGGCCCAGGCCGTGCCGGCGATCCCCGCGAGACCAACTGCACCTGTGCTGATGGCACCAACCCAATCCACTGCCATAGATCGTGATGATGCCAGCGTCGCCGAGTTGACGGGGGGCAACACCCAGCCCTGTCGGCCTCGCCGGGCGGCGTCGCAGCCAGAACGAAGCCCTGATTGCTCCCGAACACCCTCGACAGCATCACTCGCGGGACGGCACCTAGCCACCACTCGTAGCCGAGCGTGACCTCACCCGGAGAGTTTCACCGGGCTTCCGGCCGCTGACTCAAGAGTTAGGGCAGGCTCGTCCAACTCGACGCCAGATCTTGTGTCAACAAGTTCGACCTTCCCGCAACTGCACGTAATCGATCTGTCGGCAGCCTGACATCCTCACAGATCCGTGCACTCCACGATCGCAATTGCACTCTGCAAATTGCAGCTCGTGACTGACTAGCTGCAACTACAGATCGCAACCGTCAGTGCACCTTTAGTGCCTTTTGACCGCAATTCCAGTTCACTTAAAATGAATGTCGCACTCCCGGTGCGACGACTCGCGGGTTATCCGCATCCCATTTCTTGGGATGCTGATCTAGGGGCGTTACCGGTGCCGGGAACACGCGTTGTATCCGAGGGCAAGAACGCTTGCTGCTCTTTCTCGGTGTGCCGGTGACGGAGAAAGAGAAGGAGGGACCCGATGAGGTCCCCGAGCGTTCCACCGGTTCGACGTCGTCGCCAGCGGCACCGAGTCCGGCCGAACGAGGCTTGGCGGCATCGGCCATCGCGTGCGACCTTGCAGCAGATCTGCTGGAGGGGATGGGACGCGATGGCCTTGCCGTCACCGCCAAGGCCATCGCCCATCTGCTACACCTGACCGCCATGTTTATGAGGCAAAACGATCGGGCGTAGCGCTACTGACACGGGGTCGGCAGCCAGCCGGCCCCGTGTCATTCGTAGTCAAGAACGACGCGTTCGTCTAGACGTAACGAGTACGAGACAGATCAAGTGTGAATTATCGCTGCTCAATGCCTCTGACAAGCTGCGCTTGTTACACGTAGCGCCGCAACAACGCACAACTAACCCAGACCTGAACAACCCTCGCTGTGAGTTCTACGCCCTTACGGGAGGGGGTCCATCCACGACTGCACCTCGGGCGGCGGTCCGTGCTCTGCATCCGGGGCTGCCGTCTTTCCGGCCGGTTGCTGTCAACGCTGCCGCCGCACAAGGGTTAGGCAGGGAGTAGCGTTCGCAGATCGGCCTGGCCCACTACCAGGCCATACGGCCAACCCGCTGCCGGTGGCGGATTTGATCATTCCGCGCATGTTCCGGATCTTGCTCGCGGGCCGGTGGTCCTACGGCGAGATCGCAGGAATTGGTGGCCAGGTGGCGTACCGCGATGGGTATCAGTGTTCGAGGCAACGTCATGCCGTGGGGACCCAGACCTGCCAGGCTATGTGGACGTCTACCAGGGAACCATCATCCTGGACGAGCTCCCACGCAGGCTGCCCGCACCCATGTGACGACATCCAGCCGCCGGGCCCGTAAGCGGCCGTTTCGACGGTGATCAGGTCCGGCACTGAGACGAGCGATGCGGCGACAGACTGACCACCAAGAGTGCGCCAGCGGATGAAAAACCGCTGGTGAGCACAACCATTCATGGTTGCCGGGAAGCCGACGACTGTCGCCAGACCTTGCCCGGCGAACACCCGTACGCTGCCGCTTTCCTCACGTAGGAATCTGTATCCCTCGAAGTGATCCGGCCAGGCAGGCAACGCAGACGGGTCACAGACCTGATTGATAACGCTGGCTTCGTTCGTGCCCCATGACGACTGAGCGACACGAGCTGGACGTTGCCGCCGTTGCAGCCGGCCGAGGCCGCCAACGATGAGCGTAAAGACCGCGACTAAGACCGCGATGATGCTTGCGTACTTGTCGGCGCGTTCGAGTCCCTGTCCCCGCAGGAACGCGATGAGGCCGATCATGAATAGAACGGCCCCGCCTACGCCCGTCCACCACCACCAACGCGGATGGGCAACTGCTGGCATGTGGTTGATGCCGCGGACCGGGCCTTCGTCAGGTTGCAATGTCACGTTCGTAGCCTCCGGCGTGGATTGGCGCGGAGGGAGTCTACGGCTGCCACCAGCCCCGCTGGGTGGGCCTGTGGCGGTCCACGTCAAGAAACTGGGGCCAGAACTGGTCGCCGCAACGGCCCAACTGGCATCGAATCCCCCTGCCTCCTTACTGCCTCGCTGCATGACGTCTCGTTACAAGCTCTGTGCATCGCGTCCGCACGCGTCCGGGAACGGCTGCACGTTCGGGGAGGCTAGTCCGTGCTAGTGCGCCACAGCGTGCTGCCGTCTAGCGCGGTTGCTGTCGGCGTTGCTGTCTACAGCCACTCCGTCGCCCCAGACCGGCCCCGCTGGGGGTGTCTGGTCCAGTCGTCAGGGACCGCTTGCCGGCTAGTCGAATGTCGCTACTCGCGCCTAGCCTGCTCGGCGTGGCACAGCCGTCGACCTCCCGCCGGCAAGCTCGCCTATTCGTAGGCGACACGGGCGGACTCATGAACGACATCCTCGCAACGACACACCGTGGCTTCCTGACCAGTCTGCCGGTGGCGCTGCACCATGACTCGGTTCTTCTTACATCCCTCGACACGTATGGGCACGAGAGGGTGCCTGCCTGCCCATCGGGCATGCCCTGCTGGTTCTACCCGCCGCGGGCATACGAGCAAGAAGGCGGTCCGGCCAAGCTTTGGGTGCCCGGACGGTATGCCAGAAAGTCGCAGCCACGGTCTAAGGTCGCCGATGTGACTCTCGCCGATGTGACTCGCCCCGCTGTCCTCGCCGCTGTCGCAGAGTTCGATCGCCTTGGCCGCGAACGGTTTCTGAAGGTGACGGGCTTCGGCCGTGCACGGTCTTACTACCTCGACTACGAGGGACGACTCTACGACTCCAAACCGATCATCGGCTATGCACATGGCGTCAGCACGGAAACAACATCTTGGCGGCCGACGGACCTCAAAGGCGAGGACAAGACTGTCGCCCAACGGTTGGAAGCGCTGGGCTTCACTGTTGCCTTCCTGCCCAACCCTGACTGGACTCGCGACGAGATCATTCTCGCCTGCGACCTGGTGGAAGCCAATGGCTGGCACCAGCTCGACTCCAACGACGAGCGCGTTAAGTCCTTGTCGGACCTGCTCCAGAACCCAGCAATCCACCGCGGCCGTCGCAACCCGGACTTTCGCAACCCTGCGGGCGTTGCCCTGAAGACCTACAACATCGTGGCTGACAGCAGCAACGGCAACCAGCTTGACAAGCTGGTACGCGAGGAGTTCCGTGCCAACCCGCAGGAGATGCGGGCGTTGGCAGGCCGGATCCGGGAGCTATTCCGCGAAGGTATGGGCGGAGAGTCAGGGGCGGATCTCGACGTGGATGAAGCGTCGGCGCGCGAGGGCGGAGTAGTGCTGCGTGCCCACCTCCGACGGGAGCGCGACCCCAAGCTTCGCCGTAAGAAGCTCGCTGATGCAAAGCGCCGCGGCGTCTCGATCATGTGTGAGGTGTGTGGTTTCGACTTCGAGCGAGTCTACGGCGACCGGGGACGCGACTACATCGAGTGTCACCACCGCACCCCCCTACATACCACCGGCGAAACAGAGACGCGGCTTCGCGACCTGGCGTTGATCTGCTCCAACTGCCACCGGATGGCTCATCGCGGCAACCCGTGGCTGACGGTCGAAGCGCTGAAGACCCTCGTCGTCGGGCGGGCAGCCCTCTAGCGCAGGGTCTTGTTCGCCAACGTTGCCCTGAAGCCCATGCACGAGTCTGGCTACCCGTTGCACGGTCGGAGCCTTGTCTGTCTCAGCACTCCTCGGGGGATGGCGCCAGAGGCCGTTGCTGTCAGCGCTGCTGTCGACGACCGACACGGGTGGCTATCAGCTTCCGAGCCGTTACAGCAAGTCGAACGGATGATCGAATCATCACAGATGAGTGTCATGCATAGGGAGTCCCACCTCAGCCGCTATAGGCTGCGGCGATGATGGGCGAGGGGGGAAGCATGGACAGCACGCCCATCCGGGCAGCAGAGTTCTTTGCTGGCATCGGACTCGTTCGTACTGCGCTTCAGCGGGTCAAGGGTGCCCAGGTGCAGGTTGTGTGGGCCAACGACATCAAGCAAGCCAAGCGTGATGCCTACGTCGCCAACTTCCCGGACGCCGAAGATCACTTCCTCGTCCGCGACATCCGTGAGGTCAAGACACCGCACCTGCCAGCAGGCATCGAGCTAGCCACCAGCAGCTTTCCCTGCATCGATCTATCGCTAGCCGGCAACAGGCGCGGCTTGGTTGGCGAACAGTCGGGGATGTTCTGGGAGTTTGCCAAGATCCTCAAGTGGATGTCTCCGAGGCCTTCGGTTGTGCTGCTAGAGAACGTCCACGGGTTCGCTACCAGCCATAAGGGCGATGACCTGGCGGCTGCGCTCCGCAGCCTGTCGGACCTGGGTTACTCCTTAGACGTCTTCGCAGTCGATGCCCGGCACTTCGTGCCGCAATCCCGCCCGCGAATGTTCATCGTCGGCATCCAGAAGGGCAACCTGCCGGGTAACGCTCGGTTCGACGTCCCGCCGGTCAGTGATGTGCGACCTGCTTGGGTGAAAGCCATCCATGAAAAGCACCGCGAGACGCTGAGCATGCACTACGTAAAACTTCCGGACTTGCCGGAGGGTCCGAAGGACCTGGATGGCTTCGTAGAGGAGGAGGTCAGCCCCGGCGTGTGGTGGGAGGACGATCGCGTTGAGGCCTTCGTCAAGTCCCTCAGCGACGTGCAGAAGGCCCGCTTCCAAGCTCTTCTGACGGCTGACACCATCTCTTATCGAACCGCTTACCGGCGCACTCGACAGGGCATCTCGATGTGGGAGCTGCGCAGGGATGGCATCGCTGGTTGCCTCCGGACCACGGGTGGCGGGTCGAGCAAGCAAGCCCTAGTACGCCTAGGGAGAGGCAGTAAGGCTGTCCGGTGGATGACGCCGCGGGAGTACGCCAACCTCATGGGCGCTCACGACTACAAGCTCGTAGCAGGTACACCGAACCAACAACTCTTCGGGTTCGGCGACGCCGTCGTCGTGGACGTCATCGAGTGGATCGGCAACCACTACCTGGTGCCGGTGTTGAGGCCAGACAGCACGGCGAGCGCAGAGTAGCCTCACCGAGTCATCGCACTACGTTGACTCGGAGGCAAAGTTTTGCCACACCATCTTGACCTCGACACGACGGAGCTTCCGCGCGAGGTGCAAGCGATCCGGAAGGCCATCACCGACGCCCTGCGGGTGCCGGACCCCCAGCGGCCGCGCCAAACCATCGGGCAAGCAAAGGCCGGAATCTACGCCTTCTATGACTACGATGGCGAACCAATCTACGTCGGCCAGACGGCAGAAGGGTTCGGCGTGCGGCTCGGGCGGCATCTGACTGGCCAGCGGTCGGACGCGGTGGCCAAGTATGTCCTGGACCCGTTCGAGGTTCATGCCATATCTGTGTGGTCACTTCCGCACATCGGGGACATGCCGGCGAGGGAGCGGAAGGCGGCCCTGGACCCCTACGAGTACACCGTGTATCAGCATTTAGTCACCCACAGCGCCTATGGGGCGGTCTTGAACGAGGGAGACATCCCGCCAGGGCCACTTCAGGAGTTACCAGATCCAGTGGAATGCGTAATCATCCCTGATGACATATTCCCTGATCGCAGCCACCCGGACGTGCGGATTGCACGGCGCGCGCAAACAATCTCACTACTGGCGAAGAATATCAGTGAGCGCAAAGTGTCAGCGGGTCTTAGACGGACCCTTGTCACCCAAACTGAGCGGCTTCATGCGCTAGCAGAAGGGCGCTTTTTCGCACTATCCGCCGCGGTAGAAGATGAGGGTCCAGAGGGCGTGGTGGAGGAACCTGAGGGACTGTTTTAGGTTCCTACCATGCCTTCAACAGAACCTAAGAAATTGCCGCCAGCGCCGCCGCCTTCATCCGCTACGACTACGATGAAGGCAAACCGCAGTCAAGACACAAAGCCAGAGCTTGCACTACGGCGAGCTCTTTTCGCCCAAGGATTGCGCTACCGAGTCGGCCTGCGCCTCACGGTGCCTGGACGAAGTGTGCGCCCTGACATAGTCTTCCCGAGACATCGATTAGCCATATTCGTGGATGGCTGCTTTTGGCATGGCTGCGTCCAGCACGGTCGAATGCCATCCGACCCCTCTGGTTATTGGCAAGAGAAGCTTGCGCGGAACAAGTCCCGCGATATCGCCGTTAACCAGGCACTGCGAGCTGCCGGATGGACTGTATTTCGTTTTTGGGAGCACGTGGCACCAAGCGAAGCAGTCGTGTCGATAAAGGAAGCTCTCGCACATTCCATCCCAATCATTCCTACAAATCGGGAGTAGAATTGGCTAAGAAGCCAACGAAGTCCACTCCTCCGAGAGCAACTCGGCTCATTCGAGCGCAATATAACGAGTTCATGCGCTCATCCGATCCCAACCAGCCAGAATCAACAATTGGAGACGCAAGAGCAGCGGTCTACGCTTTTTATGACTATGACGGAGAGCCGATTTACGTCGGCCGAACCGTAGCCAAGGTAAGAGATCGGATTGGTCGCCACCTTACCGGACAACGATCTGACCCAGTTGGCAAGTTCGTGCTAGATCCGTTCGAGGTCGCCGAGGTTGAGATTTGGACTGTTCCAGAAATCGCCGAGATCTCACCGAAGGCATCCGTGCGAGCGAAGGCAATGCAGCCTTACGAGGCTACCGTGTACTACAAACTCAAAAGCGATTCGAAATTCAACGCCGTGCTCAATGAAGCGGTTCCCCTGGAGTGCAAGCCCGTCGATCTGCCTAGTAGTGTGCGGGGAAGCATCATTCCCAAGGAACTATGGGAAGATCGTAAGCATCCAGACGTGCGAATCGCCCGTCGAGCCGCACATGTTGGAAGGCTAGCCCAATTAATCAGCGAGCGGGAACTTCGGGGCGGGGGTCTCCGCCGCACGCTTCACCTACAAACTCAACGACTTCAGTGGCTTACCTGCGAACGGCTTAAGGAGTTGAACCTCCTCGAAGCTCGCCCGGGGGAGCCGACTGACGTCAAGGAGAACTAGGCTTGGCGGCCGCTCTGCATAAAGGCCTCATAACTGAATTGGACCTACCGCTGCTCACCTTTCCTCTCGGCGTTAATCCTGACACCGAATCGATTGATGACGTTGAGCTCGAGTCAGCCGAGATACTCACGGTAGTCAGGCATTAGCCCTCGCTGCCATCCCGTCTGCCGCCGACCCGCCCTCTTGGGGAGCGGGCCGCCGTCCGGTCCGCCACGTCAAGCGGACCTTGACACACGTACGGACGCTGGCGGATCGGGCGGTGGCCTGCTCGGCTCGCCCGGGTCGGTGGCTGGCGGGGTGGCTATGCGCAACCGGCCACGGACCGCAACCCACGGAAGGAACGCCGCCATCCTGGAGTCGTTGTGCCCCCGCCGGAGGCGCACTAACCGCAGCCTCACGACCGCCGCCAACTCGCCCGACGTGGTCGGCGTGCGTTCCCTGCGCCGCGCGGGCTCGTGGTCGCGCGGCCCTGCCGGATGCCGGCCCATCCGACACCGGCCGCCGGTCTGTCGTTCTGCTGCGGCCCGGTCGGGCTCTCCGCCTTCGCGCCAGCCGCCGGGCGTTCGGCGTGGCCCGGCCCTGGCGCAACGCAGAGGGGCCGGGCCACGCGCCCTGGCGGCGGCGCGTGCGGCCCGCTTGTCGGGCCGCCTTGAAGACGTACAGAAACTTTGAACCACATCGCCGGCAGCCGGCTGACCTCAGTCGGGAGGCTTCGTGGCCGCCTCGCGGCTTTGCTCACGCCACTGGCCCCCATCGGCCTGGACGAGACGCCGCACCATGCGGCGGGCAGCATCCTCGGTGTCGAACTCCCACCGGAGCACCTTGCCCGTCTCGGTGTCGCCGGCTCGGGCGATCACATGCCACCGGACTTCGCGGGCAAGCCACACGTCACGTCGAGTCAACCGTCCCCACGTGCCGTTCCACCATCGTGTGACCACCTCTCTTGCCACGCGGAGATCGTACAGGTGTGCGAATCATCCTCGCGGCTCAACTCCGATCGGTATCTGCTCAGCACGGCTCCACTGGTACATACGAGCGTCGCGGTGAAACTCAAGCAGTGCCACGTGCCTCAAGGCCAGGGTTACCGGCTCGGCCGTGACTGCGGCAAGGGCCGCCGCAATCGGCTCTGCTGGTTGCGCTGAGTTTGAGTAGGCGACGCTGACGTGCGGTCGGTACCCCTGGACGTGTTCGGGCGCCTGCTCGACGTTGTCCGCTCCGAGGACGTCCGCGATCGCTGCCCTCACGGCATGGCGGACGGCTGCGATGGGGGCTGAGGGTGCAGCTGGAAGGTAGATCGCTTCAGGACGAACGACGGGTTGGTGAAAAGTCACGAGGGGAACGGGCACCAAGGCGATCCTCTCCCGGATAGCCCGCTCGATCCGGGTGACCTGCTCGTACGTCACTTCGTCCACGAAGCCAACACCCTGCATAGTCAGGTGCAGCCAGTCGCCGGGAATGAGGTCGAGGCCAGGAAACCGGCGCAATTCGTCCTGGTAGCGACGCACCAACTCCACGAGGTTGGCGCAGCCTCCCATTACGAAGTGACAGGCGTAGAAGTGCCGGCCCACGCGCCAACCAGGTCGCCACCACCAGTGATCCTGCATCTCATCGACGTGCTCAACAAGACCGGGCATGGCTGCCTCCCCGCTAGACGTCTGACAGACCCTCGGCGTCTTCTGGCTCCTGTGTCACGTCGTACTCGTCGATGATCTCGATTCGATCGGCGGGCCAGATCGACTCGGAGACTTCGAGGACGGTGTCGTCTTGCGCTCGGGCGACGTGGATGAGATGGACTACGCCGCTGCCTGGCGCGATCTGAAGTGCCTCGGCCTCAGCCGGTGCCGGCATCCTCCACCGCCAGTGGTCCCGCGCGTGGGCATACTTCCTACCGCTTAGATCCTCAACGCAGAGAAAGAGCGCTTTGGGCACGACCTTCGGCTCCTCCAGGAACGTGCCACTGGCGAAGTCGAGTGGCAGGTAGCTTGCACCAATCTCCTGAAGCTTCCCGGTTTCTCGATCAAACAGCAGGCGACGTCGTATGACTACCTCCTCTCCCAGCTCCATGCCCGCGGTCTCCGCCAGGTGTTCTGGGACCGGACCCCGCCCGGCGAACGGAATCTCATGCCTGAGGTGAGAGGTCAAGAGCTTGCCATCGGTACGTGCCCGCCCGTAGCGGTTGCGGGACCGACGTTGCAGACGACGATTACTGCTGACGAAGGTCCCGACCCCTTGGCGAGCCTCAACGATTCCTTCTGCACGTAGTACGCGGATCGCGCTACGCATGGTTTCAAGCGAGAGGCTGGGGAAGGTTGCGCGGAAGCGCTCAAGTAGTGCGGCCTCGGCGGGCAGCCGCTCCCCTGGTCCGTAAATGCCGTTCTTGATGTCGCGCCTCAGCTCGTCGGCTATGCGCTGATACTTGGGAGCCTTTGCGCCCAGGTCACTAGTCATCTCGACCTCCACCCCCAAATTCTAGTCCTCTAGAGGACTTGACGCTCTTCCATCGATCGGCTTAGCTTGTCTACCAGCAGTCCTCTAGAGGACTAGAGCACTAGACCTAGGAAGGGGTCACGCTCATGAAGCTGTACGTGGACACCCAGAGCAAGCAGGTCCAGGTGACGAAGGACCCGGAGCCGAAGAACGACCAGAACGGCAACCAGCGGTCGGAGAAGAACACTGGCCGGCTCATGTGGTCGACCCAGGTCTTCGTACTCGACGAGACTGGCGGCGAGATCATCACCATCACCACGGCGGGTGAGAAGCCGGGCGTGACGGTGGGACAGCTCGTCGCTGTCGAGCAGTTGGAGGCCATCCCGTGGGCGACCAACGGGCGTAACGGCGTCGCGTTCCGTGCGATCACGCTGAAGCCGAAGGCTGGTAACTCGGCGGCTAAGTAGGTCCCTCGCTCACCGCACTGTGTGAGCCCTGGTGTCTCAACGCACGAAGCGGCCTGATGGTCCGCTGATCCATCGATGAATCGTCCGGAGACGGTTCTGGCTCGCACGTTTCCGGCCGTGATCACGTCAGGTGGTCACATCCCTCAAGGCACGGGGTCGGTACTGGCTCGCATACCTGCCGACCCCGTCTGCCTTTCCAACCTGTCTGCCCTCGTCATAGGGAGTGGTTGTCTCATGCTCGTCTCTGCCATCGTGTTCGCCGTTGTCGCGGCGACCCTCTACGCCGGTCACCAGGTGTCCGATCACGTTCTCGGCCAGTCCGACAAGCAAGCCGCCCACAAATCCGCCCCGGGTTGGGACGGCTGGCGTCACCTGCTGGGCCACGTGATGGCCTATCACCTCGTGGTGGTGGTCATGCTGGCCATCACCATCGCCGCCCTGGACCTGCCCGTCACCGTGATCGGGCTTGCCGCTGGGCTCGGCTTCTCCGCCGTCTCGCACGCGTTTCTTGACCGGCGGTGGCCGGTGCGCTGGCTACTCACCCACACCGGAAGCGGCGACTTCGCCGACCGTCAGGCCCCGATCTGCGGGATGTACCTGGCCGATCAGTCCCTGCACGCGGCGTGCCTCTGGGCGTCCGCGCTGCTCATCGCTTGCCTCTAACAACCCCTCACTCTGAGCAAAGGGAGATCCCTGCCATGGGAAAGAAGTACCTGTTCAGCGAGGACAGCAACGGTCGTGTCCGTGAGGTCAAGGTCGACCCGAAGCACCTGGACAAGCAGCTCGGCGAGGAGCGCGCCGCTGGGCGCACCCCGACCGTCCTCGACGAGGACGACCGCATCCGCTTCGGCCTGATCGCCAACAACCTGAAGTCCAACGACTGACCTCGGTCAGTTCGAGGAAACGAGCGCGGGGCCGGTACTGGCTCGCAACCTGCCGACCCCGCTCTCTCCAACCCATCCAACCCAGTCTCTTGGGAGGACGTGTCATGTCCAAGTCTAGCCCTCGCCGCCCCTTCGGCGGCAGATCCGGAACGGTGACGGTCATCGAGGCCAAGGTTCACCGTTCTTCCGCGCGTAACGCCCGGTTGGCGTTCGTCCTCACGGCGGTCATCGTCGGCCTTCTGTCGGCCGTGGTGACCGCTTCCTCCATTCACCCGATCCTCGCCGTGTTCGTCGGCGCGCTCATCGGCGTCCCGATCGGCGGCCTCGCCTGGGTGCTGGTGCGCATCTGGCCGGTTATCCGGCTGCTGTGGTGGTGGAGCACCGAGATCGTGCTCTCGGTCCTGCTGCTCACCTTCTGGGTGCAGCTCGCGAATCACACCTCAACCCTGGTGACCCTGATCGTGGTCGCCCTAGTCGTCGGCGTCCCCGCCGCCATCCGCCCGGTTCGCCGCCAAGTCATCGCATGGATCTGGTGCCTCGTAGTGCGCCATCGGCTGCGCGTGTGCTTCGCGCAGTTCATCATCGCCAACCAGTCCGGCAGCCTCCCGCTGATCCTGTGGGCTCGCCCCACCCCGGTCGGTGAGCGGGTCTGGGTCTACCTGCGACCCGGCCTGTCCATGACCGACCTGGAAGGCCGCCTCGACAAGATCGCCGTCACCTGCCACGCCTCGACCGCCCTGGTCGAGCGGGCCTCGGACGGCAACGCCGCCTATCTGCGGTTCGACATCAAACGCCGCGAAGTCCTCACCGCCCAGGTGAACTCGCCGCTGGTCGACGTCATCAACCCGGACACCCCCACCGCCGACCGGCCCACGCCGGTGATCCCCACGGCCCTGGACCTGCCCGACGTCGACGCACCCACCATCACCCTGCCGGCCCAGCCCAAGAAGCAGGCCACCACCGCCAACGGCAGCAAGCCCGCGGCTTCCTCGGCACCTGAGGCCGAGGACGTCTCCGACTGGATCTGACCCACCCCTATCACCTGGACGCGGGGAGCCTCTGCGGCTCGCTCGTGTGGCTCTCCGCGCCCACCAATGCCCAAGGAGGGCACCCATGACCACCACGACACCGGCCGCTGTTGGCGCGGTTCCTGTGGGGCCTGGCCTGTCGATGTTCGACCCCATCTTCGTCGGCATCGACGAGTTCGGTCAGCCCGTCTACATCACCCTCGCCTACCGCAACCTCCTCGCCGGAGGCGAACCCGGTGGAGGCAAGTCCGGCCTGCTCAACGCCATCGCCGCTCACGCCGCCCTCGCCGTCGACAGCCGCTTGGTGCTGCTGGACGGCAAGCTCGTCGAACTCGGCCAGTGGGAAGACTGCGCCGACGCGTTCATCGGCCCCGACATCACCGCCGCGCTGACCGTCCTGCGACGGCTTCAGCAGGTGATGAACAACCGCTACGCCTGGCTACGCGCCCATGGGCGCCGCAAACTCACCGCCGCTGACAACCTCTCCGTCATCACCGTCCTGGTCGACGAGATCGCGTTCTTCTCCGCCACCGTCGGCAGCAAGCAGGAACAAGAAGATTTCGTCGCGCTCCTGCGTGACCTCGTCGCCCGTGGTCGTGCCGCCGGTATCCCGGTCGTCGCCGCTACCCAGCGACCGTCCTTCGACATCATCCCCACGTCGCTGCGGGACCTGTTCGGCTACCGCGCCGCGTTCCGGTGCACCACCCCGAACTCGTCGAACATCGTGCTCGGTCACGGGTGGGCCGAGCAGGGCTACTCCGCTACCGACATCTCACCCAGCAACCAGGGCGCGGCGTACCTCATCGCCGAAGGCGGCATCCCCCGCCGCATCAAAGTCGCCTACCTGTCCGATGCCCACATCTCCGGCATTGCCGACTACGCCGCCTGGATCCGCCGACCCCGCCGGTTAGCGGACCGGGTTCCGGACCTCACTCAGGTCGACTTCGGGATCGCGGCATGACCACCCGCGAACGCGCCTACGCCCGCGCGAACAACCAACGGGCCGCCCAATTCACCGAACTGTGGATCACCGGCAGTCCCGAGGACATCGCCGTCATGGTCCAGGCCGTCGCCCGCACAGGGCGACTCGTCTACCTCTCCGCACCCACCCAAATGCCGGGCGACGACAACCGGCACCGCCGCTACCTGCGGCTACGCGCCCGCTAGATGGCCGACGGAACCGGCTCAAGCCCTGGAAAGCAAACCCGGTTCCGCCGACCCCACCAACCGCCCTACCGAAAGGACGTGGTTGCCATGAAGGCTACCCAAAACCCACCCGCACAGATCCAGGTCACACCTGCTGATCTGCTGCGGATGGCTGCCCTCTACCTACGCCGGCACGGCTGGCACCAGGGCACCTACTACGCCAACACCACTGACACCCTCACCGCGCCTGCTTGCGCTGTCGGCGCTATCGGCATCGCCGCCACCGGCCGACGAGCCGACCACTTCTACGGACTCGACTTCGACGCTCAAGTCGACTTCCGCACCACCGTCGGTGTGTTCACGACATACCTCGACGACCACCAGCCGATCTGCGTCGTCGATGACGACGGCTACCTTCTCGACGAGCACACCTCCCCCTACTCGTGGAACGACGATCCGGCCCGCACCGCCGAGCAAGTCATCTCCGCCCTTGAGACGGCTGCCGACGAGTGGGACCGCCTCCACACCCAGGGAGGCGAGAACCGATGAACACCGTCAAGCGTCCCTTGACGCCTTCCGTTCCTCGGCAGAAGCGCCGTGATGTCGTCGAGAACGACGCCTTCGCCTCGTTCGCTCGGCGCATCATCCGCGCCCACGGCCGCCGCGTCGCCACCGGCGACGTCGAAGCACTCCGCGACCTCATCGCCCTGTCCTCCGTCATCGACGACGCCATCGGTGAAGCCGTGATCGGCCTGCGGGCCTTCGGCTACTCCTGGGCCGAAATCGGCTCTCGCCTCGGCATCTCTCGCCAAGCCGCCCAACAGCGCTGGGGCGGTGACAAGCCATGACCGACCTACGCGCCGTCGACCCGGACAACCTGGCCGCACGCACCGGCATCCAGGTCGAGTTCTACGACCCGCTTGGCACCCGCTACGGATTTCCCACCTTCCCCTACCGCTGCGCGCCCACCGGTCTGGCCACCCTGCGGCAACTTCGCGCCGCCGGCCTGCGTCCCGGAGGGCATGACCCGGTCGCGCAGATCTATTGGCGGCACCGCAGCAACCGGCGGGTCGCCTACCTCTACCGCCTCGACCTCGCCAAGGCGAAGCGCACCGCTACCCCCGCGCAGCGGGAGGCCATCGCGAAAGCCCTGCTCGCTCGTCGGACCTGCCGGCACTGCGGGCAGGTGAAGCCCTACTACATCCCCCGCCGTTTCGGCTGCTGCCTCGACTGCCACGGAGGCCACTGATGCCCGCGACCAATCCGGTCAGCGCCGGCACCCGCTTGGAGGGCCTGGGCCTGGTCCTCATCCTCATCGTCGTGGGCGGCTCCGCCGGGGCCGCCTCGTTCACCCACGTCCACGACTGGACCATGGCCAACAGTCCCGACAACACCCCGGGATGGTTCGGCTGGGCCAACGCCGTCATCTCCGAACTCGTCCCCATCGCCGCTCTGCTCACCATCCGCCGACGTCGTCGCATCGGCGCTCCGATCGGCTACCCGATGGTCCTGCTCATCGCCGCCGCCGGCCTCTCCCTCGCCGCCCAACTCGCTGTTGCCAAGCCCGGCCCGTCCGGGTGGCTCCTGTCGGCGGTTCCCGCGCTGGCGTTCATGGCCCTGGTCAAACTCGTCCTGGCTCCCGCACCCACCGCGCAACCCATGGCACCGGCTTCTGAGCCGATGGAGCCGATCCGCGTTCAGGTGGCTGAGCAGGTCACCACTGAGCCGGCACCACCGGCCGCCATCACCCCGGCACCCGAGCCAACCCCGGCCGTCGAGCCGGAGCCCGTCACCGTGCCGGCATCGGAGCCGGCCGAGGTCCCCGCCCACCTGCTGCCCACTGCCCGCTTCGCGGCCGTGCAGCACGAACAAGCCACCGGGCAACCCATCACCCCCGCCGAGCTGGCCGACCGCCTCGACATCAGCACGGTCATCGCCGGGAAGCTCCTCGCCACCATCCCCCGGGGTGCCCGATGACCATCGTCCTGGTCGACATCGAGCAGGTCACCCACACCTGCCCCGCCTACCCCGACGCCCACCCCTTCGACATCCGCCGAACCCTCATCGACGTCATCCCCGGCGGTCCCTGCCGCACACCGGTCACCATCCGCTGCGGCGACACCACCGCCCTGATCCCGTGCCGCCGGCACGAACCGGCCAAGCGCCAGTGCAGCGCCTGCCGGGTCATCGTCACCGAACACACCATCACCACCCGCCACCTCACCGAGGTACGCGGCTGATGGCCTCGACGCTGGACCTCACACCCCGGACCATCACGGCCCGGGGTGTGGGCTCGAACGCCGACACCATCCCCGTCCACGACTACACCGCCGAAGGCTCCGCCTTCACCCGCGCCACCCAACCCGACTACTTCGGGTGGCTGGAACACGTCCGCGCCGCCGCCGGCTGCACCCGCCCCATCCGCCTCGCCGGCCAACTCCTCACCGTCGAGCAGGGCACCGGCCGTGTCCTCGACGCCCGGCACACCGACGCCATGCCCGACGCCGCGATCTACACCGCCTGCGGCAACCGCCGCGCCACCGTCTGCCCCGCCTGCGCTGGCGTCTACCAACGCGACGCCTACCAACTCCTGCGCGCCGGCCTCATCGGCGGCAAAGGCGTCCCCGACACCGTCACCCAGCACCCGGCGGTGTTCGCCACGTTCACCGCACCGTCCTTCGGGACCGTGCACACCCGGGCGGTCAAGCGGCACACCTGCGGCAACCGCAAACGCTGCGACTGCCGGCCCGACCCGTGCCACGCCCGCCGCGCCACCGACCCCACCGCCGGCCTCTGCCCCCACGGTCGACCGGCCGTCTGCTGGGCCAGGCACGAGGCCGGAGACGCTGTCCTCGGGCAGCCGCTGTGTTTGGACTGCTACGACCACACCCACCAGGTTGTGTGGAACCTGTTCTCCGGGGAGTTGTGGCACCGCACCAAGCAAGCCGCGGAACGTTGGCTGGCGAAACTCGCCCGCCGTCGGGGGATTCCTCGCGTCCACGTCGTCACCGCCTCCGGCAACATCCGCAAGGTCCCGCCGGTTCGGCTGTCCCACGGGAAGGTGGCCGAGTTTCAGGCACGCGGAGCGGTGCACTTCCACGCCCTGGTGCGCCTCGACGGCGTCCACCCCGACGACCCCACCGCCGTCATCCCACCACCGGCCGCCTTCACGGTCGCCGACTTGGACGACGCGATCCGGGCCACCGTCGAACAGGTCGCCTTTACTACCCCGACCCACCCTGACCAGCCCGAAGGCTGGCCGATCGCTTGGGGTGACCCAGGCAAGGGGCTCGACATCCGACCCATCAGCCTCACCGGAGACGGCGAGGTCACTGACAGCATGGTTGCGGGCTACCTTGCCAAGTACGCCACCAAAAGCACCGAGGTAACCGGGCACCGCTCCGTCAGGCTCGACGCCGACTCCATCGGCGAGTACGCCGACCCCGACGGCGACCACACCGCCCGCCTCATCGATGCCTGCTGGCACACTGGCCGACCCACCGGAACACCCGTCCCGCTGTCCCAGCGGCCCCGGGACCACCGGCCCACACCCGGCTACGGGAAGCGCTGGGAGTGCCCCAACTGCGGCACCCACACTCGCTACGCCGCCTGCCCCGTCTGCGTCGCCCACCGTCAAGCCGCCCTTGACACCGAACCGACGAAACCAACAACGGGCAACCCTTACGCCCGGCTGCGTCGGTGGGCGCACATGCTCGGCTTCGGCGGTCACTTTCTCACCAAAGCCCGCCGCTACTCGGTGACCTTCCAACTCCTGCGCGACACCCGCGTCACCTTCCGACGCCACGAACATGAGGACCAGGCCGACGAGCAGCCCGGCACGCTCCGCGCCGTCGACCACCTCGACCAGGACACGACGCTCATCGTCGGCACCCTCACCTTCGCCGGCGTCGGCTGGCACACCACCGGAGACGCACTCCTCGCCAACACCGCCGCCGCCATGGCACGAGAGCGACGAACCACCGGCCGCGAAGAACTCGCCCACGAACTCGGCACCACCCCGGCCGATACCGCGTCGGCCGCTGCCTGACCCCGACAGACCTGAGGAGGTCACCCGTCATGAGCACCACTGCCCGACCCAGCCCGGTTGTTCGGCTCGTCCCTCGCAACGGGGCAGTCGTCGTCGAGCCGGTCACCTACACCGTCCGGGAGGTCGCCAAGCTGCTCGGCCTCTCGCTCGGGAGCACCTATGCCCTCGTCCGGGACGGAACGATCCCCGCAACCCGTCTCGGCGGTCGCTGGCTCATCCCGCGCACCCGGTTCCATGCCTGGCTCGACGGCGTCACCGAGCAACCCGCCGCGACCGGCACCGAGTACGGCCGGAGGCACTGATGGGCTTCGTCCGCAAGACCCCGGCTGGCACCTTCCGCGCTTGCTGGCGTGACCCTGCCGGTGGGCAGAAGTCCAAGAGCTTCCGCACGAAGCGGGAGGCCAACGCCTTCCTAACGGAGGTCGAGAGCGGCCTGAACCGGGGCACCTACGTCAACCCGCACGCCGGTCGTACCCGCTTCGGCGACTTCGCCCAGCAGTGGCTTGCCACTCGGGCCGTCGAGGCCCGCACCAGTGAGCGGACCGTCTCCATGCTCCGTACGCACGTCTTGCCGAAGTGGGGTGACTGGCCGCTCGGGAAGGTCGACTTCATGTCGGTGCAGGCGTGGGTAACCGGCCTCGGTCGGGACCTCGCCCCCGCCACCGTGGCCAAGTGCTACCAACTGCTGTCGATGATCCTTCGCACGGCGGTTCAGGCGCGGCTGATCGCCACCAACCCCGCCGAAGGGGTGAAGCTGCCACGCGACCGGTCACGCGACGTCAAGCCGGTCCCGATCAGCCGGGAGGACTTCCTCGGCCGGCTACTGCCCGTCGTCCCGCCCCGACACCGGGCAATCGTCTCCACCGCCGCCGGAGCCGGATTGCGCTGGGGTGAGTGCGCCGGGCTGACGTGGTCCTCGGTCGACCTCGACCGGGCATCGCTACGCGTGGTCCAGGTGGCGGAGGAAACGCACGGCGGGATCGTTCTGCGCCCATACCCGAAGAGTCGCGCCGGAGTGCGGACCGTGCCACTGCCCGGCTTCCTCCTGGCCGCGCTCCACGAGCTGCACACCGCCGCCAACGATCCGGACCCACGCACCCTGGTCTTCCGCGACCGGGTTGGGCGCCCACTGCGCCGGTCGAACTTCCGGCGTCGGATCTGGCTGCCCTCGCTCGTCCGCGCTGGTCTGCTCGGCCAGGTGGCCAATACCGGTCCGCACCGGTACCGCGCTACCTGGCCCGATCGGGAGGGCATCGAGTGGTCGACCGAGTTCACCACCGAACGGGATGCCGTCGCCTGCGTCGCGGCCAAAGCTGTCGGCGGGATGCGGTTCCACGATCTGCGGCACGCCTACGCCACGTGGCTGGTTAGCGACGGCGTCCCGATCAACCTAGTGCAGCGGGTCATGGGCCACGAGCAAGCCTCCACGACGCTCAACCGGTACACCCACACCCCGCACGACTACGCCGCTCGCGTCCTGGAGGCATTCGACGGCTCTGCTGCCTCTCTGCTGCCTCCGGCCGCAGACACGCCGGCCCTGGACGGTCTGGACGGGCCGGAGGACGACCTGTGAGCTGTGGTGGAGCGCTTCCAGCACAAAGGGACGACCCCCGTCGGGGGGAGACGGGGGTCGTCGAAGGTTCGGCTCCGGGGGGGTCGAGCCGAACCACTCAGCGGCCACGGGGGGTGCAACCGCTGAGGGTCTTTGTCTGTTTCGGGGATGTGAAAGCTCGTCGTACGGACAAGTCTGCCTGAGCGGACCCGTCACGTCGAGTGGTGCCGACCCCACTCAGTGCGAAAATCTCCTTGCGGAGTGTGAGCGTGATCACGCAGAGCGGGATTTGTGGTGTCAGCCCGCAGGTCTGAGGGGTGGCTTGACCCCGGGCACCCGCCGACGATAGACCATCCGGCTAGACTTTCGCGCCGTGGGCCGAAGTGCCGCTTTCTTCGATCTGGACAAGACCGTCATCGCCAAGTCGAGCGCCCTGGCGTTCGGTCGGCCGTTCTACCGGGACGGGCTGATCACCCGGCGTGACGTGGTCAAGTCGGCGTACGCGCAGCTGATGTTCCGGCTGGGCGGCACCGACGAGCAGACCATGGCCCGAACACGGGACTACCTGGCTGCGCTCTGCAAGGGCTGGCAGGTGGAGCAGGTCCGCCAGATCGTCGCGGAGACGCTGCATGAGCTGATCAACCCCTACGTGTACGCCGAAGCCGCTGTCCTGATCGCGGAGCACCAGGCCGCCGGGCGGGACGTGGTGCTGGTGTCGGCGTCGGGCGAGGAGATGGTCCGGCCGATCGGCGAGCTGCTCGGGGTCACCGACGTGATCGCCACCCGGATGACGGTTCGGGACGGCCGGTACAGCGGCGAGGTCGAGTTCTACGCGGCCGGTCCGAGCAAGGTCGAGGCGGTCGGCGAGTTGGCCGCCGCCCGGGGTTACGACCTGGCCGACTCGTACGCCTACTCCGACTCGTACAGCGATCGTCCGCTGTTGGAGTGTGTCGGTCATCCGAGTGTGGTCAACCCGGACCGGCAGCTGCGCAGGCTGGCCGCGGAGAACGCGTGGCCGGTGCTGGAGTTCCGGCACCCGATCCCGCTGGGTCGCCGCCTGCGGGAACGGCCCGCCGTGCCGGTGGCTGCTGCGGCCCTGGGTGTCGGGGTGGGTGTGGCCATCGGTATCGCCTGGTACGGCCGGCATCGCCGGACCCGCGCCGCCGCGACCGCCTGACCGGTCCGGGCTTCGCCACCTGGCTCGGCCGACTGGTCAGCGATGCGATGATCGCACCGCCGCACCCGGCCCGGCCCCGAGGAGAGCCATGTCCGACACCAAACAGCGCCTCCTCGACGGCACCATCGCCGCCATCCGGGAGCACGGCATCGCCGGCGTCTCCGCCCGTACCATCGCCGCCGCCGCCGGGGTGAACCAGGCGCTCGTCTTCTACCACTTCGGCACGGTCGACGTCCTGCTCGCGGCGGCCTGCCGGACCAGCACGGCCGCGCGGGTCCAGCACTGGTCGGCACGGTTGGCCTCGGCCGGTTCGCTGCGCGAACTGCTCGCCGTCGGGCGGGCGCTGCACGACGAGGAACGCCAGCTCGGCAACGTCACCTTCCTGGCCCAGATGCTGGCCGGGGCACAGGCGGACCAGCGGATGGCCGCGCCGACGGCCGCGGCGCTCCAGCTCTGGGTGGACGAGATCGAGGCGGTCCTGCGCAGGCTGCTCGCCGGGTCACCGTTCGTCGAGGTGGCCGACGTGCCCGGCCTGGCCCGCGCGGTGTCGGCCGCGTTCATCGGGCTGGAGCTCTACGAGGGGGTGGACCGGGCGGGCGCCGACCAGGCGTTGGCCGCGCTCGACCAGCTCGCGCTGCTGCTGGAGATCGTCGACGACCTCGGGCCGATCGCCCGCCGAGCGCTGCAAACCAAGGTCAACCGCGCGGTACGGCGGGAGTGACCGCCACTCAGGCGGCGGCGAGGATCTCGTCGCCGATGACGGTGAGCTGGTCGGCGCCGACCTCGACCGCCGCCAGGTAGTGGCGCAGCCACGAGCGCAGCCCGTCCGGGGTGCCGGTGGCGAAGGCGCCGGCCGAACCGACGTACTCGGGCTCCCGCTCGCGGTGACCGACGTCGACGGCGAGCAGCCCACGTGGGTCGAGGCCGCTGGCGAGCAGCACCAGTCGGGCGGCGCCCCGGGCCACCACGCCGGACGGCCCGGCGAACGGGCGCAGGTTCAGCAACTCGCCGTGAACCACGGCGGCGAGCACCAGCGGTGAGACGGTGCTGCCGCCGGCGACCAGCCCGGCCAGCCCGTCCAGCCGGGCGGCGACCACGGGGTCGGCCACCGGCCGGCCCAGCTCGGCCTCCGGCACCAGGTCCCGGGCGGCGAGCACGTGCAGTTTCGCGAGAGCCTGCCGCGGGGCCTTCGGCCAGAGCTCACTCAGACCGGGCAGCGCCCCGGCGACCCGCAGCGCCCCCTGGAGCACGGGATCGGTGACGGTGCCGGCGCGGACCGCCTCGCGTTCGTGCCCGGCCCCCTCCAGGGCGGCGCTGGCCACCGCCGAACGGAGGCTCACCTCGGCGGCGACCTGCCCGCCGTGCCGGCGCAGCGCGCGGTGCCCGAGCGCCTGGTCGAACCGCTCGCGGGCACGATCGACGGCGGCGGCGATATCGGCGAGCGCGAGCAGGGGTGCGAGCGGGTCGGTGGTCACCCCGCCACGCTAGCGACCCGGGCCGGCCCGGCGGGGCGCACCCGGCCGTAGCGCGACCCGGACCACCCGCCGCCCCGGTGCCCCGGTCAGGACGACACCCGCCGCGGGCAAGGTCAACACGGGTTCGTTGAAGTCGGGGTGTCCGCCTGGCCTGGACACCGCGACGTCAAGAAACCGGTGTCGATCAAGTGCCTCGTGTGGCGACGGGCCGTCGGGCGCGCGGCGGGAGCCGCTCGGCGCGACCGGGGCGGGCAGCGGTCGCCGGCCGGAGGACCCGGGACTACCCTCGTGCCCAGCGAGACGCAGGTCACCCGAGGACGAAGGAGTCACGGCATGAGCGAGGCATTGGCAAATCTGCTGAACGAGACGCGCCAGTTCCCCCCGCCGGCCGAACTCGCCGCGCACGCCAACGTCACCATCGACGCGTACGCGGAGGCCGACACCGACCGCCTCGCCTTCTGGGCGAAGCAGGCCGACCGACTGGCCTGGTCGAAGAAGTGGGACGAGGTGCTCGACTGGTCGAACCCGCCGTTCGCGAAGTGGTTCGTCGGTGGGCAGCTCAACGTGGCGTACAACTGCCTGGACCGGCACGTCGAGGCGGGTCGGGGCGACAAGGTCGCCATCCACTGGGAGGGCGAGCCGGGCGACACCCGGACCCTCACGTACGCCGACCTGCACGAGCTGACCTGCCGGGCGGCGAACACGCTCACCGAGCTGGGTGTGACGGCCGGCGACCGGGTGGCGATCTACCTGCCGATGATCCCGGAGGCGGCGGTCGCGATGCTGGCCTGCGCCCGGATCGGCGCGGCACACAGTGTGGTCTTCGGCGGCTTCTCCGCCGACTCGCTGAGCAACCGGATCCAGGACGCCAGCGCCAAGGTGGTGATCACCGCTGACGGCGGCTACCGGCGGGGGAAGCCGTCGGCGCTGAAGCCGACCGTGGACGAGGCGGTGGCGAGCTGCCCGTCGGTGGAGCACGTGCTGGTGGTCCGCCGTACCGGCGAGGACGTGGCCTGGTCGGAGCGGGACCACTGGTGGCACGAGACGGTGGAGACCGCGTCGGCCGAGCACACCGCGCAGCCGTTCGACGCCGAGCACCCGCTGTTCATCCTCTACACCAGCGGCACCACGGCCCGCCCGAAGGGCATCCTGCACACCACCGGCGGCTACCTGACCCAGGCGTCGTACACGACGCACGCCGTCTTCGACCTCAAGCCGGAGTCGGACGTCTACTGGTGCACCGCCGACATCGGTTGGGTCACCGGCCACTCATACATCGTGTACGGCCCGCTCTCGAACGGCGCCACGCAGGTGATGTACGAGGGCACCCCGGACACCCCGCACAAGGGCCGGTTCTGGGACATCGTGGAGAAGTACAAGGTCAGCATCCTCTACACCGCTCCGACGCTGATCCGCACGATGATGAAGTGGGGCGAGGACATCCCGGCCGGGCACGACCTGTCGTCGCTGCGGCTGCTCGGCAGCGTCGGCGAGCCGATCAACCCTGAGGCCTGGATGTGGTACAGGGAGTTCATCGGCGGCGGAGCGCTGCCCATCGTCGACACCTGGTGGCAGACCGAGACGGGCGCCATCATGATCTCCCCGTTGCCGGGGGTGACCGCGACCAAGCCGGGATCGGCGATGGCCCCGCTGCCGGGCATCGTGGCCGACGTGGTCGACGACCAGGGCCAGTCGGTGCCGAACGGTGGCGGCGGTTACCTGGTGCTGCGCGAGCCGTGGCCGTCGATGCTGCGCACCATCTGGGGTGACGACAACCGGTTCATCGAGACCTACTGGAGCCGGTTCGAGGGCATGTACTTCGCCGGTGACGGTGCCAAGAAGGATGACGACGGGCACATCTGGCTGCTCGGCCGGGTCGACGACGTGATGCTGGTGTCCGGGCACAACATCTCGACCACCGAGGTGGAGTCGGCACTGGTGTCGCACCCGTCGGTGGCCGAGGCGGCGGTGGTGGGCGCGACCGACCCGACCACCGGGCAGGCCATCGTCGCGTTCGCCATTCCGCGCGGCAGCACCGACATCGCCGGCGACGCCGGTGAGCAGCTCATCGCCGAGCTGCGCAACCACGTGTCGAAGACGCTCGGGCCGATCGCCAAGCCGCGGCAGATCATGCTGGTGGCGGAGCTGCCGAAGACCCGCTCCGGCAAGATCATGCGGCGGTTGCTGCGCGACGTCGCGGAGAACCGGTCGCTCGGTGACGTGACCACGTTGCAGGACTCCTCGGTCATGGAGTTGATCTCCTCGGGGATGAGCGGGGCCAAGTCCGACGAGGACTGACGACAGGCGTACACACCGGAGGGTGGCGGTCCGTGCGGACCGCCACCCTCCGTCGTTTCTTACGGGTACGACTCACACCGGCGCGCGACTGTCACATCGGTCGGTCGGCTGACCCGATAGCGGCTAAACGGCCACAGACGGTGGGCCACCTCTGTCCTTTCGGCCAGTTGTGACTTAGGTTCACGCAGGTTGGCAGAGTTCGACACTCGTCACATCGACGGTCGAGCAACCCCACGTCCTCCTCCCCATGCCCGAGAAACGGAGCGGCATGAACCACAAAACCCAGTCCGGGTCGCGGCGACGACTACTCGTCGCACTGCCCGCCATCGCCCTCGCGGCCACGTCACTGACCGTGACCGGCAGCGCGGCAGCCCAGTCGGCGTCCCCGACGCCCCGGGCGGTGATCGGCGCGGATGAGCACTACATCAACTACGCCGAGCCCGAGGTGCAGCCGGACACCACCGGCCGCGAGGTGAAGGGCAAGGGTGGCGTCTACACCCCTGCCATGCAGTCCGCGCGCGAGTTCGACCAGAAGCACGCTCGGGGCAACCCGGTGACCGCGCGGCAGCTGGCCAAGGACGAGGCCAAGTCGCTGAAGACCGGCCAGAACCCCCGCAAGTTCAAGAAGGCGCCGACCACGCAGACGGCGAAGCTGTTGACGCTGCTTGTCGAGTTCAACGACAAGGCCAACGACGACTTCACCGACGTGATGGTGCCGAAGACGGTGTTCGAGGACCGCACCTGCGTGCCCGGCACCGTGCAGAACGGCCCGAAGCACAACAAGATCCCGGACCCGTCGCGGCTGCCGCACGAGGACAACAACTCGATGTGGGTGCCGGACTTCTCGCCGTCGCACTACAACAAGATGCTCTACAGCAAGAAGGGCATCACCGAGCGGGTCCGCACGGACCTGCGGGGCCCGGACGGCAAGAAGGGCATCGACCTGTCCGGCCGCACCATGCACAACATGTACCTGGAGATGTCCAAGAACGCGTACACGGTGGACGGGCAGTCCAGCCCGTGGATCACCGTGCCGCACTCGGAGGGCTGGTACGCGGCCAACCGCTGCTTCCAGGACGAGACCGGCGCGTGGGTTCCCGGCCGTGAGCAGTCGATGAACGGCCACCCGGACAACCCGGCCGGCGCGGGCCGCCTGGCGACCGACGCGATCGACGCGCTCGTCGCGAAGGACCCGACCTTCCCGTGGGCCGACTACGACATCGAGGACCAGGCCGACCGCGACGGTGACGGCAACGTCTACGAGCCGGACGGCGTGATCGACCACCTCGTGCTGGTGCACGCCGGGCAGGGCAAGTCCCGCGGTGGCGGCGACCAGGGCGTGTACGCCGTGTGGGCGCACTCCTCCACGGTCGCCGGTGGTTACACCATCCCGGGCACCAACCTGAAGGCGTCGAACTACATCGTGCAGCCGGAGGACGCCGGCGTCGGCGTCTTCGCCCACGAGTTCGGCCACGACCTGGGCCTGCCGGACCTCTACGACACGTCCGGCAACGCCGACTCCGACGTGGACTTCTGGGACCTGATGGCCTCGGGCTCGCACTCGGGTGAGATCTTCCAGGCGCTGCCCACGCACATGGGCATCTGGGACAAGTGGGTGCTCGGCTGGGCCGACCCGCTGACCATCCGCCCCGGGTCGAACCCGCGTGAGGTGAAGCTCGGCCAGACCTCGCGTACGCCGATCGACTCCGAGGACGGCATCAAGGTCGACCTGCCGGACAAGGTGACGACGCTGGCCACCCCGCACAGCGGCACCAAGATGTGGCACAGCAACAACGACCAGGAGTGGGCCGACGTCAAGCTGAGCCGCTCGGTCGACGTGCCGGCGGCAGCCGACTCGAAGTTCTGGATGTGGAACAACTACATCATCGAGGAGGACTGGGACTACGGCTTCGTCGAGCTCTCCACCGACGGCGGTACGACCTGGACCGAGCAGAAGGTGTACGACGAGGCCGGCACGGCGGTCACCACGCCGGACGGCTACGCCGACCCGAACGGCCGGATGACCGACTTCGGCGGCAAGAAGTACGGCCTGACCGGCAGCACCGACGGCTGGCGGCACGACTACGTCGACCTGTCGGCGTACGCCGGGACGACCGTGCAGCTGCGACTGCGTCAGGCCACCGACGAGGCGTTCCAGGAGCGCAACTGGTTCGTCGACGACTTCTCGGTCACCGGCGGCGGCGCCACCACCTGGAGTGACGACGTCGAGGGCGGCGCCAACGGCTGGACGGCCACCGTCGGCACCTTCGTCGACACCACCGGCGGGGGCTGGAAGGTCTCCAGCGGCACCGAGGTCCACGCGCAGTTCTACCTCGCCGAGTGGCGCAACTTCGACGGCTTCGACAAGGGCCTGAAGTACGCGTACGACACGATCTACTCGCACGAGGCGTGGAAGGTCGACCGGATCTCGTACAACGCGCCGGGCATGCTCGTGTGGTACCGGGACAGCGCGCTCGGCGACGTCAACCACGTCACCGGGCAGATGACCGCGCTGCCCAGCTACGGCGCGAAGGGCGGGTTGCTCATCGTCGACTCGCACTTCGACCCGTACCGCCGTACCGGCGTGGCGGCCGAGAAGGACCCGTCGGTGACGGACAACCTGCCCAGCCGCCCGCAGTCGGCCAACGCGGCCTTCACGCTCCAGAAGACGTACCCCTTCACGGAGTGCCTGGAGGCGGCGGACGAGCCGTACAGCGAGTACTGCACCAAGTTCAAGGCGCAGGCGCCGGTGAAGTCCTTCACCGATGCCAAGACCTGGTACCCGGGCATCGAGATGCGCGACGGGGCCGCGTACGCCCGGGACAACGACGCGTCGGTTGTCGTTCCGTCGCGGAACAACGCGCCGTACACCACCCGGGTCACCCACCCGGACGGTAGCCCGGCGCCGGAGTTCTACGGCGTCACCCTGGGCGGCGGCGCGATCGTGCTGGGCACCGGCAACCCCGGTGACGCGGGCGTGAACTACGGCGTGTCGCTCACCATCAAGAAGGCCGCGAAGGACAACTCGTCCGCGACGATCTTCGTCACCCCGGCGAAGAAGTGACGATCTGCTGAGCGGTAACCGATAACAGCGGTGTGGTGGGGCCGGTGGCGAAGACGCCTCCGGCCCCACTGTCGTACATCGATCAGATTGATCGAGATATGTCGTTGCGCGCCGGAACGATCGGCCCGCCGCAGGTCAATGTGGCTGGTAAAGCGTTGGGGGTGTGACGGCGGAACGCATTCCCAACAAAATCTTGCAACAAATCGACGCGTTCATCTTCCCAGGTGTCCCAGCAGTAACTATGTTCACCCTTGGTCCCACTCGTGGGATCGATCTCCCACCGGCCCGTACCCCCGTGGGGCCGGTTCCCTCACACCGGAGGTACCACGTGCGCAAAGTCGCAGTGGGTCTGCTCGGGCTCTCACTGACGGCGACAGGCCTGGCTTTCGGCCCGTCCGCCTCGGCGGCGCCTCAGCCCAAACTGCCGGTAGCAGCACCTGCCGCTGCCGAACCGCAGGCACTGAAGGATGAGCTCCCCGACACGCTCGAGGACAAGCGCCGCGCCCTGCGCGAGCAGGGTCTCAGCGACGTGCTGAGCGGTCGTAGCAAGCCGATCGAGCGCAACGGCAGCACTGTCGTCAAGGTTGGCGAGGTCGGCAAGGCTGCGGCCAGCACCAACGCCCGCTCCGCCGCTGGCGCTCAGGACACCCAGGATCAGTACGTCGAGCTTGAGCGTGAGAAGACCGACAAGATCTTCGTGATCCTTGCCGAGTTCGGTGACGAGCGGCACCCGTCCTACCCGGACAAGGACATGAACCCGGACATCGCCGGTCCGGCGACGTTCGAGGGTCCGCTGCACAACAAGATCCCCGAGCCCAACCGGGCCGTGGACAACTCCACCATCTGGCAGCCGGACTTCAGCCCGGAGCACTTCCGCCAGATCTACTTCGGCACCAACCCGGGCGACGAGTCGCTCAAGCAGTACTACGAGGCACAGTCCTCGGGTCGCTACACCGTCGAGGGTGAGGTGACCGACTGGGTCAAGGTCCGGTACAACGAGGCCCGCTACGGGCGCTCCGACGACCCGATCCCGGACCCGGTGGTCGGCCAGCCGATCGACCCGCGGGACGACCGGGCCGTCTGCGCCGACAACGTCTGCTCGAACACCTGGAACCTGATCGCCGACGCCGCCAACCAGTGGGTCGTCGACCAGAAGGCCAAGGGCCGGACGGACGCGCAGATCACCGCGGACATGAAGTCCTTCGACCAGTGGGACCGGTTCGACTTCGACCACGACGGCAACTTCAACGAGTCGGACGGCTACATCGACCACTTCCAGATCGTCCACTCCGGCGGCGACCAGGCCGACGGTGACCCGCAGCAGGGTGAGGACGCGATCTGGAGCCACCGCTGGTCGGCTTTCAACAGCTCGAACGTCGGCCCGGCGAACAACCGGGCTGGTGGCACCCAGATCGGCAACACCGGCATCTGGATCCGCGACTACACGATCCAGCCGGAAAACGGCGGCCGCAGCGTCTTCTACCACGAGTACGCCCACGACCTGGGCCTGCCGGACGACTACGGACCGGCGGACAACAACAACGAGCACTGGACCCTGATGGCCCAGAGCCGGCTCGGCGCCAAGAACGACGCCGGCATCGGCGACCGGGGCGGCGACCTCGGCGCGTGGAACAAGCTCCAGCTCGGCTGGCTCGACTACAAGGTGTTCGTGGCCGGCCAGGACAAGAAGCTGGACCTCGGTCCACAGGAGTACAACTCGGAGAAGGCACAGGCCGCCGTGGTGGTACTGCCCAAGCGGGAGTACACCTTCAACTACGGCGCACCTGTCGAGGGCTCCAAGCAGTACTTCTCCGGTAACGAGGACGACCTCGACAGCAGCATGACGAGGACGTTCGACCTCACCGGGAAGTCCTCCGCGGCGCTGTCGCTCAAGGGCAAGTACAGCATCGAAGCCAACTACGACTACCTCTACTTCGAGGCGTCGACCGATGGTGGCCAGAACTGGATCGACCTGAACGGCACGGCCAACGGCCAGCCGATCGGCGTCGACGGCGTCGGCCGCCCGGCCCTCTCCGGCAGCAGCAACGGCACCTGGGTCGACATCAACATCCCGCTGACGGCGGTCGCCGGCAAGGCGGCGCAGGTTCGCCTGCACTACGTCACCGACGGCGGTGTCTCCGAGGGTGGTTTCTTCGGTGACGCGATCACCGTGACCGCCGACGGTCAGACCGTGTTCAGTGACGGCGCCGAGACCGACGCCGGCTGGACGCTCGAGGACTTCCAGGTGGTCGGCGCGACCTACACCCGGCTGTTCGACAACTACTACATCGCCGGCAACCGGTCGTACGTCTCGTACGACAAGTACCTGAAGACCGGCCCGTACTTCTTCGGCTACGCGAACACCCGCCCGGACTGGGTGGACCACTACGCGTACCAGGAGGGCCTGCTCATCTCGTACTGGAACACCCGCTGGTCGGACAACAACACCGCGCCGGTGTCGCAGTCCAACCCGGGTGGTCACCCCGGTGAGGGTCGCAACCTGTACATCGACGCGCACCCGGAGCCGATCTACAACCTGACCGGTGCTCCGTGGCGGGCCCGGATCCAGGTCTACGACGCGCCGTTCAGCCTCAAGAAGGCCGACTCGTTCACCCTGCGCCTCAACAGCCAGCCGCAGTACATCCGCGGTGAGGCTGCGCAGCCCCTGTTCGACGACACCAAGAAGTACTTCTACGAGGAGCTGCCGAACCACGGCGTCAAGCTCCCCGCGACCGGTGTCAAGATCAAGGTTCTGGAGCAGAACGGCACCTCGATGAAGATCCGGATCTTCTGACCGACGATCCCGCACCACCCAGCGGCGCCCGGGCAGCTCGTCTGCCCGGGCGCCGCCCTTTGTCCAGCCGGCACCGCGAACCCTCCACCCGGTAGGGGACAACCCGGGCTTCTCCCTGTTCAACGCGACCGCCGGGGCCGCCTGCGACAACGGGGTCCTAGGCTGTCTGCCATGACCGACCAGCGCGGCGGAGTCGTCGACGAGTCCTGTGTCCTCACCGAGGGGCCGTGGACGCACCGTTTCGTCGGCGCCAACGGCACCCGGTTCCATGTGGTCGAGGCCGGCACCGGGCCGATGGTGCTCTTCCTGCACGGCTTCCCGGAGCACTGGTGGGCGTGGCACCAGATGCTGCCGGCGGTCGCCGACGCCGGCTTCCGGGCGGTCGCCGTCGACCTGCGCGGCTACGGCGCCAGCGACAAACCACCCCGGGGGTACGACGGTTACACCCTCGCGGCCGACATCGCCGGGTTGATCCGTGCGCTCGGTGAACGGTCGGCGACGATCGTCGGCAGCGGCGTCGGCGGCATGGTGGGCTGGACGGTGGCCTCCTTCCATCCGCCCCTGGTCCGCCGCCTCGTGGTGTTGGGGGCACCACATCCGTTGCGACTGCGCGCCGGCATCTTCGCCGACCCGCGCGGGCAGTTCGCCGCCTCCACACCCGCGCTGAAGTTTCAGCTACCCCGCTACGAGCACGTACTGACCCGGGACGGCGCGGCGGCCATCGCGGAGATTCTGCGTCGCTGGGGTGGGCCACGTTGGGTCGCCGGGTCGGACTTCGAGGCGTACGCCGAGCGGTGCCGGGAGGCGATGTGCATCCCGCAGGCCGCGTTCTGCGCGCTCGAGGGTTACCGCTGGGCGTTCCGCTCGCTGCTGCGGCTGCACGGCTACCGGTTCGTCCGCCTCATGCAGAAGCCGCTGGCCACCCCGACCCTGCAACTGCACGGCGCACTGGACACCGCCTCCCTGCCGCGTACCGCCCTGGGCTCCGGCCGCTACGTCGTCGCCCCCTACGAGTGGCGGCTGCTGGACGGGGTGGGGCACTTTCCGCACCTGGAGGCACCGGAGTTGGTGCTCGGCGAAATCCTGCGCTGGGCCAAGAGCTGACCGCTCAGACCCGCTGCTCCCGGAGGTCGGTGACCTCGGAGGCCGGCGCCCAACCCTGGTAGACGCCGAAGTCGAAGACCTCCAGCCGCATCGCCTCGGCCACCGGCCAGCGGCCACCCGTGTATTCGACCCGCAACCAGGCGTCGTGCTCGCCGAGCACGATGAATGGCTGCCCCTGCCAGGTGCAGGTGGTCCGGACGTACGCCAGGTCCTCGATCTCGCTTGCCGGCAGCACCCGGACGTACCGGCCGGCGCGGACCTCCTCGAAGCCCTCGCCCGGCTCTCGTTGGTAGAGGCGGATGCTGTCGCCATCGGGGCTGGCCTGGTATTCCCGGCCCTGCCACCGGGCCACGTAACCGTCGCGCATCACGCCTCACCGACCCGTCGCCAGACCACCGTGTCGGTGTCCAGTTCGGCGATCACCCGCTCGGTGCTGTCCGCGCCGATCCGCCAGAGCTGTGCGCCGTGCGGAAGGCGCGCGCTGTCCACCTTGAACTCGGCCACCACGTCGCTGCTCTCCCCCGGGGCGAAGCCGTTGCCCCGGAAGGGGGGACGCTCGATGACCCACCCCTCCATGGCCCGCATCGCCGGCTCGTTCTGACCGCCGTAGGGGATCCGGTAGAGGCTCGGCCGGTGCGCCGGCCAGCGCAGCACGTAGATCTCCTCGGCGTCCCGGGCGAACGGCGAACCGGGGTAGCTGAGGCCGAGCGCGTCGTGCACCTGCGCGGGCGTGGTCAGGTGGGCCAGCTCACCGGCCCGGTGCACGAAGCCGGAGACCCGGTCGTACCCGCGATCCAGATAGTAGGCGAGTTGGCTGGGCGCGACCGCCTTCTGCATGACCGTCGGTCGGGTCGGGTCGACCGCCGTGGGGGCGTACCGGGGGCGGGCGGTGGGCTCCGCCACGGCCGGCGCTTCCTCCGGGTCCACCTCCAGGTCGTCGCCGAGCCCCACCTCGGCGGCCCAGTTGGCCAACGCGACGATCTGCTCACCGGGCAGCTTGGCACCGACCGGCGTGCCCGGGTTCACCGCGAACGACCAGTCCTCGTCGGGCCACCGCCGGATCAGTTGGGCGAACTTCACGCGGACGGTGACCACGTCGCCCTCGACGTGGTCGGCGAGGCGTTCCGGTGACGTGTAGACCACCACGTACGTCTCACCGTCGAGCTGCGCCGTCCGCCAGACGAAGCCCGAATCACCGGGACGGCTGCCCGGCAGCGAATCCGGGGCGGCCGGTAGCAGCACCCGGGCCAGCAGCAGGGTGGACAGGAACGTGTCGGTGCTGCCGGCACCTGCGGCACCGAGGAGGTCCTCCTCGACGGTGTTGGCCGGCTCGAACTCGACCGGGGCCGGCTCGTCGACGGGCGGCGGCTGTCCGGCGGCGTCCACGGTCGCGTGCTCGCCGCCGACCCGATCCGCGCCGGTCACGCCGACCGACGAGCCGTCGACGTCGGTGCGATCGCCACCGACCGCGACGCCGCCGCGGTCGTCGGTGTGCCCACTGCCGACGCCGCCGAGGTCGTCCGGGGTGTGGCCCCCGTCCGACGGGCCGCTGGAGGGCGGCGCCGATGGACTCGGACCGGGGTCGAACGACGCGGGACCGGACGGGCTGGGGCTGAAGGACGACGGCCGGAACAGGTCCGGACCGGAGGGCGCCGGCACGTACGGCGGCGGGGCGGCCTGGGCCGGGCGGGACGGCCGGGCCGCGTCGAACAGGCCGCTGGTCTCGACCGGCTCGGTGAGGTCGCGGGACTCGATGATGGTGCCCTCGATGACGATGGGCGTGAAGCCGCGGCGCGGCGCGGGCGGGCTGGAGACCGGTTCCGCGACGGACGCCGACAACTCCTCCACCGGCCCGAATCGGCTCGGCCGGTCGTGCGGGATCGCCTGGGTCTCGTCCGCCGACGGGCTGGGCCGCTCCGACACCCGGCTCAGCGGCTGCTCACCTGTCATCCGGAAGGCGCGGGTCGGCTCCTCGGCCATCGGGGCTGGTCGGCGCGGTGGCAGGGGCTGGGTGATCTCCTCGCCGGGCGCGGGTGCGCGTACCCCTCGGAACGCGCCGAGGTCGCCGGCCGGCGGTCGCAGCGGCCTGGTGGCGTCCGGGTCCGTCATCGGGAAGGCCCGGGTAGCGGCCTCCTCGGCCGGCGCATCGGCCGGACGGCGACGGGGGAAGGGTTGGCTGCCGCGCCCGAAGCGGGTCGGCGGGGCCGCCCGGTCAGCGGGGCGCCCCCCGCCCAGCGGCGGGTCGGACGCCCGCTCCCGGGCGGTGGTCGGTTCGAAGAAGGAGCGCCGAGCGGGCTGGGGGCCGCCGTTGCCGTTGGCCGCTGCCGGGCCGCCGGCGTCGCTGGGCCGATTCGCTGCCGGCCAGCCCACGCCCGGCCCGGGGGCCTCGGCCGGACCGGCACCGGGACGGTCGGTGGGTGCCAACGGCGTGAACCGGGACGGCCGCCCGCTGCGGGGCAGGGCGCCGATGCCCGGCGCTCCGGGTTGGGGCGGGGCGCTCCGGTGCCGCTGACCGGCGGCGGGTAGGTCCTCCTCGTAGGGTCGGCGCGACGGCTCGACGGGGCCGGGCGTCCGCGACGCCGGGCCGGGCGCCGGCGGGGCGCCGGCCGGCCGGCTCGCCGGATCCCACGCGGCCCTCCGGGGCGGAACCGGAGCAGGTGGCACCGGAGCAGCGGGAACCGGAGCAGGCGGCACCGGAGCCGGCGGAACCGCGGCAGGCGGTACCGGAGCCGGCGGGACCGGGGTGGGGCCGGACGGTGTCGCACCCGTCGTGGGTGGCGATCCAGCAGCCGGCGCGGCGTCCCGACCGGGCGTGCCGGTGCGGGTACGGGCCAGGGTCTCCGCCCGCTCCAACCGGGCGCGGGCACCCATGGCACGGCCGGGTAGGCGCACGTCGCCTCGGGAGAGCTGAGACACGAACCACGCTGGCAGGTAGCCCTCGACCGGCAGACCCGGGTTGACCGCGAGCCACCACTCCTGGTTGGGCCAGCCGACCGCGAGGTCGGCGAAGGGAACGCGTCGGTTGGTGCCGGGGTGCTCACCGAGGCAGACCCGCAGCGCGGCGGCGGATGTGAAGGCCAGCACGTGCGTCCGGCCACCGGTGGTCCAGGTGCCCCACCCGGGTGGTGCCTGGCCGGGCTGCGCCGGCGCGGAGACCGGCAGCAACAGGTCGGTGCGGGACAGGAGTCGGAAGTAGAGCTCCTGATCGTTGGCGCTCAGCGCGTCGCGCATCGCCACCTCGGCCTCCGTGGCCGGCTCCCATGCGGTCACGGCCACCTCCCCTTCCGAGAACAGGCCACAGGTATCGCGTACAACCTACAAGGTGGTACCAAGATCACAATGGCTGGCCGTCGACGGTCCGCCGGGGCACGGGCGAGCCGATAACATCCCGTTCCGGAGCCGACACGATACGGAGGCTGTCGATGTCCCGATCGATCACGCGCCCGGTCCTCGCAGGTCTGGCCGTCAGCGTGCTGACCGTACCGGTCCTCCCGACCGTCGCCGCCACCGCCAGGCTCCGGACGGCACCGGCGTGCGCGACCCCACTCGCCCCCGTCCAGCCGGTCACGGCCACACCGTGGCCACAGCAGCGGTACGACCCGACCCGGCTCGCGCCGCTGGCCACCGGCGCCGGGGTGACCGTCGCGGTGGTCGACTCGGGGGTGGACCGGGTGCACCCCCAACTGGCGGGGCGCGTGCTGGCCGGCACCGATCTGCTCGACCCCGGCGGTGACGGCAGTCGGGACTGCGCCGGGCACGGCACCGGTGTGGCGAGCATCATCGCGGCCGCGCCCCAGCCCGGAGTCGCCTTCCGCGGCCTGGCGCCGGATGCCCGGATCATGCCGGTGCGGGTGAGTGAGCAGCAGGTGGTGCAGGGGCGCGAGTCGGGGCGCACGGTCAGCGCCGACGAGTTCGCCCAGGCCATCCGGTGGGCCGTCGACCACGACGCCGACGTGGTGAACCTGTCGGTCGTGTTGTACGCGGACGACCCGGAAGTAAGTTCGGCCGTGCGGTACGCAGTCGACCGGGACGTGGTGCTGGTGGCCGCCGCCGGCAACCTGCACGACGGCGGGGATCCCCGACCGTTTCCCGCCGGCTACGACGGGGTGCTCGGCGTGGGGGCGATCGGCGCGGACGGTGGACGGGCGGCCTTTTCGCAGACCGGTTCGTACGTCGACCTGGTCGCGCCGGGCAGCGACGTGCTGACCGCCGCGCCCGGGTCGGGCCATCATCAGGTCGAGGGCACCAGCTACGCCGCGCCGTTCGTGGCCGCCACCGCCGCGTTGCTGCGCGAGTACCGGCCCGAGTTGACCGCAGCCCAGATCGCGGAACGGATCGTCGCCACCGCCGATCCGGCTCCCGACGCGGGCCACGGCGGCGGGTACGGTGCCGGCGTGCTGAACCCGTACCGGGCGGTCACCGAGACCAGCGGTGGCCGCGCGGCCGATCCTCGACCGGTGGCCGTGCTCGCCGACGACCGGGCCGACCCGGCACTGCTGGCCCGCCAGGCCCGCCGGGCGACCGCGCAGAGGCGCGCCCTGCTGGTCGCCGCGGTAGTCGGCACGGTGGCGGCCAGCGTGGCGCTGCTCGCTCTGGTGGTGCCCCACGGAGCCCGGCGACGCTGGCGCCCGGCCGACCCGGCCTGACCCCGACAGCCGACCGCCCGGACCGACGACCTCCGGCGGGCGGGTGGCTGACCGGGACACGGTCAGCGCTCCCGACCCACCGCGTTCACTGGAACAGCCCGGTGTTCTTCTTTTCGGTGTCCAGGTAGTCGGTGGCCGAGTCGTGCACCGCCACCTTGATGTCCCGCAACATCGCCTGGAGATCCTGCGAGGCGGACCGCCACCGTGCCTGCCGCTGCTCGTAGGCCTGACGGGCCTCACCCGTCCAACTCGCCACCAGCGGGGCGGCGTCTCGTTCGAGTTGACCGAGCTGCGAGTCGAGCGTGTTCAGCGCCTTTTGAATGTCCGCGCCGGCCTGCTGAAGCGCGGCGAAGTTGACGACCAGCACACCATGGTCCATCGGATTTCCCTCCCGAGCGGGATCAGAGCGGCAGCTGGATGCCGCCGCGATTGGTGCCGGCAACCCGGCTGGCCACCTCGTCGTCGGAGACGTCGTACTGCCGGCCGGCGGTGCGGATCGCCCCGGCGGTCTCCCGCAGCGCCCGGTGCAGCGCCACCTGGTCCTGGGACCACTGCTGTTTGACCTGCTCGAACGACCGGCCGCCAGCACCACGCCAGGCCTGCTGCAACACCTGCAGCTCGGCCAGCAGGCCGGTCAACATGGACTGCAACGACTGGTCGATCTGCTCGAACTTCGCGGCGGTCTGCTGCATCACCGCGGCTTCTGCCTGGGTCTGGGACACCCGGACGTCACCTCGTCTCCCTGATCGCGCCTTGGCCGTCGACGCGCCCGCCCTGTGAACGCGTCGTTCGCTTGGCCCGGTCGTCGAGCACTGAGACGCGGGTCAGCGATGACTTCGTGGCTGACGGTAGCGGCCTCGTTGCGGTTCTGCTACCCCTCACGTCTCCCCTGTGGACAACCACATGAGCCATCGGTCGCTTACGATGTGCCGCAGCCACGTCGCGGCGAGTGACGGGCCGTCGGAGGGCGGGCCGGTCGCCGGGACCCCGGTCCCACTGGTCGAGGAGGCACGGTGCCGGCGATCACCACCGGAGGGCCGCACCCGGCGACCCCGGTCGGGTCCGGGCCGAGTGCCAGCCCGCGAGCGATCGGGCCGGGTGAGTCGGCCGGCACCGAGGTCAGCCTGCACCCCACCGGTCCGCACACCGCCCGCCGCCGGTCACCCCTGGACCGCTGGGCCTGGTCCGAGCGGCGGGCCGGCACCGGGGTACGGGCCGGTCAACTGGTCACCGGGCAGGTTGCGGCAGCGCTCGTCCTTACCGCCGTGGGCCGGCCCGCGCCGGTCGTCGTCACTGCCGCACTGGTGGCCGCGCTGCTGCTGGCGGTCGCCGGGGTCCGGTTCCGGGGTCGGTGGCTCTTCGAGTGGCTGGGCACCGCGGTCGGGCACCTGACCCGCCGCCGGGCGCTCGCCGGGCCGACCGGGGCGGCCGAACTGCTCGACCTGGTCGCTCCCGGCACCGTCGTCCGCTCGACGGAGCTGACCGGCGGTCCGGCCGCCGTCCTGGTGGACACCGCGGGCCTGGTGGCGCTACTGGAGCTCGGCGACCCCGGTGACCTGCTCGGTGACGTGTCCCGGGTGATCCCCGCGCCGGCCGCGTTGCTGCCCCCGGCCGGTCCGGACGTGCCCCCGCTGCGGGTCCAACTGCTGCTCGCCGGGTCGCCCGCGCCGGTGCCGGCCGTGGGTGGCACGGCCGGCACGTCGTACCGGCAGCTCACCGACGGGCGGCTCGCCGGGCGGGAGCGGGCGGTGGTGGCGATCCGGGTGCCGCGGGTGGACGGGTGGTCCGAGGACGACCTGCGCCGGGTGCTCGCCGGCACGGTACGTCGCGTCGTCCGCCGGCTCGGACCGCTGACCGCGCGGCCACTCGGCGTACCCGCGGCCCTGCGCGTCCTGGCCGAGCTGGCTCACCACGACGGCCATCCGGTACGGGAGTCCTGGCCGGCCCTGCGCACCGGCGCCCTGGTGCAGGCCACCTTCCGGCTGGTCCGGTGGCCGGAGTCGGGCGCTCCGGGTGGGCCGCGGCTGGTGCCCCGGATGCTCGCGCTGCCGGCGACCGCGACGACCGTGTCGATCACCGCGGGCCCGTCGCCGAGCACCGGTGCCGGCCCGGCGCCGACCGAGCTGACCGTACGGCTGACCGCCACGACGGCGACCGAGCTGACCGCCGCCACCGACGCGCTGCAACGGCTGGTGACCGACCTGGGCGGGGAACTGCGACGTCTCGACGGTGCACACCTGCCCGGGTTGGCCGCCACGCTGCCGCTGGCGCTGACCACACCCGGGGCGTGGCCACGCATCGCGATGGACGACTGGGAGCTGACCCTGGGCGACGCGGGCATGATGGTCGGCACGAATCGGCATGGCCGGGCCGTCACCGTGCGACTCTTCCGGCCGGAGAGCACCCGGGTGCTGCTGGTCGGCGGGGTGCGCGCGGCGCAGTTGGTGGCCCTGCGCGCACTGGCACTCGGGGCGCTGGTGGTGGTGCAGACCGCGCGGCCACGCACCTGGGAGCCGTTCGTCCGGGGGGTGGGCGCACCGGGCGGGACGATCCCGCTGCTCCCGCCCGGTCGACGGGTCGCCGACGGGGTGGGCACCGCCCTGCGTCCGTTGCTGCTGGTCGTCGACGCCGGGCCGGTGCCGGCGGAGGCCGAGCCGGATCCGCCGTGGCGGGCCACGCTTGTCGTACGGGACGAGTTGACCCCCGCCGACGTCGACGCGTTGAGCCGGGCCGACCTCGCGTTGCTGCAACCGCTTGACGACGGCGAGGCCGCGCTGGCCGGCGCCGCCCTGGGGCTGGGCGGCTCGGCCGAGTGGCTGACCCGGATCCGGGACGACATGGTCGCCGTGGTCAACCGGCGGGCGCTGCGCTGGGCGCTGCTCTCCCCCACGCCGATCGAGGCACAACTGATCGGTCGGCCGGGCCGCGGCTGACCCACCGGCATGGTCAACTGGCGGGTTACGCCGGTGCGAGGTCCGTGGCACGATCCCCGCCATGGGTTTTCTGAAAGGTCTGCTGATTCGGCTGGCCAGCACAGCGCTGGCATTCTGGCTGGCCACACTCCTCATTCCGGGCATCTCGTTGGAGTCGGACTCCGCCGTCGAGACGGTCACCGCGCTGCTCCTGGTAGCGGTGATCTTCGGCGTGGTCAACGCGGTCCTCCAGCCGGTCATCAAGACCGTCGGCTGTGGCTTCTACCTGTTGACCCTGGGTCTCATCGCGCTTGTGGTGAACGGGCTGCTGTTCCTGCTCACCAGTTGGATCGCCGACCAGGCGGGGCTGCCGTTCACGGTGGACGGTTTCTGGCCGGCCGCGGTGCTCGGTGCCCTGTTCGTGAGCATCGTGACCTGGATCCTCGGCGCCGTCCTCGACCGGGACTGACCGTCCACGGGCCGGCGTCGATCCGGCCCACCGAGGCTGTGACCACGACCGGCCAATGACCAGGATCTGGGAATTGGCCGGTCTGGCCGCCCATCGGGGCGGCTAGCGTCGATGCGTGTTCTCGTTGACTCGCACCGACGGTTACCTGCTCAGCACCGACCCCGACCGACTCGATCTGGCCCGCGTGCATCTCTGGTTGTCCACCGACGCGTACTGGGCGCTCGGTCGGGACCGGGAGACCACGGCACGGGCGTTCGCCGGCTCGCTGCCGTTCGGCGTCTACCGACCCGAGGACGGCCAGCAGGTGGCGGTGGCCCGGGTGGTCACCGACGGCGCCACCTTCGCGTGGCTCTGCGACGTGTACGTCGACCGCGCCGCCCGCGGCCGCGGGCTGGGCGGCTGGCTGGCCGGCGCGATCCGCGACCACCTGGACGATCTCGGCGTACGCCGGATCCTGCTGATCACGAACGACGCGCACGAGGTGTACGCGCGGGCGGGTTTCACGCCGTTGGACGTGCCGGAGCGGTGGATGCAGCTCGACCGGCGTACGCCGGTGACCCCGGTCATCAGAAAGGAGCAAAGTGACAGTACGCCCCTTACGGTGGAGGGGTGACGCCACTCCGCCTGGGATACCTCTACGGCTTCGGCGCGTACCTGCTCTGGGGCTTCTTTCCGTTGTATCTCAGGCTGTTGCGGCCGGCCGGGCCGCTGGAGGTGCTGGCCCACCGGATCGTCTGGTCGGTGGTCTTCGTGGCCCTGCTGCTGGCGGCCCTGCGCAACATCGGCTTCCTGCGGGCGCTGGTACGACGTCCCTGGGCGATGGCCGGGATCGTCGTCGCCGCCATGCTGATCGCCGTCAACTGGGGCACCTACATCTACGGGGTCAACTCCAACCGGGTGGTCGAGACGGCGCTCGGCTACTTCATCAATCCGCTGGTCGTGGTGCTGCTCGGGGTGACCGTGCTGCGGGAGCGGCTACGTCCGGCGCAGTGGCTGGCGCTGGGAATCGGCGCGTCGGCGGTCGTGGTGCTCACCGTGGACTACGGCCGGGTGCCCTGGTTGGCGTTGACGCTGGCGTTCAGTTTCGCCGGCTACGGCTTGGTCAAGAAGCGGCTCGGACTGCCGCCGGCGGAGGGTCTCTTCGTCGAGTCGGCGGTGCTGGCACTGCCGGCGTTGGGCTACCTGGCCTGGCTCACCACCCGCGGGCAGTCCACCTTCGGCCACGTCTCGGCCGGGCACACCGCGCTGCTGGTGCTCGCCGGCGCGGCCACGGCGATCCCGCTGCTCCTGTTCGCCGGGGCGACCAACCGGCTACCCCTGAGCGGCCTCGGCATGATCCAGTATCTGGCGCCGATCCTTCAGCTCGGCTGCGGCGTGCTGATCTTCCATGAGCCGATGCCGCCAGCCCGCCTCGCCGGGTTCGCGCTGGTGTGGCTGGCCCTGATCGTCTTCACCACCGACGCCGTCCGAAGCTCCCGCCGGTCCCACCGCACCCGTGCCGCGGCCGAAACACCCGTCCCAGCCCTCTGACCCACTCCTCAGGGCCTGAGCAGGTCAGGGGACCGCGTACGTCAGCAGGGGCGTGCCGTCGGAGCGTTGGAGTTCCACGCTGACCAGCTCGGCGTCGGTGAAGCGGGTGAGGCCGGAGAAGCTGAGGTCGTCGCCGGGGGCCGCGAGCCAGGAGCCGATCTGCTCGCTGCTGCCGTTCGGACCGTGCGCCACCAGCCGGAACGGGTACGCCTTGCCGTAGCTCGTCCGCGCGTCGTACCCGCAGTGCATGGTCACCCGAGTGCCCCACTTGGTGCCGATCAGCCCGATGTCGGCGTGCACCGGCCCGGTGCTGGCCACCGGACGCATGGCGACCATCGACACCTGCGGTGCCGGTGTGCTGCCCTGGGCGACCGGCGGGCCGGGCGTGCTGGCGGGCCGGGGCAGCACCACGGCAGTGCCCACACCGACGAGCACGGCCAGCCCGGCGGCGGCCAGGGTGGTCAGCGCGAACCGTCGCCGGTCCGTGGCGCGTTCCCGACGCCGACGACGCCGGGCCTCCTCCAGCAGCGCGGGCACCCGGGGCGGGGCCGGCGGCGGCAGGATCTGCTCCAACCCCACCGGGTCGAGCCGTCCGAGCAACCCGGGCAGGACGGCGATCTCGGCGACCGCCTCCCGGCAGGACGCGCAGCCGCCAAGGTGCCGCTCGTAGGCCGCCCGCTCGGCGGGGGCCAGGGCACCCAGCACGTACGCGCCGTCGTCGTGCGCGAACTCGCACCGGGTCATCCCGTCACTCCCATCTCAGCCAGGACCAACCGTAGGGACCGCAGCGCGTAGTGGGTGCGGGACTTCACGGTCCCCGGTGGCACGCCCAGGCGGGATGCCGCCTCGGCCACCGACCGTCCCTGGTAGAAGCACTCGACGAGCACTTCCCGGTGGGTCGGGCTGAGCCGGTTGAGCGCCTCGGCGACGGTCCACGCCTCCACCGCCCGCTCGGCCTCGTCGATCACCTCGGGCGGTTCGGGAAGGTCGTCGGTGAAGACCTCACCGACCCGGGTGGAACGCCGCCGCCAGGCGTCGATGGCCAGGTTCCGGGCGGTGGTGAAGAGCCAGGACCGCACCGAGCCGCGTTGCGGGTCGAGCGACTCCGGATGTCGCCAGGCCCGCAGCAGCGTCTCCTGCACCAGGTCCTCGGCTCGCTGCCGGTCGCCGTTGACCAGCCGCAGAGCGTGCGCGTACAGCGCCTCCGCGTGCTCGTCGTGCAGCGCGCGCAGCAGTTGGGCGTCGTGGTCGCTGATGGCGGTCTCCCTCGCTTCCGGCGCGCGTCCGGCGTTGCGTTCGCTGGGGAATACGTGCGGTCACGCCGATCGGTTCAGCCCGAGGTCAGACCGGTTATGTGCGGTAGCCGCCCGCACAGGTGTTCACGGCCGGTTCACATCGTGGCCGACGGGTGCTCACCACGTCCTCCTAGCGTCCGCCTGGTACGCCGCCTGCCGTGCCACCGACTTCTCTGGAGGCTTCCCCCATGAGCGACCGCCCCCGGCTGCTCCCCCTGTTGACCGGCACCCGCCATGGCACCCGTGACGCCATGACCTGTCTGTACCGCTGCGGAAACGCCTGTGACCACCCGGTACCGAACACCTCCGACAACGCGTACTTCGGAGACGTGGTGAACGCGGAGGTCTCGCGGCGCGGCGTGGTCCGGGCCGGCGCGGTCGGCGCGCTGGTCCTGGGCTTCGGCGGCGCGGCTGCCGGTGCGGCCCCGGCCCTGGCTGCCCCCGCCACCCCGGACGTCCCGGAGTCCTTCGGTTTCGGCCGGCCCAGCACCGGGGTCGGCACCGGCGCGCTGACCTTCAAGCCGATCCCACCGAACAAGTTGGACACCCTGGTCGTCCCGAACGGCTACGACCACGCCGTGGTGATCAAGTGGGGTGACCCGGTGCTGCCGGGCGCGCCCGAGTTCGACCTGCACCACCAGACCGCCGCGGCGCAGTCCAAGCAGTTCGGTTACAACAACGACTTCGTCGGCGTGCTGCCGCTGGACAAGCAGGGCAAGCGGGCGCTGCTCGTGGTCAACCACGAGTACACCAACGAGGACCTGATGTTCCCGGGCTTCCCCGGCCTGGACGGGCTCTCCGTCGAGCAGCTCCGCACCGCCATGGCCGCGCACGGCATGTCGGTGGTGGAGTTGGAGCGGGTCGCGGGCACCGGGCAGTGGAAGCCTGTCGACTCCGGTCGGAGGCCGTACAACCGGCGGGTCACCGCGCTCAGCACCAGGTTCGACCTGACCGGCCCGGCCGCCGGTTCGGCCTGGCTGCGGACCGCCGCCGACCCCAAGGGTCGTACGGTCGTCGGCACGCTCAACAACTGCGCCGGTGGCGTGACCCCGTGGGGCACGGTGCTCTCCGGTGAGGAGAACTTCAACCAGTACTTCGTGGGCGCCGACGCCGCGCCGGCCGAGCTGAAGCCGAAGCTGGACCGCTACGGCATCGGCACCGCGAGCCGCTATCCCAGCGGCAGCCGCAAGTGGGAGCGCGCCGACGAGCGCTTCGACCTGGCCAAGCACCCCAACGAGGCGCACCGGTTCGGCTGGGTCGTGGAGATCGACCCGTTCGACCCGGAGAGCCGCCCCCGCAAGCACACCGCGATGGGCCGGTTCAAGCACGAGGGCGCGAACGTGATCGTCGCGAAGGACGGCCACGTGGTCGCGTACATGGGCGACGACGAGCGTTTCGACTACCTCTACAAGTTCGTCTCGGACCAGAAGTTCCTCAAGGGCAACTCCTGGGCCGCCCGCAAGCACAACCTGAGCCTGCTGGAGTCCGGCACGCTCTACGTGGCGAAGCTCGACCAGACCAGCGCCGCCGAGATCGACGGCTCGGGCCAACTTCCCACCGACGGCGCGTTCAACGGCCGGGGGCGCTGGATCAAGCTGGTCAGCGGCAACCGGTCGTTCGTCGACGGAATGACCGCCGCGGACGTCCTCACCTTCACCCGGCTGGCCGGCGACAAGGTCGGCGCGACCAAGATGGACCGCCCCGAGGACGTGGAGCCGAGTCAGCTCACCGGCAAGGTGTACGTGGCGCTCACCAACAACACCGACCGCGGTAAGGCCGGCAAGGCCGCGGCGGACGAGGCCAACCCGCGCAACGCCAACAAGCACGGGCAGATCCTGGAGCTGGTCGAGGACCGCAACGACAACACCGCGGAGACGTTCGCCTGGTCGCTGCCCATCGTCTGCGGCGACCCGACCGACCCGTCGACCTTCTTCGCCGGGTACGACAAGACCAGGGTCTCCCCGATCTCCTGCCCGGACAACGTCGCCTTCGACGCCACCGGCAACCTGTGGATCTCCACCGACGGTAACGCGCTGGGCAGCAACGACGGCCTCTTCGCCACCGCCGTCGAGGGCCCGGAGCGGGGTCACCTCAAGCAGTTCCTGACCGTGCCGCTCGGCGCGGAGACCTGCGGCCCGTTCATCACCGGCGACAACCGCTCGGTCTTCGTCGCCGTGCAGCACCCGGGCGAGATCACCGGCGCCTCGGTGGAGAACCCGGCCTCGAACTGGCCCGACGGCGACTACGCCAAGCCGGGCGTGGTGGTCACCTGGCGTCTCGACGGCGGCCCGGTGGGCAGCTGACGGTGCCGCCACGGTCGGTGGATCGCTGAACGTCACTCACGGCGGGTCCGGCGCTGGACCGCCACGAGAGGCCCTCTCCCAGCCCGGGAGAGGGCCTCTCGCCGTCGGGGGTCAGATGTCGCCGGCGATGCCGTCGGCGACGCTGCGGGCGACGGTGAGCAGTTTGGCGCGGACCACCCGGGCGGAGGTCATCATCTCGCTGGCCGGCAACGCGCAGGCCAGCACGACCCGGCGTTCCATGTCCTTGTCCGGCGCGACGAGCACCGCCGCACACGCCACCCCCTGGCGGAACTGCCCCATCTCCAGTTGCATGCCACGCCGGTCGCCGGCGGCCAGGTCGGCCTCGAACGCCTCGCTGGTGGTCAGCGTGGCGCTGGTGAACGGGCGCATGCCGTACTCCCGCAGATAGCGGTAGCGCTGATCGACGGTCAGGGTGGCGAGCAGTGACTTGCCGAGAGCCGTCGCGTGCGCCCCCTCGTCGAAGCCGGGGACCAGATCCTCCAGATAGGGCGAGCGGTGCCCCTCGGCGACCGCCGTGAGGGCCACCTGTCCGCCGACGAAGCGACCCAGGAAGTGGCTGTAGCCGGTGTCCAGAGCGGCCCGCCGCAGCGTCTCACCGACCACCGGCGGGCCGCGGAACGCCGTGACCAACTCCCGGTACCGGTCGGCCACCTCCAACCCCACGATGTACGTGCCGTCCTCGCGACGAATCACGTAACCCTCGTAGGCGAGCGTGCGGACCAGGTGGTAGGTGGTGGCCACCGTCAGCTCACACCGCCGGGCGATCTGCTTGACGGTCAGGCCTTTCGGGGCACGACCTACCGACTCCAACACCCGCAGCGCTCGGGACACGCTGCGGATCAGATCCGAAGGTTCTGCCAAGGGGTCGCGCACAACCACCTCCGCCGCCGGGGACTTACACCATATGAAAAACAGGCCCAGTGCGAAATGCCTGTTCGGGTGGAGGATGCCAGATCATCACCAACAGCGTGTACCCCGGTGGTCACCATGAGTTGCTTGAGTAGGGTTCACGTAGCTTTGCCGGACGATGACCAACACCGTCTCCACCTCCGACCCGACCATCGCCCGACCCCGCCCGGTCCGGGCCAGCGCCGGCGCAGTCGTCACCACCGTGGCCTGCGTACTGCCCGTGTTCCTGCTCGGTGGTCTCGCCGTGCAGATGGGCGCGGACCTCGGCTTCTCCCCCGCCGGCCTCGGCCTGGCCGTGGCCGTCTACTTCGGGGTCAGCGCGCTGACCTCGGTACCCTCCGGCCGGCTGGTCGAGCGGTACGGGCCGGCCCTGGTGGCCCGCTGCGGCATCCTGCTGGCCGCCGGGTCGATGCTGGCCGTGGCCGCCCTCGCCCGGTCGTACCCGACGCTCGTCGGCCTGCTGGCGCTCAGCGCCGCCGCGAACGCGCTCGGCCAGTTGGCCAGCAACGCGGCGTTGGCCCAGCACGTGCCGGCCCGACGTCAAGGGCTGTCGTTCGGCGTCAAACAGGCCGCCATCCCCGCCTCCACCCTGCTGGCCGGAGCGGCGGTGCCGGCCTTCGCGCTCACCGTGGGCTGGCGCTGGGCGTTCGTGGCGGCCGCCGTGGCCGCGCTGACGACGCTGCCCGCCGTACCCCGGCAGTTGCCCGGACCGGCGCGGCGGGCCGACGCGGCACGCGCGGGTCGGGCGACGGTGGCGCTCGTGGTGATCGGCGCGGCGGCGACGTTGGCCGCGGCCGCCGCCAACACGCTGGGCACCTTCCTGGTGGACTCCGCTGCGGCTCGGGGCCTCTCGCCCGGCATCGCCGGCCTCACCCTGACCCTGGGCGGCACGGTCTGCATGGTGGCCCGGGTGGGTGCCGGCTGGTTTGCCGATCGGCGCGACACCGGTCACGTCGCCCTCATCGCCGCGATGCTGGTCGTCGGCGCGGCCGGGTTGGCCCTGCTCGCGGCGACCGGCTCGGTGCCGCTGGTGGCCGGCGTGGTGCTCGGCTTCGGCCTGGGTTGGGCCTGGCCCGGCCTGATGAACTTCGCGGTGGTCCGGCTCCACCCGCAGTCACCGGCCACCGCCACCTCGATCACCCAGACCGGGGTGTACGCGGGCGGCTGTCTCGGCCCGCTGAGCCTCGGCCCACTCGCCGCCCACCTCGGCTACTCCGCGATGTGGACAACGGCGTCCGTGGCGATGCTGCTCGCCGCCGCTCTCATGCTCGTCGGCGGTCGCCTGTTGGCCCGCCCCACCCCGCCGTGATCATGACGTTGTCGTCGGATCACACGGCGTGTTGCGGCGATAACCTCATGACCGCCGCCGAGCGGCGGAGGTGCTGGGGTGCGGACCGCAGGGGTCAGCTGGTGCGGTCGGCGATGTAGTCGCAGAGCGATTCGAGGGCCTGCCGGGACGGACCCTGCGGAAGTGGGTCCAGGCGCGCGCGGGCGTCCTCGGCGTAGCTGCGAACGGTCTCCCGGGCGCGCTTGAGCGCCGGGCTCTCCCGCAGGAGCCCCAACGCCTCCGCGTGCAGCGCGTCGTCGGTCAGCGGGCCGGTCGCCAGGATCTCCCGCAGCCGCACCGAGGACGCGTCGGCGTCGTCCGCTGCGCGCGCGTAGAGCACCGGCAACGTCGGGACACCCTCGCGCAGGTCGGTGCCGGGCGTCTTGCCCGACTGACCCGACTCGGAGGCGATGTCCAGCAGGTCGTCGGAGAGCTGGAAGGCGACGCCGATCGTCTCGCCGTACCCGGCGAGCGCCTCCACGTGCTCCGCGGGGGCGCCACCGAACATCCCGCCGAACCGGGCCGACGTGGCGATGAGCGAGCCGGTCTTCTCGGCGATCACGTGCAGGTAGTGGGTCACCGGATCGTCGTCGACGCGCGGACCGACGGTCTCCGCGATCTGACCGTGCACGAGCCGGGCGAAGGTGCGCGCCTGCAACCGGACCGCCTCCGGGCCCAGATCGGCGGCGATGTCCGCCGCCCGGGCGAAGAGGTAGTCGCCGACCAGGATGGCGACGGAGTTGGTCCAGCGGGAGTTCGCACTCGGCGCGCCCCGACGGACGGCAGCCTCGTCCATCACGTCGTCGTGGTAGAGGGTGGCGAGGTGCGTGAGCTCCATCACCACGGCGGCCGGGACCACCTGCGCGCCGCTGGGGTCGCCGAACTGGGCGCCGAGGGCCACCAGCAGCGGCCGGAAGCGCTTCCCGCCGGCTTCCAGCAGGTGCCGGGCAGCCTCGGTGACGAACGGGTCGGTGCTCGCCACACTGGCCCGCAACTCGACCTCGACCATGTCCAGCACACCGAGCACGGACGCCTCGACGTGGGGATCGGCGAGATGGAGGCCGAGCGCGCCGAACTGACTCGTGCTCGCCCGACCCCGCCGACCGCCGGAGCCGGAGGAACCTGAACGCTCGCCCGCCGGATTCACCACGCTATCAACCATGCCACACCCGTTCTACCTGCTCCGGGCCGGGGATACGCACCGGGGGCCGGCCCGTGAACACGCGCCAACCCCCGGTGATCGTTCCCTCGGTCATCGAACGAATTCGGCAGCTCCGGTGGCCAACTCGAGCAGCGGCGCCGGGGCGACACCCAGCACCAGGGTCGCCAGTACCCCGATCATCAACGCGGCGGAGGTGAGCCCACCGGGCACGGTGACGGTCGGGGTGGACTCGCCCGGTTCGGACAGCCACATCATCACCACGACCCGCAGGTACGGGAACGCCAGCACCATGCTGGTCAGCACACCGGCGATCACCAGCCAGGTCTGACCACCCTCCAGCGCCGGCCCGAAGACCGCGAACTTGCTCATGAAGCCGCTGGTCAGCGGGATACCGGCGAAGGCCAGCAGGATGAAGGTGAACAGGGCGGCGAAGAACGGCGAGCGGCGGCCCAACCCGGCCCACCGGGACAGGTGGGTGGCCTCCCCGTCGGCGTCGCGCACCAGGGTCACCACCGCGAACGCGGCCAGCACCGAGAAACCGTACGCGACCAGGTAGAACATCGTGCCGGCCAGCCCGTCGCGGCTCGGCGCCAGCACACCGACCAGCAGGTAGCCGGCGTTGGCGATCGAGGAGTACGCGAGCAGCCGCTTGATGTCGGTCTGGGTGACCGCGAGGACCGCGCCGATCAGCATGGTCAGCACCGCCACCACACCGAGGACCGGGGTGAAGTCCCAGTTGGCGTCGGCGAACGCGACGTGGAAGACACGCAGCAGGGCACCGAACGCGGCGACCTTGGTGCAGGCCGCCATGAAACCGGTGACCGGCGTCGGGGCGCCCTGGTAGACGTCCGGGGTCCAGACGTGGAACGGTGCCGCCGCGGCCTTGAAGAGCAGGCCGATGGCGAGCAGCGCCATGCCGGCGAAGAGCAGCACCTGGCTGGACGGCGACTCGCTCACCGCCGCGTTGATGGTGGCGAAGTCGACGCCGGCCACCCGGCCCGGCGTACCGGCGGTGAAGCCGTAGATCAGGGCCACCCCGAACAGGAAGAAGGCGGAGGCGTACGCGCCGAGCAGGAAGTACTTCATCGCGGCCTCCTGACTCAGCAGGCGGCGACGACGGGCCAGCGCGCAGAGCAGGTAGAGCGGCAGCGAGAAGACTTCCAGCGCGATGAACATGGTCAGCAGGTCGTTCGCCGCCACGAAGATCAGCATGCCGCCGATCGCGAACGTGGTCAGCGGGTAGACCTCGGTCAGACCGTTGCGCCCCTCGGCCTGCCGCCGGTCGTCGGCCGACTCGGCGGTCACCGCGGCCTGGGCGACGAACGCCCCACCCAACTCGACCGAGCGGTCACCGATCAGCAGCAGCGCCATCGCGGCCAGCACCAGGATCGCGCCCTGGAGGAACAGCGTCGGACCGTCGATCGCGAGGGCCTGGCCGGCGGTGATCATCCGCTCGTCGGCGTTGAGCACCACCATGGTCAACGCCGCGAGCACCGCCACCAGCGCCACCGTCAACTGCACGACGTGCCGCCAGCGTCGGGGCACGAAGGCCTCGACGAGCACGCCGAGCAGGGCCGTGCCCAGCATGATCAGAATCGGGGAGAGCGCCGCGTAGTCGATCGACGGCAGTTTGAAATCGGTCACTTTGCCGCCTCCTGGACGGTGCCGACCGACGGGGCCGGGTCGGTTCTGCCGATGTCGTCCATGGTCGCCTGGACGGCCGGGTTGATCACGTCAGTGACCGGCTTGGGGAAGAAGCCGAGCAGCACGATCAGGGCGATCAGTGGAGCGACCACGACCTTCTCGCGCAGGTTGAGGTCCCGGCGCATGCCGTCGACCTCGGTGAGCGTCGGGTTGAGAGTGCCCTGGGTGGTGCGCTGCACCATCCACAGCACGTACGCGGCGGCCAGGATGATGCCGAGCGTCGCGATGATCGCGACCGGCTTGTTCACCGTGAAGGTGCCGATCAGCACCAGGAACTCGGAGATGAACGGCGCCGTACCGGGCAGCGCGAGCGAGGCGAGACCGGCGAAGAAGAGCACCCCGGCGAGCACCGGGACCAGCTTGCCGGCACCACCGAAGTCACTGATCAGCGCGGAACCCCGCCGGGAGATCAACATGCCCACCACCAGGAACAGCAGGCCGGTGGCCAGGCCGTGGTTGAGCATGTAGAGCACGGCGCCGGTGCCGGCCTGGGTGGTGAAGGCGAAGATACCCACCCCGATGAACCCGAAGTGCGCGATCGAGGTGTACGACACCAGCCGCTTGAGGTCGTTCTGACCGACCGCCAGCAACGCGGCGTAGACGATGCCGATCACGCCCAACGCCAGCGCCCACGGCGCGAACCACTTCGACGCCTCCGGGAACAGCGGCAGGCAGTAGCGCAGGATGCCGAACGTGCCGACCTTGTCCAGCACGCCGACGAGCAGGGCCGCGGCACCAGCCGGGGCCGCCCCACCGGCGTCGGGCAACCAGGTGTGGAACGGGAAGAACGGCGCCTTGATGGCGAACGCGAGGAAGAAGCCGAGGAACAGCCACCGCCCGGTGCCGGTGCTGATGTCGACCTCCGACAGCTTCTGCCAGTCGAAGGTCTTGCCACCGGCCACCCACAAGCCGATCACGGCGGCCAGCATGAACAGACCGCCGACGAGCGAGTAGAGGAAGAACTTCACCGCCGCGTACTGCCGCTGGTGGCCGCCGTAGCTGCCGATCAGGAAGTACATCGGCACCAGCATGACCTCGAAGAACACGTAGAACAGGAAGACGTCGGCGGCCGCGAAGACACCGATCATCGTGCACTCGAGGACCAGCAGCAGCGCGAAGTAGACAGGCACCGACCGCTTCGACGACTCCGCGTCGTGCCAGGAGGCCAGGATCACCAGCGGCACCAGCACCGCGATCAGCATCAGCATCACCAACGCGATGCCGTCGGCGGCGAACGTGAAGCTGACGCCCCAGTCCGGGATCCACGAGTACGACTCGCGGAACTGGAACCGCTGACCGTCGGCCTTGAAGCTGACCCACATCACCACGGAGAGCACCAGCACCAGCAGTGACCAGACGAACGCCACCTGCTTGGCCAGCTCCGGCCGATGGCGCGGCAGGAAGGCCACCACCAGGGCGCCCACCAGTGGCGCCACGGTGAGCACCGAGAGGAACGGGAAGTTGGACATTATGCGGCCTTACCTCCGTCGTCACTGCGTGGTCCGCCGGCGGGGGCGGCCGGGAACAGGTCGATCACGCCAGCCACCCCGCCTGGACCGCCAGGAACGCCGCCATCACCAGCAGCGCACCGGCCAGGATCGAGGTGGCGTACGAGCGGACGAAGCCGGTCTGCATCCGCCGGAGCCGACCCGAGCCACCGCCGACCGCGGCGGCGAGCCCGTTGACCAGCCCGTCGATACCCCGGTTGTCGAGGTAGACGAGCGCCCGGGTGAGGAAGATGCCCGGCTTCTCGAAGACCGCCTCGTTCACCGCGTCCGCGTACAGGTTGCGCCGGGCGGCGGTGACCAGCACCCCGGCCGGCTGCGGTGCGGTGGCCGTACCGGCCCGGAACAGGAACCAGGCCAGCCCCGCGCCGAGCACGGTCACCAGCAGCGACAGCGTGGTGATCACGGCGTGCGAGAGGACCGCCTCGTGCTCCGCGTGCTCGCCGCCCAGGCCGGCGGTCGCCGTCAGCCAGTCCGGCACCGACGTGGACAGCAGGAAACCAGCGCCGACCGAACCGGCCGCCAGCAGGATCAGCGGAATGGTCATCAGCTTCGGCGACTCGTGCGGGTGCTCGATGTCGTCGGTCCAGCGCTTCGGGCCGTGGAACGTGAGCACGAACAGCCGGGTCATGTAGAACGCGGTGAGCCCCGCGCCGAGCAGCGCCGCACCGCCGAAGAGCCAGGCGGTCCAGTCCTCCCGCTCGAAGGCGGCCACGATGATCGGCTCCTTGGAGAAGAAGCCGGAGAACGGGAACATGCCGATGATGGCCAGCCAGCCCATCATGAACGTCAACCAGGTGACCTTCATGTACGTCGACAACCCGCCGAAGCGGCGGATGTCGACCTGGTCCTTCATCCCGTGCATGACCGAGCCGGCGCCCAGGAACATGTTGGCCTTGAAGAACCCGTGCGCCAGCAGGTGCACGATGGCCAGCGCGTACGCGCCGCCACCCAGGCCGACGCCGAGGAACATGTAGCCGATCTGGCTCACCGTCGACCAGGCGAGCACCCGCTTGATGTCGTCCTTGGCCGCGCCGATGATGCAGCCCATCAGCAGGGTGAGCGCGCCGACGCTGACCACCACGAGCTGGAGCGTCGAGTTGGCGGAGAAGATCGGGTTGGACCGGGCGATCAGGTAGACGCCCGCGGTGACCATGGTGGCGGCGTGGATGAGCGCCGACACCGGGGTGGGGCCCTCCATCGCGTCCGGCAACCACGCCTGGAGCGGGAACTGACCGGACTTGCCGGCCGCACCGAGCAGCAGCAGCAGACCGAGGACCAGCACGGTCGCACCGGTCAGCGCGCCGACACCGTTGAACACCTCGTCGTACTGGGTGGTGCCCAGCGTGGCGAACATGATGAAGATGCCGATGGCCAGGCCGGCGTCGCCGACCCGGTTCATCAGGAACGCCTTCTTGCCGGCGGTGGCCGCGCTCGGCCGCTCGGTCCAGAAGGAGATCAGCAGGTACGACGCCAGACCGACGCCCTCCCAGCCGAAGTACAACATCACGTAGTTGTTGCCGAGCACCAGCAGCAGCATCGCCGCGACGAACAGGTTGAAGTACGCGAAGAACCGGCGACGGCCCGCGTCGTGTGCCATGTACTCCACCGCGTACAGGTGGATCAGGAAGCCCACCCCGGTGATCAGCAGCACGAAGACCGCGGCCAGCGGGTCGAACAGCAGGCCGAAGTCGACCCGCAGATCACCGACCGCGATGAAGTCCCAGAGGCTCAGCTCGACCGACTTGTTCTCCAGGCCGCGAAGCTGGACGAAGAACGTCAGGCCGAGCACGAACGCGGCACCGATGGCGGTGACGCCCAACCAGTGCCCCCAGCGGTCGGCCCGGCGGCCGAGCAGCAGCAGGATGGCCGCGCTGAGCAGCGGGATCGCCACCAGCAGCCAGACGCCCCCGAGCAGCCCCGTGGCCTGGGCGTATTCCACAGTCTCTTCCACCGGTGGACCCCTCTAGTACTTGAGCAGGTTGGCGTCGTCGACACTCGCCGAGCGTCGCGTCCGGAAGATGGACATGATGATCGCGAGCCCGACCACGACCTCGGCCGCCGCCACCACCATCACGAAGAACGCCATGATCTGACCGTTGAGATCACCGTTGATCCGGCTGAAGGTGACCAGCGTCAGGTTGGCCGCGTTGAGCATCAGCTCCACGCACATGAACAGCACGATCGCGTTGCGCCGGATCAGCACCCCGGAGGCGCCGATGGTGAACAACACCGCGGCGAGGACGAGGTAGTAGGTCGGCTCGACCGAGAAGAACGATCCCATTACTTGTCCGTGCCCTTCAGCGAGGTCTCCTCGGCGGTCAGCTCGCGCTGCGGGAGGATCGCCGGGGTGCTGCGGTCGGTCAGGCGGCCGTCGGGGAGCCGGGCCGGGGTGGCCACCGACGAGGAGGTCGCGAAGACGCCGGGGCCGGGCTTCGGACCGGGGTAGTTGCCCGGGGCGAAGCGCGCCCGCATGGTCGACACCTGGTCGACCTTGTCCTGCTTCCGCCGCTCGACGTGGGCCAGCACCATCGCACCGACCGCCGCGGTGATCAGCAGTGCCGAGGTCAGCTCGAACGCGAAGACGTACTTGGTGAACAGCAGTCGGGCGATGCCCTGCACGTTCCCCTCCGTGTTGGCCTGCTCCAGGCCGACCGCGGTGGTTCCGTCCAGCGCCTGGTAGAGGCCGGTGGCGACCAGGCCGGCGAAGCCCAGGCCGAGCACGATCGCGGCGACCCGCTGGCCCCGCAGCGTCTCGATCAGCGAGTCCGTCGAGTCCCGACCGACGAGCATCAGCACGAAGAGGAACAGCATCATGATCGCGCCGGTGTAGACGATGATCTGCACCATGCCGATGAACGGACCGGCCTGGAGCACGTAGAACACGCCCAGACAGAGCATGGTCAGCACCAGCCACAGCGCCGAGTGCACGGCGTTGCGCGCGGCCACCATCCCGATCGCGCCGATCAGCGCGAGCGGGGCGAGGATCCAGAAGGTGACCGCCTCGCCGCCGGACACCGTACCGGCGGCGGCGAGCACCGTAGACGTGGTCATGCTTCCTCTCCCTTGCCGGCCGCGACGCGCTGGGCGGCCTGCTCGGCGCCCGGGAACGTCACGCCGGGGTGCTCCTCGACCTGGTAGCGGCCCGGACCCATCGGGGACGTCTCCGCACCGGCGGAGGTGCCCGGGTTGTCCAACGCGCCGACGTAGTAGTCCTTCTCGCTGTCACCGAGGCGCATCGGGTGCGGAGGCTGCTCCATGCCCTCCAGCAACGGCGCGAGCAACTGCTCCTTGGTGAAGATCAGGTCCTGCCGGTTGTCCCGGGCCAGCTCGTACTCGTTGCTCATGGTGAGCGACCGGGTCGGGCAGGCCTCGATGCACAGTCCGCAGAAGATGCACCGGGCGTAGTTGATCTGGTAGATGCTGGCGTACCGCTCACCCGGCGAGAAGCGCTGCTCGTCGGTGTTGTCGCCACCCTCGACGTAGATCGCGTCCGCCGGGCAGGCCCACGCGCACAGCTCGCAGCCGATGCACTTCTCCAGGCCGTCCGGGTGCCGGTTGAGGATGTGCCGCCCGTGGTAGCGCGGCGCCGACACCGGCGGCTTGAACGGGTAGTCGGTCGTGACGACCTTCCTGAACATGTGCGAGAAGGTGACACCGAATCCCTTGAACGTTCCGGTGATCGCGCCCACGTCACACCTCCCTGGAGTCCGAGCCGGCAACGATGTTGGCCGGCTCCCGCTCGGCGACCACGCGCGTGATACGCGGGCTCGGTGGTACCTGAAGATCCATCGGTGGCAGCGGGAAGCTCCCGTACGGCCGGTTGTCGACCTGTTCCTGCGTCGTCGGCTTCGGCTTCGGACGCCGGCTGGGCCAGAAGATCGTGACGATCAGCAGGATGCCGGCCGGGATGCCGACCGCGATCACCTTGCCGCGCGAGTCCCAGTCCTCGATGGACCGCAGGCCCGACAGGACCAGGATCCAGACCAGGTTGATCGGCAGCAGCACCTTCCAACCGAGGCGCATGAACTGGTCGTAGCGCAGGCGGGGCAGCGTGCCGCGCAGCCACACGAACACGAAGACCAGCGCGATCACCTTGCCGAAGAACCAGAGCATCGGCCACCAACCGGAGTTGGCGCCCTCCCACAGCGTGATCGGCCAGGGTGCACGCCAACCGCCGAGGAACAGCGTGGTGGTGACCGCGGACATGGTCACCATCGCGACGTACTCACTGAGCATGAAGAGCGCGAACTTCAGCGAGCTGTACTCCGTCATGAATCCCGCGACCAGCTCGGACTCGGCCTCGGGCAGGTCGAACGGCGCCCGGTTGGTCTCACCCACGGTGGCGATGAAGAAGATGACGAAGCTGGGCAGCAACAGGATCGCGTACCAGCCCGGCGCCGGGATCGTCTGACCGAAGACACTCAGCTCGGTGCCGTCGCCCTGTGCGGCGACGATCCCGCTGGTGCTCATCGTGCCGGCGGTCATGAAGACCGCCACGATGCTCAGGCCCATGGCGACCTCGTAGGAGATCATCTGGGCGCTCGACCGCAGACCACCGAGCAGCGGGTACGTCGAACCGGAGGCCCAGCCGCCGAGCACGATGCCGTAGACGCCCATCGACGAGCAGGCCAGCAGCAGCAGCACCGCCACCGGCACGTCGGTGACCTGCAACGGCGTGTGGTGGCCGAAGATGCTCACCATCGGGCCGAACGGCACCACCGACAGGGCGGTGACCGCGCAGATCACCGAGATGGTCGGGGCGAAGAAGTAGACGACCTTGTCGGCCGCCTTCGGCAGGATGTCCTCCTTGAAGGCCATCTTCAGGCCGTCGGCGAGGGTCTGCAGCAGGCCGAACGGACCGACCTGGTTGGGGCCAGGCCGCACCTGCATGTAACCGACGACGCGCCGCTCGAACCAGACACCGAGCAGGGTGGCCAGCAGACCGAAGGCGAACGCGAAGACGATCTTGCCGAGAACCAGCCACCACGGATCCCGGCCGAAATCGGCAAGCGTCGGATCCTGGGCCAGGATTGACGGAGTCACTGGTTACCCCCGGAGTTGAGGAGCGGGAGACCGGTCTCGTCGGCCGCCACGCGTCCGGCCGGGATGGCCGTTCCCGTCGCGGGGACGGAGATCCGGACGACCGCGCCGGACGTCGCCCCGAGGCTGCGCCGCACGGTCGAGCCGGGTGAGTTGGTCGGCAGCCAGACCACGCCGTCCGGCATCTCGGTGAGCTCGGCCGGCAGGGTCAGCGCCCCCCGGTCGGTGCCGACCGTGACCGCGTCACCGTCGACCACACCGAGCGCCTCGGCGGTGCCCTTGCCCAACCGGACCACCGGCGGGCGAGCGGTGCCGGCGAGGTTCTCGTCGCCCTCGGTCAGGCTGCCGAGGTCCACCAGTTGGTGCCAGGTGGCCAGCACGGCCTCCCCGTCGCCCGGGTGCGGCACCCGGCCCGGCGCCACCGACGGCGCGGACGGTCGCGACGTACGCGTCGCCGGCAGCGCGCCCAACTCGCGACGCACGCTCGGCACGTCAGCGGTGCCGAGCCGCACGTCGAGCAGCGCGGCCAGCGCGTCGAGCACCCGACCGTCGGTCATCGCCGCAGTCGTCAGCACCGCCTCGAACGGGCGCAGCCGACCCTCCCAGTCCAGGAAGCTGCCGGCCTTCTCGGCCACCGGGGCGACCGGCAGCACCACGTTCGCCCGCCGGGTCACCGCGGTGGGGCGCAGCTCCAGGCTGACCAGGAACGGCACCGTGTCCAGAGCGGCCTCGGCCAGTCGCGGGTCGGCCAGATCGGCCGGGTCGACCCCGCCGACGACAAGCGCACCTAGCTGCCCGTTGGCGGCGGCGTTGAGGATGCCGTCGGTGTCCCGACCGGGCTGGCTCGGGATCACCCCGGCCGGGATGTCCCACGCCTCACCCAGCTCGGCGCGGGCGGCCGGTTCGTTGACCAGCCGTCCACCGGGGAGCAGGTTGGGCAGGCAGCCCGCGTCGACGGCGCCGCGGTCACCCGCGCGCCGCGGCACCCAGGCCAGCTTCGCACCGGTACGCCGGGCCACGTCCGCCGCGGCGGAGAGCCCGCCCGGCACACTTGCCAGCCGCTCGCCGACGATCAGGATCGCGCCCGGTGCGCTCAGCGCCTCGTCGACCGTGGCGTGCTCGGCGAGCACGCTGGCCTCCTCGCCCGGCACGACCCGGGCCAGCTTCGCGCCGAGCTTCTCCAGGCCGCGGGTGGCGAACGGTGCCAGCGCGTACACCGTCAGGGTCTTCTTCAGGTACGCCTTGCGCAGCCGCAGGAAGAGGATCGGGCACTCCTCCTCCGGCTCCAGGCCGACGAGCACCACCGCCGGCGCGTTCTCCACGTCGGTGTAGGTGACGTCGGTGACCCCGGCGACCGAGCTGGCCAGGAAGTCGGCCTCCTCGCGGGAGACCGGCCGGGCCCGGAAGTCGATGTCGTTGGTGTTCAGGGCGACCCGGGCGAACTTCGCGTACGCGTACGCGTCCTCGACGGTCAGCCGGCCGCCGGTGAGAACCGCCGTGCCCTGGCCACCCTCGCGAGCGGCGTGCAGCCCCTCGGCGGCCACGGTGAGCGCCTCGCTCCAGGACGCCTCGCGCAGCTCACCGGTGCGCTCGTCGCGAACCAGCGGGGTGGTCAGCCGATCGGTGGCGCGGGTGTACTGGAAGCCCCACCGACCCTTGTCGCAGTTCCACTCCTCGTTGACCTGCGGCTCGTCGCCGGCCAGCCGGCGCAGCACCTTGCCGCGTCGCCAGTCGGTGCGCTGCCCGCAGCCGGCCGAGCAGTGTTCGCAGACGCTCGGGCTGGAGACCAGGTCGAACGGGCGGGCCCGGAACCGGTACTGGGCACCGGTCAGCGCCCCCACCGGGCAGATCTGCACGGTGTTGCCGGAGAAGTAGGAGTTGAACGGAACGTCGCCCTCGTCGCCCTCCTCGCCGTACGCGTCGTCCCGGTAGATGTTGATCTCTTCGGCGGACGACCGGCCCATCAGGTCGATGAACTTGTCGCCGGCGATCTCCTCGGAGAACCGGGTGCACCGCTGGCAGAGGACACAACGCTCGCGGTCCAGCAGCACCTGGCTGCTGATCGCCATCGGCTTCTCGTACTCCCGCTTGTGCTCGTGGAAGCGCGAGTCGGTGCGACCGGTGGACATCGCCTGGTTCTGGAGCGGGCACTCGCCGCCCTTGTCACACATCGGGCAGTCCAGCGGGTGGTTGAGCAGCAGCAGCTCCATCACCCCCTCCTGCGCCTTCTTGGCGACCGGCGAGGTGAGCTGGGTCCGGACGACCATGCCGTCGGCGACGGTCTGGGTGCAGGAAGCCACCGGCTTGCGCTGGCCCTCCACCTCGACCAGGCACTGCCGGCACGCGCCGGCCGGGGCCAGCAGCGGGTGGTCGCAGAACCGGGGGATCTCGGTGCCCATCTGCTCGGCGGCCCGGATCAGCAGCGCCCCCTTGGGGGCGGTGACCTCGACGCCGTCGATGGTGAGGGTGACGGTCTCGGTCTTCTTTGCTACATCAGTCATCAGTGCGCCCCTACCAGGGTCTTCTCTGACAGCTTCGGTGCGGTCCGTCCCTCGATGTAGTCGAGGTAGTCCTGCTTGAAGTACTTCAGTGAGGAGGTCACCGAGCTGGTGGCGCCGTCACCCAGGCCGCAGAACGAGCGGCCGAGGATGTTGTCGCAGGTGTCCAGCAGGGTGTCCAGGTCCTCGTGGGTGCCCTGACCGGCGAGGATCCGCCGGTAGACCCGGACCATCCAGTAGTTGCCCTCCCGGCACGGGGTGCACTTGCCGCACGACTCGTGGTGGTAGAACTCCAGCCACCGGTACGTCGCGTAGACCGGGCAGTCCTGGTCGGAGAAGATCTGGGTGGCCGTGGTGCCGAGGATCGAGCCGGCCGCCGCCACGCCCTCGAAGTCCAGTGGCACGTCCAGGTGCTCGGCGGCGAGCAGCGGGGTGGACGAGCCACCCGGGGTCCAGAACCGCAGGTTGTGACCAGGCTGCATGCCACCGGCCAGTTCCAGCAGGTCGCGCAGCGTGACGCCCATCGAGCACTCGTACTGACCCGGGTTGACGATCCGGCCGGACAGCGAGTAGATCATCGGCCCGGAGGACTTCTCGGTGCCCATGGACTTCCACCAGTCGGCCCCACCGAGCACGATCGGCGGCACGCTGGCGATGGTGCCGACGTTGTTCACCACCGTCGGGCTCGCGTACAGGCCGTGGGTGGCCGGGAACGGCGGGCGCAGCCGGGGCTGACCCCGGAAACCCTCAAGCGAGTCCAGCAGCGCCGTCTCCTCGCCGCAGATGTACGCCCCGGCGCCGGAGTGCACCACCAGCTCCAGGTCGTAGCCGCTGCGCAGGATGTTGCGGCCCAGGTAGCCCTTGTCGTACGCCTCCTGGACGGCGTTGCGCAGCCGACGCGCGGCGTGCACCGCCTCGCCCCGGATGTAGATGTAGGCGCGGCTGGCCCGGATCGCGTACGACGCGATGATCACGCCCTCGACCAGCGCGTGCGGGTCGTGGGTCATCAGCGGCAGGTCCTTGCAGGTGCCCGGCTCGCCCTCGTCGGCGTTGACCACCAGGTAGTGCGGCTTGCCGTCGCCCTGGGGGATGAAGCCCCACTTGAGGCCGGTCGGGAAGCCGGCGCCACCGCGCCCGCGCAGCCCGGAATCCTTGATCAGCTGGATCAGGTCGTCCGGGTGGGCCTTGAGCGCCTTACGCAGGGCGGCGTAGCCGTCGAGCTGCTCGTACGTGCCGATGCGCCACGCATCCGGCGACAGCCAGCGCTTGGTCAGCACCGGCGTCAGCTTGGCCACGGTCTCCGGGCGGGGAGTGGTCACTTCTGTGCCCCCGTTTCGTTCGCGTCCGCCGGTCCGGCGCCGTCGGCGTCCGTACCAGCCTTCGCTTCGGTGAGGTTGCGCTCCTGCGCCCCGGCCTCGTCGCCGGCGGGCTTGCCGTCGCCGGCCGGCGGGTTGGCCGCCACACCGGCGGCCTCGGCCGACCGTGCGTCGCGCGGCTCGGACGCGGTGCTGTCCGCCGGGACCTTGGTGCCCGGGGCGTCCGGCACCGCCGTGCCCGCGTCCGGCTGCCGGGTCTCGGCGGTACGCACCTGCGGCGACTTGTCGTCCGGTGCCTTCACGTCCCGCGTGGTGCTGCCGGTGGCATCCGCGGGCTTGGCCGGCTCGGCCGCCCCGGTCGGGGCGGAAGCCCCGTCGCCACCCTTGACCGGCGCCGCGCTGGCCTCGACGGGCGCCGGCTTGGCGGCCTCCGCCTTCGCCTTCGCCTCGGCGGCGGCCTTGTCCGCCTCCGCCTTGCTCCGGATCGGGGTGTTCGGGTCGAAGCCCGGCACCGAGACGCCGTGCTCTTGCGCCAGCCGCAGCCCGCGCAGGGTCGGCTCGCCCGGCCCGCCGTCGGCGACCGCGCCGTCCCGCTCGTCGGCGAAACCGGCGAGCTGCACCGCCATCTCCTTGAGGGTGCAGAGCCGGGCACCCCGGGTCGGCATCGGCCGCCCACCCGCCCGCAGCTCGTCGACGACACCGACCGCGGTCGACGGGTCCACGCCGTCGAAGAAGTCGTAGTTGACGGTCATCACCGGGCCGTAGTCGCACGCCGCCAGGCACTCGGCGTGCTCCAGCGTGATCGTGCCGTCGCCGGTGGTCTCGTCGTGCCCGACGCCCAGGTGCTCGGACAGGGTGTCGTAGACCTCCTGACCACCGAGCACGTTGCACATGGTGTTGGTGCAGACGCTGACCAGGAAGTCACCCGTCGGCTTGCGCTTGTACATCGTGTAGAAGGTGGCCACCGCGCCGACCTGGGCCTTGTTCAACCCCAGCACCTCGGCGCAGAACGTGACCCCGGCCGGGGAGACGTACCCTTCCTCGGCCTGCACCAGGTGCAGCAGCGGCAGCAACGCCGAGCGGGACCGGTCCGCCGGGTAACGGGCGATGATCTCGCGCGCCCGCTCCCGGGTCTCGTCAGTGAAAACACTCATCGGCGTCGCCTTCCCGTTCGCGACTGCGGGGCTCGCAAGCTCACTCCTCGCACTCACCTGTCACAACCCCCCATGACCGGGTCCAACGAGGCGCCGCCGGCGATCACGTCGGCGATCAGGCCACCCTCGGCCATCGCCGGGAGAGCCTGGAGGTTGACGAAGCTCGGCTCCCGGTAGTGCACCCGGTACGGCCGGGTGCCACCGTCGGAGACCGCGTGCACGCCCAGCTCGCCGCGGGGCGCCTCGATGGCGACGTACACCTGGCCGGGCGGAACCCGGAAGCCCTCGGTCACCAGCTTGAAGTGGTGGATCAGCGACTCCATCGACTGACCCATGATCTTCGCGACGTGCTCCAGCGAGTTGCCCATGCCGTCCACGCCGATGGCGAGCTGCGCCGGCCAGGCGATCTTGCGGTCGGCGACCATCACCGGTCCCGGACGGAGCCGGTCCAGGGCCTGCTCGACAAGCTTCATCGACTCCCGGATCTCGGCGAGCCGGACCTGGTAGCGGCCCCACACGTCACCGTCGGGGTGGGTCGGCACGTCGAACTCGTAGTTCTCGTAACCGCAGTACGGCATGGTCTTGCGCAGGTCCCAGGCGAGGCCGGCGGAGCGCAGCACCGGACCGGTGATGCCGAGCGCGACACAGCCGGTCACGTCCAGCACCGCGACGTTCTTCGTCCGCTCGGTCCAGATCGGCTGGCCGGAGAGCAGGTCCTCGTACTCCTTGAGCTTCTTCGGCATCATCTTGAGGAACTCGCGGATCTTGACGATCGCGTCGTCCGGCACGTCCTGCGCCACGCCGCCCGGCCGGACGTACGCGTGGTTCATCCGCAGGCCGGTGATGGTCTCGAAGATGTCGAGGATGTACTCCCGCTCGCGGAAGCCGTACAGCATGATCGAGATCGCGCCCAGCTCCATGCCGGTGGTGGCCAGCCAGACCAGGTGCGACGAGATCCGGTTGAGCTCCATCATCAGCACGCGGATGGTGGTGGCCCGCTCGGTGATGTCGTCGGTGATGCCGAGCAGCTTCTCGACCGCGAGCGCGTACGCCGTCTCGTTGAAGATCGGGGCGAGGTAGTCCATCCGGGTCACGAACGTCGAGCCCTGAACCCAGTTGCGGTATTCGAGGTTCTTCTCGATACCGGTGTGCAGGTAGCCGATGACGGATCGGGCCTCGCGGACCGTCTCGCCCTCCAGCTCCAGGATCAGCCGCAGCACCCCGTGCGTGGACGGGTGCTGCGGACCCATGTTGACGACGATCCGCTCGTCGTTGATCGGGTCGGTGCCCGAGACGATGGTGTCCCAGTCCCCACCGGTGACGGTGAAGACCCGACCCTCGTCGGTCTCGCGCTCACTCGCGTAGTTCGACGTCGTCACTGGTACGACCTCCGCTCGTTCGGCGGCTGGATCTCCGCGCCCTTGTACTCGACGGGGACACCGCCGAGCGGGTAGTCCTTGCGCTGCGGGTGGCCCTCCCAGTCGTCCGGCATGAGGATCCGGGTCAGGTTGGGGTGGCCGTCGAAGACGATGCCGAACATGTCGTACGCCTCCCGCTCCTGCCAGTCCGCCGTCGGGTAGACCGCGGTCACGCTGGGCAGGTGCGGGGCCGCCACGGAGACCGCGGCCTCCAACCGGACCCGACGCCGGTACGTCATCGAGGTGAGCAGGTAGACCACGTGCAGCCGGCGCTCGTCGGCGCCCAGGTAGTCCAGGCCGGACACCGAGGAGCACAGCTCGAACCGCAGCGCCAGGTCGTCACGCAGCACCTGGCAGACCTCGGCGATCCGCTCCGGGCGGACGTGCAGGGTCAGCTCGCCCCGATCGACCACGACCTTCTCGATCGCGTCGGCGAAGGCCGGGTACGCCTCCTCCAACGCGTCGCGGACCTCGTCGAAGTAGCCCCCGTACGGCCGGGCCGCCTCCTCGATGGGCTGGCGCTGGCGGACCAGGCCGCCGTAGCCGGACACGTCGCCGGTGCCCTGGTTGCCGAACATCCCGCGACCGGCCGGGCTGGCCGGCGGGAGCTCGGCGGGGGCACCGCTGGTGGCGCCGGCCGGCGTGACCGGCACCGGCACCCCGCCGTCGTTGGGCTTGTCCGTGGGTGACGTCATTTGGGGCCTGCCTGCGGGTGGAGGTGGTTCTGAGCGTTCATCCAGTTCTCGATCCGCAACTGCTCCTCGCGGCCCTCGCGGACCGCCCGGGTCCACTCGGCACGGCGGGCCTTGTCGCTGCGGTACGAGGAGGGCATGGAGCCGTAGGGGACGATCGGAACGTCGCCGCGCTCCTGGCGGGCGGCCAGCATCTTGCGACCGTTCGGGCCGAGCGGCTCATACATGATCTTCTCGCGGAGCTTGAGGATCGCGTCGATGAGCATCTCCGGCCGGGGCGGGCAGCCGGGGAGGTACATGTCGACCGGCACCACGTGGTCGACGCCCTGCACGATCGCGTAGTTGTTGAACATGCCGCCGCTGCTGGCGCAGACGCCCATGGAGAGCACCCAGCGGGGCTCGGCCATCTGGTCGTAGATCTGGCGCAGCACCGGAGCCATCTTCTGACTCACCCGGCCGGCCACGATCATCAGGTCGGCCTGCCGGGGGGACGCCCGGAAGACCTCCATGCCCCAGCGGCCCATGTCGTAGTGCGGACCACCGGCGGCCATCATCTCGATGGCGCAGCAGGCCAGGCCGAAGGTGGCGCCCCACACGGACGACTTCCGGGACCAGTTGACCAGCTTCTCCACCGAGGTGAGCAGGACGCCGGCGGGAAGCTTCTCCTCGATGCCCATCTGACGTTCCTTCCTCAGTCCCAGTCCAGGCCGCCGCGCCGCCACACGTAGGCGTACGCAACGAAGACCGCGACGATGAACAGGACCATCTCCACGAAGCCGAAGATCGGCAGGGCGTCGAACGAGACCGCCCAGGGGTAGAGGAAGATGATCTCGATGTCGAAGACGATGAAGAGCATCGCCGTCAGGTAGAACTTGATCGGGAACCGGCCGCCGCCGACCGGCTGCGGGCTGGGCTCGATGCCGCACTCGTAAGCCTCGAGTTTGGCCTTGTTGTAGCGGTGGGGACCGGCGAAGCGGGCGGCGCCGACGGAAAACAGCGAGAACGCCGCGGCGAGGGCGAACAGCCCGATGATCGGTGCGTAAGGCGAGAGCGACATCGTTTTCTCCTGCTCGTCCTTCCCTGCCCTCGGTGCTTGACGAAAATCACACTATTCACGTCCCTCGCAGTGGCAGTCGGCGGGGGTCGATCTTTGTCAGCGTCGGGGCCGTGACCAGCACCGATGCCGTCCTACTCAGACAGCTGGCGCGGCCTTCGTCATCGCGTTGATGACCCGGTCCATCGCGTCCCCGCCACGCGGGTCGGTCAGGTTGGCCAACAGCTTGAGCACGAAACGCATCAGCGTCGGGTGCGGCATGCCGTGTTTGGTGGCGATCCGCATGATCTCCGGACGGCCGATCAGTTTCACGAAGATGCCGCCCAGCCGGTAGTAGCCGCCGAGGCGGGCTTTCAGCTCGTTCGGGTACGCCAGCAGCGCCCGCTCCCGCTCCGGCCCGGCCGGCCGGGCGAGGGCCTGGACCATGACCTCCGCGGCCAGTTCGCCGGACTCCATCGCGTACGCGATGCCCTCGCCGTTGAACGGGTTGACCATGCCGCCCGAGTCGCCGACCAGCAGCACCCCTCGGGTGTAGTGGGGCACCCGGTTGAAGCCCATCGGCAGCGCGGCGCCGAGGATCGGGCCGTCGGCGTTCGTCTCGTCGGTCATCCCCCAGTCTTCCGGGGTGTTGGCGAGCCAGTCGGTGAGCAGCCGGCGGTAGTTGGTCTTGCCGAACGCGGAGGACGAGTTGAGCACCCCGAGGCCGACGTTGACCCGGCCGTCGCCCAGGCCGAAGATCCAGCCGTACCCGGGCAGCAGGTTGTCGCCGCTGTCCTTGCTGCGCAGCTCCAGCCAGGACTCCAGGTAGTTGTCCTCGTGCTTGGCCGGCGAGCGGTAGTAGCGGCGGACGGCCACGCCGATCGGCCGGTCCTCCCGCTTGGCCAGCCCGAGCGCGAGCGGGAACCGGCCGGAGACGCCGTCCGCGGCGACGACGAGCGGGGCGTGGAACGTGGCCGGTTCCTTACCCGGCCCGACCTCCGCCTCGACGCCGGTGACCCGGCCGTCGCCGTCGAGCACCGGACCCAGCACGTTGACGTTGGTTCGGAGCTTGGCGCCGGCGGCCACCGCCCGCTGGGCGAGCAGGTCGTCGAAGTCCAGCCTCGTGCGCACCAGGCCGTAGTTGGGGAAACTGGCCAGCTCGGGCCAGTCCAGCTCCAGACGCACGCCGCCGCCGATGACCCGCAGGCCGCGGTTGTGCAGCCAGCCGGCCTCGGGCGAGGTGTCCACACCCATCCGGACGAGCTGGCGCACCGCGCGCGGGGTCAACCCGTCGCCGCAGACCTTCTCCCGCGGGAACTCGGTCTTCTCCAACAACAGCACCCGTACGCCGTGCCGAGCCAGGTGGTACGCAGTAGCTGACCCACCGGGACCGGCGCCCACGACAATGACGTCGGCGTCATGTTCCACCGCGGTCATTCGCGCCTCCTCCCGCACGCTCGTGAAATGCTTCACAAGCCAGACGGGACGAGTGTATGACCGGCGTCATACCTGCGCAGGATCAGGGGTACCTAACTCGCCGATGTGACAGCCCTCGACCGTCCACAGCGGTCGAGTGTCAGGCCGGGCTGGGGGCGTCCAGACCCGCATCGACCCGAATGGCCTCCGGCAGATGCTCCCGGAGCGCACCGCCCGCCGCCCGGTCCAGCGCCGCCAACACCTCGGCGACCACCTGTCGGACCTCCACCGGATCGGCTCCGGCCAACGCGCGCAGTTGCGCGACGAGTTCGGCAGCGTCGTCGTCGGTGGCGGCCACCGGGTCCGCCGGGTCTGCTCCGGTCATGCGGACGAGCGTACGGGGCAAAGTGGACTAAAGGCCGACATTCACGAAACCTGAGCAATGTCCGCGTGAATGGCCGTCCGGCCCGCCGGCTCGGTGATCGTCGTGCGGCCCGCGTCGGTCGCGACGACTACTCGCGGATCCCCCGGTGCAGGGCCACCACACCACCGGTCAGGTTGCGCCAGGCCACCCGGCCCCACCCGGCCGCGGCGACCCGGCCGGCAAGCGCCTCCTGCGCCGGCCAGGCCCGCACCGACTCGGCGAGATAGACGTACGCGTCGGGGTTGCTCGACACCGTTCGGGCGACCACCGGCAGCGACCGCATCAGGTACGACAGGTAGACCGTTCGGAAGACCGGGTTGACCGGGGTGCTGAACTCACAGATCGCCAACCGCCCACCCGGCCGGGTGACCCGGGCCAGCTCGCGCAGGGCCGCGTCGGTGTCGTTGACGTTGCGCAGCGCGAAGGAGATGGTCACCGCGTCGAAACTGGCGTCGGCGAACGGCAGCCGCAGCGCGTCGCCGGCCAGCAGCGGCACCTCGGGACGGACCCGCTTGCCGGCGTACAGCATGCCCAACGACAGGTCAGCCCCCACCGCGTACGCCCCGGACTGCGCCAACTCCCGGGTCGAGACGCCGGTGCCCGCGCCCACGTCCAGCACCCGCTCGCCCGGCCGCAGCCCGAGCGCCGCCCGGGTGGCCCGACGCCAGGACCGGTCCTGGCCGAAGGAGATCACCGTGTTGGTCAGGTCGTAGCGCTCCGCCACGCCGTCGAACATCGCGGCGACCTCGTGCGGCTGCTTGTCCAGACTGGCGCGCTGGCCCTGCGGGGAACGGCTCACCCCTCCACTCTGCCAGCCGTCCGCCAGGCGGTGCCCGTGGGGTGGTGCGGCACCCCCGGTACGCGAAGGGGCGGGGTGGTCGCCCACCCCGCCCTCGCGTCGTTCCGGCGTCCGGACGCCGGCGGCCAGTACCGCTGTCAGTCGGTGGGCTTCTCGTCGCTCGGGGCGACCAGGACGACCTTGCGCCGGCGGGAGAGCACCAGCAGCGCACCGCCCAGCAGCAGGATGAGGCCGCCGATGCCACCGATCAGACCGACCTGCACACCCGTCACCGGCAGGCCACCACCACCGGAGCCGCCACCACCGGCAGCCGGCGACGTGCTCGCGCCCGGCGTCGGCGTACCACCCGGGCTGGGCGTACCACCCGGGCTGGTCGTACCACCCGGCGTCGGGGTGGCGGTCCCACCCGGCGTCGGGGTGGCCGTGGGCGTCGGGGTGGCCGTGGACGTCGACGTGGCGGTGGGCGTCGGGGTGGCCGTGGACGTCGGGGTGGCCGTGGGAGTCGGGGTCGGGGTCGGCTGCGCGGTCAGGTCGACGAAGACGTCGAAGATCGCCTGGTTGTCACTCTCGTCGACCTCGGTGAAGGCCTTGCGCTGGGCGCTGGTCGCCGGCTCGGGCTGCTCCTCGGCCTGACCCGTGGCACCGTCGAGACCCTGCGCGACCAGCTCACCGACCCGCAGCACCGACTCGGTGACGTTCGCGCCGACCGTCACCTTGACGTCCGCCGTGTAGTACTCGCCGGGCTTGATCACCGCACCGTCGTCCTCGCAGAGGGCCTGGGCGACACCGCCCAAGGTCTGCGACGTGCAGGCGTCCGGCAGCGTGGCGAAGGTGACGCCGGCCGGGAGGGTGAGCACGTAGGACAGGCCGGTGGCCTTGCGGCTGCCGTCGTTGTAGACCGCCCAGTCCAGCGGCACCGTCTCGCCGCGCTTGACCGGCCGGAGGTTGGGGTCGTCGCCCTGGACGCCGTTCACCACGACGTTCGCGTAGACGTCCTGCACCCAGCTGGTCAGGTCGTAGCCGCGCTTGCCGACGGTGATGTCGTGCTCGACCCTGTTGTCCTTCTTCTCGGGGTCGGCGGTGGCCGAGGTGATGGTGACCACCAGCGTCCCGGCCTCGCCGCGCGCACCCGTGGAGAAGAGCGGAATGCCGAAGTCCTCGCTGGTACCGGCCGGCACGTCGCCGAGCGGGCAGGTGAACGTCTTGCCCTTCACCTGGCAGCCGATGGGCACGACGACCCCGACCACGCTCTTCAGCAAACTGCTGGTGTCCACGGTGTAGCTGACGCCCTTGGCGGCGACCGTGCTCCGGGTGTTGTCGACCAGAAACTTGAACGGCTTGGCCTTGGCCGCCTTGACGCCCTTGGCCAGCTCGGAGCTCAGCGGCACCAGGGCCAGATCGGCCTGGTCGGCGGCCTGCGCCGGGGCGGCCACGGCGGCCAGGCCACCGGCCGCGAGCAGAGCCACCACGCCAGCGCGGGCCAGGGCCGAGCGGTGGAACGCTGTCATCGGTCCCCCGGGGGGTAGGGAAGAAAGATTGATTGCGGAACGAGCGGACGTTATCGGAGGTCGATCACGCACGCCAGCGTGCGCGGCCCAATTCATCCGTCCGGCCCGGGGTCCGGAGACGGTACGGGCGGGATGGTCACCCATCCCGCCCGTACCGCCGTGCGTTATATGAACGACCCGCCACGGGCCGATGGAGGACAGCCCACGAACGACCATCAAACCACCCGCCACCAGCGCGATCGCGGTGATTCGCGCTCGCCGGTGGCGACGGATACGAGCCGGGACGCTAGCGGCCGCCGATCACCTTCACCACCCCGCGGCGGACAGCCTGACGCTGCGGCGGCCCGGACCACCCGTACCGCCGAGGCGAGCCGGCGGGAGCATGAGCCTCGGTCAGCCGAACGGCCGGGCGACGCGCCGCGTCAGTTGACCTCGACGAGCGGCAGGGACCGGCCCGCGCCGCCGCCGGGAAGCGCGATCGAGGAGAAGTGCGACACCACCCGCTCGTCGGTCGGGTCGTCGGCAGGCGTGTGGTGCACCGCGAGCCGGTGGTAGAGGGTGTCGCGCTGCGCGGGGATCCGGTCCGCCGAGCGGATCATGCCGATCAGCTCGTGCAGGTTGGAGCGGTGCCGCGCTCCGGCGGAGGAGATCACGTTCTCCTCCAGCATGATCGAGCCGAGGTCGTCCACGCCCATGTGCAGCGAGAGCTGACCGACGTCCTTGCCGGTGGTCAGCCAGGACGCCTGCAGGTGCGGCACGGTCTCGAAGAAGAGCCGGGCCACCGCGACGAGGCGCAGGTATTCCAGGGTGGTGGCCTGGGTGCGGCCCTTGAGGTGGTTGTTCTCCGGCTGGTACGTCCACGGGATGAAGGACCGGAATCCGCGGGTGCGGTCCTGCACGTCCCGGATCATGCGCAGGTGCTCGATGCGCTCGGCGTGCGTCTCGCCGGTGCCCATCATCATGGTGGCGGTCGACTCGATGCCCTGCCGGTGCGCCAGCTCCATGACCTCCAGCCAGCGCTCGCCCGACTCCTTGAGCGGCGCGATCGCCTTGCGCGGACGCTCCGGCAGCATCTCCGCGCCGGCGCCCGCGATCGAGTCCAGACCGGCGGTCTTGATCCGCGCGATGGCCTCGTCCAGGCTCACCCCGGAGACCTTCGCCATGTGCAGGATCTCGCTGGGGCCGATCGAGTGGATGACCAGCTGCGGGTACGCCTGCTTGACCGAGGAGAACAGCTCCTCGTAGTACTCCACGCCGTAGTCCGGGTGGTGCCCGCCCTGGAGCATCACCTGGGTGGCGCCCAGCTCGACCGCCTCGCCGCAGCGGCGCAGGATCTCCTCGGTCGGGTGGGTCCACCCTTCCGTGTGCTTCGGCGCGCGGTAGAACGCGCAGAACTTGCACGCCGTCACGCAGACGTTCGTGTAGTTGATGTTGCGATCGATCAGGTACGTGACGACGTTGTCCGGGTAGCGCCGCCGACGCACCGCGTCCGCCGCCTCGCCCAACGCGTGGAAGGGCGCCTCGGTGTAGAGCAGCAACGCCTCCTCGGGCGTGATCCGCCCGCCGTCCGCGCCCCGCTGCAGGATGTCGTCGATCTCCCGGCTCACCGTCACGCCCCCGAGCCTACGCCGGTCACGCGCGTTGGCCCTGAGGGGTGGTTCAGGGCTGTGATGTCAGGATCTCGCGCCACACCGTTTCCGCGATCTTGCACTTTCTGTCGCGGCATCAGGGGCATTCCACGCAAACAGGCGACAGAAAGTGCAAGATCGACGCGGGTGCGGCGGTTGCGCCAGGCCAGCAATACGCCTCCCACCCCTCCACGTAACCGGTCGGCCGTCGCCCGCCGGTGACCTCGGCGAACCGCTCGACGAACTCCCGGTCGTTCGGCGCGCTCATGCGTCGTAGTCGACGGTGAGTCGGTCGGTGGTCGGGCTGGACTGGCAGGTCAGGACGTAACCGGCGGCCAACTCGTCCGGCTCCAGGGAGTAGTTGCGGGCCATCGTGACCGACCCGTCGACCACCTTCGCTTTACAGGTCGAGCAGACGCCGCCCTTACAGGCGTACGGCAGCTCGCCACGCACCTTCAACGCGGCGTCCAGCACCCGCTCCTCGCGACCCATCGTGAAGCTCGACGACCTGCCGTCCAGCACGATGGTCACCTCGGCCCCGGCACCCGCCTGGTCCACCGGACGCCGCACCGGCTCCGGCGGCGCGTCGACGTGGAACAGCTCGGTGTGCACCGCCGACTCGGGCAACCCGCGTCCGGTCAGCACGTCCCGGACGTCGACCACCATGGCGTACGGGCCGCAGAGGAACCACTCCTCGATCACGTCGCCCGGCACGATGGCGCCCAGCAACCGGCCCAGCCGCTCGGCGTCGATCCGCCCGGAGAGCAGCGCCGACTCGCCCTGCTCCCGGGAGAGCACGTGCACCAGGTGCAGCCGGGTGGGATAGCGGTCCTTCAGATCGGCCAGCTCCTCGGCGAACATGACCGTGTTCGCCGTGCGGTTGCCGTACACCAGGGTGAAGGTGCTGGCCGGCTCGACGGCCAGCGCGGTCGCGACGAGCGCGAGCACCGGGGTGATGCCGGAGCCGGCGACGACCGCGCCGTAGTGCCGCACCCGGTCCGGCGCGAACGCCGTGGTGAAGGTGCCCAACGGCGGCAGCACCTCGACGGTGTCGCCACCGCGCAGCGCCCCGCACGCGAACGCCGAGAAGGCGCCGCCGGGGATCTCCCGCACCCCGATCCGTAACCGGCCGTGCCGGGCCAGGTCGTCGGGGGTGGAGCAGATCGAGTACGACCGGCGCACATCCGTGCCGTCCTCCGCGGCTCGCCGCACGGTGAGGTGCTGACCCGCGCGGAAGGCGAAGGTCTCCCGCAGATCCTCGGGTACGGCGAAGGTCACCGCGACCGCATCGTCGGTGAGCCGGTCGACGGCCGCGACCGACAACGGGTGGAAGACCGGTCGGCGGCGGACCGGACGGGTGATGGTGACAGTCACAGCGCCTTCAGGTGGTCGAAGGGTTCGGAGCAGGAACGGCAGCGCCACAGCGCCTTGCACGCGGTGGAGCCGAACCGGCTGACCTGCTCGGTCTCCGGTGACCCGCACTGCGGGCAGCGGACCGCGAGCGTCAGCGGGACGACGCCGGAGGTGGGCACCGGGGCCGGCGGGGCGATCCCGGCGGCGGCGAGCTTGGCCCGCCCACCCTCGGAGATCCAGTCGGTGCTCCACGGTGGGCTGTAGACGGTGCGGACCTCGGCGTCGGGGTGGCCGGCGACCGCCAACGCGCGGCGGATGTCGGTGCGGATCACGTCCATCGCCGGGCAGCCGGTGTAGGTCGGGGTGATGGTGACGGTGACCCGGCCGCTGGCCCGGTCCACCTCGACCGCCCGCAGGATGCCCAGCTCGTCGATGGTGATCACCCGGATCTCCGGGTCCACGACACCGGCGGCGGCCTCCCGCGCGCTAAGCGTGCCGCCGGTCGTGGCTGGCGGGTTCGCGCTCCGCGCGCTCACCGTGCCGCCGCCGCTCGCGACTGCGGGGCTCCGCTGCGCTGCACTCCTCGCGCTCACCACCGCGCTCCGGGATGGGCGCGGTGCAGCACCTGCATCTCGGCGAGCAGGTAGGCCAGGTGCTCGGTGTGCACGCCGTCCCGCCCGCCGGCCGGCGCCCAGCCGCTCTCCGGCCGGGTGAGCGTCGCCTCGGCCAGCACCGCGCCGACGGTCTCGTCGAACGCCGGCCGCAGGGTGGCCGGGTCGACCGGCGCCGCCGGGTCCGCGGCGAACAACTCGTGGGTGTACGGCCACACCTGGTCGACGGCCGCCTGCATCCGACGGTGCGACTCCTCGGTGCCGTCCCCGAGCCGCTTCACCCACAACGCGCCATGGTCCAGGTGGTACGCCGACTCCTTGCGCGCCTTCGCTCCGATCGCGGCCAGCCGCTCGTCGGCGCAACCGGCCAGCGCCGTGTACAGCGGCAGTTGGTAGGCCGCCAGGAAGAACAGCTTCGCCATGGTCACCGCGAAGTCGCCGTTGGGCAGCTCGACCAGGAGCGCGTTGCGGAACTCGCGGTCGTCGCGCAGGAACGCCAACGCGTCCTCGTCCCGGCCCCCGCCCTCCAGCTCGCCCGCGTACGACAGCAGCAGCCGCGCCGCCCCGAGCTGGTCGAGGGCGATGTTGGCAAGCGCGATGTCCTCTTCCATCTCCGGCGCGCGGGTCGTCCACTCGGCCAGTCGTTGCGCCGCGACCAACGCGTCGTCGGCGAGGGCGAGGGTGAAGTCGTACGGCCCGTTCACGCCACCACCTCGCTGCGCTCGGCGGCCCCGCTGCTGAGCCGGCTGGTTCGCTCGCTCCGCTCGTTCACAGGTGGGCCACCCCGTCCGGCACCTCGTAGAAGGTGGGGTGGCGGTAGACCTTGTCGGCGGCCGGGTCGAAGAAGGCGTCCTTCTCGTCCGGGCTGGACGCGGTGATCGCGCCGGCCGGCACCACCCAGATCGACACACCCTCTTGACGGCGGGTGTACAGGTCCCGGGCGTTGCGCAGGGCCAGCTCCGCGTCGGGGGCGTGCAGGCTCCCGACGTGGGTGTGCGACAACCCGCGTCGCGCCCGCACGAAGACCTCCCAGAGCGGCGAGTGTTCGGTAGTCACGCGGCCACCTTCTCCTTCTGTTGCGCCCGCTTCGCGGCGTACGCCGTGGCGGCCTCGCGGACCCAGGCGCCCTCGGCGTGTGCGGCCCGGCGGTGGGCGATCCGCTCCCGGTTGCACGGCCCGTCGCCGGAGATCACCCGCAGCAGCTCGTCGTAGTCCGGCTGGGTGTAGTCGTACGCCTGCCGCTCCTCGTTCCAGCGCAGGTCCGGATCGGGAATGCGCACGCCGAGGATCTCGGCCTGCTGGACGCACATGTCGACGAAACGCTGCCGCAGGTCGTCGTTGGAGAAGCGCTTGATCTTCCAGGCCATCGACTGGGCGGAGTGCGTGGAGTCGCCGTCCGGCGGGCCGAACATCGCCAGCGACGGGTACCACCACCGGTCCACCGCGTCCTGGGCCATCGCCTGCTGCCCCGGGGTGCCGTGTGCCAGGGTGTGCAGGATCTCGTAGCCCTGCCGCTGGTGGAACGACTCCTCCTTGCAGACCCGGATCATCGCTCGGGCGTACGGGCCGTACGAGCAGCGGCACAGCGGCACCTGGTTGACGATCGCCGCGCCGTCCACCAGCCAGCCGATCGCGCCCACGTCGGCCCAGCTCAGGGTGGGGTAGTTGAAGATCGAGCTGTACTTCTGGCGACCGTCGAGCAGTAGTCGGACCAGCTCGTCGCGGCTGATGCCGAGGGTCTCGGCGGCGGCGTAGAGGTAGAGGCCGTGACCCGCCTCGTCCTGCACCTTGGCCAGCAGGATCGCCTTGCGCTTGAGCGAGGGCGCCCGGCTGATCCAGTTGCCCTCCGGCTGCATGCCGATGATCTCGGAGTGGGCGTGCTGGGCGATCTGCCGGATCAGCGTCCGGCGGTACGCGTCGGGCATCCAGTCGCGTGGCTCGATCTTCTGCTCGGCGTCGACCACCTCGGCGAAGTACGCCGCGAGGTCCTCGTCGGGCGCGGGTCCGCCACGGCGACCGCGCGCCGCCGCCGCGCGTAGCTCTGCCTCGGCGGCCTCGACCTCGCCCAGCAGGCCGGCGGCGGGCGCGTCGCCCGCAGCGGCGTCCGACGTGTCGGTCGGGGTCGGGAAGTCGTTGCCATACATGGGACAAGTGTTACAGCTGGCCATCCAAGAAGCCATAGGGTGTAACAGGATTCCGGCATCCGATCCGTAGCGGAATGAGCGCTTTGCGTGACCCGGCCGCCGGGCTGGCGGCGTGACTTGGGCCACGAAACAAAGGTGAATCCCCGCAAGAGCCGCATACCGGTCGCATATCTCACCTTTATCCCAGGTCGCCTAGTGTCGGGTCCTGGCAAGTCACCCAGCCGGACGTAGACTTTCGGCCGGCACACCGATCGGCTTCAGATGATTGCCGCCAGACAGAGGCCACCTCCCCCGGCCTTGGCGATCGGCCGATCCGTCCGGACAACAAGCCGGTCCCCCGGCCCTGACACCTGGAGTTCACCCACTCATGCGTTCCCGCGTGACCCTGGTGCTCGCCATCGTGGCGATCCTGCTCGGCGGCGTCCTCCTGGTCCCCGCCGCGTACGCCCGACTCTCCAAGGGCGACAGCGGCGGAGGCGGTGGAGGCGGCGCTGCCTCGCAGGTCGCCGCGCCAGCACCCGCGCCACCGCCGCCGCCCACGCTGGCGGCCGGTCCGGTGTCGGTGGACTTCCAGGGCGACTTCTTCTCCTGGGCTCTGCTGGATCGGCAGACCGGCGCGATCTCCGGGTCGCCGAACATGGCCGAGACCAGCTCCACCGAGTCGATGATCAAGGCGTGGATCGTCTCGGACTACCTGCGGCAGCTCGGCGACAGGGAACCGCCGCCGGCACTGAAGAAGGCCGCCAGCCTCGCCATCATCGACAGCAACGACACCGCGGCCAACCAGGTCCACGCTGCCGCGGGCGGCTCGTACAAGCCATCCACGAGCAGCACGCCCGACGCGGTGATCCAGCGGGCGATCAAGATCTGCGGACTGACCGACACCAAACGCGGCAACATCAAGCCGTTCTCCGGCTACTGGAGCTTCACCCAGATGTCCCCGCGGGACGCGGTCCGGCTCGGCGACTGCATCGCCGACGGTAAGGCCGCTGGCCGGAAGTGGACCCCGTGGGTGCTGGATCAGATGAGCAAGGTCCGGGGCACCACCGCGGCGAAGGACCAGAAGGCCAGGACTGGCGGCGGCCGCTGGGGGATCATCGACGGCCTGCCAAAGTCGATCACCGCGCAGGGCCCGGTCAGCATCAAGAATGGATGGACGCGGATCTACTACGACGCCAACTGGCACGTCAACTGCCTCGCCGTCACCGGCAAGTGGAGTCTCGCGGTGATGCTGCGGTACCCGGCCAGGAACAGTCTCGACTACGGCGCGAAGGTGTGTGCCAGCGTGGCCACCCAACTGGTCACCCCCCAGCCCGGCGCCGCGCTCAAGGTGCCCCAGCAACCGGTCGGGAAGCTCTGATGGCGGGAAATCGGCGGGCCGACCGGCGTGGCGGCGGTGAGGCGTCCCCGCTGCGGCTGATCGCCATCGCCGTCATCCTGATCGGGTTGGTGCTGGTGTCGCTGCGGCTGCTCCCGGGGTCACCGTTCGAGTCGGCAGCCGCCGCCAAGTGGGGCGACGCCGGCTCCGGCACGAGCGACCGCCCCACCGGCGCAGGCACCAACCGGAGTGCCCGCCAGCCGACCGCGCCGTCACCGAGCCCCAGCCCGTCGCTGGAGCCGCTGCCGTTCGTGGCCAAGGATCTCAAGCTGGACATCGAGGGCTGGTACTCCTGGAGCGTGCTGGACCGGCGCACCGGGCAGATCATCGGCTCCAAGAACATGAACGAGACAAGCACGACCGCCTCGATGATCAAGTCCTGGATCGTGGCCGACTACCTGCGTCGCGCGGCCGACGCCGGCCAGACGCCCAGCGACGCGAAGCTCGCCGACGCGACGCGGATCATCCGGGACAGCGACAACACCCGGGCCGAACAGTTCTACAACCAGGTCGACCGGGACGCCTCGATCAAGCGGCTGATCTCCATGTGCAAGCTGACCGACAGCAAGGTGGCCCCCGACGGCGGTTGGAGTCGGACGGCGCTCTCCCCCCGGGACACCGCCCGCCTGGGCAACTGCATCGCCACCGGCACCGCCGCCGGGCCGAAGTGGACCAAGTGGCTGCTCAACGAGATGAAGCTGGTCCGCGGCGCTGGTGACTTCGGCATCCGCAAGGCCTTCCCGGCCGACGAGCAGAAGCAGATCGCCATCAAGAACGGGTGGATCGACCGGACCAAGGAGCAGGAGATGCACATCAACTGCCTGGCCATCGGCGACACCTGGACGATGGGCGTAATGGTCAAGTACCCGATCAACATGGGCTACGACTACGGCATGAAGAACTGCGAGAAGATCACCGAGGCGCTCCTGCGCCCCGGCACCTGAGCCGCGGCCCCGCGCACAGCGCGGGGCCGACCCGCCGGTCAGCCGGCGAAGAACTCCGGGCCGCCTTCCGGCAACTCCGGGGCCGCACCGATCGCGGCGGCTCGCCGGGCCCACTCACGCAGCCCGGCGACCTGCCGGTCACCGAGCGAGAAATCCAGGGTACGGAAGTACGTGGCGAGCGTCTCCGCGTCGAACGTCTCCCAGCGGGCTGCGGCCTCGGCGACCTGGTCCAGCTCGGCCAGGCAGAGATCCCGCGAGCGTAGGAACGCCTCGTGCACCTCCTTGACCAGACCCGGGTGGGCGGCGGCGAAGTCGCGGCGGACCGCCCAGACGGCGAAGACCATCGGCAGCCCGCTCCACTCCCGCCACGCCTGCCCGAGGTCGGTGACGATGAGCCCGCGCTTCGGCGCCTCGTAGTACGCCCGCAGCGCCACGTCCCCGATCAGCACCCCGGCGTCGGCCTCGAGCAGCATCTGCGTCAGGTCCGGCGGGCAGCGGAAGTATTCGGGCCGCACGTGGTACCGCTCGGCGAGCAGCAACTGGGCCAGCATCACCCCGGTCCGCGAGGTCGAGCCGAGCGCCACCCGGGCGCCGTCCAGCTCGTCGAGAGGTCGGGTGGAGACCATGTTGACCGAGAGCACCGGTCCGTCACTGCCCACCGCCAGGTCCGGCAGGAGGAGCAGCTCGTCGGCGTGCTTCAGGTACTCCAACAGGGTGATCGGGCCGATGTCGAGGTCACCGGCGACAAGCGCCGCGCTCAACCGATCCGGCGAATCCTTCTGCAGGTCGACGTCGAGCAGGGCACCGGAGCGCATCAGACCCCAGTAGATCGGCAGGCAGTTCAGGAACTGGATGTGCCCGACCCGCGGGCGTGCGATGCGCTCAGCCATGACCCGACCGTATCCCCGGTCTTCGGGTCCGGCTCGGCGGGTCGGCCCGGAGTGGCCAAGCCCGCATCCGTCCTGCTGATCCGCTGGGCACCTACCACCGCTGGCGTCAACGCCGGACCGGCTGCTCGCCCACCGGTCCGCCCACCCTGTCGCACTTCGGTCCGGCCGGTTACCCGCGCTCCGGCCCGTATAGCGCCCGGGCGACGACCGGCACGAACACCAGCACCACCAGGATCCCGGCCGCGCCGGCCACCGCGATCAGCGGCCGGGGCGACGCTCGCGTGAGCAGCGCGCTGCCGAGCAGGTAACCGGCCATCGAGCCGCCCTGCACCGCCGCGCCAAAACTGGCGTACGCGCGGGCGCGCATCGCCTCCGGCACCCGGAGAGCGATAAGAAGGCTGGCGAAGACGTTCGCCGCTCCCGCCACCAGCCAGAGCGGCACCAGCACGCCGGCCGTTGGCACCCCCGCGGCCAGCGGCGTGGCGCGGTGTTGCGACGCGATTTGCGGGCTCGGTGATCGACGGAAATGGGTTCGTTCCATTGATCATCGACAACCCGAAAGTGTCGTACGTCAGTTCTATTCTGTCTTCATGTTGGGGGCGTTGGCGCAGGCAGGAGGCGCGGTCGACGACTGTGCCGAGACCGCGCTCTGGGGGCTCTCCGACGATGACCTGCTCGCCTCGCTCGACGCGACTCAGGTGCTGGCGCAGCGGCTGGCCACCATTCAACTCGGGCTGATCCGCGAGTTGGACGGCCGCGGCCTGGCGGTCGCCCAGGGTGCCTCGTCCACCGCCGTCTGGCTGCGGGAGCGGCTCCGGCTCTCCGGTCGCTCCGCGCGCCGACTGGTCCAGTTCGCCGCCACCCTCGACGCCGCGCCAGCAGCGGTGCGCGACGCGCTGCTCAGCGGTGCCATCACCGTCGACCAGGGTCGAGTGGTGGCCGAGACGATCGCCGCCCTTCCGGTGGAAGCCGGCCCCGAGGTGGCGGACAAAGCTACGCAACTCCTGGTCGCCTGGGCCGACCGGTTCGATCCGACCATCCTGAGCCGGCTCGGAGAGCGCGTCCTCACCCACGTCGCACCGGATCTGGCCGACCAGGCTGAGCTGAAGGCTCTCCAACGGGCCACCGAGCGGGCCGAGGCCCGCCGACACGTCACGCTCTCCGAGCAGCACAACGGTCAGGTACGCCTGAGCGGAAACCTCGACACCGAGACCGCGAGCCTGCTACGTGAGGCGATCGACCCGCTCTGCGCCCCGGCCGGTGCGCACGATGATCGCAGTCCAGGTCAGCGCCGTGCCGACGCGCTGGGCGAGATCTGCCGGCTGGCGTTGCGTACGGGTGAGCTGCCCGACAGCGGCGGGGACCGGCCTCAGCTCGTGGTGACCGTGTCGCTCGACGATCTGGTCAACCGCGTACGTGCCGGCACCCTGGAGACCGGCACTCGCCTCACGCCGGGCGCGGTCCGCCGGCTCGCCTGCGACGCCAACCTGTTGCCGGCCGTGCTGGGTGGCAACAGTCAGGTCCTGGACGTGGGCCGCCAGCGCCGGCTCTTCACCGGCCCGCTGAGGCGTGCGCTGGTGCTGCGGGACGGCGGTTGCGCCTTCCCTGGCTGCGATCGGCCGCCGAGATGGTGCGACGGTCACCACGTCCGACACTGGGCCGACGGTGGGACGACAGCGTTGGACAATGCTGTGCTGCTCTGCGGCTACCACCACCGGGTCGTCCATCGCGGCGACTGGGCGGTCCGCGTCGCGGCGGACGGCCGGCCCGAGTTCCTCCCGCCTCGCTGGCTCGACCCGCTACGCGCCCCCCGCCGCAACCTCTACCACCTGCGCTGCTGATACCGCCGACCACGCCCACGCCGCCCGTGCCCGTGCCCGTGCCTGCGGCTACGCCTGTGCCTGTGCCCGGACCAGGACCAGGACCAGGACCAGGACCAGGACCAGGACAAGCCCGGCCCAACCCTGCGGCCCTGCGGCCCTGCGGCCCTGCGGGTCTGTGGCTCTGCGCCATCTCACCGGGCAACACGCCATCTCTGATGGGTGGTCGTCTGGGTAATTCGTTGGAAGCGTCGGGTTCGGGAGCGTAAGGTTGCAGGCCGCTTGACGGCCGAGGTGAGCTGCACCGGAACGGACGTCTTTCGCGCCGGGCGGCCGGCCATCCGCCCCCGGACACGCGAGCGCGCAGCAGATGTGAACGATGGGACGTCAGCATGCCCGCACTTGATCTCGACACCCAGCTCGACTCGGATCTGTCCGCCGAACGCGCACACCTGGCCGCCTCGCGGAGCGCGCTACGGCAGATGCGGGAGCGCGCCGAAGCCCTCTTCGCCACCGGTGACCAGGTGGCCGGCGACGCGTACGCGGCGGAGACACTCGGCCGCACCCTGGCCCGTCGGGTGGCCGAACTGGCCGACGACCCGACGACGCCCCTGTTCTTCGGCCGCCTCGACTTTGCCGAGTCCACAGACCCCGAGCCCACAGACCCCGAGTCCACAGACCCCGACGGCACGGACCCCGACAGCACGGAGACCGCCAGCAGCACCGGGCAGGGCAGCACCGGGCAGGGCAGCACCGCGCAGGGCAGCACCGCGCAGGGCAGCACCGCGCAGGGCAGCACCGGGCACAGCAGCACCGCGCAGGGCAGGGCCAGCGACGGGGATCCCGGCGCGGTTGTGCGCAGTTCGGGGCATGACGGTCGGCGGTACCACGTGGGGCGTCGGCATGTCGCCGACGACCGCGGCGAGCCGTTGGTGTTGGACTGGCGGGCACCGGTCTCGCGGTCGTTCTACCAGGCCAGCGCGCGGGATCCGCAGGGAGTGGCGGTACGGCGGCGGTTCGGGTTCAGCAACGGGGTCCTGACCAGTTTCGAGGATGAGCGTCTCGATCGGGGTGAAGAGCTCGGCACGACCAGTCGGATCCTCACCGCCGAGATCGAACGGCCGCGTGTCGGGCCGATGCGCGACATCGTCGCCACGATTCAGCCGGAGCAGGACGAACTGGTCCGGGCCGACCTTGCCGACTCGATCTGCGTGCAGGGAGCGCCGGGCACCGGGAAGACGGCTGTCGGCCTGCACCGGGCCGCGTACCTGCTCTATCTGCACCGGGAGCGGCTGCGGCGGGCGGGTGTGCTGATCGTCGGACCGAACAGGGCGTTCCTGTCGTACATCGCGGCGGTGTTGCCGGCTCTCGGCGAGGTCGAGGTCGAGCAGGCCACGGTGGAGGAGTTGATTTCCCGGGTGCCGGTGCGGGCGGTCGAGGCGCCAGCGGTGGCCGTACTCAAGCACGACGTCCGGATGGCGCGTGTGTTGCGACGCGCGCTGGGTGCGCAGATCGCTACGCCGACGGAGTCGATCACGGTGTCGGACGGTTCGTTCCGGTGGCGGATCGGGCTGGAGCCGTTGCACCGGATCGTCGAGGAGACCCGCCGGGAAGAGCTGCCGTACGGCACGGGTCGGGAGCGGGTCCGCGCGCGAGTGGTGAGCCTGCTGCAACGGCAGGCCGAGGCGCGGCGGGCGGAGTCGCCGAGCGATGCCTGGTTGCGTCGGATGGGCCGCTGCCGACCCGTGGTCGACTTCCTGGACGCGGTCTGGCCGGCGCTCACCCCGGAGGGGCTGGTCTTCGGCCTGCTCTCCGACCCGGGGCGGCTCGCCACCGCGGCGGACGGGCTGCTCAGTGAGACCGAGCAGGCGCTGCTGACGTGGCCGAAGCCGGCCCGCACCGCGAAGGCGACCCGCTGGACCGCCGCCGATGTGGTGTTGCTCGACGAGGCGGCCGGGCTGCTGGAACGGCCCTCCGGTTTCGGGCACGTGGTGGTGGACGAGGCGCAGGACCTCTCCCCGATGCAGTGTCGGGCCATTGCCCGGCGCAGCGAACACGGCTCGGTCACCCTCCTCGGGGACCTCGCCCAGGGCACCGCGCCGTGGGCGGCGACGGACTGGCGGGAATCGCTCGCCCACCTGGGCAAGCCGGACGCTGTGGTGGTCCCGTTGACAGTTGGTTTCCGGGTGCCCGCGGCGGTGGTCGCGTTCGCGAACCTGCTGCTTCCGGCACTCGCGGTGGACGTACCGCCGGCCGAGTCGCTGCGCCACGACGGCGGACTGGACGTGCGTACCGTGACCGACCTGGTCGCGGAGACGGTGGCCGAGGTGCGGGCGGCGCTCGCCCACGACGGCTCGGTGGGTGTGATCGCGGCGGACGACGCGGTCGACGAACTGCGCGCGGCGCTGGCCGCCGCCGGTGTCGCGACCGCGACCGCCGACGACGTGGCGGCCGCGGAGCGGGTCACCGTGGTGCCCGCGACCCTGGTCAAGGGCCTGGAGTACGACCACGTGGTGGTCGTCGAGCCGGCCGCGATCGTCGCGGCCGAGCCGCGCGGGCTACACCGCCTGTACGTGGTGCTCACCCGGGCGGTGTCCCGACTGGCGGTGCTGCACCGCGAGCCGCTGCCCGCCCCGCTCGTCGTCGGCTCAGCCGGCTGACACGGCCGCCGCGACCTCCCGCAGGGGTCGGCCGGAGTCGGCCAGCGGCACGTGGAACGACAGCCACGAACCGTCGGCGAAGTCGAGCCGCAGTCGTTTCCAGTTCAACCGGTACCAACCGACACGTGCGGTCACCGTCGTGCGCGGCGCCGACCCGAGCAGTTCGACGTCGGTCTGCGCCCGTTCGCTCGCCGCCGAGCTGGAGAACAAGGTGACCGGTGCTGTCGCGCCGAGCAGCAACCGCTGGTCGGTGACCCCCAGCACGAGGTCGCGGAGGTCGAAACCCTTCGTCGCCACGGTCACGGCGTAATGCAGCAGCGAGGCCTGCGAGCCCGGTGCGCCTCGACCTCCGACGCCGAAGAAGAGCCAGTCGACGGCGCCGTCCGCCCGGCCGAAGGTGATGTTCGGCGAGAGCACGGTGAGCAGGACACCCAGCACTCTCGACCCACCGGGGGCGGGAGGCGCCGCCGGCTGCGGGGGCGCCGCCGGGACCAGACCTCCGCCCACGCGGACCTGGGCCACCGCGCGCACCCGCTCACCGGCGGGTAGCAGCCGGGTGAGCCCTTCGACGTACCGGGCGCGGATCTCGTCGACCATCATCGGCGCCCCTCGCGGCCGCCCGCCCCCTGGTCCCGGGAAGCCGCGGCGAACGCCGCCCCGGCCTTCGGCTGGGCGTCCAGCTCGTTGTGCGGGCTCGACACGGAACCCTCCTCTGTGTCCTGCGCGACGGGTCAGCCGCCGCGGCTCCCACCATAGGCACTGCCCGCGCAACCGGTGGCCCCACCCGCGACGTCGGGGTCACCGAGCTTTGACTTTGCGTCATAAGGTTCGGTACGGAATCCGACGACGATCTGCTTCCCACGGCGCCGGTGTAGACGGGGCCGGTTGGCGTTCGAGGAGCACGCCGAACGGTTCGCGCGCACAGCTCGACCCCACTCCGTCGAAGGAGTTTCAATGACCAAGTCAAGCCGTAGACGCGGTCAGCGGTGGTGTGGGTTGGAACTCGCGGCCGTCGCGCAGCAGTGCCCAGACGACGTCGA
>NZ_JBEZDC010000012.1:186631-232364 GCF_040647935.1 Micromonospora sp. NPDC049204 | reverse complement strand
CGGCCGTGCGGATGAGCGCGTACCGCCGTCGACCGGCGCGGCCGTGCAACGTGAACAGCAGTCGGCGTTCGTCGCGGGCGCCGCGGCAAGATCTACGCAACTTCCCCGATGTTGCTGCCTCCGACGCGCCGGAGCCAGCAACATCCCCGATATTGCGCGAATCTTGACGACGCGCAGCGCCCCGAGAGGCCGGCAAAGAGTTCGGGGCGCCCATGCCGCCAAGATCGTGCTCGATCCTGGTTCTAGTGGGGTCGGGCGTGCGTGATGCCACTACATCCGAGATGTTGCGTGACCTTGACGGCGCAGACGCTCCGTGCCGGCCGGAACGCAGCAACCCGCCGTCCGCGATCCGGGCACGTGGGTCTCACGGCCGCACGATCCGCACAACTTCGGGGCAGGTGCCTGCCTGCCTGCTCTGATCGACTCGGTTTCCTTGAATCCGCGCCGTCCGGGCCGGTCCGACGGGCCGACTTCCGGAAAGCCGAGTCGATCACACAAGAGCTGAGTCGATCACACAAGAGCTGAGTCGATCACGGCGAAGCCGAGTCGACAAACAGGGGCCTGCGGGCGCTGTGCCATCGCCGCCGGGCGCTCGGCGGCGGGTCAGGCCTTGCGGGCCAGGTGGGTGGCGATCGCGGTGGCGAGGCGGTCCGGTGCCCCGTCGGCGTACCCGATGAACAGCGACGGCTCGGTCAGCTCCAGCTCGACCAGGACCGGCTCGCCGTCCGGGCCGGGGATCAGGTCGACCCGGGCGTAGAGCAGTTGCCGTGTGCCGCCGGGCACCGCGGCGAGCGTCCGCTCGGCCACCGCCAGTTGTGCGGGTCGGGCGGTACGGGCGCTGATCTCCTCGGCCTTGTAGAGCCCGTCCGGTCCGAGGTCGGGACCGGTGAGCATCGGGCCCTTGCGGATCGCGTGGCTGAAGGCGAGCCCGTCCGGGCCGGCCAGGAAGAGCAGCGCCGTCTCCCCCTCGGTGTCGATCGCCCGCAGGTACGGCTGGACCATGGTCACCCGGCCGGCGTCGGAGAGCCGGCGGACGTGTGCGGTGGCCAGGTCCCGGTGTTCCGGGTCGGCCAGGTCGTACCGGCCGGTGTCCTGACTGCCGGCGCTGACCGCGGGCTTGAGCACGTACTCGCCGGCCTCGGCGGGTGGCTGCCAGCGCTCCCCCGGCTCGACCCACGACGTCGGTACGGTCGGCACCCCGGCGGCGCTCAGCTCGGCGAGGTACCGCTTGTCGGTGTTCCAGCGAACCATGTCGGCCGGGTTGACAAGCGCCGGGACGGTTGCCGCCCAGGCGACGAACTCGTCGCGGCGCAGCGCGTAGTCCCAGGGGGATCGGAGCACGACCAGGTCGAAGGAGGACCAGTCGACGTCGGGGTCGTCCCAGACCTCGGTCGCGACGGAGATGCCACGGGCCTGGAGTGGGGCGAGGACCAGCCGGTCGTCCGGGTCGAGGTCGACGAGGTCGGCACAGGTGACGAGAGCGACCCGGGGTTCCCCCCGGGTCGACTGGTGATGGGTGGTCAATTGAGCTGGCTGTTCAGCGGGCCATGGTGCGGCGGGCCATCGACCGCCAGAGGTCGTTGCTGGGGCGCATCTGGTCCATCAGTTCACGCTCCCAGGCGTTCTCGACGGTGACTCCCGCCTTGGCGCACGCCTCCCGTGCGGTGACGGTGTCGTCGGCGAACTGGTCGCCCCACTCGCCGTCGGAACCCACCAGCACGATTCGCGCGCCACGCTTGCCGACGTACTCGATGACCGCCTTCGCGCCGCCGTGGCCGGCGGCGAATGCCTGAAGGCTCGCGACCAGGCCCTGGGGTGCCTGCTCGGCGGTCTGCTCGGCCGTCAGCGTCGTATCGGAACCATCTGCCATGACGCGAAGCCTAAGCAGACTCGCACCCGCTCGGGCGAGAACCATGAACCTTTTGTGATGCCAATTACCTAGAGGTTTAACGACGACCACGCGTCACCTGCCCGGTTATATCCGGACTTATGCCCACAAAGATAGCGGCCAAATCGTCGCCCGGCCGACACAGTTGAGTCGATCCGACTCATGCTGAAAGTTACTCTGATGTGACGTTAAACCCGGACAACTCATCCATGGCCATGATTAGTCAGGAGCGCGTCGCCAGGCGCTGCCGGCGAGGACGGGTCAGATCAGCGCGTCGAGCGCGACGGCGAGGAACACGATCGTCAGGTACGTCGTGGACCAGTGGAACAGCCTCATCGGCTTGACCGCCTCGCCGCGAGTCGCGCGCCGGCAGAGTCGGTGCGCCTCGAGCACGAAGATCGCCCCCACCACCAGGGTCGGCACCCCGTAGATCGCGCTGAGCCCCAGCGGCCAGACGGCCAGGGAGGTGAGCACGGTGAGCCAGGCGAAGATCAGGATCTCGGCGTTCACCCGGCGGACCGAGGCCACCACCGGCAGCATCGGGATCCCGGCGCGGGCGTAGTCGTCCTTGTACTTCATGGCGAGCGGGTAGAAGTGCGGCATCTGCCAGAAGAAGACCACCGCGAAGAGCCCCCACGCGGCCGGCGCCAGCGAGCCGGTCACCGCCGCCCACCCGATCAGCACCGGGGCCGCCCCACAGGCACCGCCCCAGAAGGTGTTCGTCGGGGTGGAGCGCTTGAGCCACAACGTGTAGATGACGTCGTAGTAGACGATCGCGGCGAGCGTCAGCCCAGCGGCGAGCAGATTGGTGAACGCCGCCATCAGGGCGATCGACACCGCCGCCAGGACCAGACCGAAGACCAGCGCGTTACGCGGTGACACGGTGTGCGCCGGCAGCGGCCGCCGCTTGGTACGCCGCATCAACTGGTCGATGTCCCGGTCGATGTAGCAGTTGAGCACGCTTGCCGCGCCCGCGGCGAGCGAGCCACCGATCAGCACGACGGCCATCAGCCACAGCGACGGGAGCCCGCCGTCGGCGAGCATCATCGCCGGGACGGTGGTGACCAGCAGGAGTTCGACGATCCGCGGCTTGGTGAGCGCCACGTACGCCGACACCATCGCGCGTACGTCCCGCCGGGCCACCGGACCCTCGGCAGCCCGCGCCGGGTGCTGCCCGGCCGGATTGCTCGCGGGGCGCTCGGTGATCATGCTCACGGATTGCCACCTTCCGGCATCGGGCACGGGGAGATCGGATCGGTCGGGACCGCACGGGCCCGCACACCGACCCACACACTACGCGTTGTCGTTTTGGCTGCCCGGCCGACCCGACAACGGTGCGGGCCGTCACACCACCGGGTTGAACCAAGCATCCCGGAACGTCACCTCGCGCACACCATGCGAGATCCCCGGGCGCGCGTTTAGGGACGCTCGATAAGGTCATCGGTGAGGGTTCCGCCCATCTGCCGAGGAGCACAACCATCGTGGCTGCCAAACGACCCGAGCACTCCGCACTGAACTGGTCCGACCTCGATCGCCGGGCCGTCGACACCGTCCGCGTGCTAGCTATGGACGCCGTAGAGAAATCCGGCAACGGCCACCCGGGCACCGCGATGAGCCTCGCGCCCGCGGCGTACCTCCTCTTCAACCGCGTCATGCGGCACAACCCGGCCGACCCGAACTGGCCCGGCCGGGACCGGTTCGTCCTCTCCGCCGGGCACTCCAGCCTGACGCTCTACATCCAGCTGTTCCTGTCCGGTTACCCGCTGAGCCTGGACGACCTCAAGTCGCTGCGGCAGTGGGGCTCGCTCACGCCGGGTCACCCCGAGCACGGGCACACCCCGGGCGTGGAGACCACCACCGGCCCGCTCGGGCAGGGCCTGGGCAACGCGGTCGGCATGGCCATGGCGGCCCGCCGCGAGCGCGGCCTGTTCGACCCCGAGTCCGAGCCCGGCGCGTCGGTCTTCGACCACAACATCTGGTGCATCGTCTCCGACGGCGACATCGAGGAGGGCATCAGCCACGAGGCCAGCGCCCTCGCCGGGCACCAGCAGCTGGGCAACCTCACGGTGATCTACGACGACAACGAGATCTCCATCGAGGACGACACCCGGATCGCCAAGAGCGAGGACGTGGCCGCGCGTTACGAGGCGTACGGCTGGCACGTCCAGACCGTCGACTGGCGCAGCGGCGACGCCGACCAGGGTGACTACCACGAGGACGCCGAGGCGCTGTACGCCGCGCTGGTGGCCGCCCGTGCCGAGTCCGGCCGCCCGTCCTTCATCGCGCTGCGCACCATCATCGGCTGGCCCGCGCCCAACAAGCAGAACACTGGCAAGATCCACGGCTCGGCGCTCGGCGCCGACGAGGTGAAGGCCACCAAGCGGATCCTCGACTTCGACCCGGAGCAGACCTTCCAGGTGGACGAGGAGGTGCTCGCCCACGCCCGCACGGTGATGGGCCGCGGCTCCGACGCCGAGCAGGAGTGGACCGGCGCGTTCGACGCCTGGAAGAAGGCCAACCCGGAGCGCACCGCGCTCTACGAGCGGATGGCTGGTCGCGTACTCCCCGACGGCTGGACCGACGCGCTGCCGGTCTTCCCGGCGGACGCCAAGGGCGTCGCCACCCGCGCCGCCTCGGGCAAGGTGCTGGAGGCCCTCGCGCCGGTGCTCCCGGAGCTGTGGGGTGGCTCGGCCGACCTGGCCGAGAGCAACAACACCACGATGAAGGGCGAGCCGTCGTTCATCCCGGCCGCGCACGCCACCAAGGACTTCCCCGGTCACGAGTACGGGCGCACGCTGCACTTCGGCATCCGTGAGCACGCCATGGGCGCGGTCCTCAACGGCATCGCCCTGCACGGCGGCACCCGCCCGTACGGCGGCACGTTCCTGGTGTTCAGCGACTACATGCGCCCGTCGGTGCGGCTGGCCGCGCTGATGAAGCTGCCGGTCACCTACGTGTGGACGCACGACTCGATCGGCCTGGGCGAGGACGGCCCGACCCACCAGCCGGTGGAGCACCTGACCGCGCTGCGCGCCATCCCGGGGCTGGACGTGGTCCGTCCGGCGGACGCCAACGAGACGGCCTGGGCCTGGCGGCAGGCGCTGGAGCACACCGACCGGCCCACCGCGCTGGCGCTGAGCCGCCAGCCGCTGCCGACCCTGGACCGCGACGTCCTGGGCAGCGCGGAGGGGGTGGCCAAGGGCGGTTACGTGCTGGCCGAGGCGTCCAACGGCAAGCCGCAGGTGATCATCATCGGCACCGGTTCCGAGGTGCAGCTCTGCCTGACCGCCCGGGAGCGGCTGGAGGCCGACGGCACCCCGACCCGGGTCGTCTCGATGCCCTGCCAGGAGTGGTTCTACGAGCAGGATGAGGCGTACCGGGAGTCGGTGCTCCCCCGTGGGGTAAAGGCACGGGTGAGCGTGGAGGCGGGCATCGCGATGTCCTGGCGCGGCATCGTCGGTGATCTGGGCGAGAGCGTGAGCCTGGAGCACTACGGGGCGAGCGCCCCGCACACCGTGCTCTTCGAGCAGTTCGGGTTCACCGGCGACCGGATCGTGGCGGCGGCACACGCCTCGCTGGCCCGGGTGGGCGACATCACCGGTTTCACGACCGGCAACTGAGGGAGCGTGGACGGCATGACGGACAAGTTGAATGAGCTCACCGCCGCGGGTGTGGCGGTCTGGCTCGACGATCTTTCCCGGGTGCGACTGAGCTCCGGCGGGCTGGACGAGCTGCGCCGTGAGAAGCACGTGGCCGGTGTCACCACCAACCCGACGATCTTCGCAAAGGCCCTGAGCGACGCCGACGAGTACAACTGGCAGCTTCGCGACCTCGCCACCCGTGACGTGGACGTGGAAGAGGCCGTACGCATGCTCACCACGTACGACGTGCGGTGGGCCTGCGACGTGATGCGCCCGTCGTACGACGGCAGCGAGGGCGTCGACGGCCGGGTCTCCATCGAGGTGGACCCGCGCAGCGCGCACGACGCGGACAAGACGGTGGCCGAGGCCAAGGCCCTGTGGTGGCTGGTCGACCGCCCCAACCTCTACATCAAGATCCCGGCCACCGAGGAGGGCCTGTCGGCGATCACCGACACCCTCGCCGAGGGCATCAGCGTCAACGTGACACTGATCTTCGGCCTGGACCGCTACTCAGCGGTCATGGAGGCGTTCCTCACCGGCCTGGAGCAGGCCAAGGCCAACGGCCACGACCTGTCGAAGATCGGCTCGGTGGCGTCGTTCTTCGTCTCGCGGGTCGACTCCGAGATCGACAAGAGGCTCGAGAAGGTCGGCTCCGACCAGGCGAAGTCCCTCAAGGGCAAGGCCGCCGTCGCCAACGCCCAGCTGGCGTACGAGCGCTACACCGAGGTGTTCTCCTCCGACCGGTGGAAGGCGCTCGCCGCCGCCGGCGCGCACCCGCAGCGGCCGCTGTGGGCGTCCACCTCGACGAAGAATCCGGACTACCGCGACGTCATCTACGTCGAGGAGCTGATCGCCCCCGGTACGGTCAACACCATGCCGGAATCGGTCATCCACGCGTACGCCGACCATGGCGAGACCCGCGGCGACACGATCACCAGCTCCTACGACGCGGCCCGCAAGGTCTTCGCGGACCTGGAGTCGGTCGGGGTGGACATGGACGACGTGATCGCCACCCTGGAGCGCGAGGGCGTGGAGAAGTTCGAGGCCAGCTGGCAGGAGCTGCTCGACGGCGTCCGCAAGTCGCTGGAGGCGGCGGCCAAGGGCACGGGTGCGCCGAACAAGGCCGCCAAGGGCAACGCCAAGAGCGCCGAGAAGGCCGGTGGCGCATGAGCGCGCGAATCAGCAAGTTCAGCGCGGAGGTGACGGCATGAGCGACCTACTCGCAGGACCGGTGGAGGCCGCTGCCGGCCTCGCCGTGTACGGCGCGGACGCGGTCGACAAGTCCGCGCCCGCCTCGACCCGGGACGCGCTGGTCAAGGCCGGCGTCCCGGGCAAGCTGGCCGGCAAGGACGCGAGCCTGTGGGGTCCGGACGCCGAGGCCGAGGCGAAGGTCCGGCTCGGCTGGGTCGACACCCACCAGCGCAGCCGCGAGTTGCTGGTACAGCTCGCCGAGCTGAAAGCCGAGCTGGCCGACCTGGACCACGTGGTGCTCGCCGGCATGGGCGGCTCGTCGTTGGCCCCCGAGGTGATCACCCGGACGCTGGGCCGGCCGCTGACCGTGCTGGACACCACCGACCCGGGCCAGGTCCGGGCGGCGCTCGGTGACCGGCTGGAACGCACCGTCGTGGTGGTGGCCAGCAAGTCCGGGTCGACGGTGGAGACCGACAGCCACCGTCGCGTCTACTGGCAGGCGTTCCTCGACGCCGGGATGACCGAGGCGGAGGCCGGCCGGCACTTCGTCATCGTCACCGACCCGGGTTCGCCGCTGGAGACCACCGCGACCGAGATGGGCGCGTTCACGGTGCTCGCCGACCCGAACGTGGGCGGCCGGTACTCGGCGCTCACCGCGTTCGGCCTGGTGCCCTCGGCGCTGGCTGGGGTCGAGGTCGCGGAACTCCTCGACCAGGCCGACGCGCTGGCCGCGTCGCTCGGCGCGGACCGGGACAATCCGGCGTTGGCGCTGGGCGCCGCCCTGGGCGCCGCGGCCACGCTGGCCCGGGACAAGGTCGCCCTGGTCTCCGACGGCACCGGCATCGACGGTCTCGGTGACTGGGCCGAGCAGCTGATCGCCGAGTCGACGGGCAAGGCCGGGGTGGGCATCCTCCCGGTGGTCGTGGAGTCGCCGCAGAGCCCCGGCGCCACCGGTGCGGACGTGCTGACGGTCAGCTACGGCGGCTCGCTGGCCCCCGGTGACGTGCCGGGTGGCGGCGCCACCCCGGACGTGGCCGTCAACGGCCCGCTGGGCGCGCAGTTCCTGGCCTGGGAGTACGCGACCGCGGTGGCCGGCGTGGTGCTCGGCATCGACCCGTTCAACCAGCCGAACGTCACCGAGTCCAAGGAGAACACCAACAAGATCCTGGCCTCGGGCCTGCCGGCGGAGTCGCCGTCGTTCACCGAGGGCGCGATCGAGGTGTACGCCCCGCAGGGTGCTCCCGGGGACCTGGCCGGGGTGCTGCGCTGGCTGCTCGACGGGCTGGGCGACGACGGTTACCTCGCGGTGATGGCGTACCTCGACCGGTTCGCCGACGCCGACACGGCCCGGCTGCGGCCGCTGCTGGCGCAGGCGGGCGGTCGGCCGGTCACGTTCGGCTGGGGTCCGCGGTTCCTGCACTCCACGGGCCAGTACCACAAGGGCGGCCCGCAGGTGGGCAGCTACCTCCAGGTGACCGGCGCGGTCGCCGAGGACCTGGCGGTGCCGGGCAAGCCGTACACCTTCGGTGAGTTGCAGGCGGCGCAGGCCGCCGGGGACCGGCAGGCGCTCGCCGGTCGGGAACGCCCGGTGCTGCGGCTGCATCTGACCGACCGTGCCGCCGGTGTCGCCCAACTGCTCGACGCCGCCGGTGATCTGCCGGCGTGAGGATGGACGACGTGACTGAAGCGGAGCGAGGAGGCGGTTCGGTGAACCCGCTACGCGACCCGCAGGACCGCCGGTTGCCCCGGATCCCGGAGCCGTGCGCTCTGGTGATCTTCGGGGTGACCGGCGACCTGGCTCGCAAGAAGCTGCTCCCTGCCGTCTACGACCTGGCCAACCGGGGGCTGCTGCCGCCCGGTTTCGTGGTGCTCGGCTTCGCGCGCCGCGACTGGGGTGACGGCGACTTCGAAACCCTCGCGTGCGAGGCCGCCCGCAAGCACGCTCGTACCCCCTGGCGGGACGAGGTGTGGGCACGGCTGGCCGGCAACATCAAGTTCGTCGGCGGGTCGTTCGACGACGACGACGCCTTCGACCAGCTCGCCTCGACGCTCGACGACCTGCGCCAGACCCACGGCATCACCGGCAACGCGGCGTTCTACTTCTCCATCCCCCCGGCCGCGTTCCCCGTCGTGCTCAAGCAACTGGCCCGCACCGGGATGGCCGACAACGAGAAGTCCGGCGGTTGGCGTCGGGTCGTCGTGGAGAAGCCGTTCGGCAACGACCTGCCCTCGGCGAAGGCCCTCAACGACCTCGTCGACGACGTGTTCACCCGGGAGGACGTCTTCCGGATCGACCACTACCTGGGCAAGGAAACCGTTCAGAATATCCTCGCTCTGCGGTTCGCCAACAACCTGTTCGAGCCGCTGTGGAACTCCAAGTACGTCGACTCGGTGCAGATCACCATGGCCGAGGATGTGGGCATCGGCACCCGCGCCGGTTTCTACGACACGGTCGGCACCGCCCGGGACGTGCTCCAGAACCACCTCCTGCAACTTCTCGCCCTGGTGGCGATGGAGGAGCCGACCAGTTTCGACGCCGACGAGATCCGGGCCGAGAAGCTGAAGGTGCTCAAGGCGATCACCCTGCCCAAGGATGTGGCTCGGGACACCGTGCGCGGCCAGTACCTGCCCGGGTGGGTGGGAGGCGAGCGCGCGGTCGGTTACCTGGAGGAGCGGGACGTCCCCACCGACTCCACCACGGAGACGTACGTGGCGGTGCGGCTGGGCATCCAGAACCGCCGGTGGGCGGAGGTGCCGTTCTACATCCGGGCCGGCAAGCGGCTGCCCCGGCGGGTCACCGAGGTCGCCATCATGTTCAAGAAGGCGCCGCACCTGCCGTTCAACGACGCCGACATGGAGTCGCTGGGCAACAACCAGTTGGTCATCCGGGTGCAGCCGGACGAGGGTGTGGTGCTCAAGTTCGGTTCGAAGGTCCCGGGCACCACGATGGAGGTCCGCGACATCGCGATGGACTTCCAGTACGGCGAGGCGTTCACCGAGTCCAGCCCCGAGGCGTACGAGCGGCTGGTGCTGGACGTGCTGATCGGCGACCGCACCCTGTTCCCGGACGCGGCCGAGGTCGAGCAGAGCTGGCAGGTGATCGACCCACTGGAGCACGCCTGGGTGGGCACCAAGCCGGAGCCGTACCGGGCCGGCGAGTGGGGGCCGCGCGCCTCCGACGAGATGCTGGCCCGCGAGGGCCGCGCTTGGAGAAGAGCATGATCGGGCTCTGGGACACCACCGGCAACGAGGTGGTCAAGGCGCTCGCCGCCGAGCGGCGCAGCGCCGGTGGCGTGGCCAGTGGCATGGCGCTCACTCTCATCGTGGTGGTGGACGAGAAGCGGGTCCGCGAGGCGGAGGCGGCGGCGACGATCGCCGCCGCCGCCCACCCGTGCCGGCTCGTGGTGGTGGTTCGCTCCGAGATCGAGCGGGACCGCAACCGGTTGGACGCGGAGATCGTGGTCGGTGGCCGGCTCGGCCCGTGCGAGGCCGTGGTCACCCGGATGTACGGCCGGTTGGCCCTGCACGCCGAGTCGGTGGTCATGCCGCTGCTGGTCCCGGACGTGCCGGTGGTCACCTGGTGGCACGGCGAGCCGCCGGCGGAGATCGCCACCGACTTCCTCGGGGTGGTCGCCGACCGCAGGATCACCGACTCGGCGCAGGCCGCCGACCCGGTGGAGGCGCTGCGGCAGCGTGCCCGGGACTACGCCCCGGGCGACACGGACCTGGCGTGGACCCGGATCACCCCGTGGCGGACCCTGGTCGCCGGGGCGTTCGACACCGCGAGCGAGCGGGTCGTCGAGGCGACGGTGGTCGCGCCGCCCACCGACCCGACGGCCGCGCTGATGGTCGGTTGGCTGTCCAGCCGGCTCGGCATCACGCCGCACCGGGTGGACTCCGACGAGTTTCCCCGGATGCGGGAGGTGCGGTTGAGCTGCGCCAACGGCGATCAGCTGTCGTTGACCCGCGAGGACAGCATGGCGGTGTTCCGGCGTACCGGCCAGGACGACCGGGCCCTGCCGCTGGTCCGCCGTCCGCTCGGTGACGAGTTGGCGGAGGAGCTGCGGCGTCTGGACGCCGACCAGGTGTACGCGGAGGCGCTGGGCGCGACGGTCGGGCTGCGTGGCTTGGAGCAGCGCCCCGCGCAGCGGGTGCACGTGTGGAAGGATCCGGCCACCGCGCGGCGCGCCGAGGCCGGGGTCACCGCGCACTCCGGCACCAGCGGCGAGAGCTGAGGCCCTGCCGGGGCACGACGTCGGGGCAGGGGCCGGTGTAGACCGGTCCCTGCCCCGGAGCACACCATCTCGGGCGAACCGGTCCGGGCACGACGCGACAGCGACCGCCGCGCGGTCGGGAAACGAAGGCGCATTCCATGAGTGAGGCGAGTGTCGCCGTCCACGCCGACGCCGACCTGCTGGCGCAGGCCGTGGCGGCCCGGTTGCTGGTGAAGCTGCTCGACGCCCAGGCCGACCGGGGCGAGGCCTCGGTGGTGCTCACCGGCGGCCGGGTCGCCGCGGCCGTGTACCGGGCGGTGGCGACGCTGCCCGCCCGCGACGCGGTGGACTGGTCCCGGGTCGACGTGTGGTGGGGCGACGAGCGGTTCCTGCCCTCCGGTGATCCGGACCGCAACGAGACCCAGGCCCGAGCCGCCCTGCTGGGCGTGGTGCCGCTGAACCCGGCCCGGGTGCACCCGATGCCAGCCTCGGACGGCCCGGCCGGCAACGACCCCGAGGCGGCTGCTGCCGGGTACGCGGAGGAGTTGGCGCACGCCGCCCGGCCCGGGCACGCCACGCTGCCGCACTTCGACGTGCTGATGCTGGGCGTCGGCGAGGACGGGCATGTCGCCTCGGTCTTCCCCGAGCACCCGGTGGGCTACGAGACCCGGCCGGTCAGCGCGGTGCGGGGCAGCCCCAAGCCGCCGCCGACGCGGACAACGCTCACCCTGTCGGCGATCAACACCGCCGAGGAGGTCTGGCTGGTGGCCGCCGGCGCCGACAAGGCTCGCGCGGTGGGCATGGCGTTGGCCGGTGCCGGGCCGGTGCAGTTGCCGGCCGCCGGGGTGCACGGGGTGGGCCGCACCCGCTGGTTGTTGGACCGGGCAGCGGCAGCCGACGTACCGGCACGACTGCGCAGCCTGCGCTAGTCGGAGCCGCCTACTCGCCCCGGCGGCGACGTAACGCCGCCAGTGCCTCGTTCAGCAGGGCCTCCCCCTCCTCGGCGGTGCGCCGCTCCTTCACGTACGCCAGGTGGCTCTTGTACGGTTCGGCGCGGGTCCGGCCGGGCGGGTTCTGGGCGTCCCGGCCGGCGGGCAGGCCGCACCGGGGGCAGTCCCACCGGGGAGGCGCCTCGGCGTCCGCGGCGATCCGGATGTCGATCCGGTGGTCGTTGCGGCACCAGTAGGTGACGTCCTGTCGGGGGGCGGGTGCGTGTCGCTCGTCGGGGCGCATGGGCGCGGAACCGACTCGGGCGCCGCGGATGACGTTGCCACTGGGCACGGCTGCTCGCTCCTGTCGTCGGAGGGGACCCGCCATCAAACAGGGGTGGACGGCGGGCGACGCGGTGCAGCGGAGAAAAGCCTGCGCGCGGCCCGTCGAGTGACGGACCGCGCGCAGATTGTACGACTGAACGAGCGTGCTCAGGTGCCGCTGTTCATCTGGAGGCGGAGCCAGAGCCCGAGCCCGACGATGGCGGCGAACCAGACGACGCTCACCAGAACGGTGTAACGGTCCAGGTTTTTCTCTGCCACGGAGGAGCCGGCGAGGCTGGAGCTGACGCCACCGCCGAACATGCTCGACAGACCGCCGCCCTTGCCGCGGTGCAGCAGGATAAGCATGGTGAGCAGAATGCTCGTGATGATCAGCAACACGATCAACGTGTATGCGAACCAGATCGGCATGGCTGGGGTCAGTCCTCTCGTAGCGATCCTCGCCCGGTCTGATCGGGCACGGCGGCACCGACCGGCGGACGGGCGGTGTCCAGGATACCGAGCGATCAGCGAGCGATGTGCTCCGGGAAGCGGCAGATCTGAGCGAATTCCTCCGCGTCCAGGCTGGCGCCCCCCACCAGGCCCCCGTCCACGTCCGGCTGGGCCATGATCGAGGCGACGTTCGACGCCTTGACCGAGCCGCCGTAGAGGACCCGCACCTGGTCGGCGGTCTCCTGGTCGAAGCGCTCCGCCAGTCGCTGACGGACCGCCCCGCAGACCTCCTGGGCGTCCTCCGGCGTCGCGGTCTTGCCCGTGCCGATCGCCCAGACCGGCTCGTACGCGATCACGACCTGCCGCACCTGCTCGGCGGTGAGCCCGGCGAGGCCCCCGTCGAGCTGGTCGGCGCAGTGTGCCACGTGGGTGCCCTGCTCGCGGACGTCCAGCCCCTCCCCCACGCAGAGGATCGGCGTCAGGCCGTGCGTCAGCGCCGCCTTCACCTTGGCGTTGACGAGTGCGTCGTCCTCGTTGTGGTAGGCCCGCCGCTCCGAGTGCCCGACCACCACGTAGGTGCAGCCGAGCTTGGCCAGCATCGGACCGGAGATCTCCCCGGTGTACGCGCCGGACGCGTGTGCGGAGAGGTCCTGCCCGCCGTAGCCGATCAGCAGTTTGTCGCCGTCCACCGCGGTCTGCACCGTCCGCAGGTCGGTGAAGGGCGGCAGCACGACCGTCTCGACCTCGGTGAGCTGCTTCTCGGTGAGGCTCGCCGCCAACTTCTGCACGAGCAGGTTGGCCTCGAGGTGGTTGAGGTTCATCTTCCAGTTGCCGGCCATCAACGGCCGACGGGTGGTGCTCGACATTCAGTTCTCCAGGGCCGCGATGCCGGGGAGGGTCTTGCCCTCGAGGTATTCCAGGGAGGCGCCGCCGCCCGTGGAGATGTGCCCGAAGGACGACTCGTCCAGCCCCAGGGCACGGACCGCCGCCGCCGAGTCACCGCCACCGACGACGCTGAACGCGTCGGCCTTGGTGATCGCCTCGGCGATGCCCCGGGTGCCCGCCGCGAAGGCAGGCATCTCGAACACGCCCATCGGACCGTTCCAGAAGATCGTCTTCGCCGGGGACAGCGCGGCGCTGAAGCCGGCTACCGTCTCCGGGCCGACATCCAGACCGAGCCGGTGGCTCGGGATGCCGTCGACCCGGACCGTGTCGTGCGCGGCATCCGGGGCGAACGCGTCCGCCACCACCACGTCGACCGGCAGCATGATCTTGCCGTTGGACCGCTCCAGCAGGTTGCGGCAGGTCTCGACCATGTCCTTCTCCAGCAGCGAGGTGCCCACCTCCAGGCCCTGGGCCTTGAGGAAGGTGAAGCACATCCCGCCACCGATGAGCAGCCGGTCGACCGTGGGCAGCAGCGCCTCGATCACGGCGAGCTTGTCGGACACCTTCGACCCACCGAGCACCACCACGTACGGCCGCTCCGGGTCGGCGGTGAGCCTGGAGAGCACCTCGACCTCACGCAGCACCAGCCGGCCCGCGACGTGCGGCAACCGGGCCGGCACGTCGAAGACACTCGCGTGCTTGCGGTGCACGGCGCCGAACGCGTCGTCCACGTACGCGTCGCCGAACGCGGCGAGCTGGTCGGCGAAGGCACCCCGCTCGGCCTCGTCCTTGCTGGTCTCGCCCGCGTTGAAGCGCAGGTTCTCCAGAAGGGCGACCTGGCCGTCGGCCAGGTCCGCGACCGTGGAACGGGCGGACTCACCGACGGTGTCGGTCGCGAAGTGCACCGGCGCGCCGAGCAGCTCACCGAGGCGCCCGGCGACCGGGCGGAGGCTGAACTGCGGGTCCGGAGCGCCCTTCGGGCGGCCCAGGTGCGAGCAGACGACCACCTTCGCGCCGGCCTCGACCAGCGCGCCGAGGGTCGGCAGCACCGCGCGGATGCGACCGTCGTCAGCGATCCTCACTCCGTCCGGAGTGCCGCCTTGCGGCGCGGAGGCGGAGTTATGATCGTCGATGGCACCGGACTGCTTGTCGAGCGGGACGTTCAGGTCGGCGCGCACCAGCACGCGCCGACCTGCCACCCCCTCGGCGAGCAGGTCGTCGAGGGTCCGGATGCTCACAGCGAGCTACCGACCAACTTGACCAGGTCGACGAGCCGGTTGGAGTAGCCCCACTCGTTGTCGTACCAGCCGACGACCTTGACCTGGTTGCCAACGACCTTGGTCAGCGGCGCGTCGAAGATGCACGACGCCGGGTCGGTGACGATGTCGGAGGAGACGATCGGGTCCTCGTTGTAGACCAGGATGCCCTTGAGCGGGCCGTCCGCGGCGGCCTTCAGCGCGGCGTTGACCTCGTCCACGGTGGTCTCCCGACCCACGTTGACGGTGAGGTCGGTGACCGAGCCGGTCGGGATCGGCACCCGCAGCGCGTACCCGTCGAGCTTGCCCTTGAGGTCCGGCAGCACCAGGCCGATGGCCTTGGCGGCGCCGGTCGAGGTCGGGACGATGTTCAGCGCGGCGGCCCGGGCCCGACGCAGGTCCGAGTGCGGCGCGTCCTGGAGGTTCTGGTCCTGGGTGTACGCGTGGATCGTCGTCATCAGACCGTGCTGGATGCCGAACGTGTCGTGCAGGACCTTCGCCATCGGGGCGAGGCAGTTGGTGGTGCACGAAGCGTTGGAGATGATGGTGTGCTTCGCCGGGTCGTAGGTGTCGTGGTTGACACCCATGACGACGGTGACGTCCTCGTTCTTCGCCGGGGCGGAGATGATGACCTTCTTGGCCCCGCCGTCGACGTGCGCCTTGGCCTTGGTGGCGTCGGTGAAGAAGCCGGTCGACTCGATGACGACGTCGACGTTCAGGTCGCCCCACGGCAGCTTCGACGGGTCCTTCTCGGCGTACGCCTTGATGGTCTTGCCACCGACGGTGATCTCGTCGGCGGTGGCCTTGACCTCGTAGGGCAGGCGGCCGAGGATGCTGTCGTACTTGAGCAGGTGGGCGAGCGTGCCGTTGTCGGTCAGGTCGTTGACCGCCACGACCTCGATGTCGGCGTCAGACGCCAGCACTGCCCGGAAGAAGTTACGGCCGATTCGGCCAAAGCCGTTGATGCCAACCCGGATGGTCAAGGTCCCATCTCCTCGCGTTCTGGTCCACCGGCTTCAGACAACGGGCCGGCGGGAATGGTGTGCGCCGACCGTTGGAGCCGGCCGCTGACGGTTCATCTCGGCCACCCCGCCGCGCGGTCTGCGGACCTGACCGCCCGAGGCGGTGGGCACAGCGAGGAGTGCCGGTGTCGGCCCCCTTGCCGTACGCAGCGACCCTATCCGAGCGTGCGAGACCACGCCGCGCCGGGTCGTGCTCCCGGGCACACCGTGCGACCCCACCGTCCTATCAGACCACGAGCATGTCGGGCGTGACTGCCGCTTCCGTATCCGGGATGCCGAGGTCCCGGGCGCGCTTGTCGGCCAGGGCGAGCAGCCGGCGGATCCGCCCGGCGATGGCGTCCTTGGTCAGCGGCGGGTCAGCCAGCGCGCCCAACTCCTCCAGGGACGCCTGCCGGTGCTCCAGGCGCAGCCGCCCGGCGTCGGTCAGGTGGTTGGGCGCCTCCTCGGCGAGGATCTCCAGCGCGCGGGTGACCCGGGCGGCGGCAGCGACCGCGGCGCGCGCCGAGCGGCGCAGGTTGGCGTCGTCGAAGTTGGCGAGCCGGTTGGCGGTGGCGCGCACCTCCCGGCGTACCCGACGCTCCTCCCAGGCCAGCACGCTGGAGTGCGCGCCGATGCGGGTGAGCAGCGCGGCGATCGCGTCGCCGTCCTTGACCACCACCCGGTCCACGCCGCGCACCTCGCGGTTCTTGGCGGTGATGCCGATGCGGCGGGCCGCGCCGACAAGCGCCAACGCCGACTCCGGCCCCGGGCAGGTGATCTCCAGAGCGCTGGAGCGGCCGGGTTCGGTGAGCGAACCGTGGGCCATGAACGCGCCCCGCCACGCGGAGACCGCGCAGCAGACGTTCGCCGCCACCACGTGCGGGGGCAGCCCGCGCACCGGGCGGCCCCGCACGTCGAGCAGGCCGGTCTGCCGGGCGAGGGCCTCGCCGTCCTTGACCACCCGCACGATGAAGTGGCTGCCCTTGCGCAGTCCACCGGACGCCAGCACGTGGATCTCGCTGGGATATCCGTAGACCTCGGCGACCTCCCGGCGTAACCGCCGGGCCACCGCCCCCGTGTCCAGTTCCGCCTCCACCACCACGCGGCCGGAGACGATGTGCAGCCCGCCGGCGAAGCGCAGCAGTGCGGCCATCTCCGCCCGCCGACAGCAGGGCTTGGGCACGTCGACCCGACTCAGCTCGTCCTTGACCGCGGCCGTCATCGCCATTGTGCGTCCCCTCACGGACCGGTTCCGGCGTGTCGCCGGAGATTACGTACGTGTCTAACGATCGGCGCCCAGGACAGGCACCAGCGCGGCGCCCAGGGCAGCCGGATCATGGCGGGGAGTGCCGTCGGTGACGGCGACGGGGGCGAGGACCAGGCGGGCACCCAGCGATTCTGCCGCACGTTCGACCGGTTCGGGGTCACCCACCGCCAGGGCATCGGCGAGCACGAGATCCACCTTGAGCTCGGCCAGGTACCAGTGCAGGGCCGCGAGGTGGTCGGCGACCGAGAGCCCGAGGGTCTCCTTCTCCGCGGCGAGGTTCAACGTGACCAGCCGCCGGGCCGAGGTGGACACGATCGCGTCGGCCAACTGCGGCACCAGCAGGTGCGGGAGCACGCTCGTGTACCAGCTGCCCGGCCCGAAGATCAACCAGTCCGCCGCCATGATCGCCTCGATGGCCTCGGCACAGGCTGCCGGGGCGGCGGGCGTGAGGCGCAGCGACTCGACCCGCCCGGTGGTGACCGCCACCTGGTGCTGGCCGCGCACGGTCCGCACCTCGTCGGGGGCGGCCGGGTCGACACCGCGTACCCGCGCCTCGATGCCGACCGGCTGTCGGGACATCGGCAACACCCGGCCGACCGCGCCGAGCATCGCGCCGGCGTGCTCCAGCGCGGCCACCGGGTCACCGAGCAGCTCCATGAGACCGCAGAGCACCAGGTTGCCCACCGCGTGCCCGGCCAGCCCGTCGCCGGGCGCCGCGCCCCGGCCGCCCGTACCCTGGCCGCCCGTGCTCTGGACGCGCGGCGCGGGACCGTCGGCGCTCCGGTCGCGCGGCGCGGGACCGTCGGCGCTCTGGTCGCGCGGGCCGCGGCCGTCGGTCGCCGCCGGGTCCGGGTCGGCTTCGCCAAGTTGGGGTACGCCGGCCGGCACGGCGGCGAAGCGGTGCTGGAACAACCCGGCGCTGCGTCGGGTGGCCGGGTGGTCGCCGGCCAGCGCCACCAGCGCCTGACGCAGGTCACCCGGGGGCAGTCCACCCCGCTCGGCGCGCAGGCGGCCGCTGGAGCCGCCGTCGTCCCCGACGGTGACCACGGCGGTGATGTCGAGATCGAGTTCGGGTGCGCAGTGGCGCAGCGCCCGCAAGGACGCGGAGAGCCCGTGCCCACCGCCGAACGCCACCACCCGGCGGGCCGTCACTCGCGCCCCAGGTCGCGGTGCTGGGCGTTGGCCGCCAGCCCGGAGTGGCGCAGGCGGCTGGCCAACTCCTCGGCGATGGCCACGCTGCGGTGCTTGCCACCGGTGCAGCCCACGGCAACCGTCAGGTACCGCTTGCCCTCCCGCTCGAAGCCGGCGGTGGTGGCGTTGACCAGGTCGGCGTACGAGGCGACGAAGGCTTCCGCACCCTCCTGACCCAGCACGTACGCGCTGACCGCCTCCTCCCGACCGGTGTGCTCGCGCAGCTCCGGCACCCAGTACGGGTTCGGCAGGAAACGGGCGTCGAGCACGAAATCGGCGTCCGGCGGCAGGCCGTACTTGAAGCCGAACGACAGCACGGTGACCCGCAGCCGGCGGGCGTCCTCGCCGCCGAACAGCTCCTCGATGCGCCGCCGGAGCTGGTTGACGTTGAGGTGGCTGGTGTCGATGATCACGTCGGCCTGGTCACGCGCCTCCTCCAGCAGGCCACGCTCCACGGCGATGCCGTCCGCCAGCCGCCCGTCGCCCTGCAACGGGTGCGAGCGCCGGACGCTCTCGAACCGGCGGATCAACACCTCGTCGTCGGCGTCGACGAAGACCACCCGGGGCGAGAAGCCGCGTTCCTTCAGCTCCCGGATCGCCCCGGCCAGGTCCGTGGAGAAGGCCCGCGACCGGACGTCCAGCACCATCGCGGTACGCCGAGCCGCCCCGCCCGCCTTGAACGCCAACTCGGCCATGTCCAGCATCAGCGCCTGCGGCAGGTTGTCGACCACGTAGTAGCCGACGTTCTCCAGCGCCCGGGCGACAGTGCTACGGCCACCCCCGGAGACGCCGGTCACCACCACGAGTGTGGTCTCCGACTCGGCCGCCAGCTGCCCGTCCACGGCAACCGGATCGTCGATCCGGTCACCGGCTGCGCGCGCCTCGCTCACCCGTACCCCCAAGCTGTGGCGCCGCGGCCCCCTCGGCCGCGATTGGTCAATCAGCGACTCTATCCCGCCATCCGGGCGGGGGCCGGCACCTGTCCCGGGTCGTCCGGCGACCGACGGCCGACGGTCGTGCTCCCGACAGTCGTCGGCCTTGATAACGATCAGTAGGCATCAATAAGCTCTTCGTGATCGTCGCAGGTCAGACCGACATCTGGGAGGGTGCGATGCACGACCTTGCGGACAAGAACAAATACATCGGCTTCCTGTTCATGCGGATCAGCCCGGAGTACTTCGCGCTCGGCCGGGAGGGCATCCACGAGGTCTCCGCCGAGCACGCGCGGGACCTGGGCCGCTTCGCCAAGCAGCTCACGCACGTCGTGACGACCGGGGTGAACGGCAAGTACGACCAGGTCACGATCGTCGAGGGCGACACCCTCGAGGAGATCAACGCGGCGGCCACCGCGTTCCGGATGGGCGGCAAGGCCCGCTACATCGAGATCGTCGACATCGTGGTCGGGATGAAGGCCCCGCCGCGCGGTCTGGCGAACCGGTCCAGCCAACCCAGCTGACCGCACCGCCCGCCCGACGCGCCCACCCACTCGGGAGCGCCGGGCGGGTGCTGTCGGGGTGGGCTCGTAGACTCCGCGGATGGCTTCCCCCACCGACCTGCGTACCGAAGGCGCGCTGCCGGTGCTGCGCCGGGTGTTCGGCTACGACGCCTTCCGCGGTTTCCAGCAGCAGGTGATCGACCATGTGGTCGCCGGCGGCGACGCCCTGGTGTTGATGCCCACCGGTGGTGGCAAGTCGCTGTGCTACCAGATCCCGGCCCTGGTCCGCGACGGCGTCGCGGTCGTCGTGTCCCCACTGATCGCGCTCATGCAGGACCAGGTGGACGCCCTCACCGCCGTCGGCGTCCGCGCCGGCTTCCTCAACTCGACCCAGACCCTGGACGCCCGACGCCGGGTCGAGGCCGCCTTCGTCGCCGGCGAGCTGGACCTGCTCTACCTCGCTCCGGAGGCGCTCGGCGTCCGCTCCACCCTCGCCCTGCTCGACCGGGGGCGCATCTCCCTGTTCGCGATCGACGAGGCGCACTGCGTGTCCCAGTGGGGCCACGACTTCCGCCCCGACTACCTCGCGCTGTCGATGCTGCACGAGCGCTGGCCAGAGGTGCCGCGGATCGCGCTGACCGCCACCGCGACAAGCGCCACCCGCACCGAGATCGCCACCCGGCTCAAGCTCGACGACGCGCGGCACTTCGTGGCGAGCTTCGACCGGCCCAACATCCAGTACCGGATCGTGCCCAAGCGGGAGCCGCGCAAGCAACTGCTGACGCTGCTGCGCGACGAGCACCCCGGCGACGCCGGCATCGTCTACTGCCTGTCCCGCGCCTCGGTCGACAAGACCGCCGAGTTCCTCGTCACCAACGGCATCGCCGCGCTGCCGTACCACGCTGGGTTGGACGCGGCCACCCGCGCTCGCAACCAGCAACGCTTCCTGCGCGAGGACGGCCTCGTCATGGTCGCCACCATCGCCTTCGGCATGGGCATCGACAAGCCCGACGTCCGATTCGTCGCCCACCTCGACCTGCCCAAGTCCGTCGAGGGCTACTACCAGGAGACCGGCCGCGCCGGGCGGGACGGCCTGCCCTCCACGGCCTGGCTGGCGTACGGGCTGCAGGACGTCGTCCAGCAACGCAAGATGATCGAAACCTCCGACGGCGACCTCGCCCACCGCCGCAACCTCGCCGCGCACCTGGACGCGATGCTCGCCCTCTGCGAGACGGTGCGCTGCCGGCGGGTCCAACTACTCGAATACTTCGGCGAGACGTCCACGGCAGCCTGCGGCAACTGCGACACCTGCCTCACCCCACCGGAGACCTGGGACGGCACGGTCGCCGCCCAGAAGTTGCTCTCCGCGATCTTCCGTCTCGACCGCGAGCGAAACCAGCGCTTCGGCGCCGGGCACTGCATCGACATCCTGCTCGGCAAACAGACCGACAAGATCAGCCAGTACGGTCACGACTCGCTCACCGTCTTCGGCATCGGCTCCGAGCTGAGCGAGGCGGAGTGGCGGGGCGTGGTCCGACAACTGCTCGCCGAAGGGCTGCTCGCTGTGGAGGGCGACTACGGCACGCTCGCCCTGACCGAGGCGAGCGCCGACGTCCTGGGTCGCCGCCGCACGGTCACGATGCGCCGCGAGCCGGAGAAGCCGGCCTCCAGCCGCTCGTCGAAACCACGCGGCGCGGCCACCGTGGTGGCCGAGCTGACCCCGGCCGCCGCGTCGCTGTTCGAGCGACTCCGGAGCTGGCGGGCGGCCAGCGCCAAGGAGCAGGGCGTCCCGGCGTACGTGATCTTCCACGACGCCACGCTTCGACAGATCGCCAGCGACGCGCCGGGCACGCTGGCCGACTTGTCCCGCGTCAGCGGGGTCGGCGAGAACAAGCTCGCCAAGTACGGCGAACAGATCCTCGGCGTCCTCGCCGTCGACTGACGTCAGCGATGCCGAAGGGCCGAACCCCGTGGGGGTCCGGCCCTTGGCTGGTGCGGCCTTGCCGTGGTGCGGCCTTGCGGTGGTGCGGCGTTGCCGTGGTGCGGCCTTGCTGGTGGGTGGGTCAGCTGGTGGCGTAGCCGCGGGTGGCGATCCAGTCGGCGAGGTGCTCGACGGTGATCCAGTAGGAGGCGGTGTTCGGGTCGGCGGAGTCGGCGATCTTGACGGTGGTGCCGTTGTCGCGGTAGCCGACGACGCTGATGTAGTGCCCGCCCTCGTAGGAGTGCACACCGCCGTCGGTGTCGGTGCTGGTGCCGGCGATGTTCGCGACCACGGCCCGGCCGTCGTCGACGGTCGTGACGACGTCGGCGCGTAGCCGGTCGGTCTGTGCGGCGTCGGCGTCGGGGCTGCTGATCTCCACGCTGTGGTAGGCGTCGGTCTTGCCGGTTTCCTTGTTCAGGACCGGGGTGATGTCGTTGATGCTGTTGGTGCCGGCCTCGGTGGTGCCCATTTCCTTGGCCATGTCGTCGACGTTGATGTTCTTACCCTGTACGGACAGGGCGTTGCGGGTGGCGGCGGGGCCGCAGTAGTAGAAGTTCGGCTGTGCCTCGTAGCGCACGCCCAGTTCGCGCTCACCGTGACCCTTACGGTCGTTCTGGGTCTGGGTGGTGGGCTTGTCGGTGCTCGGCGCGGCGAACGCGGTGGTGACGGGTCCGGCGATGGCGCCGCCGGTGAAGGCGAGGCCGGCGGCGGTCAGGGCGGTCTTACGGATCAGATCGGTACGCATGATGGCGTGCTCCTCTGCATCGGGGGTGCCCACACCACACCCGGGGGTGGGTGATCGTGCGGGAAGTGCGAGGGGGATCCGTGCCCGGCGACCCGCAGGGGTCGGCGTCGGGACAGGGTGTAACCGTTCGCGGTGGCAGGTCATTCCGCCTCCCACCGGGGGTGGCGCATTCCGCCTGCCCGGGGGTCGGCCGGTGGTGGTGCTCGGCCGTGCGGGGGATGTAACCGGGGCGGCCTGCCGGATGTTCCCGGCCGGAGCCGCGCCTCGCGACCCTGACTGCTGCGGTGGGCCCGACTGCTGCGGTGGCCTGCCAGGTATAACGACCCCGCCCGGCCACCGATTCCGCCGCGAGGGTGACCCCGACCCCAGGACACGGGGGGCGAAACCAGACAACCACCTCACCCCGGCATCCCCGGAACCGGACATCAGGCCCCCGGCACCCCACCCCACGCAAGCCACGACCCGCGCACGATCCGGAGAGTGCTGCCTCAGGTCGCAGCGAGGCAGCAGTCCCCTGATGCTGCGCGGATCGTTACCGCGGTGGCAACACCCGACACCGCCGCCGATACGCCCGGCGATGACACCCACCCCATGATCGTGCTCGATCCCGGAAACAGGCCCCTCACCGCGCGGACGAGACCACTACATCCAGGATCGAGCACGATCATCGGTGCCGCGACTGGCCGCGCGCCGAGGACACCACTACAACCAGGATCGAGCACGATCATGAGTGGCGGGGCTGACCGCCCGCGGACGAGGCGAGGGCGATGTCAGGTGCCGGGGGCCGCTTCCGCGCTCTCGACGGTCGCCGTGTCCTTGTCGACGGTCGCCGTGTCCTTGTCGAGGGCGGCCAGGATCGCCTCGGCGGTGCGTCGACCCACCCCGGGCACCTCGGTGATCTCCTCGACCGTTGCGGCGGAGAGCCGCTTGAGTGACCCGAAGTGGCGCAGCAGCGCCTTGCGCCGCACCTCCCCGAGGCCGGGCACGTGGTCCAGTGCCGACTCGGTCATCCGCTTGGATCGGCGCTGCCGATGGAAGGTGATGGCGAACCGGTGGGCCTCGTCACGGACCCGTTGCAGCAGGTAGAGCCCTTCCGAGGTGCGCGGCAGGATGACCGGCAGCTCGTCGTCCGGGAGCCAGACCTCCTCCAGCCGCTTGGCCAGACCGCAGAGCGCCACGTCGTCGATGCCCAGGTCGGCGAGGGCCTGCGCGGCGGCCGCGACCTGTGGGGCGCCGCCGTCGACGACCACCAACTGTGGCGGGTACGCGAATTTCCGCGGCCGGCCGGTGGTCGGATCGATCAGGACGCCGACCTGGGGCTCCACCGCATCCTCCGGGGCGGCCGGGTCGTCGGCCGACTCCACCCCCACCTCGCCCGTCTCGGCCCTCGCGTCGAGGTATCGGGCGAAGCGGCGGCGGAGGACCTCGGACATGGCGGACAGGTCGTCGGTGGCGCCCCGGACGATGAACCGGCGGTACTCGCTCTTGCGGGGCAACCCGTCCTCGAAGACCACCATGCTGGCGACCACGTCGGTGCCCTGGATCTGGGAGATGTCGAAACACTCGATGCGCAGCGGCGAGGTGCGCATGCCCAGCGCCTCGCTGATCTCGTCCAACGCCTTGCCCCGGGTGGTCAGGTCACCGGAACGCTTCAGCTTGTGCCGGGCCAGCGCGTCCTTCGCGTTGCGCTCCACCGTCTCCATGAGTGAGCGCTTGTCGCCGCGCTGCGGCACCCGCAGCGACACCCGGCTGCCCCGGTGCTCGGAGAGCCACTCCGCCAGCGCGTCGGCGTCGGCGGGCAGCTCGGGCACCAGCAACTCCCGGGGCACGTCGGCCTCGCCCTGCTCGCCCCCGTACACCTGGGTGCAGAAGTGGTGCACCAGGTCGCCGGTGGTCAGGTCCTCGGTCTTCTCCACCACCCACCCTCGCTGGCCGCGGACCCGGCCGTCGCGGACGTGGAAGACCTGCACGGCCGCCTCAAGCGGATCGTCGGCGAACGCGACCACGTCGGCGTCGGTGCCGTCGCCCAGCACGACTGTCTGCTTCTCCATGGCCCGGCGGAGCGCGGCCACGTCGTCCCGCAGCCGGGCGGCACGCTCGAACTCCAGTTGCTCGCTCGCCTCGGTCATCTCGCGCTCGATCTTGCGGACCATGGTGTCGGTGCGCCCGGCCATGAAGTCGCAGAACCCGTCGACGATCGCGCGGTGTTCGTCGGCGGAGACGGTGCCGACGCACGGCGCCGAGCACTTGCCGATGTAGCCGAGGAGGCAGGGACGGCCGACCTGACCGGCGCGTTTGAACACGCCGGCCGAGCACGTCCGGGCGGGGAACACCCGGAGCAGCAGGTCGAGGGTCTCGCGGATGGCCCAGGCGTGCGAATACGGACCGAAGTAGCGCACCCCCTTGCGCTTGGCGCCGCGCATCACCTGCAACCGGGGGTATTCCTCGTTGAGGGTGACGGCCAGGTAGGGGTACGACTTGTCGTCGCGGTAGCGGACGTTGAACCGAGGGTCGTACTGCTTGATCCAGGTGAACTCGTGCTGGAGCGCCTCGACCTCGGTGCCGACGATGATCCAGTCCACCGACTCGGCGGTGGTGACCATCTGCCGGGTGCGCTCGTGCAGATTCCAGACGTCGCCGAAGTAGGAGTTGAGCCGGCTGCGCAGGTTCTTCGCCTTGCCGACGTAGATCACCCGGCCGGTCCCGTCGCGGAAGCGGTAGACCCCCGGTGACTCCGGGATGGTGCCGGGTGCGGGACGGTAGGTCGAGGGGTCAGCCACGTCAACAAGCCTAGTCCGCACCACCGACAGCCCGTTGCCGGCGCTAGATCCACTCGGTTTCCGGGAAGTCGGGGTGTCGGCTGGACGCGGATACCCCGACTTCCCGAAACGCGAATCGATTGGTGGCGGAGGCGCGCTGGTCGCTCCCCCGAACCGTCAGGCCAGCGAGATCTGGTCTCCGGTGACCTTGATGTCCCTGGGAGGCAGCGGCTTGGTGGCGGGGCCGGCCTTCACCGAGCCGTCCTCGATCGAGAACTTGCTGTTGTGGCAGGTGCAGTTGATCGTGCCGCCGTCGACGTTCGTCACCGGGCAGTTCTGGTGGGTGCAGATCGGGCTGAAACCCTTGAACTGGCCGGCCACCGGCTGGGTGATGACCACACCCTGGGCGGCGAGGACCTTGCCGCCACCGACCGGGATGTCGGCCGTGGTCGCCAGGGACTGGGCACCCTGCCGGTCGCCGCCGCCGGCGTCACCGCTGCTGGGCACCGCCGGGCCACCGCTGGTGGGGGCATCGCTGCCACTGTCGCCGTCGTCACTGCCGCAGGCCGCCAGGACGACGGCCGCGCCGACCGCCCCGACGCCGGTGAGCAGGGTGCGCCGTGTCTGCGTACCCGGACCGGTCAGCGCCTGATCGTCACTCATGCCTCGCCTCTCTCTAGCCCGCCGCGCCGGTCAAGAGCCGGCCACACTTTGTCCACACGAGCAACTGTGCCGGATGGTTCACCACGGCATCCGTCCGAACCTGAAATGGGACGGGGTGCCCCTCGACCGATCAGGTCTCGACGGCACGGGCAGCGCGACGCCGGTCGGGACCGCCGCAGGCGACCCGACCGGCGTCGCGCGCGCCGGACTCTGGCAGGTGGAGGTCACCGTGCGGCGGCGGGCACCTTGCGGCTCGCCCGCGCCTTGGTGACACCGTTGGCCTTGGCCGCCCGGGTGGTGGCGGCCGCCGCGCCCGCCGCCGCGCCGTCGAGCTTGAGCACCTGGCGCAGGAACTCGCCGGTGTGGCTCTCGGCGACCTCGGCGACCTCCTCGGGGGTGCCGGTGGCGAGCACGGTGCCGCCCCGGTGGCCCCCCTCCGGACCCATGTCGATCAGCCAGTCGGCCGTCTTGATCACGTCGAGGTTGTGCTCGATGGTGATCACCGTGTTGCCCTTGTCGACGAGCCCTTCCAGCACCATCAGCAGCTTGCGGATGTCTTCGAAGTGCAGACCGGTGGTCGGCTCGTCGAGCACGTAGACCGTCCGCCCGGTGGAGCGCTTCTGCAGCTCGGAGGCGAGCTTGACCCGCTGCGCCTCGCCGCCGGACAGGGTTGGCGCGGGTTGACCGAGGCGTACGTAGCCCAGGCCCACGTCGACAAGGGTCTTGAGGTGCCGGTGGATGGGCGGGATGGCGGAGAAGAACTCGGCGGCCTCCTCGATCGGCATCTCCAGCACGTCCGAGACGGTCTTGCCCTTGTAGTGCACCTCCAGGGTCTCCCGGTTGTACCGGGCACCCTTGCAGACCTCGCAGGGGACGTACACGTCCGGCAGGAAGTTCATCTCGATCTTGATCGTGCCATCGCCGGAGCAGGCCTCGCAACGCCCGCCCTTGACGTTGAAGGAGAACCGACCCGGGCCGTACCCGCGGACCTTCGCCTCGGTGGTCTCGGCGAAGAGCTTGCGGACGTGGTCCCAGACCCCGGTGTAGGTGGCCGGGTTGGAGCGCGGCGTACGGCCGATCGGCGACTGGTCCACGCCGACGACCTTGTCCACGTTCTCCAGACCGGAGACCCGGGTGTGCCGGCCGGGCACCAACCGGGCGCCGTTGATCTGGTTGGCCAGCACCGCGTACAGGATGTCGTTGACGAGCGTCGACTTGCCGGAGCCACTGACCCCGGTGACCGCGATGAGCTGGCCCAGCGGGAACGGGACGGTCAGGTTGCGCAGGTTGTGCTCCCGCGCGCCGTGCACCACCAGTTCCCGGCCCGGATCCTGCGGCCGGCGGGTCGATGGTGTCGGGATCGACCGACGCCCGGACAGGTACGCCCCGGTGATCGACTCCTTGTTCTTCAGCAGTGCGGGGACCGAGCCGCTGTGCACGATCTTGCCGCCGTGCTCACCCGCGCCGGGCCCGATGTCGACGATCCAGTCGGCGGTGCGGATCGTGTCCTCGTCGTGCTCCACCACGATCAGCGTGTTGCCCAGGCCGCGCAGCCGGATCAGGGTCTCGATCAACCGGTGGTTGTCGCGCTGGTGCAGCCCGATCGACGGCTCGTCGAGCACGTAGAGCACGCCCACCAGGCCGGAGCCGATCTGGGTGGCCAGCCGGATGCGCTGCGCCTCGCCGCCGGAGAGCGTGCCGGCCGGGCGGTCCAGGGAGAGGTAGTCCAGGCCGACGTCGAGCAGGAACCGCAGCCGGGCGTTGATCTCCTTGAGGACCCGCTCGGCGATCATCTTCTGCCGGTCGGTCAGCTCGATGCCGGCGAGCAGGTCGGCGCACTCCCCCACGGACAGGTTGCAGACCTCGGCGATGCTCTTGCCGGCGAGGGTGACCGCGAGCACCTCGGGCTTGAGCCGGGCGCCGCCGCACGCCGCGCACGGCACGTCGCGCATGTAGCCCTCGTACTTGTCGCGGGACCACTCGGACTCGGTGTCGGAGTGCCGCCGCTCGATCCACTGCACCACACCCTCGAAGCCGGTGTAGTAGGAGCGCTCACGGCCGTACTTGTTGCGGTAACGCACGTGCACCTGGTCGTCGGAGCCGTGCAGGATCGTCTTCTGCGCCCGCGCCGGCAACGCCCGCCACGGGGTGTCGACGTCGAAGTGCTGGGCCTCGCCGAGCGCCTCCAGCAGGCGCAGGAAGTATTCCAGGTTGTGCCCGGTGGACCAGGGCTGGATGGCGCCCTCGCGCAGGCTGCGCTCCGGATCGGGGACCAGCAGCTCCGGGTCGACCTCCTTCTTGGTGCCCAGACCGGTGCACTCCGGGCAGGCGCCGTAGGGGGCGTTGAAGGAGAAGACCCGGGGCTCGAGATCCTCGATGGCGAGCGGGTGGTCGTTGGGGCAGGCCAGGTGCTCGGAGTAACGGCGCTCCCGGTCCGGGTCGTCCTCGGCCAGGTCGACGAAGTCGAGCAGCACCAGACCGCTGGACAGGCCGAGGGCGGCCTCGACCGAGTCGGTCAGCCGCTGCTTGGCGCTCGCCTTGACGGTGAGGCGGTCGATCACCACCTCGATGGTGTGCTTCTCCTGCTTCTTGAGCTTCGGCGGCTCGGTCAGCGGGTGCACCACGCCGTCGACCCGGGCCCGGGCGTAGCCCTTGGCCTGGAGCTCGGCGAAGAGGTCGACGTACTCGCCCTTGCGCCCACGGATCACCGGGGCGAGCACCATGAACTTGGTGCCCTCGGCCATCGCGAGGACCCGGTCGACGATCTGCTGAGGGCTCTGCCGGGAGATCCGCTCGCCACAGACCGGGCAGTGCGGCTCGCCGATGCGCGCGTAGAGCAGACGCAGGTAGTCGTAGACCTCGGTGATGGTGCCGACGGTCGACCGCGGATTGCGCGAGGTGGACTTCTGGTCGATGGAGACGGCGGGGCTCAGGCCCTCGATGAAGTCGACGTCTGGCTTGTCCATCTGGCCGAGGAACTGCCGGGCGTACGACGAGAGCGACTCGACGTAGCGGCGCTGCCCCTCGGCGAAGATCGTGTCGAAGGCCAGGCTCGACTTGCCCGACCCGGACAGCCCGGTGAACACGATGAGTGCGTCCCGGGGCAGGTCGAGACTGACGTCACGCAGGTTGTGCTCGCGCGCGCCACGGATGATCAGTCGGTCGGCCACGGTGCGTGTACTCCCGGGAGAAGACGAAGCGAAGGATCTGTCCCGCTCTGGGTTGATCTGAGCGGTCGTGCGGGCGCAGGAAACACGCCTCGGCAACTCTAGCCCCGAGGTATGACAGTTTCCCCCGCCCGCACATTCCCCCAGCTCAGCCCGGTCGGCCGCCGATCAGTACCCGCCGGGCGACGGAGGCCGGGCAGCCCGTCGCCGGGCCGAGCGCCACCCGCCGCGCCGCTCCGCCGCCACCCGCGCCTCGCGCCGTCGACCCTCCTGGGCCACCTCACCCTGCAGCCGCCGCCAGCTCTCCCATCGGCGGGTGGGGAGCTCGCCGGTCTGCAGCGCCTCGCGGACCGCGCAGGCGGGCTCGCCGTCGTGGCCGCAGTCGGCGTACCGGCAGCCCTGCGCCAGACCGGCGATGTCCGCGAACGCACGGTCGAGCCCGACCGCGCCGTCCAGCAGGCCCACCGCGCGCACCCCGGGCGTGTCGATCACGGCACCGCCACCGGGGATCGGTACGAGGGCCCGCCAGGTGGTGGTGTGTCGACCCTTGCCGTCGACGCGCCGGATCGCCTGTGTGGGCATCATCACCGCCCCGACCAGGGCGTTGACCAGGCTCGACTTGCCGGCGCCGGAGGGCCCGAGCAGACCGAGCGTGCGGCCTGGCGTCACCTCGGCGCGCAGCGGGTCCAGCCCGACGCCACGTTCGGCGCTGACCGGCAGCACCGGCACCCCGGGGGCGACCGCGGCAAGCTGGCGGGCCAACGCGGCCGGATCGGCCGCGAGGTCGGCCTTCGTCAGCACGACAAGCGGCCGGGCACCGGACTCGTGGGCCAGGGCGAGCAGTCGCTCGATACGGCCCACGTCCGGCTCGGGGTGCACCGGCTCCACCACGGCGGCCGCGTCCAGGTTGGCGGCCAGCACCTGGCCGCTGGCGTCCTTGCCGGCGGTACGGCGGATCAGCGCGCCCCGCCGCGGCAGTACCACCTCCGCGGTGACGCGCCGGTCCGGCCAGTGGGTGAGCAGCACCCAGTCTCCGGCGCAGGGCAGCGCCGACGGATCCCGGGCGGCGGCGGCCAGCACCCCGCCGCCCAGGCTGGCCCGGACCGGGCCGGCCGCCGTGAGCACCGTGCAGACCCCCCGGTCGACCCGGGCCACGCGGCCCGGGTGGTGCTCGCCGCGTCGCGCGGCGTACGTCGCCCGCTCGGCATCCCAGCCGAGCGCGGTCAGATCGATCGTCATGGCATCCTCATCGGTGTCGGAGCAGGTGATGGCGGAACACGCGTGCCACGTCCGGCATGATCACCACCTCCGTCCGATGTCCCGGTGCCGCGTCTGCCGCTGACGGTAGGTCGCCGGCCGGCACGCCGAAAGCGATTTCCCCGGCGACGGCGCGGGCGGCGGACCGCTAGGGTCGACGGGTGACCACGGATCCGCTCCTGCTGATGGGTGAGGTGGACGCGGCCACCAGCCGGCTCCTGCGTACCGCAGCGTCGTTCGACGCCGCGGACCTGGCCGCGGCGTCGCTGCTGCCGGGCTGGACGCGCGGCCACGTGCTGACCCATCTGGCGCGCAACGCCGACGGTTTCGTCAACCTGCTCACGTCGGCCCGCACCGGCGAGGCACTGCCGATGTACGCCTCGCTGGCGGCCCGCGCCACCGACATCGAGTCCGGCTCGGGTCGGCCATCCGGCGAGCACCTGGACGATCTGCGGCGTACCGCCGACCTGTTCGCCGAGGCGGTCGCGGCGATGCCCGCGCAGGCCTGGGCGGCGACGGTGCAGGCGCGTAGGGGACCCTGGCCGGCCGCGCTGCTCGTGTGGGGTCGGCTGCGCGAGATCGAGGTGCACCACCTCGACCTGGCCGCCGACTACCGACCCGCGGACTGGTCGGAGACGTTCGCCCTCCGGCTGCTGCGGGAGGCCGCCAGCCACCACTCGACGGGTCCGACGCCGCCGTCGTTGGTGCTACGCCCGGACGGCAGCGGGCACGAGGTGGTGATCGGGGACCGCGTCGGCGCCCCGGTCGTCGCCGGTGCCGTGCCCGACCTCGCCGCCTGGCTGATCGGCCGCGCCGACGGCGGCCCGCTCTCCGTCACTCCCGACGGCCCCCTGCCTACTCCACCGGAATGGATATAGAAGCGTCATGACATATAGCGGAGACGTCACCCACGGCGGCGCGCCGGCGGTACGCGAGCTGGACGGGCTGACCATCAGCAAGCTGTCGGTGGGTCCGATGGACAACAACGCGTACCTGCTGCGCTGCACGGGCACCGGTGACCAGGTGCTGATCGACGCCGCCAACGAGGCGCCCCGGTTGCTGGAGCTGATCGGCGACGGTGGGCTCACCGCCGTGGTGACGACGCACCAGCACATGGACCACTGGGTGGCCCTGGAGGAGGTGGTCGCCAAGACCGGCGCGCGGGCGCTGGTGCACGCCGACGACGCGGACGGGCTTCCGATCGAGGCGGAGCGTCTCGGCGACGGCGACACCGTGCCGGTCGGCGACTGCGCGTTGGAGGTCATCCACATCAAGGGGCACACCCCGGGCTCGATCGCCCTGCTCTACCGCGACCCGGCCGGCACCCCGCACCTTTGGACTGGCGACAGTCTTTTCCCAGGTGGCGTGGGCAACACGGACAAGGACCCGGAGCGCTTCGCCGCGCTGATCGACGACGTCGAGCACAAGCTGTTCGATCAACTGCCGGACGACACCTGGTTCTACCCCGGCCACGGCAAGGACAGCACCCTGGGAGCCGAGCGCCCAGCCCTCCCCCAGTGGAAAGCAAGAGGCTGGTAACCGCCTCCACATAAGCAACATCAACGTCGACCAAAAACCACCAAGATCTCTCAACCCCCCGGCGGGCGAGGCACGCACGGACGCGCAGCGCCCACGACGGGGGCGGGGCCTGCCGTGCCCGGCGCAGGGATCAAGCCTGACCGCCCGGAGCCGGGCACGGCAGGCCCCGCCCCCAAACCGCAACCACCCCTCAGCCAGTGACAGCGAACAACCGCCGCCGCGCCCCCAGCAGCACGACGGAGGCCAGCACCACCCCGACCCCCATGGTCACCAACAGCGGGCTGGGGTCCCCCGGCAGCAGCCCGGCCAGCGATCGGGACGCGGTGCCCAGCGCGAGGTAGAGACCGGCCCAGGCGGCGGCGCCGAGCGCCGCGCAACCGAGAAATCGCCGGTACGACATCCGTAGCCCGCCGGCGGCCAGCGGAAGCAGCGCGTTGAACACGGGCAGGAACGGCGCGACGACCATCATCCGACCGCCACCGCGACGCAGGATCCCCTCCGCGGCTGCCCAGCGCGGCTCACCGATCCAGCCGCCGATCCGGCTGTGTCGCAGCCGCTCGGAGTAGCGACGGCCGATCAGGAAGCTCAGTGACCAGCCGGCCAGGCAGCCGACCAGCACCGCGGTGAAGGTCGCCAGCCCGGTGGTCGGGCGGCCCACCCCGACGGCGGCCAGGATCGCCACGTCGCCGGGGACCAGGACACCCAGCAGGGGTACGGCGTCGAAGAGCATGACGAGGCCGAGCACACCCATCAGCAGCAGAACCGGTAGTTCTCCGACCTGTGCCAGCCATTGCGTCATGCCTCGTACGCTATGGCCGCCGCACCGGGTCGGACATCCGGTTCCAGCCCCCACACCCCCCTGGTATCGGTCTCGGGGTCGTCCCTGAGGCGTCGTCCGCGCTCAGACGGGCCGGAGCACCTGCACCCGACGTAACGACGAGTCGACCGAGGGTTCGGTGGTGGGCACCGGATAGTCGGCCAGGACCGTCAGGCGGTCCGCCGGTAGGTGCCCCCGGCCGGGGTCACCGACCAGCACGTCGGCGCCCCGGGCGGCGGCCCTCTGCAGGAAGGGCAACATCCGGTCGGCCATCGCGCGGTCGTAGAACACGTCGCCGGCGACCACCAGATCGGCCTCCACGTCGGTGCCGTCGAGCAGGTCGTCGCCGGTGACGTCGACGGCGACCCGGTTGGCCCGCGCGTTGAGGGTGACGGCGGCGACGGCGTACGGGTCGATGTCGTTGGCGACCACCTCCGCGGCACCGGCCAGCGCGGCGGCGATGGCCACCAGTCCCGACCCGGCGGCGAGGTCGAGCACCCGACGACCGGCGGCCAGTTCCGGGTGGTCCAGGAGGTGGCGGGCCAGGGCCTGGCCGCCGGCCCAGGCGGACGCCCAGTACGGGGCCGGCAGGGCGTGCCCGGCGGCCGCCTCCATCCGAGCCCAGTAGACGATCGCGTCCTCGGCCAGGTGCAGTCGCACCTCGGGGACGAACGGGGTGGGCACCAACCGGAGCCGGTCCAGGCCCGCGCCGGGCGCGTCTATCTCGCGCTCCAGCTCGGTCAGCACGTCGGCTGCGGCACCCCTCATCGGCGCAAGCATGCCCCAGCGGCGGGTGTTCGGGGCAGGTTTCACATGCCCGCACGTAGAGTTCACCCGACTTCACAGGAAGACCTACGGCACTTCGGCCAGCGGATTGGGGTTTCGCCCGTTACTGTCGGACAGGTACGGGCGATCATCGGCCAGAGGCCGAGGGTCAGCCGCTTTGAACAGGGAGAGATGCATGGCAACCGGCACGGTTAAGTGGTTCAACTCGGAAAAGGGCTTCGGTTTCATCGAGCAGGACGGTGGAGGGCCGGACGTGTTCGTCCACTACTCCGCCATCGCCTCGAGCGGCTACCGGGAGCTCAACGAGGGCCAGAAGGTCGAGTTCGAGGTGACCCAGGGGCAGAAGGGTCCGCAGGCGGACAACGTCCGCCCGATGTAGCTCCGTGCCGGTGACGGCGGCCGGTCTCCGGCCGCCGTCGCAGCGCACTCAAGACGCCGCCGGGGCGGCGGGCAGGTCCCGCCGCCTCCGGATCGGCCCGATCAACAGAATCAACGGGGTGACCGCCAACCAGGCGGTCATCACGAATATGGCTGTCCCAACGCCGTAGCGCGCGCCGAGGGCTCCAGCGAGCACGGCCGCCAGCGGGATCGTGCCGTAGTTGAGCAGATGCATGCTCACCGTCACCCGCCCGAGCAGGTGGTGCGGCGTGTAGGTCTGCCGGAAGGCACCCTTGACCACGTTGCCGACGGCCACCCCGAGGCCGATCAGCACTCCGCCGAGGGCCGGCCAGATCAGCCCGACGCCCGGTGCGGCGAGCGGGATGAGCAGGGCCGGCGGGCCGGTGAGCAACGCGGCGACCAGCAGTGCCCGCGCGGTGCCGCAGCGGCGGCCCAGCGTGGTGGCGAGCAGCGCCCCGATGATCCCTCCGGCGCTCATCACCCCGACCAGCGCGCCCACCAGGCCCGGTTCGAGTCGAAGCTCCCGGACCAGGAAGACCACCAGAACGGCCTGGTAGCCGGTCAACCCGATGTTGCTGGCCGCGCCGAAGACCGTCAGCACCCGCAGGTACGGGTCGCGAGTGACGAAGCGGAGCCCCTCGGCGATGTCCCGGCGCAGTGAGCGGGATCGGTCCGCCCGGCGGCGTGCCCGTGGTTCGACGGTGCGAATCCGCAGCAGGAAGATCGCGGAGGCCAGAAACGTGAACGCGTCCAGCACCAGCGCGGCAACGGCACCGGTGAGCTGGGCGATCAGGCCGGCGAGGCCGGGCCCGACGACGTAGCTGACGGTCTGGGTCGCCTGGAGCTTCGCGTTGCCCTCCGGCAGTTGCTCGGGTCGCAGCAGCACCGGCAGGTACACCTGGTCGGCGGTCTCGAAGAAGACCCGCGCGGCGCCGGCGCTGAGGGCGACCACCAGTAGGTGCCCCACGGTGAGCCGGCCCAGCAGGGCAGCCAGTGGGACGCTGAGGAAGGCCAGTGCGCAGAAGAGGTCGCACACCACCATCACCGACCGGCGGGGCAGCCGGTCCACCCACGCGCCGGCCGGCAGGCCGATCAGCAGCCAGGGCAGCCAGGCGGCGGCGGTGAGCACCGCCACCTGGAAGGTGCCGGCGTCCAGGACGGCGACCGCGACCAGCGGAAGCGCGACGGTGGTGACGTTGCTGCCGATGCTGCTGACCGTCTGTCCGGTCCAGAGCAGCCGGAAGTCACGGTGCCGCAGCAGCCCGCCGGCCTGGCGGACGGCTGTCGGGTCGCTGCGGGTGGTGGCGGTCACGGTCGCGCCGGAACGCCGTGGGCGAACACGAACACGGGCTGCCGTTCGCGGCCGTCCTCGGGCGGCGGCCGGTCGGCCCACCGGGCCAGCAGGTCGGCCACTTCCTGGCTCAGCTCGAGCAGTTCGTCGGGGGTGAGGTGCAACCACCTGTCGGTGGAGAACGGGCCGTCCTGCCAGGCGGCGTGCGCCGAGTCGTCGGCGGCGTGCCAGGCTCGGGCCAGGGCGACGTGCCGGTCCAGGTTGAGCGAGGTGGCGGCGTCGGCGACCGCTCGGGCGGCCGGGTCGGCGTCGAAGTCGCGGTTGGACCAGCGCACCCCTCGGGTGACCAGCCGCCACCACCGCTCGCGCCGGTCGCGGGCCAGCTCGGGAGCCTCGGTGACCAGGTCCCCGGCGGCGAGGACCTTGAGGTGGTGGCTGACGTTCGCCGGCGCCTGGCCGGTGCGCTCGGCGAGCAGGCCGACGGTCGACGGCCCGTGCACCTTGAGCACGTCCATCAGCCGGCGGCGCAGCGGGTGGACCATGGCGGCCAGCACCCGCGAGTCGGTGACGTGGCGTACGTCGGGGGTCTCCATGCCCCCAGGATGACATCCGCAACAGCTCTTGCGCAATGGATGTTGCCCAAGAACTGTTGCGGGATGCGACGGGCAGGGAGGGGCGACCCGGCGGGGACGGGCCGCCCCTCGCTCAGGCGACCAGCCGGCGGGACAGCTCGTCGGCGACCTGTTTGGCGATGGTGGGCGGAATTGCCGCGGCGATATCCTCCGGCGTCAGCCCGGTCAGGACACCCTCGATGATCGCCGCCTCGTCGGTGAAGTCCTTCCCCATCAGTGCGTTGAGCGTGGTCTGCAGGGCGGTGAGCTGCTTCGTCATCGCCTGCAGGTTCCAGTTGCCGGTCACCGGGGCACCGGTGTCGTCCCGACCCTCCGCCATCCGGGTGTAGATCTGTCCGATCGGGTAGCGACCGTCCAGCACGGTGAGGTTCTTGTGGACGGTGGCCAGCCAGTTGTGTTCTTCGGGGGTCATGTCGTCGTCCTCCAGGAGTCCGATGGAACTGAGGTAGCGGCGGAACAACGGCCGTTGGTCGCGGCCGGCCTTGATGGCGTCACGGAAGAAGCTGAAGTGGGTGTGCCAGCGGTGCGAGCTGTCGCCGGTGCTGCGCTTACCGAGGCGGTCCCACCGCTTCACGGTGCTGCCGTCGGGGCTGTAGATGATCTCGCGGATGTCCCGGGTGTCGGCCGCGTTCGCGGCGCACTGGGCCACGCACCAGAGCGAGAAGCTGGCCATGGTGTGCGTCCGACCGCCGGAGCGGACCTCGAACTGGCCGACGTCCAGCGCCGCCGCGTCCAGGGTCAGTCCGGTCCGGTCCCGGGGTGACTCGACGACCGAGTAGTCGCCGGCGACCACCCGGTCCGAGCCGCAGTGATAGCCACCGCGGTGGGCCGGATCGCCGACGATGCCGACCTCCGCCGGGTCCAGGTCGTCAGGGCCGGGGGCGTTGTCGAGGTGAGTGAGTAGCAGGCTTCGGAGGGCCAATAGGTTTGCCGGGGCCCGAGTCATGGGGTCCCCCTCTCAGATGGGGCGGGGACCGGGACGACGTCACACCGCGTACGCGATGTTGGGCTTCGGGCGATCCCGGTCGGCTTGCTGCACGGCACCGGGCGTTACCGCAACCATAGCCCGCAATATCGATGAATGCCCAGCTCAGACGGGTTCTTTTTAGATTGGGGGTGCCGTCGGGGCTGAGTGGACGATCGGCAGCAGCAGCGCCGACGGGTGCGTGGGGTCATGCAGCACCTGCTGCCAACCGGCACGCAGCGTCACCGCCGTACCGAGGGGTTCCCCGGTGCCGGGGTTACGCGCCCACCGCGGATGGGCGCCACCGGCGACCTGCGCCCGCAGCCGGTGCCCGGCGGCGAACCGGTACGCGGTCGGCCAGAGCTCCACCGGGACCCGCAGCACCCCGGACGAGTCGGCGGGAAAGCGCTCGGGTGTCACCCGCACCAGACCGTCGCAGACGTTCCACGATCGACCGCGCTTGTCCACATCGCACAGACGCACGAAGACGTCCAGGTGCGACAGCTCGGCGCGGATGTGGATCTCGGCGCGTACCGGGCCGATCACCTCGAGCGGTCCGGTCAGCGGGGCGCTGGTGTAGGTCAGCACGTCGGGGCGGGCCTCGACCTGCCGGTTGTCCACCGGACCGGCTCGCTTGGCGACCAGCAGCGGCCCACCCAGCGACGGGGTGGGGTCGGCCGGGTCGTACCGGAACTCGTCCGGCGCCGACGCGACAGGTGGGCGTACCGCCAGTTCGCCGCCCGGATGCAGGTGCCAGGCGGTCTCCACCGTCGGCGGTGGCCAGTCCGGCAGGTCCCGCCAACCAGCGCCGGGACCACCCACGTACAGCCGGACCGGGGCGGACGCGGCGCGGCGTGACCCCCGGCCTGCCGGGGGCGCCGCCGTCAGGTGCTCGTCGAGCCAGGCCAACCCCTCCCGCAGGGCAGCCACGAACAGTCCGGGGCTGCCGTGCGTCCAGGGGCCGATCACGAGGCGCGGCCGCGTGCCGGCGGCGCGCAGCGTGGCGTGGTCGTCGAGTTGGGCGGGCAGGAAGATGTCGTGCCAGCCGGTCACCATGACCACCGGCGCCCGCACCCGGGCCACCCGGTCGGCGAAGACGCGCTCGCGCCAGTACGCCGCCTCCGGGGTGTGGTGGCGCAGCCACTCCTGGAAGAACGGGATGGTCACGCCGGTGGCCACCCGGTCGGCATCCGCGAGCGGCAGGTGCGCCAGCGCGGCGGCGAGCCGGGGCTGGCCCCGCTTGAGCTCCCACTGCCGGGCCAACCACGGCACGGTCTGCGCGTGCAGCAGCTCCGCCCAGGTCAACACGGTGTCCAGGGCGAAGGACTCCCCCGCGTACGTCGAGTCCCGGGTGGCCGAGGCGGTCACCACCGCGACCATCGCGCGCAACTCGTCGCCGGCGTCGGCGGCCAGCGCCCACTGCGCGAAACCCTGGTAGCTGATCCCGAACATGCCGAGCTGGCCGGACCACCAGGGCTGGCGACGCAGCCAGTCCAGGGTGTCCACTCCGTCGTCGCGCTCGTGCACCAGCGGTGCGAACGTGCCGCCGGACCCTCCGGTGCCCCGACAGTCCTGGATCACCGCGTGCCGTCCCCGCGCGGCGAGCACCCGGCCGAGCAGCCGCAGCGGACCGCCCCGCCCGTACGGGGTGCGGATCAGGACGGTCGGGGCGTCCCGCGCCGCCGGGGCGTAGTGATCGGTCCGCAGCACCACACCGCCGCGGGTCCGGATCGGGATGTCGCGGGTGACCCGCACCGGGGCGGGACGGATCGGTGGCAACCGCAGCGCGGCGGCGGTGAGGCGGGTGACCAGCCGGTCCGGCACGGCTCAGCCCGTCGTCGGGCGGGGCGATCCGGGCCGGGCGGCGCGCACCGCGTCCCGGTGCCCCCGCAGCGACTCGCTCATCTCCGCCATGAACCGGTGCACGACCTCCAGCTCGTCGTCGTCGAAGCGGGCCATCACCGTGTCGGTACGCGCGCCCAGCGGCTGGAAGAACCGCATGGCGAGGGCCGCTCCCTGGTCGGCGTAGTGCAGCAGCACCTTGCGCCGGTCGACGGTGTCCCGGTCCCGACGGATGTGGCCGGCCCGCTCCAGCCGGTCGATCAGGGCGGTGACCGAGCCGGAGGAGAGGTTGAGCTGCTCGCCGAGGCGGCCGGGGGTGATCGGGTCACCGACCAGCTCGGCGTCCATCACCGCGATCAGGGCCTGGAGGTCGGTCGGGTTGAGACCGTGCAGGTTGGCGAAGGCGTGGCCGACCTGCTGGGCGTCCACCGCGTACCGCCGGAGGTTGTTGGTGATCTCCGCGACCAGCTGCTCGCGGCGCGTGTCGCGCCGCCGGTACATGCCGTGAGTCGCCACCTCGCGTCGCTCTTCCCGTCGTCGGTCTCCCGGGTTGCAGCATAGAACAGCCCCGGATAATCTCGGCTATCAAGATACTTGCCTGCCGAAGGACTTTTGGGGTCATCTGATGTCTGTGTTCACCAGGGTCGCGCGCGGTCGGCTGGCCGCCTGGCTCACCGTGGCCGCGGCGATCGTCGTCGGCGCGGTCGTCTTCGGAACGCCCCGACCGGACAACCCGGCACCGGTCTCCGCCACCGGCCTGTCCGCGCAGTGGCAGTCGACCCAGGTGGAGCGCCTGCAGGAGCAGCTGCCGTCCAGCGAGGTCCAACCGGCCATCGTGGTGGTGAGCCGAGGTGACGGCGGCGCGCTGAGCGAGGCCGACCGCGCCACCGTCACCGCCCGCGCCGGCGACCTGGGCCGCTTCGCGGTGGATGGGCGGGTCAGTCCCCCGCAGCTCTCCCCGGACGGGGCGGTCGCGCTGGTCGCCGTGCCGGTCGACACCGCCGGCGGTCAGGACGAGGTCACCGACACGGTCGAGAAGCTGCGCGCCGCGCTGGCCGACCTGCCCGGCGGGCTGACCGCCGAGGTGACCGGTGCCCCGGCCTTCACCGCCGACCTGTCCTCGGTGTTCGACGGTGCGGACGTCACCCTGCTCGCGGTGACCGCCGCCGTGGTGGCGCTGCTGTTGCTGATCACCTACCGCAGTCCGTTCCTGTGGGTGGTGCCCCTGGTCGTGGTCGCCGCGACCGAGCAGCTCACCCTGCGCGCGGTCGACGCCATCGTCCCGGCCGTCGGCATCAACCTCCAGCCGGGCCAGGTCACCGGCATCGCCAGCGTGCTGGTCTTCGGCGCCGCCACCGACTACGCGCTGCTGCTCATCGCCCGCTACCGCGAGGAGTTGGGGCGCGAGCAGGACCGGTACGCGGCGATGCGCGCCGCGTTGCGCCGTACCGCCGAGCCCATCCTCGCCAGCGGCGGCACCGTGGTGCTCGGCGTCCTCACCCTGCTGCTCAGCGAGCAGGAGACCAACCGGGCACTCGCCGTGGCCTGCGCCACCGGTGTGGTCTTCGCCATGCTCTCGGCGCTGTTCGTGCTCCCCGCCGTGCTGGTGCTCCTCGGTCGCGGCCTGTTCTGGCCGTTCGTACCCCGCGTCGGTGGCCCGGCCCGCGAGGGACGGCTCTGGGGCCGGCTCGGCACCGCCGTGCAACGCCGCCCGGTGGTGGTCGCGGTGCTGGCCACCCTGCTGCTCGGTGGCCTGGCGCTGGGCGGGCTCGGGATCCGCACCGGCCTGTCCGAGACCGAGCAGTTCCGGGCGGAGCCCGAGGCGGTGACCGGGGCGCAGACCCTCGCCCGTGCGTTCCCCGCCGGCAGCACCCAGCCGGTGGCCGTGCTCACCAACCCGGCGGCGGCGCGGGCGGTCACCGAGGCCGCCACCGCCGTGCCCGGGGTCGCCTCGGCACGCCCCGGCGACGCCGGGGACACCGTCGCCCAGGTCGACGTCGTCCTGGACGCCGAACCCGGCACCACCGCCTCCGACCGCGCCGTCGAGGCGCTGCGCGCTGCGGTTGCCGCCGTTCCCGGTTCCGCGCCTCCGGCCGCGGCCGGCGGCGACGCGCCGTCCGGGGCGATCGTCGGTGGCTCGGTGGCCGCCACGTACGACTCCGACGAGGCCAACGACCGCGACCTGCGACTGATCCTGCCGATCATCCTGCTGCTCGTCGGCGCCGTGCTCGTGCTGCTGCTCCGCGGCCTGCTGGCCCCGCTGCTGCTGGTGCTCACCGTGATCGCGTCGTTCTTCGCCAGCCTCGGCGCGGCGTGGCTGCTCTTCGACCACGTGCTGGGCTTCCCCGCACTGGACAGCGGTGTGCTGCTGCTCGCCTTCGTGTTCCTGGTGGCGCTCGGGGTGGACTACAACATCTTCCTGGTCACCCGTGCCCGGGAGGACGCGCGCGGCGCGGGCACCCGCGACGGGATGCTCTCCGCCCTGCGGGTCACCGGCGGGGTGATCACCAGCGCCGGTGTGCTGCTCGCCGCGGTCTTCGCCGTGCTCGGCGTGCTGCCACTGATCACGCTGACCCAGATCGGCATCATCGTCTGCATCGGCGTGCTGCTCGACACCCTGCTGGTGCGCACCGTCCTCGTGCCGGCGCTGGCGTTCCTGCTCGGAGACCGCTTCTGGTGGCCCGGACGGATCACCCCGGAGCACCCGGCGGACAGCCCGGCGTCGCCGGAGCCGGTCGCCGCCCGCGACTGACCGACACCCGCGGGGCCGTGGCGACACCGGCACGGCCCCGTCGAGATCAGTAGCCCAGGCAGACGCACTCGGTCATCAGCGCCCGCACGTTGCGCACGTACGACGGGTTGGGGATGACCAGGGGTTCGCCCTCCTGCGCCACCGCACCGTGCCCGGCGTTGTACGCGGCGATGACCGCGTTGAGCAGGCAGGAATTCAGCTCGGCACCGCACAGTCCCGGGTCGAGGCGGAAGTCGGACTCGAAGTACATGTCGCCGATGTACTTCGTGACCCAGGCCAGGTAGGTGGCCCCCAGGGCGGCGTTGTCCCCGTAGTCGTCGATCTCGTAGCTCTGCTCGAACCGCTGGTTCATCCAGGTCGCGGTGCCCGGCATCACCTGCATCAACCCCACGCCGCCGTCGCAGGCGTAGATGTTGGACTGCCAGCCGCTCTCCTGCCAGGCGGTGGCCTTGAGCAGGTCGAGTGGAATCTTGATGCCCGGCGCGGAGACCGGCCAGTAGGAACGGCCGGCCGCCTCGGTCAGCGCCGCCTTCACCTCGGCCTGGGCCACCTCCGTGCCCCGGTAGGTCGGCTTGCAGGAGCTGGGCGCCGGCTTCGGCGGCGCCGGCGGGACCACGGTCTCGGTGGGCGGTTTCGCCACCGCAAGCGGCTTCGGGGCCGTGCGGGTCGGCTTCTTCTTCGGCTTCGCGGTCGGCGATGGCGACGCGCGACGGCTCGGCGCGGCCCCCAGTGACTCCACGGTGCTCACCGAGGGGCTCGGCTCCGCACTGGCCTCGTCGGTGGGGGTCTCCAACGGCGTGTCGGCGAGCGCGACCGGAGCGGTCTGGTCCTGCGGGCTCTCCCCCTCGCCGGCGCACCCGACCAGCACGCTCGACAACAGCAGCCCGGCGAGCGCGGCAGCGCCCAGCCGTTTTGTCCATCGAACCATTTCCATGCCTCCCCGTGTGACAGTGGTCGCACCCTAACAAGGTTCCACCGGGCGGCGATGCCCCTGCGACGGCGTGCGCACCTGGTCGTCCGGCTGTTCGAGATCACCGACGGCCCGGTCCCGGGTGGCCCAGGCGACCATGAACACCACGGTCCAGAGGACCCCGAGCAGCACCGCCGCGGCGGTCCCGCTCGCCGTGTCCAGGCCGAGGTAGAGCCGTGCACCGCCGATTCCGAGCACCCCCGCGGCGGCGGTCGTCCACGCGGCCACCGCCGCCGGCCAGCGGGCACTGCGCGACACCAGCCAGGCCAGGGTGCAGAAGCTCGCCGCGGCGACGGCGTTCTGGGTCGAGAGCGCGGCCACGTCGCCGCCGTCGGCTGTGGCGCCGTGCGCACCAGTCACCTCGGCGGCCACCGCCAGCACCACAAGCGGCACGAACGCACCGACCGTGCCGACCACGCTGAGCAGGTCCGCCCGCCATGGTCGGCTACGCCACGCCAGCACCGCCGCCACCAACCCCACCAGGGTGATCAGAACCGAACCTCGCATCGCCGACACCACGACCATCGTGGCCTCGGCGGCGTCCGGGGTACGCCGGGCGGCGAACCACCCCGCGATGGCGTCGTCGAGCGCGGCCAACCCACTGTTGCGGATCACCACGGCGAGCAGGCCGGCGATGGCGAGCCCGGCGGCGAAGAGCAGCAGGAGCCCGGCGGCCAGATTGAGCAGCAGCGTCCAGGCCGGCCCGATCCGCATGGCCACCAGGAAGAACAGCACCCCGTAGCGCGCGGTGAGCCACCGCACCGGGGGTAGCGCGCCGGCCCGGGACAGCAGCGCGCGGACCGGGTCGGGATTGCGACCCAGCCACCGGCCGACCAGCACGACGCCCAGCAGGCCGGCCAGCAGCAGCAGCGCCACACCGGTGGCCCGGCCGAGCAGCCGGGAGACCGTGTCGTACGACTCACCCGCGAGGTGACCGAGCAGGACCGAGCCGCCCACCCAGGTCGCCACCCCGGCAAGGTTCCACGGGGCGAACCGCCGGTACGGCATGCCGGCCGCACCGGCCAACCGGGGCACCAGGGTGCGGGCGAAGGCCACCCAGCGGGCCGCGAACACACCCCGCCCACCGAGCCGGGCGAGCATGGCATCGGCCCTGGCCCACCGCTCGGGACCGACCCGGTGGCCCAGCCCGGCGCGCAGCCGGGGCCCGTAGCGCCGTCCGGCGCGGAAGGCCAGTCCGTCACCGACGACCGCCGCGACGATCATCGCGAGCAACGCCGGTCCGAGCCGCAAGGTACCGTTGTAGGTGAGGAAGCCGACGAGCAGCAGGGTAGCCTCACCCGGCACGAGCAGGCCGAAGATCACCGCGGTCTCGCCCGCCACGATCAGCGCGGCGACCAGGTAGATCCAGAGGGCGGGCAGACTCTGCACCCAGGTCAGCAGGTCGTGCACTCAGGCCCCCGGAACACGGGAGTCAGCATGCCAGCCGGGGGAACCACCCGGACAGCAGTTTCACCATAGATCAGGGGCACCTGGGGGTGACCCCGACGCGGCCTGCGCGAGCGCAGGCGGAAGGATAGAGGGTATGCAGCTTCGCACCGACCTCCGCAACGTCGCCATCATCGCTCACGTCGACCACGGCAAGACCACCCTGGTCGACGCCATGTTGCGGCAGGCCGGCGCGTACGGCGCACGCGGCGAGAACACCGAGCGGGTGATGGACTCCGGGGACCTGGAGCGGGAAAAGGGCATCACGATCCTGGCCAAGAACACCGGCGTGCACTACCTGCCGGCGGACGGCTCCGACCCGGTCACCATCAACATCATCGACACTCCCGGCCACGCCGACTTCGGTGGCGAGGTCGAGCGCGGCCTGACCATGGTCGACGGTGTGGTGCTGCTCGTCGACGCCAGCGAGGGCCCACTGCCGCAGACCCGCTTCGTGCTGCGCAAGGCGCTGCGGGCCCGCATGCCGATCATCCTGGTGATCAACAAGGTGGACCGTCCGGACGCCCGGATCAAGGAGGTCGTGGACGACACCTACGAGCTCTTCCTCGACCTGGACGCCGACGAGGAGCAGATCGACTTCCCGATCGTCTACGCCTGCGCCCGCGACGGCATCGCCTCGCTGACCCAGCCCGCCGACGGTTCGGTGCCGGACGACAGCACCTCCCTGGAGCCGCTGTTCCGCACCCTGCTGGACACCATCCCGGCACCCGCGTACGAGGATGGCGCTCCCCTGCAGGCGCACGTCACCAACCTCGACGCCTCCCCGTTCCTCGGCCGGCTCGCGCTGTGCCGGGTCCGCCAGGGCACCATCAGCAAGGGCCAGACGGTGGCCTGGTGCCGCACCGACGGCAGCACCCAGCGGGTCCGCATCTCCGAGATGCTGATGACCGAGGGCCTGGAGCGTAAGCCGGCCGAGACCGCCGGCCCGGGCGACATCATCGCCGTCGCCGGCATCCCGGAGATCATGATCGGCGAGACGCTCGCCGACGTCGAGAACCCGGTCGCGCTGCCGCTGATCACCGTCGACGAGCCGGCCATCTCGATGACCATCGGCACCAACACCTCACCGCTGGTCGGCCGGGTCAAGGGCTCCAAGGTCACCGCCCGGATGGTCAAGGACCGGCTCGACAAGGAGCTGATCGGCAACGTGTCCCTGCGGGTCCTGCCCACCGAGCGGCCGGACGCCTGGGAGGTGCAGGGCCGTGGTGAGCTGGCGCTGGCCATCCTGGTCGAGCAGATGCGCCGGGAGAGCTACGAGCTGACCGTCGGCAAGCCGCAGGTCGTGACCAAGGAGATCGACGGCAAGACCTGCGAGCCGGTCGAGCGGCTGACCATCGACGCCCCGGAGGAATACCTGGGCGCGATCACCCAGCTCCTCGCCACCCGCAAGGGCCGGATGGAGCAGCTGGTCAACCATGGCACCGGCTGGATCCGGATGGAGTGGCTGGTCCCGGCGCGCGGCCTGATCGGCTTCCGCACCGAGTTCCTCACCGACACCCGGGGCACCGGCATCCTGCACCACGTCTTCGAGTCGTACGAGCCGTGGTTCGGCGAGCTGCGTACCCGCAACAACGGTTCGCTGGTCGCCGACCGCTCCGGCGCGGTCACCGCCTTCGCGATGATCAACCTTCAGGAGCGCGGCCAGCTCTTCGTCGACCCCACCACCGAGGTCTACGAGGGCATGATCGTCGGGGAGAATTCCCGCTCCGACGACATGGACGTCAACATCACCAAGGAGAAGAAGCTCACCAACATGCGGGCGTCGACGTCCGACGAGACGGAGAAGCTGATCCCGCCGCGCAAGCTCTCGCTGGAGCAGGCTCTGGAGTTCTGCCGCGAGGACGAGTGCGTCGAGGTCACCCCGACCGCGGTGCGCATCCGCAAGGTCGTGCTCGACCAGCAGCAGCGGGGCCGCGCCGCCGCCCGCCGCAAGCACGCGGGCTGACCGCACCAGCACCCGACACCGGGCGCGGGGGGCCGCGGCGCGGGGCGGCGCCCGCCGGGAGAGACCCCCCCCGGAAGCAGGACCC